>NZ_BAAAQD010000005.1:0-490634 GCF_039531485.1 Dactylosporangium maewongense | reverse complement strand
TTCCGCTGACCCTCGCCATCATTCAGGCGCTCACGATCGAGTGCGGCGAGGAACGGTACGTCATCCCGCAGGTCGCGGTGCACGAGCTGGTGTACCTCGACGGCCAGTCCGGCCGCGTCGTCGAGCATGCCATGGGGGCGCAGGTGTACCGCCTCAGGGGCAAGCTCCTGCCCCTGGTGTACCTGGACGACACCCTCGGGCTGCCCCGCGAGGGCGAGCACGACAAGGACGTCTACGTCGCGGTGCTGCAGGCGGAGGGCAAGCGGTTCGGGCTGGTGGTGGACCGGGTGCTCAACACCGAAGAGGTCGTGGTCAAGCCGCTCACGTCCCGGTTCAAGGACATCGGCACGTACGCGGGTGCCACCCTCCTCGGCGACGGCCGCGTCGCATTGATCCTCGATGTGGCCTCCCTGGCCAGGCGCGCCCAGCTGGCCGCCGGCGTCGAGTCCGGCGACGCCGACACGTCGGTCCGGCGCGGCGGCGCCGACGGCGGCGGCGGCCGCCTGCTCATCGCGGGTGTGGGTGACCGGCGGGTCGCGATCCCCCTCGACATGGTCACGCGCCTGGAGGAGTTCCCGGTGGAGCGGATCGAGCGGACCGGGAGCCGGGAGGTCGTGCAGTACCGCGACCAGATCCTTCCCGTGCTGCGCCTGTCGCACATGCTCGGCGCGTACGAGACGGAGTCCGGGCCGACCGTGCCGGTCGTCGTCTACACCGAGAACGGCCGGTCCGTCGCCCTGGCCGTGGAGAAGATCCTCGACATCGTCGAGGAAGGCCTCGACGACTCCCGCCGCGACTTCGGCGACGACGGCCTGCTCGGCTCCGCCGTCATCCAGCAACGCGTCACCGAGCTCCTCGACGTCCGCCGCGCCATCCTCGCCGCCGACCCGCTCTTCCACACGAAGATCGACACGACCACGGACCCGTACGAAACCACCACCTACCAACCTGTCGGAGTCTGAATGGACACGAAGCTCGCCATGGTCATCGACGACTCGCGTGCCATGCGGGGCATCCTCAAACGGATCCTGCTGCCGCTCGGCTTCGAGGTCCGCGAGGCCACCAACGGCAAGGACGCCCTCGACCAGATCTGGGACCAGGACCTGCAACCCGGGCTCGCCCTGATCGACTGGAACATGCCGGAGATGAACGGCCTCGAGTTCGTGATGGCGGTCCGCAAGCAGAAACACCTGCGCCAGATGACCCTGATGATGGTGACGACCGAGAGCGAGCACGGGCAGATCGTGCGCGCCCTCGCCGCCGGCGCCCACGAGTACGTCATCAAACCCTTCACGGCAGAGGCGATCGTCGAAAAGCTGAGCTACCTCGGCGTGCTGCCGCAGATCCCGACGCTGGAGGCGGCCAGCAACGGGTGACACGAGTTGACCTGAAACGCGCTCGTCTTGGTCCGATAGGCGACGGAAGAACACCACATGGCGTCGTACCGTGCGACACATGACGATCGACTTTCCGCGCGGCTGGTGGGGCACGGACCTGGGCAGCGCCCGGGCAAGCATGGGTACCTACGAGCTGTACCCCACCGAGAGCCTGCCGGTAGTGGACCAGTCACGCTTCGACGGCACGTTCAGCTGGCTGGTCCCGGACGCGCCGCACGACCCGCTGCGGGCCATGGACGTCGGCGCCCTCGCCACGCACGTCGAGCTGCCGGCCGCGTTCAAGCGCTTCATGAGCAGCCAGGTCCTCATGGACGCCATCCCATCCTGCACCGGCTGCGACTTCGACCTGGCGCCCCGCCCCGTCCCGAGCCCGGTCGAGCCCTCGGCGCAACTCGTACGGTTCCTGCGCGACCAGCAGGACGCGGTCATCTGGTACCTGTACCTGCGACCCGGCACCGAACCGTTCGTGATCGCCTCGCCGTGGCTGCTGGAGATCGTCGGCCTGGAAGAGGTGGACCCCGACGCCCTCGTCGCCAACATGGTCCACGCCGCCGACAGCTTCGAGCAGTTCATCCACCGGTTCTGGCTGGAGAACTCGCTGTGGTTCAGCGTCAACGAGGGCGACGAGTCCACCGACGAGATGGACCTGTACCTCGCGCACTACACGGCCGCCGCCTGAGCCGACCTCCGGCGCCGTCGATTAAATGGTTGCCGCGGCGGCGCCGGGGTCGTATCTTTGAATACATCAACGAGCCACACGTCAAGATCAACAGGGATTGAGAAGGGAGACCGCAAATGGCAGAGCGCATCGAGTTGTCGGCGTCACGCGGTCGATCCCGCGCGACCCGAGCCCGGCGTGACCTGCTGCTCAGCGGCCTGTCGGCCAGTCTACTCCTGCCCGGACGGTGGCGAGGATAGGGTTTCCCCCTCCTCTTCCGCCGCCCGCGACAATGGGCGGCTTTTTTGTGCCCGAATACAATTCGCCGGGGTAGCCCAATCGGTAGAGGCGTCCCGCTCAAAATGGGATCGGTGCGGGTTCGAATCCCGCTCACGGCACGCAAGATCGTTTGGTATCAGTTGGGAAGAAACAAACGAAGGGAGGCCCGGTGACCGCGGTTCTCGTTCTCAACGCCGACCTCGGACCCCTGCACCGGGTCACCCTCCGTCATGCGGTGCGCATGCTGCTGCGTGAGGTTGCCGTGGTGCACGAGTCCGAGCCCGACCGGCTCATCGGGGTCTACCCGATGCCGAAGGTCGTCCGGCTCGTGTCCTACGTCGTCACGCGCTGGCGCTTCGGCAGCGGGCCCGCGTGGTCCCGCGCCGGTGTTCACGCCCGTGACGGCCGTCGCTGCGGCTACTGCGGCAAGGACGCCACCACCATCGACCACATCCTGCCCCGGTCCCGGGGCGGGCGGAACACCTGGAAGAACACCGTTGCGGCCTGCATGGTCTGCAACCAGCGCAAGGGCGACCGCACCCCCGCCGAAGCGGGCATGGTGCTGCGACACCAGCCGTCGATTCCGACCTGGCACGCACTCGCCCAGCGCTGACCCATGGGCCCGGCGGGGCCCTGCTACCTCCCCGCCGGGCCACACGGGCCTGTAGCTCATCAGGAAGAGCGCCGCTCTTGCACAGCGGAGGCGACCGGTTCGAGTCCGGTCGGGTCCACGCACGACCGCACCACACCCGTGCCCGGGTGGCCCAACGGTAGAGGCGCCTGATTCAGGGTCAGGAGGTTGGAGGTTCGAATCCTCTTCCGGGTACTGAGGAAAGTTGGCCGAGAGGTAAGGCTGCGGCTTGCTAAGCCGTCGACGGGGGACGACCCCGCGGGGGTTCGATCCCCTCACTTTCCGCGCACCACCATGCCCTTGTAGCTCAGCGGAACGAGAGCACTTCGCTACGAACGAAGAGGCCGGGGGTTCGAATCCCTCCGAGGGCGCGTCACAGCACTGGAGAGGCCAGCCGATTGGTGCCGGCACCCGTCTCGAAAACGGCGTTGGGTTCACGCCCGTGTGGGTTCGACTCCCACCCTCTCCGCCTTCGCCCCCCACAGGCGGCGGTGCCACCGCGCCGCGGCGCGGGCCAGCTGCCGCTCCGCCTCGCGCTGCCGGTCCTCGGTCATGGTGCTCGCCTGCCAGAGCAGGTGGCTGGAGTGGATCATCGCGGTCTCCTTCGTCGTGTCCGGCCTTGCACTGGATACGACGAAGCCGCCCCCGCGATGTCTACATGGTCAGCGACCGAGCGCGTACTTTGTGAGCACGCCCACACTGCTGCCGCTGCGCTGCTTCGCGGCCGCAGGCACCATCGTCAGTGCGTGGATGCGCGACGACAGGCGCCAGCGGGCCGCTTTGGCCGCCCGGTGCCACCCGTGCGCGTCCATCCGGGCCGCCGCGGCGAGGAAGAAGTCCCGGGCCTCGCTGAACCGCCCGCCCGTCACCGCGGACGACGACGACAGGCTGGAGCCGTGCCGCCGGTACCGGAACGACACCACGTCCGTCGCGACGAGCGTGCCCCCCCGGGTGACCAGCTCGAGGATGAGCGCGAGGTCCTGGATCACCTTCAGCGACTGGTCGAAGCCGACCGCCTGCACCTGCGACGTGCGCCAGCACAGCGACGGGAAGTACAGCCAGTTGCCGCGCAGCAGGCTCACCGCGAGCTCCTCGCCCGACAGGACCACGGTGCCGTCGATCTTCGGCGCGTACACCCGGCGCTTCGTCGAGTCGGCGAGCGTCCGCACCACCTCGCCGCGCGCGTCGATCACCTCGACGCCGGGCTGGATCAGCACCGCGTCCGGATGCGCGTCGACGAGCGCGTGCACCGACGCGACGTAGTTGGGCAGCATCACGTCGTCACAGCCCATGATGACCATGAACGGCTCGGTGGCGAGGTCGACGCACTGCTGAAAGTTGCCGGTGACGCCCAGGTTTGTGGGGTTTCGCCGGTACGTGACGCGCTCGTGCCCCAATGCGGCGAACCACTCGGGGATGCCTTCGGTGGTGCTGTCGTCCAGGACGGTCAGCTGCCACCGGTCGTCGGTCTGCGCGATGACACTGTTGACGGCGAGCTTCAGCAGCTCCACGTCGCCGTAGTGCGGCAGCATGATGTCGAGCACCCGGCCGATCCTAGTCGGCCCCGGCCCGGCGGCGAAAACGCGGCGGCCCGGCCTCTTTCCGAGACCGGGCCGCTGTCGCGTCGTTTGCCTGGCTTCGCCCAGTGGGCCTTGCCTGGCTTTGCCGGGTTTTGCCTAGCGGGCGCGCCGGGGGCCGGCGGGTGGCTGGCCGGCGGCCGCGCGGCGCGCCGTGGCCTCGTCCGTCTCCGAGCCCGGCGAGTCCTCGTCCCACGCCTTCGCGCGGCGGATCTCGTCGAAGAACCCGAGCAGGCGGTCGAGCTCCTGCGTGCTGGTCTTGTCGTCCGTGCGGGTGGCCTTCGCCTTCTTGCCGTGCGAGCGGATCTCCCGGCCCGAGCGGATCGACGACGTGTCCTCGGCGCCGCCCGCGTCCTCGGCCTCGTCGTGCGCGGGCATCCGCTGGACCGGTGCGCGCTGCCCGGGCGGCGTCGGCAGGTCGAAGTGGTGCTCGTCGTAGTTCGGGGCGTCGAAGCGGTACCCGTCGTTGGCCGGCCGTCCCGCGTCGTGGGCCTGGGTGTCGTACGACTGCTGCTCGCGGTGGTACGTCCGCGGCGGCGCCACGTTCAGCTCCGGGTGGGTGCCGTTGGGCATGCCGCGGTAGGCCTCGGGCGCGACCGGGGGGAACGCCGTGGTGCTGTCGCCCCGCCCGTTGCCGAACCCGGGACCGCGTCCCTGCTGGCCCGGGTACTGCTGACTGGGGCGGGACTGACCGGGGTGCGTCTGACCGGGGTGCTGCGGGCCCGGGTGCTGCGGCTGGCCCATGTGGCCCTGGCCCATGTGCTGCGGCTGGCCGGGCTGCGGCCCGAAACCGCCGGGGGCGTGCTGGCCGTTGGTCCCGTTCGGGCTCAGCGGCGCGAACGACCCCGTCGGCGGCTCGACCGGCGCGAACGCCCCGGTCCGCGGGTCGTGCCCGTTGCGCGGGTCGGCGCCGTTGCGGTGGTCCATCCCGTTGCGAAGGTCGCTGCCGTTGCGCGGGTCCGCTCCGGTACGAGGGTCGCCGCCGTTGCGCAGGTCGGCCCCGTTGCGCAGGTCAGCCCCGTTCCGGTGGTCCGCCCCGTTGCGGGGATCGGCGCCGTTGCGAAGGTCGCTGCCGTTGCGCGGGTCCGCTCCGGTACGAGGGTCCGCTCCGGTACGAGGGTCGGCGCCGTTGCGCAGGTCAGCCCCGTTCCGGTGGTCCGCCCCGTTGCGCAGGTCGGCCCCGTTGCGCGGGTCGGCCCCGTTGCGGTGGTCCGCTCCGTTGTGGGGGGCCGGGAACGCCGCGGTCCGCGGCTCCACCGGCGGGAAGGCCCCCGACCGCGGCTCGACCGGGGCGAACGACCCGCTGGTCGGCTCGGCCGGCGCGAAGCCACCCGTGCGCGGCTCGCGGCGGTCGGTGCTGGTGAGCGGCTCGAAGGAGCCGGTGCGCTGGGGGTCGTAGACGGTGCGCCACGGGTCCTGCGGCTCGTCGCCGTCGAACGAGGCGTGCGCCGGGCGCGACACCGTCGGGTGTGCGCCGGACGGGTGCCCGTTGGCGGGCCGGCCGTTGACCAGGAACGGTCCGTCGGGCCGGTGCCCGTTGGGCGCCGCCGCGGGGAACGAACCCGTCGTCGAGCCGACCGCCGGGAACGAGCCGCTCGTCGTCGGCGGGGCGACGAGCTCGACCTCACCGGGCTCCGGCAGCGAGTCCCGCAGCGCGGTCGCGAGGATGAACACGTTCGGCGCGGCCCCGCGCGGCACGGCCAGATAGGCCCGCTTGCGCGCGTCGACCGGGAGCTTCTCCAGTACGTCGGCCATCGTGTGACCAGGGGGCGGCAGCTCCGCGGCGTGCGGGGCGCCCACAATGATCGCGCAGCGGTTGACGTCGACCGGCAGGCCGCGGATCCAGTCCGCGGGGTCGGTCAGGTGCTCGGGACGGATCCACAGGCCGGCCTGGACGACCTCCAGGACCCAGCCGCCGCCGAGCGTGAACGTGGCCGCACCCGCCGGCGTGTCGAGCACGTCGGGGCACGGGTTGACCCAGTCGACCGGCCGCGGCGCGCCGGTGCGCGGCGCGTGCCACAGCTCCCGGGCGAACGTCCGCCAGCGGGGGAGGCCCTTCTGGTCGATCGTGACGACCGCGCGCTGCCCGGCGGGCGCGCACAGCGGCAGACCGGTGCGCACGTGCACGGCGCGGCCCAGCACGTCGGCGACGACCGGCCCGACGGGGCCGTCGAGGAGGGGGCGCTGCCCGTACGGCGTGAAGACACACCGATCGGCGGCGAGCGCCGGAATGACGGAGACGGCCTGCATGAGCTCGTCGCGGTGCAGCGGCTCCTCGTTCGGGTGCGACAGGATCATCGCCGGGTGCGAGTGATCCGTCGGCACCGAGTACGCGAGGTCCGTGACGCTGCCGACCCGGCGGCGGTGCAGCCACAGGCCCGCGGGGATCTGGTCGAGCACCAGGTCGCCGGGCAGCTCGGGCACCTCGCCGAGGTCCTGTTCCCAGTGCGGCGCGGGGAACCGCCAGCCGACCCGCTGCGGCTGCGCACCCGTCCGGAACCGCCAGAACCCGCCCGGCCGGTGCTCCCCACGCCCGATCGGCGCGAACAGCGACCCACCCGGCACGCCCAGCAGCGGCCCCGCCGCCGCGATGACGTCGATCCCGAGCCGCATGGCGATCAAGTGCGCCGCGGCCGGCCGCTCGTTGGTGGCGCACGCGCCGTCCCACGCGACGAACCGCATCGCCGTGAACCCGCGGGGAAGCCCGTTGGCCAGGACCTCGGCCAGCTCCTCGACCATCGCGGGCTGCAGCTTGACGGTGTGCGAGCTGATGACCACCGCACACTCGGTGGAGCCGTGCGGCGACACGACCAGCGCCGCCGCGCCCGGGCTGGGCTCGTCGCCGGAATGGACGACAGCACCCGCGCCGAGCCAGGAAACCTTCATGCCGGGCCAGTGCCGCAGCCGAACCTGCATCGCCGTACTCATGCGAACCTCACACGATCTGCTGACCCGGCGGATAGCGATGCCACAGAGCGCATCGCAGCCTGATCGTCCGGCGCGCTTGCTGCAAGCGGGCAGCAGATAGTCAAGATCGCCCTCCGTCGGGTGTGCCACGAGCGGTGCGATGCGGAGGGGGTTCCACACCGATGACCGCATGGCGGCTCTGGCGGATCGTACCGCGCTGAGTGACGGACGCAACCATCCTGTTTGTCGCCGGACCCGTTGGATATGCCTGACAGGCGGGTAGATCTGGGCGGATTCACCCCGATTGATGACGAGTTTTCCGGAGAGTTGCCCATGCCGGCGGTCCCACTGCGACGAATACGTTCTGTGACTGCCGCAGTCCTTGCGGTGATCGCCCCCGTCGCTGTTATCACTGCCAGCAAAACCTCTCCTATCGGTCGATCCGGACAGGACCCATCGATCAGCCCCACTCCTGGATACCCGTAGATCGGGCTTCCGTCCTGTGTGCCACAGCCGGTCAACCCGCCCGACTTGACGCCCCACACCCACTCTGAACAGCCATTACTCCTCCCGTCCAGCCCCGCGACCCCATCTCGCCGGGTGACGAAGTACACGTCGTCCTCCTCTGTCGATCTAGAAGCCACGCCGAATCGCATTCACGCAGCGACGCCCACCGATCCCTAGGTCCCTTCCCGGCCCCACCTTTCTCCGTGCTGTATTCCCCTCGCGGACCGCACCTTGCAACCTGCACGCCCCCGCCCGGCCCACCCGCCTGACCGGCCGCAACCCACCGTTCGCCCACCCGTCGCCAGCCGTTTGGCCAGCGCCCACCCCACCCATTTCCCGCTCCCGACGAATAGGAAGCCCAACGCGCTTCGGACGCCACCCACCCCAGTTCGACACCGCTTGATTCCCGCCACCCTTCGCCCCCGAAACGGTCCCCTTCCGGACAATCCCGCACCCTCTCCGCCCATCACGCCCCCTGCGGTCCAGCCCTCGCCGACATTCGCTCCCCGTCTGATCGCGGCTCCCTCCTGCCGGAGGCACGCTCGGTGATCCACCCCGCGAACCACGCCCGAAACGTGCCAACACAAAGATTTAACGGACCCCCCTCCCACCCGATAAACCCCAAACCGGCACGATCCACACCTTCCCCCCGCCCTCCCGACCCACCACAACTCTCAACGCCCCAACCCCGAATCAGACGCCCCACACCCCGCGCCAACCTCCGCCCCCTCTTGATCGAGTAGCAGATCCGGCTGCCATGGCGACCGGATCCGCTACCTGATCAACGCGGCACGGGGGCACCCGGGCCGGGCGGAAGAACCGCAAGCGGACACCACCACCGCTACACCGACCGGCGGACCTCTCAGTCGAAGGACCACATGATCGAAGGACGCCCCTGGCCGCCCAGACGACCACCGGACGACTTCGATCAACACCCAACCCGCGAACAGGACCAGCGGTCCCAGCGACAGCAACGGCGCCCAGAGCAGCACCGACAGCACCGCCCAGCCGCCGGACCAGCGGTGCTCGCTGGAACTGCGGGCTGTTCAGATCAGCGGAGGTGACCTCGGCGGCCGCAGTCGTCGCGCTAGTGGACCGCCGCGGTGCTGGCCGCAGAAGCGGCTGTCGCGGCCGCAACGGCGGCGGTTGCAGCGGCGGCCGCCGGAGTGATGGCGGCAGCTGTGGACCTGTTCGGGTCGGTGACGGTGGCGGCGTTGCTGGCGGGAAGTAGCGGTGCTGGCTGGAGCTGGAGCTGGGGCGGCGAGGCTGCCCGGATCGGCGGACGCGACCTTAGCGGCAGGAGTCGTCGCACTAGTGGACGCTGCAGTGTCAGCTGCGGAAGTGGCTGGAGCGGGGCACCGGTGGCGGCGGCCGGGGTGACGGTGGCGGGGTGGAGGGGCGGAGGTGTTCGGATCTGTGGCGGTGACCTGGGGCGGCGGTGCTCAAGAGAAGCAGCGCTCCGGACTGGATCGGCGGGGCTGCTCGGATCAGCGGACGTGACCTCGGTGCCGGAGCCGTCATGCAAGTGGGCCGCCGCGGTGCTGGCTGCCGAGGCGGCTGTTGCGGGAGCGAGCGGCGGTGGCGGTTGGAGCGGTGGCAGCAGCCGGAGCAGGGGCGGCAGCGGTGGAGCTGTTCAGGGCGGCGGCTGGCGGTGGCGAGAGGAAGCAGTGCTGGCGTGAACGGCGATGGAGGCGGGGCTGTGGGAGCGGTTCGGATCGGCGCCCAGCTGTCGGGTGACGGTGCTGGTGGAGGTGGCGGTGCTGGCTGGATCAGCGGGCAGCTCGGATCAGCGGACGCGACCTCGGCTGCGGGAGTTGTCGTGTCAGTGCGGCCGGAATTGTCGGTTAGTGGTGCGGCAGTGCTGGCTGCGGAAGCGGCCGTGGTGGGAGCGGCGGTGGCGGTTGCCTAGCCGGCGGTGCCGGCGGGAAGCGGCAGTGGCGGCTGGAGCCGCGGGGCTACCCGGTCAACGGTCGGGGCTGTCGTGCTTGCGGGATGCCGCGGGGCTGGCCGGAGTGGGAGCAGGGCGGTGGCAGCAGCCGGGGCCGCGGGAGTCGGAGTAGCCGCGGAAGGAGCAGCAGCCGAAGCAATGGTGGAGGCGGGAGTGGGAGCGGCGGGGCTGCTCGGACAGCGGACGCGTCCCTCGGAGGCCGGGGTCGTCGTGTTGGTGGGGTGCCGTGCTGCTGGCTGGAGCGGGAGCCGAGGCGGCGGTTGTGGCGGCGGCAGCCGGAACTGTGGAGTGGGGGTAGCACCGGAGCCGTGGTGGAGGCGGGAGTAGTGGGTGGCGCCTGGAGCACTGGTGGAGGCGGGGCCGGGAGTGGCGGAGGTGCCCGGCCAGCGGACGCGACCTTGGAGGCCGGAGTCGTCGTGTTGGTGGGGTGCCGCGGTGTTGGCCTGCAGAGGCGGTGTTGTGGGAGTAGCGGTGGGGGTGGAGATGGGAGCGGGGGCGGCGGGTCTGCTCGGACAGCGGATGCGACCTCGGCGGCGGGACTGGTCGTGTTGGTGGGGTGCCGCGGTGTTGGCTGGAGTGGGAGCAGGGGTGGCGGTTGGGCGGTGGCAGCAGCCGGGGCCGCGGGAGCAGGACCAGCCAGATCCGTGGTGAAGGCGGGAAGTGGGGCGGAGGCGGGAGCAGGAGCGCGGGGTTGCTTGGACAGTGGACGCGACCCTGGAGGGCGGAGTCGTCGTGCTAGTGGGATGCCGCGGTGCTGGCTGCCGAGGCGGCCGTCGTGGGAGCAACTGTGGCGGTTGGAGCAGCGGCGGGGGTGGTCGTGGGGGCGGTGGTGGTCAGAGGAGAAGGCGTTGGGGTGGAGGTGGAGGGCTTCGCGGCGGCGGTCGCGGTCGTGGGTTCGGTCCCGGCGGCGGTCACGGTCCCAGGTTCGATCGCGGTTGCGAGTTCGGTCCCCGGTTCGGTTGTGGCTGCGGGTGAGGGCTTGGTTGCGGGTGTGGGGGAGGGCGCCGGGGTGTGGGTGTGGCGCAGGGTGAGCAGGACGGCGGTGATGAGGAGGCCGACGGTGCCGACCGCGGCGAAGCCCCAGCCCGGGGAGCCGCGGTCGATGGCCCAGCCGGCGAGCGGGGAGCCGACGGCCAGGCCGACCGTCAGGGAGGAGCCGTGCCAGCCCATGGCCTCGCCGCGGGCGGATGAGGGGACGAGGCGGCTCACGAGGTCGGTGCTGGCGCTGAGGGTGGGGGCGCAGAGGGCGCCGGCCGGCAGGAGGGCGACGGTGAGCAGCCACCAGCGGTCGCCGACCAGGCCGAGGGGGATCGTGAAGAGGCTGAGGCCGCCGATGAGGGCGACCAGCGGCACCGCGCGCGTCAGAGCGCCATACACGAAGCCGCCGATCAGCGAATAGATGCCCCACGCGGCGAGGAGGCCGCCGATGAGCTGGACCTTGCCCGCCTCACGGAGCATGGCGACGATGCCGAGGTCGGTGCCGGCCAGGACCATCGTCGTGGCGGCCGCGGCGGCGCAGACCGCGAGGAAGCGGGGCGTGAGCCAGTCGCGGCGGCGCAGCGGCGCGGTGGTGGCGCCCGCGGGGGAGTCGTCGTCGGCGGGGGCGTGGACGGGCGGGTCGGTCAGGAAGAGGGCCAGGCCGGCGAGGACGAGGCAGCCGCCGATTGACCACATGGTGACGCGGCCGGAGAGGCTGCTCATGAGCAGCACGGCGAGCGGCGGGCCGGCCATGAACGACAGCTCGACCGACATCGAGTCCAGCGCGTAGGCCTGGCGGCGCTGGTCGGCGGGGACGAGCGCGGCCAGCGACTGGCGGACCACGGAGAACACCGGCAGGGAGAACACGCCGGCGACGAAGGCGCCGACCAGCAGCGCGGGATAGGACAGTGACGGCGCCACCACCCAGAAGATTGCCTCGCACACGGTGGTGACGACGAGCATCGGGCGCAGGCCCTTACGATCGACGAAGCGGCCGTTGAGCGGGCCGCCGATCGCGGTGCCGACGGTGAGGGCGGCACCGACCAGACCGGCGGCGCCCCAGCCGCGGTGGAGGTCCTGAGCCACGTGCAGCGTCATCGTGACCCCGATGGCGGTGATCGGGATCCGGGCGAGCAGCGCCAGCACCATGAGCGACCGCACCCCAGGAAGAGCGAGGACGTGACGGTACGGGTCGAGGCGCATGGGGCAATCATGTCGTGGGGGTATGACAAGAAACGAGCGAGTTACCGCCACGAGCGCACAGAAGGTAACGAAGAACACGTCACGGGGAACCCGAGCTGCGAACCCGCAGTCCAAGAGAGATGGAGATACCTTCGATGAGGTCGAGGACCCCGATCGCCGTCACCGCCCTGCTCGCGCTGGCCCTGACGGGCTGCGCCGACGACGCCAACCAGGCCGGCACGGCGCCGTCCACCAGTGCGGCGGCGCCGGCGAGCACCAGCGTGAGCCCGAGCGCCGACCCCAGCACCGGCAGCAGCCAGAACACCACGGACGCGCTGCTGATCTTCACCCGCCAGGGAGGCCTCGCCGGCACCAACGACCGCCTGGTCGTGCGGCCGGACGGCGGCTGGACGCTGACCGCCAAGGCCGGCACCAAGGAAGGCAAGCTCACCCCGGCCCAGCTGACCACGCTCAAGGGCACCTTGGAGCAGGTCGGCTTCTCCAAGCTGCCCACCGCCGCCGGCAGCACCAACGTCGCCGACGGCTACACGTACACCATCACCTATGGCGGCAAGGAGGTCCAGGTGAAGGACGGCGCCGTGCCCGCCGCCCTCCAGCCGGTGATCACGACGCTAAACGGTCTGCTGAGCTAGCACAGCGTCGATGCGGGTGAGCTCTTCGGAGGTCAGCGCGGGAGCCGACAAAGCCCCCAGGTTCTGCTCCAGCTGCGCCACCGAGCTCGCCCCGATGATCAGCGAGGTGACCCGCGGGTCGCGCAGCGCCCACGCCAGGGCGAGCTGCGCGAGGCTCTGGCCGCGCCCGCGGGCCACCTCGTTCAGTGCCTCGATCGTCTTCAGGCGCGACTCGCTGAGGTCGCTCTCGTTGAGGAAGCGGCTGGTCCGCACCCGCGAGTCGGACGGGATGCCGGAAAGGTAGCGGTCCGTCAGCAGCCCCTGCGCGAGCGGCGAGAACGGGATGCACCCGGCGCCCTCCGACTCGAGCACGTCGAGCAGCGAGTCCTCGATCCAGCGGTCGAACATCGAGTACCGCGGCTGGTGGATCAGCAGCGGCGTGCCGAGCGAGCGCAGAATGGAAGCCGCCGAAGCGGTCTGCTCCGGCGTGTAGTTGGAGATGCCCACGTAGAGCGCCTTGCCGGCCCGCACGGCCCGGTCCAGCGCCCCCATGGTCTCCTCGAGGGGAGTGTCGGGGTCCGGCCGGTGGGAGTAGAAGATGTCGACGTACTCCAGGCCCATCCGCCGCAGCGACTGGTCCAGCGACGCCGTCAGGTACTTGCGCGACCCCCACTCACCGTAGGGGCCGTCCCACATGTCGTAGCCGGCCTTGGTCGAGATGATCAGCTCGTCCCGGTAGGGCCGGAGGTCCTCGGCGAGGATCCGCCCGAAGTTCGTCTCCGCGGAGCCCGGCGGCGGCCCGTAGTTGTTGGCCAGGTCGAAGTGGGTGACCCCGAGATCGAAGGCGCGACGCACGATCGCCTGCTGGGTCTCGTACGGACGCGCGTGCCCGAAGTTGTGCCACAGCCCGAGCGAGATCGCCGGCAGCTTCAGCCCGCTGCGGCCGCTGCGCCGGTATTGCATGTCCTGGTATCGGCTCGAAGCCGCCTCATACGCCACGCTGAGGATCTTAAGCTGGGATAATGGGGGCCGCGACGGTACTGGTGGCAGAGGACGATCCGGATATCCGTGAGCTCTTCACCATGGCGCTGGAGTCCGCGGGCGCGTCGGTCGTCGCCGTCACCAGCGGCGGCGAGGCGCTGGAGGCCCTCCGGAAGGACCGGTTCGACCTGCTGGTCACCGACATGTGGATGCCGAACATCTCGGGCCTGGACCTGTGCAAGGCGCTGCGGGCCGACCCGGCGACGGCGAAGCTGCCGATCCTCATGCTCAGCGCGTACGGGCGGATGCGGGGCCGCGAGGAGGCGATGATGGTCGGCGCCACCGAGTACATGACGAAACCGATCCGCCCGAGCGTCCTGGTCAGCAAGGCCGACGCGCTGCTCGGCGGACGCCTGGTGGCACGCGACGCATAGACGCGTGCCACCAGGACGGTCACAAACTGCTAGCGGTGCTCCCACCAGGCCTTGGCGGTCACGGCCTTGTAGGCGTCGACGATGCCGAAGCCGTAGAAGCCGTTGAACTCCGTGCCACCCTCGCAGAGCGCGTTGAACTCCTCGGAGCGGCCTTCGTTCGTGTACGTCTGCAGGCGCGGCTCCGGGCAGGCGTGCTCGGCGGCCGTGCTGTACAGGATGTACTCGACTTTCCACGGCTCGAGACCGAAGTCCTTGCCGTGCTTGGCGCCGTGCGCGCTCACGATGAGCGCCGCGACGCCGGCCGCGTGCGGGGAGGCCATCGAGGTGCCCTGCAGCCAGGTGTAGTAGCCACACTTCCCGGCGGCGGTGCACTCCTTGTAGACCAGGCCCTCGGCCTCCGGCACGACGTTGCCGTCGGCGTCGACCGTGCCCTCCTCCTGCAGCACCTTCTTCGGGTACGTGGAGAGGATCATGTTCTCGTTGGTTCGGTAGCTGTCCGTGCCGAAGCCGTCACGGAACCAGCCGCCGGGCGCGGAGACGCCGATGCGCTCCAGGCCGTAGTCGGAGAAGTCCGACTTCTTCAGCGACGGGCCGAGGGAGGAGACGCCGATGACGAACGGTCCCTCGACGGGCAGGTCCCAGCAGGAGCTGTTGTCGATGGGCCGGTCGTACGCGGCGTCCGCCGGGTAGTCCGGGCTGGAGATGTCGGTGCGCGGCTTGCCCTTGTCCTCGTGGTTGTTGCCGAGCGCGCCGACGAGCGTGACGCCCTTGAAGTGGGCGTACGTCAGGGCGCGGAACATGCCGCGGATGATGGTGCGCTGCTCGGCCTGCGCGGCGGGGGAGTCCGCCGGGTTGGCCGTGCAGTTGAACAGCCACGGGTCGACGTAGAACGACATGTTGACCACGTCGATGCCCGACTGGCCGGCGTGCACGAGCGCGTTGACGACGGGCTCGAGGAAGAAGTACCCCGAGTCCTGGCCGCCCTTGAGCTCGACCAGCGACACGTTCGGCGCGACACCGGAGATGCCGAAGCCGTTGGCCGCCGCGCCGATCGTGCCGGCGACGTGCGTGCCGTGGCCGCCGTCGTCGGTGCCGACCGGGTCGAGGCAGCTCGCGACCTCACACGGACCGTCGATGTCGACCTTGTCCGGCGCGAAGTTCTTCGACAGCGCCCAGTTGAAGTTCGGGGCGATGTCGGGCTGCGACGCGTCGACGCCGGTGTCCAGGACGCCGACGGTGACGCGCTTGTCGCCGGCGTTGACCTTGCGGGCGAGGTCCGACCTGACCGTCTTGAGGCCCCACAGCTTGTCGTCCATGGGGTCCAGTCCGGCGGTGGCGGGCTTCTTGCCACCGGGCTTCTTCGCCGCTGCCGCTGCCGCGGCCAGTGCTTCCTTCTCCACACCGGACGGCTGCTCCTTCTTGGGAGCCTTGCCGATGGCGGTGCGGTGTGCGGCGCCGACGAGCTTCGAGGAGGCTGCCGCCTTCTCGACGAAACCGCTCTGCGGTGCCAGGACCGTGAACATCCCCACCGTGTCGTTGGTGGCGATGACCTTGCCGCCGGCCTTGGTGATGGCGGCGGTCGCGTCACCGGTGGAGACGTTGTCCGCGGCCACCACGGTGTACTCCGTGTTGGCGACGGCCTCGGCGCTGGCCGGTGCAGACAAGCCTGCCGTGCTCACGGTCAACGCCGCGGTGATCACCGCGGCGCCCGTGAGCCTCATCTTGAATCCCACATGTCCTCCCGGTTCGAGGGGATGGGGATATGAGATCGAAAAACATTGGTCTGCGGAAGGCGTTCGCCTCAAGATTTTCAAATGTTTCGGGCGATTCGCTCCACGGTTTCCTTTGCGTCCGCACCACATAGGGGCAGGTCGCGGGTAGGGGCGAATTGACAGAACAAAGCCGGGGAGCCGACCTGGTCGACTCCCCGGCTCACATTCCGTGGTGTTATGCGATCGGCTCCGCAAAGGGGTCCGTCGAGGCGGCCACCGGGATCTCCGCGGCGGCGGCCCGGGCCGCCTGAGCGCCCTTGGCGGAGCGCTCCTCGTCGGTGATCGGGAAGTGGCAGGCGACCGTCTGGCCCGGCAGCAGCTCGCGCAGCGGCGGCTCCTCCTGGGCGCACACGTCCTGCGCCTTCCAGCACCGGGTCCGGAAGCGGCAGCCGGACGGCGGGTCGATCGGGCTGGGCACGTCGCCGGTGAGCAGGACCCGCTCCCGCTGCGCCTTGTCGCGGCGGTCGGGGTCGGGCACCGGCACCGCCGACAGCAGCGCGAAGGTGTACGGGTGCAGCGGCGTGCCGTACAGGCCGTCCCGCGGGCCGACCTCGACGACCTTCCCCAGGTACATGACGGCGACCCGGTCCGAGATGTGCTTGACCACGGACAGGTCGTGCGCGATGAACACGTAGGTCAGGTTGAACTCGCGCTGCAGGTCGTCGAGCAGGTTGACGACCTGCGCCTGGATCGACACGTCCAGGGCCGAGACCGGCTCGTCGGCGATGATGAGCTTCGGCTGCAGGGCGAGCGCCCGGGCGATGCCGATGCGCTGCCGCTGGCCGCCGGAGAACTCGTGCGGGTAGCGGTTGTAGTGCTCGGGGTTGAGCCCGACCAGCTCCAGCAGGCGCTGGACCTCACGCTTCTGCCCGTGCGGCGTCTTGATGTTCTGCACCTGCAGCGGGGCGCCGACGATCGAGCCGACGGTGTGCCGCGGGTTCAGCGACGAGTACGGGTCCTGGAAGATCATCTGGATCTCCCGGCGCAGGGGGCGCATCTGGGAGACGCCGAGGTGCGAGATGTCGCGCCCCTCCAGGATGACCTTGCCGCCCGTCGGCTCCAGCAGGCGGGTCATGAGCCGGCCGGTGGTGGACTTGCCGCAGCCGGACTCGCCGACCAGGCCGAGCGTCTCACCGCTCTTGACGGCGAGGTCGATGCCGTCCACGGCGCGCACGGCGCCGACCTTGCGCTTGAAGAAGGCACCCCGAAGGATCGGGAAGTGCTTCTCCACGCCTCGGACCTCGAGGAGGTTCTCGCCGTCCCGCTGCGGAGCCGCGGACGGCTGGGGTTGGGTGCTCGTCGACACAGTCGTGCTCCTCAGAGGGATGGGGCGATGTCCGACTTGAAGATGGCCAGCCGTTCCGCGGGCGGGATGTGGCACGAGACCCCGTGGTCGATCGTGCCTTCCGCCAGCGTCGGTTCGACCGTCTTGCAAGGGATGCCGTTGCGCTCGACGTAGGGGCAGCGCGGGTGGAACGAGCAGCCGCTCGGCAGGTTGATCAGCGACGGCGGGTTGCCCTTGATCGGGACCAGCCGGTCGCGCACCTCCCGGTCGACGCGCGGCATGGAGGACAGCAGACCCCAGGCGTACGGGTGCTCCGGCCGCCGGAAGATGGTCTGTGCGGAGGCGTGCTCGACGCACTTGCCGCCGTACATGACCAGGATGTCGTCGGCGACCTCCGCGACCACACCGAGGTCGTGGGTGATGATGATGACCGCGGAGTTGAACTCGGCCTGCAGGTCGCGGATCAGGTCCAGGATCTGCGCCTGCACCGTCACGTCCAGGGCGGTGGTCGGCTCGTCGGCGATGAGCAGCTGCGGGTTGTTGACCAGCGACATCGCGATCATCGCGCGCTGCCGCATACCGCCGGAGAACTGGTGCGGGTAGTCGTCGACGCGCTTCTGCGGCTGGGGGATGCCGACCCGGTCGAGCATCTCCACGGCCCGGCGCCGCGCCTCGGCCTTGCTGACCTTGTGGTGCACCCGGTAGGCCTCGATGATCTGCTTGCCCACCGTGTAGTACGGGTGCATCGCCGTCAGCGGGTCCTGGAAGATCATCGACATCTTGGCGCCGCGCAGCGCGCGGACCCGCTCGGGCGAGGCGCCGATGAGCTCCTCGCCGTCGAGCCAGACCTCGCCGGAGATCTTCGCCGATCCTCGCCGGTGCAGGCCGAGGATGCCGAGGCTGGTGACGCTCTTGCCGGAGCCGGACTCGCCCACGATGCCGAGGGTCTCGCCGCGCTCCAGCTGGAACGTGAGGCCGTCGACGGCCCTCACGATGCCGTCGTCGGTCTTGAAGTGGATCCGCAGGTCACGCACGTCGAGGAAGGACTGTGCCGACGAGCCGGCGCCGACGGGGGTCGGGTCGCCGTCCTTGAGCAGACTGGTGGACATGCTCACTCCTTTCCAGGGGTGCCGGGTCGAGCGGATCGGGGCTGCGGCAGCGTCACGAGAGCCGCACCCGCGGGTCGATCACGGCGTAGAGCAGGTCCACGAGCAGGTTGGCCATGACGATGAAGAACGCGCCGAAGAGGGTCACGCCGAGGATGATCGGCAGGTCCTTGACGTTGACGGCGTCGATGCTGAGCCGGCCGATGCCCGGGAGGCTGAAGACGCTCTCGGTGAGGATCGCGCCGCCCAGGAGGCCACCGAGGTCCAGGCCGAAGATCGTGACGATCGGGGTGAGCACGGAGCGCATCGCGTGCTTGCCGACCACGACCCGCTCCTTGAGGCCCTTGGCCCGGGCGGTGCGGACGTAGTCCTCGCTCATGGTCTCGAGCATCTGGGCGCGGGTGAGGCGGGTGTACTGCGCGGCGAAGAGCAGCGCGAGGGTGACCCAGGCCAGGAAGAGCTTGTTGGCCCAGCCGACCGGGTCGTCCTTGAAGTTGATGTACTCGCCGCCCTGGAAGATCGGCCAGGTATGGACGAAGAGCTGCTGGGCGACCAGACCGGTGAAGTAGATGGGCAGTGAGACGCCGGCGAGCGCGATGATCATCGCTGTGCGGTCCGCGATCGAGCCGCGTCTCAGTGCGGATATGACGCCACCGGCGACGCCGAAGAGCAGCCAGATGACGGCGGCCCCGATGGCGAGGGAGATGGTGACGGGGAGCCGGTCGATCAGCAGCGGCCACACCTCGCGGTCGGTGCGGAAGGAGTAGCCGAAGCACGGGGCGGAGCAGTGGGTCACGGTCGGGCCGTTGTTGTAGTCGCGACCGGCGACGATGCCCTTCAGGAAGCGGCCGTACTGGATGTAGATCGGCTTGTCCAGGCCGAGCTTGACCCGGGTCGCCTCGACGTCGCGCGGGGTCGCCGACTTACCGACGTACATCTCGGCAGGATCAGCTCCGGCGGCCTTCGGGATCGCGAAGAAGATCAGGAAGGTGACGGCCGAGACGGCCACGAGCAGCACGACGGCTGTGACCAGGCGGCGCAGGATGTAGTTGATCACGTGTGCGGCCTGACGCCGGCCGGCTCGACGGGGTTCCCGTCTCACCGGCCGGCGCCGTGGCCTTCACCTGCCTTCTTTTCCTCGGAAGGGCGGGTTACCGGCTTACTGGCATTGCTCGGTCAGGACGACCTCGTCAGCTGGAGACGCCCAGGCTGCTGAAGTCGTACATGCCGTAGTACTCCGTGACGAAGACGTTCGTCAGGCGGGGGTTGCGGTAGTTCAGGGCCTTGTCGTACACGAAGGGAACCATGACGGCCTCCTCCATGACGATCTTGTTGATCTTCGACCAGATGTCCGCAGCGGCCTTCGGGTCGGTCGCGGCCTTGGCGTCGTCGATCAGCTTGTTGACCTCGGGGTTGTTGAGCTCGGCGTAGTTGTTGTTACCCGACGCGGAGATCGTGCGGCCGTCGACCAGGATCGACAGGAAGCCGTAGGCGGTCGGGAAGTCCGCGCCCCAGCCGGCCATCATCAGGCCGTAGCCCTTGGCGTGCACGTTGGACGGCGCGCCGATGGTCGAGCGGAAGTACAGCGAGGCGTCGGTCGGGTCGAGACGGGCGTTGATGCCGACGTTCTTCAGCGCGGCCTGCAGCGCCTCGGCCGTCTTCGGCTCCTTGCCGGCGTTACGGGTGGCGATGACCGTGTCGAAGCCGTTCGGCTTGCCACACGCGGCCAGCTCTTCCTTGGCCTTGTCGATCTGCGGCTTGCCCGACTTGGTGTTGTACAGGTCCATCGCCGGGTCGTGACCCGCGATGTTCGGCGGGAGCATGTTGATGGCGACGTCGCCACCGGCCTCGGCACCACCACGCGCGGTCTGCATCGTGACCTTGTCGGTCGCGTACTGCACGGCCTTGCGGCAGTGGATGTTGTCGAACGGCGGGACCTTGGTGCTGATCGAGAAGTAGCGGATGAAGCCGGTGGTCGGCGTGTCCGCGTTGGCCTTCTTGGTCGGGTCGAGCAGGATCTTCGGCTGCGCACCCTGCTGGACACCGGTCTGCGCGGTGTCGATGTCGACGTCGCCGCTCAGCAGCTGGTTGTCGATCTCCTCGACGGCCGTGCCGATGGTCAGGTCGATCTGGTCCGGCAGCGCCTTGCGGATGGGGTCCGTCTTGGCGTCCCAGTTCTCGTTGCGGACCAGGACGGCCTTCTTGCCGGGCTCGTACGACTGGAACTTGTACGGGCCGGTCGAGCCGGGCTTGTCACCGTACTTGTCGCCGGTGTCCTTGGCCTTCTGGACCGGGCCGGCGCCGGGCATGGCGAGCAGGTAGCTGAAGTCCGAGAGCGGCTCCTTCAGCTTGAAGACGATCGTCTTGTCGTCCGGGGTCTCGACGGACTTCAGACCCAGCTTGTCGGGGTCGGTGTCCTTGTACGGGCCGGGGTACTTCTGGCCCTGGTCGAGCACGTCGATGATGTAGGTCGGGCCGCCGGACAGCACGTCCTGCGCGAAGACGCGCTCGATGCCGTACTTGACGTCCTTCGAGGTGATCGGCGCGCCGTCCTCGAACTTGACGCCGTCCTTCAGCTTGAAGGTGTACGTCTTGCCGCCGTCGGTGATCTCCGGCAGCTTCTCGGCCAGGTCGGCCTCGAGCTTCAGGCCGTCCTCGCCCGGCTTCGACGCGTTGGTGAGGAGGGTCCGGACGTAGTAACCCTTCTGGAAGTTCCAGACCCAGGCGTAGTACGCGCGGACCGGGTCGAACGAGTCCGGGTCGGAGTGGTTGACGAGCTTGAGCGTGCCGCCCTTCTTGTCAGAAGGGTTGATGACGCCCTTGGTAGCGGCGTTGAAGCCGGACACACCCGCGGTGCTGGAGCCCGTGCTGGGCGTCTTGTCGTCGCCGCCCGACCCACAGGCGGACAACACCAGGGCGACAGCAGCCGAACCGGCCACCAATGCCCCTGTCCTCATTCTCACTAGGTTTCCCTCCTTGTTTGGCACGACCCGCCGAGGGACGGGCCGTCCGAGCTGTGCTGCTGTGCGAGCGGAGATCGGGGCGGCACGGACGGATCCCAGGTGCGGAATCCGGTCCGGGCGCGGGGTGGCGGGGTCGGTACGCAGGTGGCAGCGCTGGTACGGGTTACCGGTTGGCCTTGGGGTCGAGCGCGTCGCGCAGGCCGTCGCCGAACAGGTTGAAGGCGAGAACCATGATGAAGATCGCGAGGCCCGGCACGAACATGTACACCGGGTCGTAGGTGTAGTAGTTCACCGCGTCGGAGAGCAGGCGGCCCCACGAGGGAGTGGGGGGCAGCACGCCGACGCCGAGGAAGGACAGCGACGCCTCGAAGACGATGTTCGTCGGGATGACGAGCGTCGAGTAGACGAGGATCGGTGCGACCAGGTTGGGCAGCAGCTCGCGGAAGAGGATCCGGGTCGGCCCGGCGCCGACGCTGCGGGCGGCCTCGACGAACTCCCGTTCCCGCAGGGAGAGGGTCTGCCCGCGGACGATGCGGCCGATGTAGGGCCAGCTGAAGAACGAGATGACGCCGACGACCACCGCGATGCGCCAGGCGGTCGTGACCGGCACGACGGAGATCAGCGCGATCGAGAACAGCAGGTAGGGGAACGCCAGGATCAGGTCCATCAGGCGGCTGACCATGCTGTCGATGAACCCGCCGAAGTAGCCGGCGCAGATGCCGAGCACGACGCCGAGGATCACCGCGACGACCGTGGCGGACAGCGCGACCAGCAGCGAGACCCGGGCACCGTAGATGATCTGCGAGAACATGTCCCGGCCGGTGACCGGCTGGACACCCAGCAGGAAGTCCTTGCTGATGCCGCCCCACGTGCCGGGCTCGGGGATACCGCCGAGGTTGGGGTTGATCTTGTCCTGGTGGAACTCGTTGATCGGGTGTCCCCACACCTTGTTGATCAGCGGCGCGAAGATCGCGACGAGCACGAGGAACACGATGACGCCCGCACCGGTCAGCGCGAGCTTGTCACGCTTCAGACGGGTCCAGGCGATCTGACCGAGCGACCGACCCTCGATGGCCTTGGCGGGGACACCGGACGGCGTACTGGTCGCCTCTTCGACACTCGGCACCTGCTCGTCGCTCTTGGACGTGACGGGTCCCATAGTCATGGGCGTGGCGCCCCTCTCCCCGGCCGCTTGCCCCGCCTTGCGCAACCGCCAGCAATGACCGTCGCATGGAACCGCGCGTCGGCCAGACCGGGGCCCGTGGCAGTCAGCAGCCGATCGGCTGTGTCTTCGTGGACTCCTGGTGCCCTATCCGCAGGTTCGGTCCACGGGCAGAGCGTGCACGAAGCCGACTTGGTGTGTCGCCTCCGTTGGTGGAACCCTGTCTCCCGTTCGGCCGATCGTCAAGGGTCACCCCCCGTCCTGTAACCAAGTCCACGCCGGGCCGTGATGAGGGCGTGATCCAAGCACAAAGACTTTTGGATCATACACCCCCGAATCGGGCGAATTACCAGCTCATCGTAACGGTGTGATCACGCTCCGCTTTGGCTGAAGCACGCACAGAAGGAGGCCGTGGGCCAGCCACCACTTTACTTGATCGTTTCACTTTTAACAGTACCGTCCGGCCAGGTGTCACTGGTCACGGAGCGTGTTCAAACGTCGATGTCCACGACGATCGGCGCGTGGTCCGACGGACCCTTGCCCTTGCGTGCCTCGCGGTCGATGGTGGCGGTCTTGACGGCCGCCGCGATCGCCGGACTCGCGTAGAAGAGATCGATCCGCATGCCTTTGTCCTGATGGAACATGCCGGCGCGGTAGTCCCAGTATGTGAACGGGTTCGGGCCCTTCATCGGCGCGGGCACCACGTCGCGCAGCCCGGCGGCGAGCAGCGCGGCCAGGGCCTCCCGCTCGGGCGCCGTTACATGCGTGGCGCCGGCGAACGCCGCGGGGTCGAACACGTCGGCGTCGGTCGGCGCGACGTTGAAGTCCCCGCACACCACGAGCTGGTCCGTCCGGGTCAGCTCGTCCACCATGTGGGAGCGCAGGACGTCGAGCCAGCGCAGCTTGTACGTGTAGTGCGCCGACTCGGGGGTGCGGCCGTTCGGCACGTACACCGACCAGACCCGCACGCCGCCGCAGGTCGCGGAGACGGCCCGGGCCTCGATGCGGGGCGACTCGAACAGCCCTTCCTCGCCGGTCGGCTCGCCGCCCCAGCCGGGGTCGCCCTCGAAGCCCCGCACCACGTCGTCGAGGCCGACCCGCGACAGCAGGGCCACCCCGTTCCACCGGCCCTCACCGTGCGCGGCGACGGCGTAGCCGAGCGCGGCGACCTCCTCGGTGGGGAAGCCGTCCGCGCCGACCTTCGTCTCCTGCAGGCAGAGCACGTCAGGCCCGGTGGTCTCGAGCCAGTCGAGCAGCCGGGGGAGCCGGGCCTTGACCGAGTTGACGTTCCAGGTCGCGAGTCTCACCCGTCCCACAATGCCCTATCTCGATGAACTCGTCAGGCTCTTACTGGCTGCCCACCGCAAGCGGCGGGTCCCGCCGAGGGATTCTCATCCCCCGGAGCCCCCGGTGCGCCGCAAGCGGCGCACTCAAGCTCTTACTGGCTGCCCCACCGCAAGCGGCGGGTCCCGCCGGGGGGATTCTCACCCCCGGAGCCCCCCAATGTGCCGCAAGCGGCACACTCAAGCCGACTCGCGCTTGATGAGCTCCGTCGGCAGCAACAGCACCGGCTCGATCTGCTCGCCGGCCGCCATCCGCAGCACCTGCCGGGCGACCGTGCGCCCGATGTCGGTGATCGGCTGCCGGACGGTGGTCAGCGGCGGCTCGGTGTCGCGGGCGAACTCCATGTCGTCGAACCCGACGACCGCCACGTCGTCGGGCACCCGGCGGCCGTTCTGCCGCAGGGCCCGCAGGGCGCCGTCCGCCATCGCGTCGGACGCGGCGAAGACGGCGTCGAGCTGCGGGTCGTCGGCGAGGAGCTGGCTCATGGCGAGCGCGCCCGACTGCCGGGTGAAGTCGCCGACCGCGACGATCGAGCGCCGGCTGGCGTCCTGCATCGCGGACCGGTACCCCTTGAGCCGGTCGATGCCGGCGCTCATGTCCTGCGGCCCGGCGATCGTCGCGACCCGGCGGCGGCCGGTGTCGAGCAGGTGGTGCACCGCGGCGCGGGCCGCGTCCTCGTTGTCGACGTCGACGTAGGGCACCTGCGACTGGGTGAGCAGCCGGCCGTTGCAGACCACCGGCACGCCCGCGCGGCTGAGCCGCTCCGGCAGCGGGTCCGCGCCGTGCATGGAGAAGATGATCGCGCCGTCGACGTGGCCACCGGTCGCGTAGCGCTCGACCCGGTCGTGGCTGGGGCCGGACGGCCCGACCATCATCAGCACGAGCTGCTTGTCGGCGGCCTCCAGCTCCAGGCTGACGCCGCGGATGACGGCGGCGAAGAAGGGGTCGTCGGAGAACACCCGGCTGGTCGTCTCCGAGGCGACGAGGGCGATTGAGTCGGTCCGCTGGGTCACCAGGCTGCGGGCCGCCTGGTTGGGCACGTACCCGAGGGCGTCGACGGCGTTGAGCACCTTGTCGCGGATGTGCGGCGCGACGGAGGTCGAGCCGTTGACCACGCGGGAGGCGGTGGCCCGCGAGACTCCGGCCCGTTGCGCGACGTTCTCCAGCGTGGGTCGATCCCGCCCCGACATCACCATCTGCGCTTTCCCCCATATCTGTCTGCCGGACCCATCATGACTGAAGTCGCCCGATGGTATGGCGCAGAAAAAGGACGGGCGACGAAGCATGCCGCTCCGCCGCCCGTCGCACCCTCACACCGGTTACACCCTGATCACGTTTCGCCTGGACGATCGGCTGGTCACCCTGGCCGCCAATCGGCCTGAGAGCGCTCTCAAGACACGATTCAGAGTGGCTCATGACTAGCGCATTGTCAATCGTAAAACCCCATGAAAGCGCTCTCTGGAATATGTTGTCGGAAACGCCAAATACCCCTATGCCGCCTGGCGTCGCCGGCAGGCTTCGACATGTGCCGCGACGACGGCGGTGGTGTTGGAACGCACACACGCGTCCGCACCCGCCTCGAGCACGTCGACGACCTCCTGGTGGTCGCTGTAAGGGCTCAGCACCACCACGATCGCCGACGACGGGTGCCGCAGGCACGCGGCGGTCACCGCCTTCGGGCCGGGGTCGTCGAGCACCACGATGTCCGGGTCCCGGCCGACCGGCTCGTCCGTCGTGCGGCGCAGCACCGTCCAGTCGTGGGGGAGGTACCGGGTCAGGTCCGTGAACCTCGCCCCGCCCGCGACGATCAGCACGGTGACGTGGTCGAGGCCGGAAGCGGAGCGCTGGGGGAGGGTCAAGATGTTCATGCCTCATTTATCGCCCGCGCGCCTGCCATTGGGCTCGACGCCCGCTGCGAAGAACCTGGCAGCCCGGCGCGGCGTAACCGGTCCACGGGCGCCGGCTCGTGAAAGGCTGGACAGGTGATCGTCTGGATCAATGGACCCTTCGGCGTCGGCAAGACGACCCTCACGAAGGAGCTGTGCCGCCGCGACCCGAAGGCACGCGCGTTCGATCCGGAGCGCATCGGCTGGGTCCTCAAGCGCACCGTCGGGCGGCTCAAGTCCGGCGACTACCAGGACCTCCCGGTCTGGCGTTCGGCCACGGTCACCGCCGCCGCGTGGCAGACCCGCGGCGCCGACCCGCTCATCGTGCCCATGACCGTGGTCCGCGCCCCGGTGCTCGCCGAGGTTTTCGACGGGCTGCGGTCCCGCGGTCACGAGGTGCGCCACCTGCTGCTCGACGTGTCCGCGCCGGTGCTCATCGACCGCGTCGAGCACGATGACGACGACGACCCGCAGGCGTGGCGCCTGGACCAGCTCGGTGCCTACCTCACCGCCCGGCGCGACCTGCGCGCCCACGCCGACGCCGTCCTGGACACCGACGACCTGGAGGCCGACGAGGTGGCCGACGACGCGGCGGCGATCATCGCCGCCTGGCGGTCCTGACCGGCCCTTTCAAGAGTCCTGACCGGCCCTTTCGAGAAAGGGCCGGTCAGGACCGGTCGGGATCGGTCAGTTCTTCTTGCTGGCGCTCGGGCTGGCGCTCGGCTTCGGGCTCTTGCTCGGCCCGGTCCCGCTGGGGCTCGGGTTCGGGTTGGGGTCCGGCGTCGGGTTGGCCGGGTCGACCGGGGTGCTCGGGGTCGGCGAGATGCCGGTGCCGACGTCCTTGTCGCCGACGCCCTTCGACGGCAGGAACGACACCTTCGGCATCTTCACCGCGGTCAGCGCCCCGTCGAGGAAGTCCCGCCAGACGGGTCCCGGCAGCTTGCCGCCGATGATGTTCTCGCCGTTCTTGAACTTGATGGGCATCTCTTTGTCCTTGTTGCCCACCCAGACGGCGGCGGCAAGGCCGGGGGAGTTCTTCGACTTGTCGTATGGGACGTAACCGGCCATCCACGCGTGCGCGTTGTCCCTGGTGTCGCCCAGCTGCCAGGTGCCCGTCTTGCCGGCGAGCTGGTAGCCGTGGGGAGCCGACAGGTTGTAGTGCTTCGGCACGCCCTGCAGGACCGTGGTCAGGTCGTCGGCCATCTGCTCGGTGAACCCCGCGATCCGCTGCGGCTTGAGCACCTCGGCGAACACGCGGTTGTCGCCCTGCCACACCTCCTTCAGGAAGTGGGTCTTCGCGGCCATGCCCCGGGCGGCGAAGGTCGCCATGCCGCCGGCGTGGTCCAGGACGGTGATCGGGTACTGGCCGAAGCCGATCTCGTTGTCGAACAGCTTCCCGCCGACGTCCGTGCCCTTGAGCTTGAGCAGGTCCTGGCGCTGCGCCTCGAACTTGCCGTCGACCTTGACGGTGGCCCACATCCCGGTGAGGCCGGCGGCCCGCGCCGTGTCGATGACCTTGTCGGGGCCGAGCATCATCGCGATCTCGAAGAACGGGACGTTGAGCGAGTCGACCGTGATCTCCTCGAGGGTGCACCACGTGCCGGAGCCCGACTTGCAGTGCGGGATGGTGCCCTCGGTCGCGTTCTTGACCTGGTTCTTGTTCGCCGCGGTGCGGCTGCCCATGTCGTGCGGCACGCCGTTCCAGTGGGAGCCGATGGTGTAGCCGGCCATCAGCGCCGTCGCGAGGGTGTAGACCTTGAAGGTCGAGCCCGGCGGGTGGCCGCCGCAGCAGCTCGGCTTGCCGTCGCCGAGCACCGGATCCATGTAGTAGCCGGCGTAGTCGTTGCCGGAGCCCTTGTCGCCGCCGTAGTAGGCCTTGACCGCGCCGGTCCCGGGCTCGACCGCGACCAGGGCGGCCTGCAGGTTGTCCCGCTGGTTGAACATGTTGGAGTCTTTGCTCTGCGTGCTCGCCTCCTGCACCGCGACCTTCTGGATGCGCGAGTCGAGCGTGCTGACGATCTTCAGGCCGCCGTTGCGGACCCTGTCGAAGTTCTTCGCGCCCTGCGGGTCGACGTCCTCGTACAGCAGCGCCCCGGTCGCCGGGTCGGTCAGCGCCGCGACCTCCTGCAGCACGTGGTGCACCGCGAGGCCCTCGGGGTTGTTCAGGCCGGTGTTGGCGGTGGCGTTGTTGGCCCGGTTCTGCGCCTGCGTGATGGGCGTCGGCAGCTTCAGCTGCTGCGCCTCGGCCTCGGGCATGAACTTCAGGGCCACCATCTGCTTGCGGATGTAGTCGAAGCGGCCCTGCGCCTCGGCCTGATTGACCGTCGGGTCGAACGGGCTGCCCTTCTCCTTGTCGCCGTTCGGGTTCTTGATGATCCCGGCGATCACCATGCCCTCGGCGACGGTCAGTTCCTTGACGGGCTTGTTGAAGTAGGCGTACGCCGCCGCCTGGATGCCGTCCGCGCCGCGACCGAAGTAGATGATGTTGAGGTACATCGTCATGATCTGGTCTTTGGTGTACTGCTGGTTGAGCTTCGTCGCGATGATCGCCTCGCGGACCTTCCGGCCGTACGTGACGCCCTCGAGGGTGGCCCACTTACGGGCGTACTGCTGGCTGATCGTCGAGGCGCCCTGCAGCTCACCGCCCTTGATGTTGTTCCACGCGGCGCGGGCGACGCCCCAGTAGTCGACGCCGTCGTTGGTGTAGAAGGTGTTGTCCTCCGCCGCGACGACGGCCTGCTGCACGTGCTTCGGGATGTCCTCGAACTTGACGATCGTGCGGTTGCGCCCGATGCGAGCCATCAGCGGTCCGTCGGCGTAGTAGATCGACGTCGACTGCTCCAGGGCGAGGTTTTCCGGCAACTCCACCTGGTCGAAGTAGTAGGTGCCGGCCACCATGCCGATGCCGGTGATCATGATGAACGCGGCGAGCGCGGCGATGAGGATGTTGCGCCGGCGCCGCTTCTTCGCGCGGGCACCGGGGGCGGGCCGCCCTTCGGGGGCGTCGGGGACGGCGGCGGACGGCGGCGCCATCCGCGCCGACGACGGCACCGAGGCCCGCGCGGACGCCGAGCCGAACGCCGCCCCGGAGGTCGGCACCGACGCCGACCCGGTGACCGGCCCGGTCACCGGCACGGCGGCCCGGACCGGCCCCCCGACAGGGCCGCCGACAGGCCCACCCACGGAGGCGCGCCCGGTCGGCGGCTCCGCGGGCGGCGGCGGGACGCTCGCGCGCCCCGCCTGAGGCGGCGGACCCGGGACGCTCGCGCGCCCGGCCTGCGGCGGCGGGCCCGGAACGCTCGCCCTGCCCGCCGGCGGGTTGCCCGGCTCACCGCCGTAGTGCATCTGTCCCACGCTGTGTTGCCCCCAAGTCTGTGCGTCCGGCGGCGGCGCGGCGGGGTTGCCGCGACTCGCTCGGCCATCGGGCAGGTCTCGGGACGGGGTCACCCCGTCGCCGCTGCCTGGAGCCGGCCCTGTAGCTGCACCGCAGCGCGTCCCGGCGGGTGGTGCCACCCATGGAACTCACACTGCGTCATCGGCGACGCCGGCAAGTCCACAACCCGTCCCTGGGTACGCATGGCCAGAGCGTACGTCCTTCCGCCATCGAGGGCGATCCCGCTCACCTTCCGTGACGGCCAGGGTGACGCTGTGGAGGCGGGTTCCCGACGCACCGGACCGGCGGGCGGGCGGTGCGCGGCAGATACCATTGCCCGGTCCGTGGATGGCGCGGGCGCGAAAGCTAGGAGACCCCGCGTGAACGTCGAAGCGCTGCGCTTCCCCGGCCGGGAGTTCGACCCGTCGACCGGTGTCGCCCGCTTCCACTATGCGCTCGGTGACCTCGTGCTCACCGAGACCGTCGACTTCGGGCCGCCGTCGGTGCTCCACCCGGCCCTCGACCGGGTCCTGGACCTTCTCTACGTCGCGGCGTCCACGTCGTACTACAAGATCGCCGCGCCGCGGAAGGTGGAGCTCGGGTTCCCGGTCGCCGAGAAGGCCTGGGCGTGGGTGACGGCGCTGTTCCGCGAGGGCCTCGGCGAGTTCGCGTACCAGAACAAGCTCGACTACGTGCTGGACCTGGAGATCGTCCCCGGCCCGTGGGCCGAGCCGCCGGCGGAGACCCACGAGCCGTCCGGCCCGCCCCTGGCGGCGGTCGGCGGCGGCAAGGACTCGATCGTCACGATGGAGGCGCTGCAGCGGGCGGGGCTCGACCCGGTGCTGTTCGCGGTCAACCCCAACCCGATCATCCGCAGCGTCATGGCCGTGTCACCGCAGCCCGTCCGCGCCGTCCGCCGCACCCTCGACCCGAGGATGCGGGAGCTGAACGCCGCCGGCGCGTACAACGGCCACATCCCGGTCACGGCCATCAACTCGCTGATCGCCGTCGCCGCCTCACTCATGCACGGGCTCGGCCCGGTCGTCATGTCCAACGAGTCCTCGGCCTCGGTGCCCAACCTCAGCTGGCTCGGCCGCGACATCAACCACCAGTGGTCCAAGGGCCTGCCGGCCGAGGCGCACCTGCGCGACGCCCTGCTCGCGCACGCCGGCCTGCAGGAGGCGTACTTCTCGCTGCTGCGCGGGCTGTCGGAGCTGCACATCGCGGCGCTCTTCGCGAAGTTCACCGCCTACGACGCGGTCGTGACCAGCTGCAACGCGGCGTTCAAGCAGCGCGACGCGACCGACCGGTGGTGCGGGCACTGCCCCAAGTGCCGGTTCGTCTTCCTCGCCATGGCCCCGTTCACCGGCCGCGAGCGCCTGCTCGGCATCTTCGGCACCGACATCTTCGCCGATCCGACGCAGCTGCCGGGGTACCGGGAGCTGATGGGCCTCACCGCGCACAAGCCGTTCGAGTGCGTGGGCGAGATCGAGGAGTCCCTCGTGGCGCTGCGCCTCCTCGCGGAGCAGGACGAGTGGAAGGACACCCTGATCGTGTCCGCGCTGACCACCGAGGTGCGGGCGGGAGCGGGGCTGCCGTCCGACGCCGAGGTCGAGGCCACGTTCCGCGGCGACGGACCCAACCTGGTCCCGCCGGTCTACCTCGCCGCCCTGGAGGGTCTCGGTGCAGCTCGCTGACCTGCGCGACCGGCGCGTCGCCGTCTGGGGCACCGGCCGCGAGGGCGTCGCCGCCGTCCGCGCCATCGCCGCCGCCGGCCCCGCGTCGCTGGTCGCCGTCGACGACCGGCAGAACTTCCTCACCAAGGACTGGTCGCCGGAGCTCGCCGCGCTCGCGCCGCTGCACGCCGGGCCCTCCGGGTTCGACGCGCTGCGCGCCGCCGACGTCGTCGTCCGCTCGCCCGGCGTCGCGCAGACCCACCCGTGGATGGTCCAGCTGCGCGCCGCCGGCACGCGGGTCACCGGCGGCACCGCCCTGTGGATGGCCGCCCACCGCGACGTGACCATCGGCGTCACCGGCAGCAAGGGCAAGAGCACCACGAGCAGCCTCGTCAGCCATCTGCTGGCCGCCGCCGGCGCGCCCAACGAGCTCGGCGGCAACATCGGCATCCCCGTGCTGGACCTGCCGCCCGCGCCCGCCTACGTGCTGGAGCTCTCGGCGTACCAGTGCGCCGACCTCGACGACTCGCCCCGTGTCGCGGCCGTCACGTCACTGTTCCCGGAGCACCTCGACTGGACCGGCGGCGAGGACGAGTACTACCGGGTCAAGCTCAACCTCGTCGCCAACGGCCCGTCCGCGGTCGTGGTGCACGCCGGCTCCACGTCCGTCCTGTCGGAGCTGGCCCGTCGCTTCACGGACCTGCCGCTGCACGTCGTCGGCGGCCCCGACTCGTTCCACCTGGCCGGCGGCGTGTTCAGGCTCGGCGGCACCCCGCTCTTCCCCCGCACCGCCCTGCGCCTGCTCGGCTCCCACAACGAGGCCAACCTGTGCGTCGCCCTCGGCGTCCTGCAGGCCTACGGCGTCGACGTGGCCGCCGCGGCGCCGCTGCTGGAGGCGGCCCTCGCCGGTTTCGCCGGCCTGCCGCACCGCCTGGAGCGCATCGAGGACCCGTCGGGCCTCACGTTCGTCGACGACTCGCTGTCCACGATCCCGCAGGCCGCGATCCACGCGATCGAGGCCTTCCGCGACCGCCCGCTCACGGTCCTGCTGGGCGGCGAGGACCGCGGCGTGGACTACTCGCCGCTGCGCGAGTACTTCGCCGCGGCGACGACCCCGACCACGGTGATCGGCATGCCCGACAGCGGCGCCCGCCTCGTCGGCCTCCTCGCGGACCTGCCCCTCGTCACGACCCACGTCGCCGACAGCCTCGAGGAGGCGGTCACCCTGTCCCGCAAGGTGACCCCGGCCGGCGGGGTCGTGCTGATGTCGCCGGCGGCCCCCAGCTACGGCCGCTTCGACAACTACGCCCACCGCTCCAAGGTCTTCCGCCAGGCGATCACCGACTCCGCCCCGTAGCGCTCAGCGGAAGGCGGCCATGACCTCGGCCATCGGGGCCAGGCACTCGGGGTCGGGGAGGCGGACCATCGCCTCGCGGACACCCGCGTCCGCCAGCTGACGGAAGCGGCCGACGTGGTCGGCGACGGTGCCGGCGTTGACCTCCCGGGCGTAGGCCTCTCGTGACCTGCGGCCGCGGCGGCGCTCGACGAGGTCGGCGAGGTGGCGGTCGTCGGCGGCGACGAGCGCCGTGCCCAGGTGGGTGAGGCGGGTGTCCGGGTTGTACCCGTGCAGCACGGACGCCTTGCGGCGCACGGTGGCGAGGTCACCCATGACGTTGGCGGCGTCGGCGTAGGTGGCGGCGAGCCGCAGCGTGCGCCGTGCGCCGTTGCCGCCGACGATGATCGGCAGCCGCTCCTGTACGGGCCGCGGGTAGCACAGCGCCTCCGGCACCGTCAGGGCCTGTCCCTCGAACCCGGGGCTGCCCTTGCCCCACAGCAGCGGCAGCACCCGCAGCGCGTCCGCGACGAACGCCTCGGGCACCGTGCGCGCCGGCGTCTCCGATGTCGGTCGCTCCAGGTGTACGGCGTCGAACCCCTCCGACGCGAGCGCGTCCCTCGTCGAGGCCCAGGTGCGGAGCTGGGCGGTGAGGACGCCGGCCGGGATCCGTTTCGTGGCCCGGTCCCGGTTCCTGGCGCGGCACTGCGCGGCGGGCGTGTCGAACGCGACCGCCACCACCGGCAGCCCGTGCTCCCGCGCCGCGGCGATCCAGCCCGCCCGCCGCTGGGCGTCCAGGCCGAGCGTGTCGATGACGGTGGTCAGCCGCCGCCGCATCCGCTGCGCCACGACCGTGTCGAGCAGCGCGAACGCGTCGGCGCTGGCGGTGATGTCGTCCTCGCCGGCGCCGACGAGCGCGCGGAGCCGGTCGCTGCTGACGATCCGGTCGGCGGCGAAGCGCGCCTCGGCCCACGTCGACTTCCCGGCCCCGCCCGGCCCGACGAGCACGACGACGCAGGGCTCGGGCAGCGTCAGCGTCACGGCAGCCGCTTCGTGCCGAGGTTGCGGACCGAGACGCGCAGCGGGGTCTTGCTCGACACGTTGAGGAAGCAGTGGGCGGTGCGGTCGCCGAGGGCCCACTGGTTGGCGGTCAGGCCGGTCCAGAACGTGTAGATGTCGGCCCGCTGGAACAGCTGCGTCTGCGAGAGCCCGAGGAACTGGGCGATCTTCAGGTAGCAGGCGTCGCCGGCGAGCTCCTTGAGCTTCTGCTGCGACGGGTACCCGCCGGCGGGGGCCGTCCAGGCGCCGACGAACTCGGTGTCGTGCGGGGCGTCGCAGGCCACCGGCTTGACCGCGTCGACGGTGCCGTAGAAGCCCTTGGCGTCGAGGTTGCCGCCGGAGAGCTGGACGCAGGCCAGCGCGAGCGGGCCCGTGCCGCCGCTCAGGCCGCCCTTGACGCTGCCGGTCCGCTCCTGCGGCGCGAAGAGGTCGTCGGACGCCTCGGCGATCCCGCACAGGTACCGGCGGCCGCCCGCCTGCCACGTCGCCGCCGCGGGCATGCGGAAGACGGGGAACAGCCGTCCGGTGCGCCAGTCGCCGCCGAGGTAGGCGGTGGCGGCCTTGTCGCACTCGGCGTACGCGGCGCGGCTCGGGTCGCTGTCCCAGGCGGGCGGCGCGGGCGCGTCGGGGACGGTGCCGCCGCCGACGACCTCGACGGCGTGCGGCTCGGCGCAGTCGACGGCCCGCAGCGGCGACGCCGACGGCTCGAACGCGGCCACGGCCCCCTGCAGGCACGACCCCTGGGCCGGCGGGGAGTAGGAGGCGGCGGGCAGGGCCGGCCAGCCGTTGGTGAGGTCGCCGTCGGTGCCGGCGGGGGTGCCGCAGCCGGCGAGCGCGCCGGCCACGCACAGGATCGCGACCGTGACCCGCCGACCGCGCCGCACGGTCAGCCGCCGACGATCTCGGAGGTCTTGTCGCCGCCGGGCTCCTCCCGCAGGAAGTAGACGGCGCCGGCGGCGCCCGCCAGGCACAGCACCAGCAGCGTCGCGACGATGATGATCAGTGGGACGACCAGCTTGTCCCGCGCCGGCTGCGGCGGCGCCCCGAACGGTTGCTGAGCCCCATACGGTTGCGGAGCGCCGAACGGTTGCGGGGCCCCGGGCGGTTGCGCGCCGAACGGCTGCGGCGGCCCGAACGGCTGCGGCGGCCCGAACGGCTGCGGCGCGCCCGACGGCTGCGGCGGCCCGAACGACTGCGGCGCGCCCGACGGCGGTGGGGTGCCGAACGGTGGCGGCGTGCCCGGCGGCTGGGCGGCGCCGAATGGTTGGGGTGCCCCGGACGGTGGTGGCGTGGCCGGTGGTTGAGCGGCACCGGGCGGTGTCCCGAACGGCTGCGGCGCCCCGAATGGTTGCGGCGCCCCGAACGGCTGCGGTGCACCGAACGGCTGCGGCGTGCCGAACGCGTGGACCGCGGCCGGCAGCTGCGGCCCACCGGGCTGGGGCGCCCCGGACGACGGTTGCGCCCCGGACGGGGGAGTCGGTGGGGCGCTCGTCGGCTGGGCGTCGTGCGGTCCGGCCGGGCCGGGCGGCGACGGCTCCGGCTGGTGCGGCGGTTGCGGACCGGTCATGCCCGCGACCCTACCCGAACGTGAACGGCGCTACCGGTACCAGCTGCGCAATGCGGACAGCAGATCGCGGCCGCCCAGTGCCGGTGGCGGCGTCGGCAGCTGGCGCAGCAGCAGGTCCCGGCCCGTGACGGCGCCGGGCTCGGGCTCCGCGAGCGGCACCGGTGGATACCAGAAGCGCTCCGGCTCCACCTCCGGCTCGGCCATGTCGGCGAGGACCCGGGCCGCCCCCGTCAGCACCGGCTCCGCCGGCCCGGTGGCCGCGACCGTCGCCGCGGCCGTGCCCGTGCGCAGGGCGCGCAGGTTGGCCAGCAGCGTCTCCCGGCCGCGGCCGCGCCACAGCAGGATCTGGAACGGGTCGGCGTCGAAGCGCTCCGCGAGGAGGTAGAACGCGGCCGCGAGGTGCTTGCACGGCACGGCGGCGTCGGGGCAGGAGCAGCGCATCGCCAGGTCGTACACGCGGCTGGGGAAGAGCGGCGCGTCGGCCTCGGCGAACACGTCCTCGACGTGCGGCGGCAGCTCGCCGGCGAGGAGCTTCGCGGCGCCGAGGGCCTCCGCGGCCAGGGCGGCCTCGACCCGGCCCCACACGTCGTCGCCGAACACCTGCAGCGCGATGCTCACCTGGTACGGCGTGGGCCGCGACCCCTGCACGACCGCCGCGACCTCGCCGGGCTCGACGGTCAGCGACAGGACCTGCCCGGCGCGGGCGTAGTTGCGGCCGCGGGTGAGGCGGGTGCCGAGCGCGAACGACTCGAGGACGGCGAGGAAGCGCTTGCTCCACCAGCTCTCGCCGATGTCGCCGCGCGTGCTGCGGGCCCGGAGCCCGCCCTCGACCTTGACGGTCCGTGATCCCCAGTACTCCGGGGTCGTCATGCGCGCAGCGCCTCCAGGCCGGGCTTGACGGCGCGGGCGACGAACTCGACGACGTCGTAGGCGACGAGGTTCTTCTGCATGAACGGGTCGAGCGACAGCCGCGCCTCCAGCTCCGGGCGGGGGACGCCGGCGGCGAGGATGACGCCGCCCTCACGGGGGACCCGCGGCCCGGAGGCGAGGAAGATGCCGTCGTCGTACTGGGCGTCGACCCACTCGCGGTGCGCGGGCATCGCCTCGTCGATCTGCTCGACGTCGACCAGGTAGCTGAGCGTGATCACGAACACCGGTGCAGTCTACGGGCTACTCGACGACCGCCCCGGCCTCCAGGGCCAGCAGCGAGCGCAGCTCGGCGGTGGACAGCTCGGTCAGCCACTGCTCGCCGGTGCCGACGATCTTCGCGGCGAGGCCGCGCTTCTCGGTGATCATCGCGGCGATCTTCTCCTCGACCGTGCCGGCGGTGACGAACTTGCGGACCTGCACGGCGCGGCGCTGCCCGATGCGGAACGCGCGGTCGGTCGCCTGGTCCTCGACGGCGGGGTTCCACCAGCGGTCGACGTGCACGACGTGGTTGGCGGCGGTGAGGGTCAGGCCCGTCCCGCCGGCCTTCAGCGACAGCACGAAGACCGGCGGCGACGACGGCGTCGCGGCCTGGAAGCGGGCGACGAGCGCGTCCCGGGCCGGCTTGTCGAGGCCGCCGTGCAGGTACGCGACCTCGCGGCCGAGCCGGGCGGACAGGTGCGCCCGGAGCATGCCGCCGAACTCCGCGTACTGGGTGAAGACGAGGGCGCGCTCGCCGGCGGCGAGGACCTCGTCGAGGATCTCCTCCAGGCGCTGCAGCTTGCCGCTGCGCCCGGCGAGGCGGCTGCCGTCGCGCATCGCGTGCGCCGGGTGGTTGCAGATCTGCTTGAGGCGGGTCATGGTCGCCAGGACCAGGCCGCGCCGGGCGACGCCCTCACTGCGCTCGATCTTGCCGAGCATCTCGTCGACGACGGCCTGGTAGAGCGACGCCTGCTCGCGGGTGAGGTTGCACAGCACCTCCATCTCCAGCTTCTCCGGCAGGTCGGAGATGATGGTGCGGTCGGTCTTGAGCCGGCGCAGCACGAAGGGCTGGGTGATGCGGCGCAGCCGGGCGGCGGCGTCGGCGTCCCCGCGGCGCTCGACGGGCTCGGCGAAGCGCTCGCGGAACTTCGTGGCGCTGCCGAGCAGCCCCGGGTTGGCGAAGTCCATGATCGACCACAGGTCGGCGAGCCGGTTCTCCACCGGGGTGCCGGTGACCGCGATGCGGTGCCGGGCCGGCAGCCCGCGGACCGCGACGGCCTGCTTGGTGGCGGCGTTCTTCACCGCCTGCGCCTCGTCGAGCACGAGCCGGTGCCACGACAGTGACTTCAGCGAGGCCGCGTCGCGGGCGGCGATCGAGTAGGTGGTGACGACGAGGTCCGACGCGGCGACGGCGGCGCGGAAGTCGGCGCCGCGGGCGCGCTCGGCGCCGTGGTGGACGTGCACCCGCAGGGCCGGCGCGAACTTCGCCGCCTCCCGCTGCCAGTTGCCGACCAGCGACATCGGGCAGATCAGCAGCGTCGGGCCGGGCGCGTCGCCGGCGAGCAGGGCGAGGAGCTGGACGGTCTTGCCCAGGCCCATGTCGTCGGCGAGGATGCCGCCGAGCCCGGCCGATTCGAGGAAGCTGAGCCAGCTGAGGCCGCGCAGCTGGTACGGGCGGAGGCTGCCCTCGAACCGCTCGGGCGGCGTCGCGGCCGGGACCCGCACCTCGGTGTCGCCGGACAGCAGGTCGCCGAGCCATCCGTCGGCGGTCACCTCGACCGGCAGGCCGCCGGGGCCTTCGGCGTCGCCGCCGGCGAGGTGCAGCAGGTCCGCGACGGTCATCTCGGCGTCTTCAGCCTGCCGCCGCATGATCTCGAGGCCGGCGGCGAGGCGGCGCTGATCGAGCTCGACCCATTCGCCGCGCAGCCGCACGAGGGGCGCCTTCGAGTCGGCGAGCCGGCGCATCTCCTCGCCGGTGAGCGGGTCGCCGCCGATGGCGAGCTCCCACCGGTAGTCGACGACGGAGCCGAGCCCGACGGCGCTCTTCGTCGCGACGGTGCCGGGCTGGGTCGTGGACGGGCTGCTGGCGGTGAGCCGGGCGCCGAGCCTGGCCTGGGGCTTGCGCCACCAGCCGGGCAGCAGCACCCCGAACCCGGCGGCCGACAGCAGCGGCGCGTGCTCGCTGAGCAGCTGGTGCGCGCCGGCGGTGTCGAGGGTGAGCGCGGCTGGCCGGGCCGCGCGCAGCGAGTCCTCCAGGGCCGGGTACAGACGGCTGGCCCGGCCGAGCTCGGTGAGCAGCGTCTCCTGCGGGGCGGGGACCTGCCACTGGGACAGCTCGATCGGGCCGGGCGACTGCCAGACGGTGGCGGCGTCGACGACGAGGCTGGGCTCGTCGGCGGCCTGCAGCGCGAACTCCAGGCGCCACTGCGGCTCCTCGTCGTCGTCCAGGTCGAGGCGGGCGTACTCGATGGTGCCGGGGTCGGGGGGTGCGGCGAGCCGGAAGCAGGCCCGGACCGCGCCGCCGACCGCGTCGGCCTGCCATGCCCGCAGGTCGTCGCCCAGGGCGTCGAGCTCGGCCGGGGACCCTTCGACGGCACGGTCCGTGCCGGTGAGCGCGGTGAGCCAGGCGCCGGCGACGCCGGTGAGCCGGTGGGTGGCGGGCGGGAGCACGGCGCGGGCGGCGGCGTCGACGAGTGTGTCGAGCACCTCGGTGAGCAGCGCCGCCCGGGAGGGCGCGCCGCCGAGCACGGCCTGCGGCAGCGACAGCGCCAGGGAGCGCGTGTATGCGGCGTCCCGTCCGGTCAGCACCGGGACCCACCGGGCCTCGGCGCCGGTCAGCCCCGGCAGCATGCGGCCGCGGCGGACCAGGGAGCCGGCGAAGGTGGCCACCGTGGCCAGGGCGCGGATGGTCTCGCCGAAGACGAAGTCGTCGTTGCCGTCGTCGCCGGTGATCGCCACGAGGCTGGAGCGCAGGAGGGCGTAGGCGTCGTCCGCGTCGTACTCGATCGTGTCGACGGTCCACTCGCTGAGCCGGAGCGGGGCGTCGGCGGGCGGGAGCCGCACCGACGCGGCGGGCGACGGCTCGGGCAGGTCGCCGCGGGTGGGGAGGGTGAGCGTGCGGGTCGCCTGGAGGCCGGTGTCCTCGTCGAGGCGGAGGCCGCGGACGGCGAACGGGTGCGCGGGGATCCTCGGCCGGCGCCCCCGCCGCGGTGCGGGCGGCGTGTCGGTGTCCTCGGCCCAGAGGCAGAGGCGGCCGTCGAGCCAGGCTGCGTGCACGACGATCACCCTGCGATCACCTCAGGGAGCCTAGCCCAGCCCGGTCGACACGGACGGCTGAACCTCTGTTCAGTGATGGATGTCGTTGTTACCATCCGGTAACCCGAGTCGTATTCACATTGACTCGCGACCCCCGGAAGGGATCCGCCATGTCCCTGCCCCTGCTGAAACGCGCCGCCGCGGCACTGCTCATCACGGCCGGCGTGCTCGTCGCAACCCCCGTGCAGGCTCCCGCCGCCGTCCTCGTCCCCACGGACTACTGCCTCGACGAGTGCGACGACATCGTCCCGCCCGGCCAGAACGGCAACGCCACCCTCGCCGACATCCTGGCGCACCAGGCGCTCGGCTACCGGCCACCGCACTCCGCCGACCAGCTCGGCAGGTACGCGGACCTGGTCTCCGCGTACACCGGCCTCACGGGCGAGCAGATCGACCGCTTCTACAACAGCGCCTCCTTCGGCGTCCCCGCCGGCCAGGCCGAGCGCACCTACAGCCCGCGCGCCGACGTCACGATCGTGCGGGACAAGAGCGCCGGCGTGCCGCACGTGACCGGCACGACCCGCGCCGGCACCATGTTCGGCGCCGGTTACGCGGGCGCGGAGGACCGGCTGTTCGTCATGGACCTGCTGCGCCGGGTCGGCCGCGGGCAGCTGACCCCGTTCGCGGGCGGCTCCCCGGGCAACCGCGAGCTGGAGCAGAGCATCTGGCGCAACGCCCCCTACACCGAGGCCGACCTGCAGGCCCAGGTCGAGCAGCTGCGGACCAAGGGCCCGCGCGGCGCGCAGCTCTACACCGACGTGCAGGACTACGTCGCCGGCGTCAACGCCTACATCGCCGCCTGCATGTCCGGCCGCAACTGCCCCGGCGAGTACGTGCTGACCGGGCACCTCGACGCGGTCACCAACGCCGGCGGGCCGGAGCAGTTCAAGACGACCGACCTGATCGCGATCGCCGGCGTCGTCGGCGGCCTCTTCGGCGGCGGTGGCGGCGGCGAGGTGGAGTCGGCCCTGGTGCGGGTGACCGCCCGCGCCCGCTACGGACCCGTCGAGGGCGACCGCCTCTGGGCGGCGTTCCGCGGCCAGAACGACCCCGAGGCGGTCCTCACCCTCCACAACGGACAGTCGTTCCCCTACGGCGCCGCCGACCCGGACGCGCCCGGCGTCGCGCTGCCGGACGCGGGCACCGTCACCGCGCAGCCGGTCGTCTTCGACCCCACCGGCTCCGGGACCGCGGCCGCCACCGGCTCGTTCTCGGCCCAGCACAAGGGCATGTCCAACGCGGTCGTCGTCGACGCCGCACACTCCGCGACCGGCCATCCGATCGCGGTGTTCGGCCCGCAGACCGGCTACTTCTCGCCGCAGCTGCTGATGCTGCAGGAGCTGCAGGGCCCCGGGATCAGCGCGCACGGTGTCGCGTTCGCCGGCCTCAACCTGTACGTGCTGCTCGGCCGCGGCCAGGACTACGCCTGGAGCGCCACCTCCGCCGAGCAGGACATCACCGACACCTACTCGGTGCCGCTGTGCAACACCGACGGCTCCGCGCCGACCGTCCAGTCCTCCGGCTACCTGTTCCACGGCACGTGCACGCCGATGGAGGCGCTGACCCGCACCAACGCGTGGACGCCGACGCTCGCCGACCCGACGCCGGCGGGCTTCTACCGGCTGACCACGTTCCGCACGAAGTACGGGCTCGTCGCCTGGCGCGGCAAGGCCGGCGGCGTGCCGGTCGCCTTCACCCGGCTGCGCTCCACCTACCGGCACGAGGCGGACTCCGCGATCGGGTTCCAGGCGTTCAACGACCCGGCCGCGATGGGCTCGCCGGCGGCGTTCATCGCCTCCGCCGCGGACGTCGGCTACGCGTTCAACTGGTTCTACGTGAACGCGACCGACACCGCGTACTTCAACTCCGGCGCCAACCCGGTCCGAAAGGCGGGCGCGAACCCGAACCTGCCGACCCGCGCCGAGGCCGCCTACGAGTGGCAGAACTGGAACCCCGACACCAACACCGCCGACTACACGACCGTCGCGCAGCACCCCCAGTCGGCGGGCCAGGACTACTTCGTCAGCTGGAACAACAAGCAGGCGGCCGGCTACAGCGCCGCTGACGGCAACTTCAGCTTCGGCGCCGTGCACCGCGCCGACCTGCTCGACCGTCGGGTCAAGGCCGCCCTCGCCGGCGGCGGCAAGGTCGACCGGGCGGCGGTGGTGCGCCTCGTCGAGGACGCCGCCGTCACCGACCTGCGGGCCGAGGCGCTGCTGCCGGAGCTGCTGCGCATCCTCGGCCCCGGAGCGCCGTCCTACGCCGCGCTGGCCGCGTGGCAGGCGGCCGGCGCGAAGCGGATCGAGACGGCGCCGGGGTCCCACGTGTACCAGCACGCCGACGCCATCCGCCTCTTCGACGCCTGGTGGCCGAAGCTGATCGCCGGCGTCTTCAAGCCCGGCCTGGGCGACGACGTGTACACGGCCCTCACCGGCGCCCTGCAGATCGACGAGTCGCCGTCCGGCTTCACCGGATCGACCGGCGCCACGTCGCTGAACCAGTCGCAGAGCCACAAGGGCTCGTCGTTCCAGAACGGCTGGTGGGGGTACCTCGACAAGGACCTCCGCACGGTCCTCGGCGACCCCGTCCGGGGCGGTCTCGGCCGCACCTACTGCGGCACGCCGGCCGCCTGCCGCGCCACGCTGTCCTCGACCCTCGCGGCCGCGGCGGCCGAGCCGACCACCACCACCTACCCCGGCGACGCCTCCTGCGGCGCCGGCGACCAGTGGTGCGCCGACAGCATCGTCCAGTCCCCGCTCGGCGGCATCACCCACGACAAGATCTCCTGGCAGAACCGCCCCACCTACCAGCAGGTCGTGTCGTTCCCGGCGAAACGCGGCGACGACATCACCAACCTCGCCCTCGGCCGCAAGGCGACCGGCAACGGCACGTTCATCGGCTACAGCGCCGGCGCCGCCGTCGACGGCGACCCGACCACCCGCTGGGCGAGCTGGTGGAGCGACGACCAGTCCCTGACCGTCGACCTCGGCTCGGCCCGCACCCTGCGGCGGGTGATCCTGCGGTGGGAGGCCGCGTACGGCACCCGCTACCGCATCGAGGTGTCCGCCAACGGCACCGCGTGGACCACCGCGGCCACGATCGACGCGGGCAACGGCGGCACCGACAGCGTGACCTTCGCCCCGGTCAGCGCCCGCTACGTCCGCATGGCCGGCGTCGCCCGCGCCACCGGCTACGGCTACTCGCTGTGGGAGCTGGAGGCGTACTCGCGGTAGCGCCGTTGGGCTCAGCGCGGTGCGCGGTGGCCTCCGGGCTCAGCGCATCGCGCGGTGGCGGCCGACCTCGTGCCGGTAGGGGCCGGCCGCCGCCCAGGTGATCTGCTCGCCCGCCCGGCTCAGCACGCATGTCTCCACGACCAGCTCGACCAGCACGTTCTGCCCGAAGCCGGGCGGCGGCCCCGACATGGCCCGCTCGGCGAGGAACGCCGCCGCGACGCTGCGCCGCAGCGCCTCCTCGCGCGGGAACCGGGCCCGCCCGGTCAGGTAGAACGCGTCCTCGGTGTCCCCGAGCGGAAACGTGTGCAGCGCGAACCGGTCGTCCCGGAGCAGGTCCTCCAGCTTCGGCGAGACCATGAGCAGCGCGTAGAGCCCGTCCTCGACCAGCAGCGGGCTGACCGGGTGCACCCGCGGCCCGCCGTCGACCCGCACCGTCCCGAGGTACGCCAGCCCGACCCCGCTGCGGTACAGCAGCGCCCGCCCTGCCGCGGCAAGGTCGGGCGCGGACCGCCGGAAGCGCCCCCACGACAGCATGGCAGCCAGATTGGCGTACCGCCGCCGCCAGGGTCAACTACCGAACGTGTCATTCGGGGTCGCACGATCAGCGCGGCGGGCCTTGTCCGGCGCGGTTCAGCGCAGGAGGCGGCGGGCGGCCTGGGCGAGCAGGGGGACGGCGCGGGCCTCCAGCTCGGCGCCCCCGTCGCGGACCAGGGTGGCGCCGAGCTCGGTGACGCGGCAGCGGGCGACCGCCTGGCGGAACGCGGCGACCGGGTAGCCGCCGCGGGGCTCGGCGAGCAGGCCGGTGGTGCGCTCCCGGGTCTCGGCGACGCCGTCGACCGGCTGCGTCCACTCGAACCTGCCGAGGACCCACAGCGTGCCGACCTCGATCTCGTCGATCTCGACGCGCTCGCCGCCGAAGCGGAGCTTCACGGCGCGGCGGCGCTGCTCGATCACCGGCAGCGCCGGCACACCCTTCGCGGTCAGGTCGCGGACGGCCTGGCCCGACATGACCCAGCGCTGCTCGTCGCCGAGGCGCTGCACGGGGGCGACGTCACGGTTCGAGGCGGTGGCGGCGTGGCGGCGGGCGGCGCACGGCTCGCACAGCGCGGCGTAGCCGTCGCCGGAGGCAGGGTTGCGCCCCTGGTGCGACATGCAGAACGCGTTGCCGCAGTCCCGACACCTCCCGATCGCCAGCACGCCACAGTCGTCGATCCCGCACACGGCAGCCATCCGAGCGACGATACCCGCAGCCGTCGATGCGTGCCGCCGTCAGCCGCGAGGGGGGTGCCGCGCCGGCGCGGTCGCGTCCCACCCCCGTCCCGGCGGCGCCGGCCGGGTTGCGGGGACCCCGCCCAGGCTCGGACGGGGTCCTTGTGGGTGCCGCCTCCGGGCCCGGATCAGACGGGCAGGAGGGAGCGGTCGGACGCGGTGAGCGCGAGGATGTCGCTGGTCAGCGGGGCGTACACGCGGCGCAGCAGGGCCGGGTCGCCGGCGCTCGCGATGACGGCGAAGACCGCGCGGGCCAGGGGCTCGGCGAGGGCCGGTGGCACGGCCGCACGGGCGGCGACGTCGGCGAGGAAGTCCACGTGGACCTCCTGGTCGTACAGGTGCTGATAGGACCACAGGGGTTCCGCGAGCGTCGGTGGCAGCTCCGCCGCGAGGTGGTGCACCCAGCCGTCGGGCAGGCGCGTGGCGAGGGCGTGCAGTACACCCCGGACCGCGCGCCGGGTCTCCTCGGCGGTGGCAAGGCCGGTCTTCTCGCGGACCTCCGTGATGAACACGTCTTCATACATGCGAGGAACGCTCCCCAGCCCGCAGGTGAAGCACCATCACCAGCAGGGAGCGAACGGGCCTAACACGTCCGCTCATCCGCCGGAGGTGGGACGGGGTCACCCGGCGCGCGCCCAGCATGGCCGCGTACATCCCCTCACCGTTGGGAGACCTACTGATGGCATTCCTGGTGACCCGACCCGGCCGGGCGTTCCCGTTCCCGGCGGCGGCGATGCCGCGCATCGGTGGCGTGCCGGTCGACATCGAGGAGACCACCGACACCTACCGGGTCGACCTGGACCTGCCCGACGTCGACGCCGCCGACGTGCGGATCGACCTGCGGGACAACGAGATCCGGGTGGCCGGCAGCTACCGTGCCCGGACCCGGACCGGCACGATGCACCATCACGCGCGGCAGGAGGGCGAGTTCGAGTTCCTCGTCGCGCTGCCGGGCGACATCGACGGCGACCGGGTCGAGGCGAACCTCGACAGCGGCGTGCTCACGATCGTGGCGCCCAAGGCGCGCGGCGAGCAGCCCCGCCGCATCACCGTCCAGTCGTCGGCGGCCCGGCCCGGCCTGGAGCAGCGGGCCACCGGCACCGGCCCGCAGGGCACGGGCGCCGGGCAGCAGCAGGCGCGGGCCGGGCGGCCGCCGCAGACCGACCCCGCCGACACGCCCGCGGCGCAGGCGAAGCAGATGCGTGAGGGCCAGTCCCGTCCACGGCCGGCGAGCCAGCAGGCCGGAAGCACCGGCACCGGCAGCACGGGCCAGGTCGGTCGCAGCGGCATGACCTGAGCGGCCGGGTCCAGGCGCGCGACACGGCGATGCCGCCCCTCGCGGGGCCGCTCGCCGGTCGACGCGGTCGGCGCACGAGTTGGGGGTACCGATGACGACGGTTGACACCCGCGACTACTACGCAGACCTCGGCGTGCCGAGGAACGCCCGCCGGGAGGAGGTCCGGCGCGCGTACCGGACCCTCGCCCGCCTGCACCACCCTGACGTGAGCCGCGAACCCGGCGCGGAGGAGCGCTTCAAGAGGATCGCCGAGGCGTACCGGGTGCTGTCCGACCCGCGCCGCCGCCGCGACTACGACGCGACCCAGGCGGCCGCCGACGACTGGCTCGGCAGCCTGTTCCAGCGGGGCGGTCCCGGTCCGGCGGCCGCCCCCGGACGCCAGGCCCCCGGGCCGCAGCGCCGCCAGCCCCCGTACAACCAGCCGGGCCCCCGGGACCAGGCGGCTCCCGGCGACCCCACCGGCCCCGCGAACCAGGCCGGCGCACGGGACCGGTCCGGCTCCCAGGACGGGAACGCTTCCCGGGACGGGAAGGGTTCCCAGGGGCGGGCCGGCGCGGACAACCAGGCCGAGCTCGCCGTCTCCGTCGAGGACGCGTACCACGGCGGCCGGCGCACGATCACGCTGCCCGGACCGACGGGACGGCCCCGGCAGTACACAGTGGACATCCCGGCGGGCGTCGCCGACCGGCAGCGCGTCCGGCTCGCCGGTCAGGGCTGGCCGGGCACCGGTGGCGCGCCGGACGGGGACCTCTACCTCGTCGTCCGTCTGTCGCCGCATCCCCGGTACCGGGTCCGTGGCCGCGACATCCTGGTCGAGCTGCCGGTGGCGCCGTGGGAGGCGGCGCTCGGCGCACCCGTGCGGGTGCAGACCCCGGCCGGTCCGGTGCGCCTGGACGTGCCGCCCGGCTCGTCGTCGGGCCGGCGGCTGCGCCTGCCCGAGCTCGGCCTGCCCAACCCGCGCGGCGCCGCCGGCGACCTGTACGCCAAGGTCCGCATCGTCGTCCCGCCGGACCTGTCCGAGCGCGAGCGGCGCCTGTACGCGGAGCTCGCCGCGGCGTCCACGACCGACCCCCGGAGCCCGGCATGACGTTTCCACTGGTGCGGGCGGCGCGGCTTCCCGACGAACTGACCCTGCCCGACTTCGCCGCGGCGGCCGGGCTGCACCCCGAGCTCGTGGCGCGGCTGGTCACGCTCGGGCTGGTGGAGGTCACGACGTTCCCGGACGGCGCACCCGGCTTCGCCGTCCGGGAGCTGGCCACCGTCGCCCGCATCCGCCGGCTGCACGACGACCTGACGCTCAACTACGCCGCCGTCGGCGTGGTGCTGGACCTGCTCGACCGGATCGACGAACTCGAAGACCGACTCGCAAGGAGGGCATGATGCTCAGAAGAGAAGCGTGGCTGCTCGGTGTGCGAGGCGTCCTCGCCGTCGTGTTCGGCATCGTCGCGATCATCTGGCCCGGGGTGACGGTGATCGCGCTCGCGGTGCTGTTCGGCATCTTCACGATCGCGACCGGCATCGAGCAGCTCGTCCACGCCATGCGCCCCTCCGCGGGCGCCACGAACCCGGTCACCGGCTTCGCCGACGGCAACGGGCCGCGGCTGGCGCGGGCGGTCGCCGGGCTGTTCGGGCTCGTCGTCGGGGTCCTCGCCATCGTGTGGCCGGGCATCACCGGGGTGGTGCTGGCCGTCATCGTCGGCGCCTGGGCGATCGTGACCGGCGTCGCCGACCTGTGGCTCGCCGCCCGCCAGCACGGCGGCTGGACCCTGGCGCTGGTGGGCGCGATCTCGGTGGTGGCCGGGCTGTTCGTGGTGGTGCGGCCCGAGGCGGGCGCGGTCGCGATCGCGTGGGCGATCGGGGTGTACGCGATCGCCAGCGGCGTGCTGCTCCTCGTCGCCGCGTACCAGCTGTCGCATCAGGGGCGGGGACGGCTGTCGGCCGCCTGAAAGGCCGCTCAGTCGCCGCGGGGATGGGAGACGTGGGCGTGGACGATGCGCCAGCCCTCCGGGAGGCGGACCCAGGTCTGGGACTGCCGTCCGGGACGGTCGTCGGTGCCGGGGTAGTCGAACATCGTGGTGACGGTGGCCAGGTCGGTGCCGAACGTGGTGATCCTCGTGCCGAACAGCCGGCGGCCCGGCGGGAGCGGCCGCTGCGCGGACCGCCAGTCGCGGAGCTCGCGGGCGCCGGTCTGGTGGTCCGCGACGCCGAAGCGGACCACGGCCGGGGAGTCCCAGAACGCCTCGGCGAGGGCGGTGGCGTCGTTGGCGACGAGCGCCTTCTCGTACGCCACGAACGCCGCCTCCACCTCGGCGACGATGTCGTCCCTGTTGATCCGCACGGGTGTCCCTTCTGACGCGACTGGCTTGCACGGTGCTGGTCGCGCGGTGGTCCCCAGGGAGGACGGGGGACCACCGCGCAGTCGGGGAGGGCTACGCCGCCGGAGCGGCGGCCGGGGCGGAGGCCGGTGGTGCGGGGGCAGAGGCCGCCGGAGCGGGAGCCGGTGGGGCTTCGCCGTGCAGGCGGTCCAGCTCGAGCTCGTCGGCGTCCTTCGGCCGGGGTTCGGGGCGGCTCAGGGCGAACAGGCCGCACACCACCGCGATGAAGAGGTAGCCGAGCGCGACCTGCCCGTTGGCGTTCCAGGCGACCTTCTCGCCGTGGATCAGTCCGACGAAGGCCAGCGCCGCGCCCGCGAGGGCGAAGATTCCCGCGTGGATGAAGCGTTTGTCGATGATGAACGCGACGATCGAGCCGAACACGAGGCCGGCGAGGATCGCGCCCTGGCCGAGGGTGAGCAGGCCGCTGTAGACGACGCCGTTGCCGGCGAGCGCGGCGTCGCCGACCTCGGCGGCGGTGGTGCCCGCGGCCGCCAGGGAGTTGTCGATCTGGCTGGTGGCCCACTGGGCGATGTTGGGGATCAGCGCCGCGATGACCGCCGCGGCGTGCGCCTTGGGGGAGAACTGGAAGGCCTGCGCGCCGATCAGCAGTCCGATGTAGAGCAGGATCGGCACGATCGCCGGCAGCGGGAAGATGGCGCCGAGGAAGCCGAACAGGCCCAGGAAGCACAGGATCGCGATGACGACGCCGGTCGCCATCGAGTAGCCGCTGCCACCGCCGGCCTTCTTCCAGCCAGGGTGCCCGACGTACACGGCCGGGGGGAACGGTGAGCCGAGCGCCGCGCCGATCAGCGCCCCGGCGCCGTCGGCGAGCAGGACGCTGCGCAGGTTGTAGTTGTCGCCGGCGGCCGCGGCGCTCTCCACGTTGGACATTCCCTCGGTGAAGTTGTAGACGCCGAGGGGGATCGCGGTCGCGAGCAGCGGCGCCACGTCGGACAGGCCGGAGGTGAGCAGGTCCAGGTGCAGGCCGGGCAGGGCGAAGCCGATGTCGTCGACGGCGGCGCTGACCGCGTTGCCGTCCATCGCGCCGCCGGCCCAGCCGATCGCGGTGCCCACGAGCAGCGCGGCGAGCCCGATCGGGAAGTTGCCCGGCAGCCTCGTGTCGGTGAGCAGGCCGATGAGCAGCAGCGCGAACACCGGCAGCGCCACCCACGCGAGGTCCCACATCCGGGCGGCGGGCAGCATCGAGATGAACGTGATGGAGATGCCGGCGAGGGTGCCCAGCAGCGCCGCCCGCGGCGCGTACCTGCGGATGTACGGCCCGACGAACGCGCCGATGATGACGATGACCCCGATGATGAAGGCCCAGGCCAGACCGGCCTTCCAGGCCAGCGTCGGGTTGTCGGTCTTCAGGTAGACCGGCAGCATGATGACGAAGATGACGATGAACATGTGCGGCACGCTCGGCCCGTAGGGCAGGGCGGTGACGTCGGTGCGGTTCTCCTTGCGGGCCAGGCGCCGCGCCAGGAACGTGTAGTAGACGTTGCCGGCGACGAGCGCGATGCCGAGCGCCGGCAGGATCGCGTGGAAGACGTCGCGCTCGCTGAGCTTCACCACGAACAGGCACAGTGACGTCAGGGTCAGCACGTTCACGAGCACGTTGACGCCGAAGCCGAAGAACGCGTTGGTGTCACCGCGGACCCACCACGGGACCTTGAGCGAAGCGGGAGTGGTCATGTCTCACGTCCTCTGCGGAGAGGGTTGCAGTGCGGCGATGAACGAGGATGAGGGCGCGACCCAGCCGAAGATGCCGCCCTGCGCGGCGATCATCCGCAGGCCCGCCTCCTGGAACTCCGGGAAGTAGGAGCCGACGCAGTCCGACAGCACGAGGCACTCGTAGCCGCGGTCGTTGGCCTCCCGGACGGTGGTGTGCACACAGACCTCGGTGGTCACGCCGGTGACGACCAGGCTGCGGATCCCGCGCGCGGCGAGGACGTCGCCGAGGGACGTGTTGTAGAAGGCGCCCTTGCCGGGCTTGTCGATGACCAGCTCGTCGCTGGCCGGGGCCAGCTCGTCGATGATGTCGTGGCCGTGCTCGCCGCGGATCAGGATGCGGCCCATCGGCCCGGGCGCGCCGATGCGCATGCTGGGCTCGCCCCGGTTGAGCTTCGCCGGCGGGCAGTCCGACAGGTCCGGCAGGTGCCCCTCGCGGGTGTGGATGACCGTGAGGCCCAGCGCCCGGCAGGCCACGAGCAGCGCCGCCGTCGGCTCGATGACGCGGCGCAGCTGGGCGACGTCGTTGCCGAGGGTCTCGCCGAAGCCGCCGGGCTCCATGAAGTCGCGCTGCATGTCGATGACGAGGAGCGCGGTGCTCGCCGGGTCGAAGGTGAAGGGCCCGGGCGAGGCGTCCACCGTGGCCATTCAGACCACCGTGCCGGACACGGTCGCCGCGATGACGTCGGTGGAGGTGGCCACGCAGCCGAAGACGCCGCCCTGCATGGTGACCATGTGCAGCGCCGCGGCGTGGTTGGCCGGGTCGGTCGCGCCGGTGCAGTCCGACAGGATGAGGCACTCGTAGCCGCGGTCGTTCGCCTCGCGCATCGTGGTGTGCACGCACACGTCGGTCGTGATGCCGGTGAGGATGAGGTGGGTGATGCCGCGCGTGCGCAGCACCAGGTCCAGGTTGGTGGCGTAGAACGCGCCCTTGCCGGGCTTGTCGACGACGACCTCGCCGGGCGCCGGCGCGACCTCCGGCACGATCTGCCAGCCCGGCTCCCCCTTGACGAGGATCCGCCCGCACGGGCCGGCGGCGCCGATCTCCGCGCCGATCCGCGCGGACCGCCAGCGCTTGTTGGGCGGCAGGTCCGACAGGTCCGGGTCGTGGCCCTCCCGGGTGTGCACGACCAGCATGCCGAGCCCGCGCACGTGGTCGAGCAGCTTCGCGGTCGCCGGCAGGCCCGCCCGGGTCAGGCCGATGTCGTAGCCCATGCTGTCGACGTAGCCGCCCGGTCCGCAGAAGTCCGTCTGCCAGTCGATGCACAGCAGCGCCGTGCGCCCGACCGGGACCGAGCCGTCGTACGGCCAGGCGTAGGGCCGGGCCTCGACGACCGGGCCGATGCTTGCAGTCATTGCCCCTCCAAGTGACGGTGTGCCCGAAAGGCCCCCGCTGGCGGTGATGTCCCGCGCGGTGCCGGCCGCGGAGGCCTCGCACAGGAACCCGTGCGCCGCGGTCGGCTCCTCGGCGGTCCCGTCGAGTGCGGGCATGCTGTCGATTGTCGACAGTTCTGTTACGCCGAACCGCGGCCCGTGTAACGCGTCGATGTCCGGAGGCCGGTACCCGACAGTTGCTCGTATGTGATCGCCGTCACTGCGACCCTGCCGCGATGAGACGACTGTCCCGGCTCGGACTCGCGGTGATCCTCGGTGTCGGCTGCACCGTCGCCGCCGTGGGTCCCGCCCACGCGGAACCACTGGTCGCCACCCTCACCATGAGCGGTGAGATGCACTACGAGGCGGCGCTCAACCAGGCCAACCGGCTCACCGTCAGCAACCCGTCGCCCGGTGTCGTCGCCTTCACCGACGTCTACCCGATCACGTTCAGCACGCCTGACGGCAGCACCTGCAGCTATCCGTACGCCACCCAGACCACCGTCCACTGTGTGCATGCGGCGACCTTCCTGGACATCAAGACCTCCGACCTCGACGACGTCATCGACAACCGCACCACGTCCAACGTGCACGCCTCCGGCGGCGACGGGAACGACGTCATCAAGATGGGCGGCCACGCCACGCCCGCCGCGGCCGGCGACGCGTCCGGCGGCCCGGGCGACGACGTCATCCACTCCGGCCCCGGCGACGACTGGATCAACGGCGGCACCGGCTCGGACACCGTCACGTTCCAGGGCCGGACCGCGAAGATCACCGCGACCCTGGTGAGCCCGGCGCACGGCGGCGACCCGCTGACCGGCGAGTCCGACGTGTACCAGGAGGTCGAGAACCTCACCGGCGGTGGCGCCGCGGACACCCTCACGGGCGACGGCAACGCCAACGTCATCGACGGCGGCTGGTACACCACGCCGTGCCAGCCCTTCCCGTCCGGCGGCGGGCTGCTCGTGCCCACCGCGATCCAGGCGCCGCCGCCGTGCACCACCTACTCCGGCGACGACGTCATCAACGGCGGCGGCGGCCCCGACATCCTCCGCGGCCGGCAGGGCGCCGACACCATCAACGGCGGCACCGGCAACGACGTCCTGTACGGCGACGCCGGGTTCGACAGCCTCAACGGCGGCGCCGACTCCGACATCTGCTACCCGGGCGCCGACGGCGCCACCACCAGCAGCTGTTCCATCCTCGCCCCGCTGCCCTGACGGGTTCCCGGACGGCGCGCGGCGTGGCAGAATCCCGCCGACCCCTCGGCCCCCGGAGCCTGCCATGCCGCCCGTCCGCATCCCCGCCGGCGCGTTCGTGCCGCCGATCTGCCCACGCCACGGGCGGCCCGCCACCAGCATGCGGCCGATGGTGTTCCTGTCGCCGCTGCCCCTGTGGGCGTGGCCCCTGGCGGTGCTCGCCGGCCGCCTGCTCTACCGGATCCTGCTCAGGCCGCTGCGCAAGGAGGCGCTCGCGCCGGCCTGGCCGTCGTGCCACCGCTGCGGCCTGCGCCGCGCCGCCCGGATCGCCGCCGGCGCCGCCACGATCGTCGCCGGCCTCGTCGCCGCCCTGTACCTGAGCGAGCGGGTCCACGGCACGGCCGCGCTCGCCGCCATCGCCGTCACGGTGGCCTGCATGGGTGCCGGGCTCATCGTCGTCGCCCGCGGCACCCGCGTAGCCGTGGCCGGCGTCCGGGTCAGCCGCGACGGCCTGTGGCTGGAGCCGCGGCGCCCGCACCCCGCGTTCGTCGCGGCCCTCGCGGCGCAGCCGCTGCCGGAGTACCCGATGCCCGCGGGCTGGACCGTCCCCGCCACCGCCGCGCCGTCGGCGGCCTGGGCCACCGTCCAGCCCGCCGCGGAGCCCGTGCCCGTGCCGTCCGCCGCGCCGCCACCGGTGCCTTCGCACTCCGGCTGGACCTCGCCGAGCGGCTGACCCCCGCCCGCGGCACGCCGGGCGCCTCGGCGGGCGTGCGGGTCAGCATGGACGGCGGCTGGCTGCTCCCGCACCACGCCCGCGAGGCGTTCGCCGCGACGCTGCCCGAGGTGCCGCCCAACCGGCCGCCGGCGCCTGCGGGGCCGACCGCCTCGCGTCCAGCGTCGTCAGCCGATGTACGAGCGGGCGCCGTGCTCGTCCAGCGCCGCGAGCACGGCGGCCGAGTCGCGGGCCGACACGGCCTCGAAGAGCCGCTCGTGGCGGTGGACGCCGTCGTGCGGGCGGGCGACCTCGGCCTCGCGGCGCAGGTTCAGCGCCATGTACAGCTGGATCTTCACCAGGATCGACTCGTAGACCTGGGTCAGCTGGCGGTTGCCGGCGAGGGCGACGACCGCGACGTGGAACTCCCGGTGGGCGGTCGCCACGTCGAACTGGTCGCCGCGGGCGTCGGCCTCCTGCAGCGCCTTCACCGCGGCGGCGACACCGGCGAGGTCCGCGTCGGATGTGGTGGCGGAGACGGCGTGCCGCTCGAGGACGTCGCGGACCGCGTACAACTCCTGGATGTCGTCGGCGGAGAGCGTGGCGACCCGAACCCCGCGCCGCGGCACGTGCTCCACGAGGCCCTGCTGCGCGAGCAGGCGCAGCGCCTCCCGCAGCGGGGCGCGGCTGATGCCGAACCTGCGGGTCAGCTGCTCCTCCACGAGCCGCTCGCCGGGGTCGGTGGCGCCGCTGAGGATCTCCCGGCGCAGCCGTGACATGGCGAGCTCGACCAGGCTCGCGCTGGCCAGCTCGTCAGACGCACCGGGTTTCACCTGCCCAGTGTCGCAGACCCCGGGAGGGACGCTCACACGCGCCGCTCGCGGGCGGCTGTCCACGCGCCCGTCCACGATGCTCGCGCGTGGCTACACATGCTGGAGGCGGTGCAGCCTCGCGTACGTGCCGCCGGCCGCGAGGAGCTCGTCGTGGGTGCCGAGCTCGGCGAGCCGGCCGCCGGACAGGACCGCGACCCGGTCGGCGTTGCGGACCGTGGCGAGCCGGTGCGCGACGACGAACGTCGTCCGCCCCCGCATGAGCCGGGTCAGCGCCTCCTGCACGAGCGCCTCGGACTCGCTGTCCAGCGCCGAGGTCGCCTCGTCCAGCAGGAGCACCCGCGGGTCCCGGACCAGCGCCCGGGCGATCGCGAGCCGCTGCCGCTGGCCGCCGGACAGCAGCGCGCCGCGCTCGCCGACGACGGTGTCCCAGCCGTGGGGGAGCCGCTCCACGAACTCCAGGGCGTTCGCGTCCCGCAGCGCCCGCGTCACCGTCTCCTCCGTCATGCCGCGCAGCCCATACGTGACGTTGTCGCGGATCGTGCCGTCGAACAGCACCGACTCCTGCGGCACGACCGAGACGCTGCGGCGGTAGCTGCGCAGGTCGATGCGCTCCATGTCGACGCCGTCGAGCAGGATCCGGCCCTCGGTCGGCCGGATGAACCCGATCAGCAGGTTGAGCATCGTCGACTTGCCGGACCCGGACGGGCCCACGAACGCGATCGTCTCTCCCGGCCGCACGTCGAGGTCGACGCCGCTCACCGCCGGGTCCGCGCCGTCGGTGTACCGGTAGCCGACGCCCTGCAACGTCACGGCGCCCGCGACCGTCGTGACGACCTGCTTGCCCTCGTTGCGCTCCAGGTCGGGCGCGGCGAGCACCTCGCCGATCGACCGGATCGACTCGAGCCCCTTGGTGATGATCGGGGCCAGCCCGAAGAGCCCGATGACCGACGACGTCAGCACCGCGAAGTACGTGCTGAGCAGCACCACGTCGCCGGCGCTGACCGGCGCGAACCCGCTCCACGCCGCCCATCCCGCCGCGATCAGGCAGGCCGCGCCCAGCAGCTGGTACGTCACCCACGACAGCGCGCCGAAGCGGCCGTTGACCAGGTCGAGCCGGCGGCCGGCCGCGCGCACCTCCTCGACGGTCCCGCGGACCCGGTGCAGCGCCTCGGTCTCCAGGGCGTGCGCGCGCGTGATCGGCATGAGGTGCGCCATCTCGTCGACGCGGGCCGAGAGGTCCTCGACCCGGCGGCGGAACTCCTCGTTGCGGGCCCCGGACCGCCGCCGCACCATCGCGACCAGCCCCGCGGTCGCCGGCACCACCAGCAGGAACAGCGGCACGAACTGCGGGACCCGGACCGCGGTCAGGCTCAGCGCCCCGGCCAGGGTCAGCACCGCCGACGTCCCCGACGCCGCCACCTGCTGCAGCATCATCTCGACGTTCTCCACGTCGCGGACGACCTTCGTCTGCAGCAGGCTCGCGCCCGCCTTCGTGTGGAAGCTGATCGACAGCTGCTGCAACCGCCCGGCGAGCGCCGAGCGCAGGTCCGTGCCGAGGTCCCGCACGATCAGGCTCATCTGCCGGACCCACAGCATGTGGACGGGGATGTTCTGCAGCAGGACCACGGCGAGCACGGCCGCGTTGAGCCACAGCTGCGCGAGCGGCCGGTGCTCCACGACCACGTCGATGATGTTCGCCGTGAGCAGCGGCAGCAGCCAGATCGGGCTGTCCTTCACCGCGAACGCGACGGTGGCCAGCGCGATGCGCCACTTCCGGTGGGCCAGCAGGCGGACGGTGGTGCGCAGCGGCCTGCGGCCGTCGAAGTCCATGCGTCAATCCGATCGCATGACACGGGGGCGGCTCAACGTCACCATGCTCACAGGGTCATGTCCCTTCGGCCGGTGGCGGTAACCTGCTCCCATGACGCAGCCACCTTACGGGCAGCAGGACCCATATCAGCCCAACCCGTATGGCCAGCAGCCCCAGTACGGGCAGCAGCCCTCCGACCCGTACGCGCTGCCGGCCGGACAGCAGCCGATGTCGGGCCCGCCGTCCTCGTCGCCGCCGGGCTCCAGCCCGCCGTACTCGCCGACCTACCAGCTGCCGGTCTCCGGCGCCCCCACGTCCGGCGGCTACGACCCGTACGGTCAGCAGCAGGCGGCGTACGGTCAGCAGGCGGCCTACGGCCAGCCCGGCTACGGCGTCCCCGGCGCGGCCAACGCGGGCTACGACCCGGCGACCGGCCAGCCGTACTCCGACAAGTCGAAGCTCGCCGCCGGCCTGCTCCAGCTCCTGCCGGGCCTGTTCCTCATCCTCGGCGGCATCGGCCGGCTGTACGCGGGCAACACCGCCCTCGGCGTGACCCAGCTGGTGCTGAGCGTCGTCGTCGGCTGGACGTCGTTCTGGTGCGGCTTCCTCTTCTGGCTGCCGTTCCTGATCGTCTTCGGCCTGTGGGTCTGGTTCGTGGTCGACGGCATCATCCTGCTGACCGGCCGCCCGGTCGACGGCCAGGGCCGCCCCCTGCGCCCGAACTGACCGGCCCCGCTACGCGCCCCCGGGCGGGCGCCGCAGGGTGGTGACCGGCCCGAAGAAGCGGTGACCGAGCACGCAGTGCAGCCGGATGTGCTCGACCGGCCCGCCGGTGCTCCGCGCCGGCCCGTCGCCGCGCACGGTGGCCGGGAGCCCGCACTCGGGACAGTCCACGAGGTTCGTCGTCATACCGGCATCCACGCGGGGCCGAGCCACCAGGCTCGGCCCCGTCGCCTACCCGACGCCGGGCGGGTCCATGGTCCGGGGCCGACCGGCATGAACGAGCGCAGCGGCCGCGATCGCCGCCGTGCCGCGCTGCCCGTCCCGTTACGCGGGGTCGGGGTTGAGGCGGACGCCGCGGATGGAGGCGTCGAGGACCTGGGCGGTGTGGGCGGTGCGGATGGTGGCGCCGGTGGTGCGGAGGCCGGCGGTGATCTGCATGAGGCAGCCGGGGTTGGCGGTGACGAGCCAGTCGGCGCCGGTGGACAGGACGTTGCGGGCCTTCAGCGCGGCCAGGTCGGCCGCCGGGGCGGGATTCAGGATGTTGTAGACGCCGGCGGAGCCGCAGCAGATCTCGGCGTCGGGGATCTCGCGCAGGTCGAGGCCCGGGATGCCGCGCAGGAGGGTCCGCGGCTGGGAGCGGACGCCCTGGGCGTGGGCGAGATGGCAGGCGTCGTGGTAGGCGACGGTCAGTGGGAGCGGGTGGCGCGGGGCGGCCGGGCCGAGGTCGGCGAGCAGCTCGGAGAAGTCGGTGACGCGGGCGGCGAGCGCGGCCGCGCGGGGAGCGTACGCGGGGTCGTCGGCGAGCAGCTCGCCGAGGGACTTCAGCGACGAGCCGCAGCCGGCGGCGTTCACGACCAGGGCGTCGATGCCCGCCGAGGCGAACGTGTCCACGATGCCCCGGGCGAAGTCCGCGGCCTCGGCGTGGCGGCCGCTGTGGACGCTGAGGGCGCCGCAGCAGCCCTGCGACGGCGGGATGACCACGTCGCAGCCCTCGGCGGCCAGGACGCGGGCGGTCGCGGCGTTCACGGACGGGAAGAACTCGCGCTGCACGCAGCCGGTGAGCATCCCGACCACGGCGCGGCGCGGGCCCAGGGCCGGCACCAGCGCGGGCAGGGGCACGGATCGGCGGACCGGCGGAGCGAGCGCGGCCAGGGCCGCCAGCCGGCCCGGCAGCCGGGACAGCAGCGGGGAGCCGAGCCGCTGGTACAGCCCGAGCGGCCGCTTCACGAGCGCCAGCCGTCGCGGGTGGGGGAACAGGCCGAACACCAGGCCCCGCAGCGCCCGTTCCGGCAACGGCCGGGGATGCTCCCGCTCCACCGCGACTCGGGTCTGCTCGATCAGGGTGTCGTACCGGACGCCGGACGGGCACGCGGTCACGCACGCCATGCAGCCGAGGCACGCGTCGAAGTGGCCGGCGGCGGACGGGGTCAGCGGCTCGCCCTCGAGGCGCTGGCGCATCAGCTGGATGCGGCCGCGCGGGGAGTCCATCTCCTCGCCCCACAGCACGTACGTCGGGCAGGTCGGCAGGCAGAAACCGCAGTGCACGCAGTCCGAGACGAGCCCGGGGTCGACGAAAGGTCCTTCGAGCACCATCAGATGCCCCCCACGAACCGGCCGGGAGCGAGGATGCCGAGCGGGTCGAACTGCTCCTTCACCCGGCGCATCAGGTCGAGGCCGTCGACGTGCCCCCACACGTCGACGCGGGACCGGACCGCCGGCGGGGAGGTGAGCACCACGCAGTGGCCGGCGCCGGCGCGGGTGGCGGCGCGCAGGTCGCTGACGACGCCGACGACGGAGCCCGGGTCGGTATCGCCGGGCAGGCCCGCGTAGAGGACGCCGGTGCCGGCCGAGCCGCGCACGTGCAGCCTGACGTCGTGCAGCTGCGCGGTGACGCCGACGGCGGTCAGCAGGTACGGCACCCGCGACAGCGCCGACGTGAGCTTGATGCCGATGTCCCCCGGCCGCCACGGGTAGGTGCCCCAGCCGGGCGGCGGGGTCTCGGCCGTGCCGGCGCCGTCGCCGAGCAGCTTCTCCAGGTCGGCCGCGCGCTGGGCGACCCCCTCGGGCACGCCTTCCACGAGCGCCGTCACCGTCAGCGGGTCGGTGTCGACCTCCAGGGCGCTCGGCACGACCTGGGCGCCGAGGACCGCCGCGAGGACCCGCGCGGCGTCGTCCGGGCCGTCCACGCGGACCGACACGAACCGGCGGGCGGCGGGCAGCGGGTGCAGCCGGAAGACGCACTCGGTGATGACGCCGAGGGTGCCGTACGACCCCGCGACCAGCTTGCCGAGGTCGTATCCGGCGACGTTCTTGACGACCTTGCCACCGGCCTTCGCCACGACCCCGTCGGCGCGGACGACGGTGACGCCGATGAGCAGGTCCCGGACGGTGCCGTACAGCATGCGCCGCGGGCCGGACGCGTTGACCGCGACGGTGCCGCCGACGGTGGCGCCCGGCAGCGGCTCGTCCAGCGCGAGCTGCTGCCCGGCGGGGCGCAGTGCCTCCTGGACCTGCCGCAGCGGCGTGCCGGCGCGGACGACGGCGACGAGATCGCCGGCGGCGTGCTCGACGAGCCCGCACAGGTTGGACGTCTCCAGGATCAGGTCGAGCCGCTGCGGCGGCAGCGCCCAGTCCTGCCTGGTGCCGCCGCCGCGCACGACGAGCGCGAGGTCGTCGCCGGCGGCGCCGCGGACCACGTCGGCGACCTCAGCGGTCGACGCGGGCGAGGCGACGGCGGCGGCCGGCACGCCCGCGATCCGCGCCGCCGGGACGGGTGAAGCTCCAGCGATCATGACCTAGAAGACCTCCGCGATGCCTGGCTGATGCTGCGGATGGGTGCCCTTGCGCCGTCCCGGTACCTCGCCGCACAGGCGGGGCGTCGGGAAGATCTTGCCCGGGTTCGACAGCCCGTGCGGGTCGAACGCGCACCGCACCAGCTGCATCGTGTCGAGGTCGTCGGCGCTGTACATGCTGGGCAGGTGCTTGGCCTTGTCGACGCCGACGCCGTGCTCGCCGGTGATCGACCCGCCGTGCTCGACGCAGATGTCGAGGATGGCGCCCGACACCGCCTCGGCCCGCTCCGCCTGCCCCGGGACGGTCTCGTCGAAGAGGACGAGCGGGTGCAGGTTGCCGTCGCCGGCGTGGAAGACGTTGGCGACCCGGACGCCGTGGTCGCGGGCCAGCTCGCCGATGCGGGTCAGCACCTGCGGCAGCGCGGTGCGGGGGATGACGCCGTCCTGGACGATGTAGTCGGGGCTGATCCGGCCGACGGCGGCGAACGCCGACTTGCGGCCCTTCCAGAACAGGGCCCGCTCGGCGTCGTCGGCGGCGATGCGGATCTCGAACGCGCCGTGCTCCCGGCAGAACGCCTCGACCGCGGCGAACTGGGCGTCGACCTCGGCCCGCGGCCCGTCCAGCTCGACGATGAGCACCGCGCCGGCGCCGCCCGGGTAGCCGCAGTGCACGGCCGCCTCCGCGGCCTCGATCGCCAGGGCGTCCATCATCTCGATCGCCGCCGGCACGACCCCGGCCGCGATGATCGCCGACGTGGCGGCGCCGGCCTGGTCGGTGCCGGGGAAGGCGGCGAGGAGGGTCCGGACCGTCTCCGGGAGCCGGACGAGGCGCACGGTGACCTCGGTGGCGATGCCGAGGGTGCCTTCGGAGCCGACGAACGCGCCGAGCAGGTCGTAGCCGGGTGCGTCGGGTGCCCGCCCGCCGAGCCGGACCAGGTCCCCGTCGGGGGTGACGATCTCGACGCCGGTGACGTGGTTGGTGGTGAAGCCGTACTTGAGGCAGTGCGCGCCGCCGGAGTTCTCCGCGACGTTGCCGCCGATCGAGCATATCTGCTGGCTGGACGGGTCGGGCGCGTAGTAGTAGCCGTGCGGGGACGCGGCGCGGCTGACCTGCAGGTTGATCACGCCGGGCTCGACCACCGCCCGCTCGTCCTGCGGGGCGACCTCGCGGATCGCGCGCAGCTGCGAGGTGACGATGAGCGCGCCGTCGGCGTGCGGCAGCGCCCCGCCGGACAGGCCGGTCCCGGAGCCGCGGGCGACGAACGGCACCCCGGCGGCCACGCACGCCCGGACCGTGTCGGCGCACTCCTGGGCCGTCCGCGGCAGCACGACGACCGCGGGCACCACCCGGTAGTGGGTCAGCCCGTCGCACTCGTACGTGCGCAGCTGCTGGCGGTCGGTGAGCACCTGCTCCGGCAGCAGGAATTCCCGCAACCGCGCCACCAGCCCTTCAATGGTCATGGCATGCGGTCGTACGCCGGCAAGGTCAGGAAGTCGATGAACTCGTCCGCCACAGCCACCTCCATGAACAGCGCCCGCGCCTCCCGCAGGTCCCGGCCGAGCGCGGCCAGCTCCTCGTCGGCGATCCGCTCGACCAGCTCGCGCGTCACGGGCGCACCCGTATCGGCCAGGGTGACACCGTTGTGCAGCCACTGCCAGACCTGCGACCGGGAGATCTCCGCGGTCGCCGCGTCCTCCATCATGTTGTTGATCGCGACGGCGCCGCTGCCCTTGAGCCATGCGTCGAGGTACTGCACGCCGACGCTCACCGCGTTGCGCAGCCCCGCCTCGGTCTGCTGCCCGGGCGTGTCACCGACGGCGAGGAGGTCCTCCGCGGTCACGGTCACGTCCTCGCGGAGCCGGTCGAGCTGGTTGGGCCGGTCGCCGAGCACGCCGTCGAACACGGTCCGGCACGTCTCGACGAGGTCGGGGTGCGCGACCCAGGATCCGTCGAACCCGTCGCCGGCCTCGCGGGTCTTGTCGGCGGTAACTTTCTCGAACGCCACCTTGTTGATCTCGGGGTCGCGCCGGCTCGGGATGAACGCCGCCATGCCGCCGATCGCGTGCGCGCCCCGCCGGTGGCACGTCCGCACGAGCAGCTCCGTGTAGGCCCGCATGAACGGCACCGTCATCGTCACCGTGTTGCGGTCCGGCAGCAGGAAGTCCTTGCCGCGCGTCCGGAACTTCTTGATGACGCTGAACATGAAGTCCCACCGGCCGGCGTTGAGGCCCGCCGAGTGCTCGCGCAGCTCGTACAGGATCTCGTCCATCTCGAACGCGGCGGGGAACGTCTCGATCAGCACGGTGGCCCGGATCGTGCCGGTGGGGCGGCCGAACCGCTCCTCCGCGAACGCGAACACCTCGTTCCACAACCTGGCCTCCAGATGCGACTCCATCTTCGGCAGGTAGAAGTACGGCCGGGTGACGAGGTGGTTGTGGAAGAAGTAGAGCCCGAAGTCGGTCAGCGAACCGGACGTCGGCGCGCCGTCGACCAGGATGTGCTTCTCCGGCAGGTGCCACCCGCGCGGGCGGACCACGACGGTGGGGCGCGGTCCGCCGGTGAGCTCATAGTGTTTTTCGCCGGAGGTGTACGAGAGGGTGCCGGCATTCGCGTCGCGCAGGTTCAGCTGGCCGCCGATGACGTTGGCCCACAGCGGCGTGTTGGCGTCCTCGTGGTCGGCGAGCCACACCTTCGCGCCCGAGTTGAGCGCGTTGATGGTCATCTTCGCGTCCGTCGGCCCGGTGATCTCGACCCGCCGGTCGACCAGGCCCGGCGCCGGCTCGGCCACCTGCCAGTCGCCCTCCCGGATCTCGCGCGTCTCGGGCAGGAAGCCGAGCGTCCCTCCGGCGGCGAGCTCCGCCTCGCGCTCCTTGCGGGCCTGGAGCAGCTCCAGCCGCCGGGCGTCGAACGTCCTGTGCAGATCTGCCAGGAAACTCTGAGCTTCCTCGGTCAGGATCTCGGCGAATCGGTCGTCGAGCGGTCCGGTAATCTCGACGCCCTGAACAGTGCCCATGACATGACCCTATCGGCTGCGCTGCCACCCGGGGCGTGTCGCGGCGCGTGTGATATGGGAAGCTCTGGCGAACAAAACTCAGGTCCGCCGGATTATCGGGTCCGTCCAGCAGGGGAGTCTTCCAACTGTGAGCGATCGGGGCAGAAGCCGCCGCACTGCGAGGTCGACCAAGGCCACTCCGCCACAGGCGGCACCGGACACCGAGGTCGAGCCCACCGCGGACGCGGAAAGCGACACGACGAACACTGAGCCGACCGAGGCCGAGGGCGTGGCCGAGGAGACCGTGTCGTTGGGCAAGAAGGACGACCCGGACGCGGACGCCGAGGCGGCCGACGGTGCCGGCGACGACACCGCCGACGAGGACGGTGACCCGGCCGACGCCTCGGACGCCGCAGCCGGCGACCCGGACGCCGCCGCGGACGGCGACGACCCGGACGCGACCGCAGACGACGACGAGCCCGACAAATCGGATAAGTCCGACAAGTCGGCTAAGGCGAAGAACGCGAAGACCGTCGCGCCGGCGACGAAGGCGGAGAAGCGCGCCGCCGCGCGCATCGCCGCCGCGAAGGTCGCCCGCCGCCGTCGTGCCGGGCAGGCGATTGCCGGCACGATGATCGTCCTGCTGGTCGTCGGCGGCGCGTTCGCCGGCGTCTGGTACTTCGGCGACCGGGCCGAGAAGAACCGGATCAAGTGCAAGCCGGTCGGCGACGCCAACGCGTTCCCGCCGCTGCTCGGCGGCATGGACAAGGGCCTGGCGACCGAGCCGAAGATCACCGCCAGCACCGAAGAGATCACGTCCCTCAAGACCAAGGTCCTCATCAAGGGCGACTGCAAGGCGGTCAAGGCCGGCCAGACCGTCACGGTCAACTACGTCGGCGCGACCATGAAGGACGGCAAGGTCTTCGACGCGTCCTGGCCGCGGAAGAAGACGATCGAGATCCCGGTCGGGCAGAAGCAGCTCCGCAAGCAGCCCCAGGTCATCGAGGGCTGGGACGAGGGCCTCGTCGGCCTGAAGGTCGGCAGCCGCGTCCAGCTCGACATCCCCGGCAGCAAGGCCTACGGCGACGACGCCCCCGAGGGCTACCCCAAGGGCACGCTCCGCTTCATCGTCGACATCCTCGACGCGAAGGACGCGGACGACAGCGGCGGCCTGCCCGCGGGCTTCGGCGGCTGAGCACCGGCCCCGCACGACGCAAGCGAGGCCCCACCGGCAGCAGGCCGGTGGGGCCTCGCCGTGTATACGGTCGGAAGATGACAGCTGTCCTGCTCACCGGCGCCACCTCGGGCCTCGGGCGGTGGCTCGCGCCGCGCCGCGGCTCGGCGCGGCCGGCCTGACCGTCCTGCTGCACGGCCGCGACCCGGACAAGGTCGCGCGCGGTGTGGCGGAGGTCCGCGCGGCCGGCGGCACCGCCGAAGGCCTCGTCGCCGACCTCGCGAGCCTGGCCGAGGTGGACCGGCTCGCCGCGGCGGTCGCCGGCCGCGACGACCTGACGATCCTGGTCAACAACGCCGGCGTCGGGTTCGGCCCGCCCGGCGGCGCCCGCGAGGAGAGCGCCGACGGGCACGAGCTGCGCTGGGCCGTCAACTTCCTCGCCCCCGTCCGCCTCACCACGGCGCTGCTGCCCACGCTCACCGCCAACGCGCCCGCCAAGGTCGTCAACGTCGGATCCATCGGCCAGGCGCCGATCGACTTCGACGACGTGGAGCTGCGCCGCTCGTACGACGGCGTCACCGCCTACCGGAGGTCGAAACTCGCGCTGGCGGCGTGGAGCCTGGACCTTGCCGACGACCTTGCCGGCGAACTGGAGGGACGCCTGGCCGGCGGCGAGGTGTCCGTCAACTGCCTGCACCCGGCGACGTTCATGGACACCCAGATGGTCCACGATTACGGTGCCGCGCCCAGGTCGACGGTCCAGGAGGGCGGCGAGGCGACCCTGCGGCTGATCCTGCACGAGCGGGGCACCGGCGGGTTCTTCGACGGCGACCGGCCCGCCCGCGCGCACCCCGACGCCTACGACCCCGAGGTGCGCCGCCGGCTCAGGGCGATGTTTGGTTCCGCCGCCACCGGCAAAGCACAAACGCATGAGCAGAGCGACTGTCGGTGAGGCACTGATCGCCAGGCTGGCCGACTGGGGGGTCGACACGGTGTTCGGCCTGCCCGGCGACGGCGTCAACGGGATCATGGAGGGCCTGCGGCGCAACGCCGACCGGGTCAGGTTCGTGCTCGTGCACCACGAGGAGGCCGCCGCGTTCATGGCGGTCGCGCACGCCAAGGCCACCGGCCGGCTCGGCGTCTGCCTCGCCACCTCCGGGCCCGGCGGCATCCACCTCGCCAACGGCCTCTACGACGCGAAGCTCGACCACGCCCCCGTCCTGGCGATCACCGGGATGCAGGAGTCCAGCGTGATCGGCACCGCGTACCAGCAGGAGGTCCACCTCGACCGGCTCTTCGAGGACGTGGCGGAGTACAACGAGACGATCGGCAACCCGGCGCAGGTGCCGTCGCTGGTCGACATCGCCGTCCGCACCGCCCTCGCCCGGCGCGGCGTCGCGCATCTCACGGTCCCGAACGACGTGCAGGTCGCGACCGCCGGCGACAACCCGTTCGAGACCGTCGGGCCGACCCGCGCGCCGGCGACCGCGCCCGTGCTGGTCGCGCCGCCGGTGCGCCCCGCCGACGACGACCTCCAGGCCGCCGCGGACCTGCTCAACAACGCCTCGAAGCCGGCGATCCTGGCCGGCATCGGCGCCCGCGGCGCCGGACCCCTCGTCGAGCTGGTCGCCGACGTGCTCGGCGCGCCGATCGTGAAGTCGCTGCTGGGCAAGATGGTCGTGCCCGACGACTCGCCCTTCGCGCTCGGCGGGCTCGGCCTGCTCGGCACCGCGCCCAGCGAGGACCTGATGCAGGAGTGCGACGCGCTGCTGATGGTGGGCACGAACTTCCCGTACACGAAGTTCCTCCCGGCGCCAGGCCAGGCGCACGTCGTGCAGATCGACGTCGAGCCCGCGCGGGTCGGCACCCGCATCCCCACCGACGTGCCGCTCGTCGGCGACGCCGCGGCCACCTGCGAGGCCCTGCTGCCCCGGCTGCGGCGGCGCACCGACAGGCGTTGGCTGCTGCGGTACCAGGAGAAGATGCGCGACTGGCGGGAGCGCATGGCCGCCACCGAGCGGGCGGACCGGGACCCCATCGCGCCGCAGTTCCTGGCCAGCACGCTCGACCGGGTCGCCGCGCCCGACGCGATCCTCGCCTGCGACTCCGGCACCGTCACCACGTGGGCGGCCCGGCACTGGCAGGCCACCGGCGGCCGCGAGTTCTACCTCTCCGGCACCCTCGCGTCGATGGCGCCGGGCCTGCCGTACGCGATCGCGTTGCAGCACGAGTACCCGAACCGGCAGGTCATCGCGTTCGTCGGCGACGGCGGCTTCGCGATGCTCATGGCCGAGTTCCACACCGCGGCCCGCTACAAGCTGCCGATCAAGGTCGTCATCAACGACAACAGCGCCCTCGGCATGATCGTCTGGGAGCAGATGGTCAACGGCTTCCCCGAGTTCGGCGTCCGGTACGGCGACGACCCGCTGGCCGACTACGTCGGCTGGGCGCGCGGCTGCGGCGCGTACGCGGCCCGCGTCACGGACCCGATCGCCCTGGAGAACGTCCTCGGCGAGGCGTTCGCCTTCGACGGGCCGGCGCTCGTCGACGTCGCGGTCGACGCCGACGAGCCCCCGATGCCGGCCAGCGTCACCTACCAGCAGGCGGCGAAGTTCGCGGAGGCGTTCGTCCGCGGCCAGCCGCGCAAGGCCGCGATCGCCACCACGCTGCTGAAGGACCGGATCACCCGCCTGTGATCCTCCGGCGGATCCGGTGCCTTCCGCGGACCCGCACCGACCTCGCCCACAGCCTGGTCCGGCCGACGGTCATCGTGATACCGCCCGGGATGTCGAGGCCGCCGAGCCCGGAGACACCGCCGACGAGCACCACGCCGCCGATCGCGACCAGGCCGGTGCCGGTCAGCAGGTACACCATGGAATCCGGCTGCTCGGCGGTCTGCTGCCCGGTCATCTGCGCCGTGTGAACCATCGGCGGGTCAGGTCTTCGAGCCTGCGCGGCGCTCAACGAGCCCACCGCGATGGCGGCGCCGGCGACGCACACCCATGTCCGAGTTCTCATAATCGCGGACGCTAGGTCGCAAACGGGTGACTCGTCGCTCACACACGTTCACCTGGGACAGGTGAAGGAACCTCTCACCCGTGGCATTGTGTGCCCGTGCTGATCTATAAGATCCTGCTGCCCGCCGAGTGGGCGGCGTTCGAGGCGAACGGCCGTTTCGACGGCTCGCCCCTGGACCTGCGCGACGGCTACATCCACTGCTCGTCCCGCGACCAGGTGGCCGGCACGGCCCAGCGCTACTTCGCCGACGTGCCCGACCTCGTCGTCGTCGCCATCGACGCGCAGACCATGGGCATGTGGCTGCGCTGGGAGACCTCCGCCAACGGCGGCCTGTTCCCGCACGTCTACGCCCCCCTTCCCCGCGCCGCCGTCGCCGCCGTCCACCGCATCGCCGGCGCCGCCTCCGTCGACGACGTCATCCCCGCCTGACCGCCGCCCGCCGCAAACCGCGACCCCGCGTAGCTCAGCTGTGCGACGTGGGGAGCGGCGGAAGCGCCCCGAACGTCTCGGCCGGCAGCCCGTCGGGCCCCCAGAAGATCCACCGCCACGCCCCGGAGCTCGCGCCGACGAGATCCCCGGACACCGCGTCGAAGACCGCCATCTCGCTGCCGTCGAATCCGTGGACGACGAACCGGTCGGCCTGACCGGTCGTCGCATCCCAGATCCGAACGGTGGTGTCATCGGCGCCGCTGGCCAGGTGAGCACCGTCCGGTGACCAGGCCACCGACCGGACCCAGTCGGTGTGCCCGGAGATGTGCAGCTGCGCTTCGCCGGTCACCGCGTTCCAGACCCGCACGCCGTCGTTGCCACCGGTGGCCAGGCGGGTGCCGTCCGGCGACCACGCCACCGCGTTCACTGAGCTGGTGTGACCGGCGAGGCGGAGGTGTTCGGCACCGGTCACCGCGTCAAAGATCAGCACGTTGCGGCCGCTGCCGGTGATGAGGTGGGTGCCGTCCGGCGACCACGCCACCGCGTTCACTGAGCTGGTGTGTCCGGCGAGTTGGAGGTGTTCGGCGCCGGTCATGGTGTTCCAGACCCGCACACCGTTGTCGCCGCCGGTGGCCAGGAGGGTGCCGTCCGGTGACCAGGCCACCGACCGGATCCAGCCGGTGTGCCCGGCGAGCTGGAGGTGTTCGGCGCCGGTCACTGTGTTCCAGACCTGCATTCCGTTGTCGTTGCCGGTGGCCAGGAGGGTGCCGTCCGGTGACCAGGCCACCGACCGGATCCAGCCGGTGTGTCCGGCGAGCTGGAGGTGTTCGGCGCCGGTCATGGTGTTCCAGACCCGCACACCGTTGGTGCCGCCGCCGATGGCCAGGAGGGTGCCGTCCGGTGACCAGGCCACCGACCGGATCCAGCCGGTGTGTCCGGCGAGCTGGAGGTGTTCGGCGCCGGTCACTGTGTTCCAGACCTGCACACCGCTGCCGCCGCCGGTGGCCAGGCGGGTGCCGTCCGCAGACCACGCCACGACGTCCACCGAGTCGGTGTGTTCGGCGAGCTGGAGGTGTTCGGCGCCGGTTACCGCGTCGCAGATCAGCACGTCACTGCCGCTGCCGGTGGCCAGGCGGGTGCCATCTGGAGACCATGCCACCGCGTTCACCGAGTCGGTGTGTCTGGCGAGTTGGAGATGTTCGCCGGTCACGGTGTTCCAGACCCGCACGCTGTACTTCCTCGCGATGGCCAGGCGGGTGCCGTCTGAAGACCACGCCACGACGTCCACCGAGTCGGTGTGTCTGGCGAGTTGGAGGTGTTCGGTGCCGGTCACCGTGTCCCAGAACCGGACACCGTCGGTGCCGCCGGTGGTCAGGCGGGTGCCGTCCGGTGACCAGGCCACCGACCGGATCCAGCCGGTGTGTCCGGCGAGTTGGAGGTGTTCGGCGCCGGTCATGGTGATCCAGACCCGCACACCGTTGGTGCCGCCGCCGGTGGCGAGGAGGGTGCTGTCTGGTGACCATGCCACTGCGTTCACCGGGCCGGTGTGCTCGGCGAGCTGGAGGTGTTCCTGGCCGGTCGTCGCGTTCCAGACTCGGACACCGTTGTCGCCGCCGGTGGCGAGGAGGGTGCTGTCTGGTGACCATGCCACCGCGTTCACCGGGCCGGTGTGCTCGGCGAGCTGGAGGTGTTCCTGGCCGGTCGTCGCGTTCCAGACCCGCACACCGTTGTCGCCGCCGGTGGCCAGCCGGGTGCCGTCCGCAGTCCACGCCACCGACCGGACCCAATCGGTGTGCCCGGTGAGCTGGAGGTGTTCCTCGCCGGTCGTCGCGTTCCAGACCCGCACACCGTCGTTGCCGCCGGTGGCCAGGCGGGTGCCGTCCGGCGACCACGCCACCGCGTTCACCGTGCCGGTGTGCATGCTCGTGACCCAGGGCGTGATTCGAGCGTGTTCCTCGCCCGGCAGGGGAGCGACGAGCAGGCCTTCGGCCGGCTGGGGGGAGGGGGTGCACCACAGGAGTTGCGTGCGGTGGCGGATGGTTCGCGTGAAGTCGACGTCGCCGATGTCGCAGTGGCGCAGGAGTGCGGAGGCGATCAGTACACCGTCGAGATCGGCCTGACTCAAGCTGCTGTCGTGCAGCTCGGCCGAGTCGAGGCGGGCGTCGGTGAGGTCCGCGCCGGTGAGGTCGGTGTGGTGGATGCGGGCGCGGCGGAGGTCGGCGCCGCGGAGGTCGGCGCCGGCCAGGCTCAGCGCGTGTCCGCTCATGCCGGGGTTGCCGATGGTCCACTCGGCGAGGTTCGCGCCGGGGAGCTGGACCCGGGTCAGGGGTTGGTGCGGGTGTCCGTGCTCGGCGGCGCGCAGTGCGTACGCGAAGGCGAGCTCCGACGCCTCCGGCGTGTACTGGTCCCGGATCGCCGCGAGGCCGGTGAGGGCCGCCGCGCGGGCGGGCGGGGTGGCGGCCGCCAGGCACTGGCCGAGGAAGTCGAGGGTTTCCGGGCCGGGCACCGGCATGGCCACCGGGTCGGGGCCGGTGGCGGGGACTTCGCGCAGCGCCCGGAAGAGGTGGCGGGCGAGGAAGTACTCGAACAGCGAGCGGTGGCCGAAGGTGAACTCGTCGCCGTCGCGGCTGAGGAACGTGGCGGTGCGGAAGTCGGTCTTCCACAGGTCGGGGACGTTGTCGCGGTAGTGGCGGCGGAGGTCCGGGCGCTGGTCGAGAAGGTCCAGCAGCCAGTCGTCTACGTCGCCGGCGGTCCAGGAGTTGCGGCCCGAGCGCCAGATCTCCGCGGCGATCGCCTCCATGAGCAGGTGCTTGTGGTCGGGCAGCAGGGTGTGCTTGCCGCTGTCGCGGGCCAGCCACCGCTCGACCACCTCGCCGTAGAGATCGACGGCGCGCACCGCCCGGCCCTTGAGCTTCGCGGTCTCGATGAACTCGACCTGGTCGGAGATGAGCTTCAGCGTCATCGGGCGGCGGGCCAGGTCGGTGAGGTCGTGGACGCTGCCGATGAGGGTCAGGAACGCCTCGACCTTGTCCGGCTCGGCGTCGAGGTTGCCCGCGAGGTAGTCGCGGATCTGCCGCTCGCCGAAGGGGAGCATCAGCAGCGCCAGGTAGTCCTTGCCCTGCGGGCCCTGCCGGTCGTCGCCGGTGAAGAAGTTGACCTCGTCGCGGATCGTGCGGAAGTACTGCGTCCGGCAGGTCACCAGCATGCGGGTGCTGGTCGTGCCCTCGACGGCGCGCCACAGCTGGCGGATGAAGAGCCGCTGGTCGTGCGGCTCGAGGTGGACCAGCGCCTCGTCGAGACCGTCGAAGATCACGACGGCGTCGCCCTGCGTGAGCCGGCGGCGCACGGTGTCGGCGGAGAGCCGCTCCCGGGGCACCGCCGCGGGCCGGCTGGCCTCCAGCATGCTGTCGAGGATCGTGTCGAGCGTGATCGCCCGGCTCAGGTCGCCGGCGCGGACATCGCGGAGGTCGAACAGCAGCGGCAGCGGCGCCCCTTTCGAGCGCTGGTCGAGCAGCGCCCGCGCGAAGAGCTTCGCCGTCGTGGTCTTGCCCAGGCCGACGTCGCCCAGCAGCGCGCACAGCCGCGGGCCGTCCTGCGCCATGGCCCACTCCAGCAGCCGGTTGACCGCCGCCAGCGCCGGGCCCCTGTCCGGCGCCTCGAGGTGGGACTCCCGGAACGTGGTCTCGCTGACCTCGGCGTCCACCAGCACGGTGCTGTCGTTGCCGCCGCGGCGGTCCGTGAGCCGCTTGGTGTGCTCCGCGAGCTCCGCCGTGGCGTCGAGCGCCGGCGCCGGCTGCGCCCGGACCTCGGCGTGCAGCGCGTCGACGAGCGCGTCGATGTACTGCTTGCGCTGCTGCTCCCCGCGCAGCACGGCCCACGGCTGCTCGCGGCGGCGCACCCCGCGTCGCGGCAACGGCCCGAGCGTGGGCGTCGCGTCGGGCAGGGCGGTCAGCGCGAAGACGACCCGGCGGCCGGGCCGGTCCAGGACGCGGTGCCGCTCGGCCGAGTTCGCCTCGTCGGTCAGGTACGACGGGCTGAGCAGCACCACGCGGACGTCCGCCTGCGCGCAGAGCCGATCGCGGCTGTCCTGCAGGTTCTCGCCGAGGCCGATCGAGTCGGGGTCGGCGACCTCCCACTGCCGTTCGCCGTCGAGCTGGAGGTGCTGGCGGAGCAGCCCGACCAGCTGGCGCGTCGGCCGGGAGCCGGCGTCGGCGGCGGCGACGCTGACATACACCCTGGTGCGTCGCGAGTCCCCCAGCTCGGTGACCTCGGGCGCGATCGGGTGCGCGATGCCGGTGTCGTCGGCCGCCCTGCCCGTGAACGCGACGATGCCCGCGTCCGTCAGGTCACCACCGGCGAACCAGCCGTGGCGGCGCTCCGGCGGACTCTTGCGGGGCTCCAGCTCCAGCTGCAGGTCGACGCCGGCCGTCTCGGCCGCGCGGTTGACCCGTCCCCGGAAGTCCTGGAAGGCGTCCTGGCCCCGCGCCTGGTCGGCGGGGAACTCCGCCTCGTCCAGCGCGGAGCGCAGCAGGAACCGTCCGCCCGCGTCGAGGAGCCGCACGATCACGTTCAGCCGGGCCGCCTGCAGCTCGGTCACCGCACCGGCGGCGCGCAGCGCCTCCACGCGGGCGACGGCCTCCGCCGGAGGGAGCGGGGTCACAGCGTCACGAACCCGTTCAGGTCGAGGACCCGGGCGCGGATCGAGTCGGCCAGCCTGTTGGCGAAGATCGTCCGCTTGACGCCGGACAGCTCGGCATAGCTGCCCTGCTCCTGCCCGAAGATCAGCTGCTGCTCGATCCCGCCGAGGTCACGGTGCGGGCCGAACGACGGCAGCGGGCCCAGCGCCACCGGCAGCGAGCCCTTGTCGGCGGTGGGCCCGGCGAACCGGGGGAGCTCGTGCTGCCGGATGAACGGCCGGGTGAAGTAGGCGCTGGTCAGCAGCAGCAGCCCGAAGTCGGCCTCACCGAACCGGCCGACGATGGCCGGGCCGAACTCCTCGCCGCAGGTCAGGTGGCTGTCCTGCCACCACTGGACCTCCAGGTCCCGGAAGAGCCCGAGCGCCGGCAGCAGGTCACGCAGCAGCGCTTCCTTGAGTCGCTGGTCCCGATGGCACCAGCTCAAGACGATCCGCACCGACCGCATCAGGACCACCCCGGATAGCCCGGATCGACCCGGGATGGCGACGACGCTAACACAGCGGAGCGTGACCGGTCGCTCGCTGCGGCGTCGGGTAGGCGACTGCCGGAGTCACCCGCGTACGGGTCGCCGATGCGGCGGCAGCTAGGGTCTCGGCATGGACGAGGGGCAATCCCGGAGCCGGTGGGCGGGCGACGCGGTGGCGGTGGCCGGGTATCTCGCCGGTGCGATCGTGCTCTGCGGGCGGCTGCTGGCGCATCCCGGGCAGCGGCTGCCGTACACGCCGGGGGACCGGATCCTCGCCGAGTACTACCTGGCGTGGGCGGCGCGGTGCGTGCGGCACCTGGAGAACCCGTTCCTCCTCGACCGGCTGAACGCGCCGGTGGGCGTCAACGGCATGGCGAACACGACGATGTTCGGGCTGGGGCTGCCGCTGGCGCCGGTGACGATGCTGGTCGGGCCGGGGATCACGTTCGACCTGCTGGTGGTGCTGACCCTCACCGCAACCGCGGCCGCCTGGTTCTGGCTGCTGTCCCGGCACGTCGTGGACAACAGGGTCGCCGCCTGGGTGGGCGGGCTCGTGGCCGCGTTCGCGCCGAGCGTCGCCAACCACGCCACGTTCCACCCGAACCTCACGGCACAGTTCCTGGTGCCGGTCATCGTGTGGCGGGTCGTGAAGCTGCGCGACGCGCCGGTGCGGGGCGGGCTGATCCTGGCCGCGCTGGTGGTGTGGCAGGTCTTCATCAACGAGGAGACGCTGTTCATCACGGCGCTCGCCATCGGGGTGTTCGGGCTGCTGTGGCTGGTGCAGCGGCCCCGCGAGGTGCGGGCGTTGAGCGTCCTCGCCGGGCTCGGGGTCACGCTCCTCGCGACGGCGGTCGTGCTCGCGTTCCCGCTGTGGTGGCAGTTCTCGGGCACGGGCGCCTACCGCGGCGGCGAGAAGCAGATGACGGCGTTCCACACGGACCTGCTGGGGTTCACGTCGTTCTCGCGCAACTCGGTCGCCGTGCGGTTCAGCGAGTTCCAGCCGGAGCCCGGGTTCTCCGCCGAGCAGCACGGCTACTTCGGCTGGCCGCTCGTCATCGCGGTCGCCGCCGTCGTGGCGTGGCGGTGGCGGGAGCCGCTCGTGCGGTCGCTCGCCGGCACCGGCGCCCTGTTCGCGGTGCTGTCGCTGGGCAACGAGCTCACGCTGTACCAGCGCGAGATCGGCGTCCCGGGCCCCTATGCCCTGCTGCGGCACCTGCCGCTCTTCGACACCCTGCTCCCGACGCGGCTCGGCGAGGCGGCCACCTGGGCGGTCGCGCCGCTGGTGGCGATCGGCCTCGACCGGCTGCCCGCGCCGGCGGGAATGCGGCTGCTCAAGGCGGGTCTGGTCGCGGCGGTGCTGGTGCCGGCGGCGCCGGTGCCGATCAAGGTGTTCGACCGGCCGCCGGTCCCGGCGTTCATCGCGTCGGGGGAGTGGCGCTCCTTCGTCGGGCCGCAGGAGTCGGTACTGATCGTGCCGCTCGCCACGTTCGAGCACTGGACGGCGATGAGCTGGGCGACCGCGACCGGCACCGAGCTGCGGATGTCGCACGGTTACTTCCTCGGCCCGGCCGGCGGCGTGCAGGGCCGGCACGCGACCGTCGGCGCGCCGGCCCGGCCGACCGACCGGCTGATCAACGCCGCCACCGGCACCCACCAGGTCACCGCCGTCACCGACCTCGACCGGGAGCAGGCCAGGCTCGACCTCGCCTACTGGCGCACGTCGATCGTCCTGGCCCCCGACGGTCCCGCCGCGGCGGCGGAGCGCGGCACCCTCGACGCGCTGCTCGGGCCGGGGCGGCTGACCGGCGGGCTGTGGCTGTGGGACGTCAGGAACCCCTGACCCGGCAGCGTGCGCGGGAAGGGCCGGCCCAGCGGATGGCGTACGTCATGGTGGTGTCCCCTCGAAAGTCGTCCGACTGAAGGGAATCCTCGCGCCCGCCGGGGCGGGGCAGCAGTGCGCCGGCACCAGTGCCGGATGGATGCTGGCACCACATCACAGGGGGATGCTCGCCCGCACCGTGGTCCCCGCGCCGGCCGGGCTGTCGACGGTCAGGGTGCCGTCCAGCAGCGCGATCCGGTCCGCGAGCCCGCGCAGCCCCGAGCCGAGCCCGGCGTCGGCGCCGCCGCGCCCGCCGTCGGTGACGGTCACGACCAGCTCCGCGCCGGACACGGCGACATCGACCCGGGCGGTGCCGGTCCCCGCGTACCGGGCGACGTTCGTGACCGCCTCGCTCACCACGAAGTACGCGGTCGCCTCGACCGCCGGCGGGAACCGGCCGGCCGGCAGCTCGCCGAGGCGCAGCTCGACCGGGCTGCGCCGGGCCATGTCGGCGAGGGCGGCACCCAGCCCGTACCGGGTGAGGCTCGCCGGATGGATGCCCCTGGCGAGGTCGCGCAGCTCGATCGCGGACTCCTCCAGGGCGGCGATGGCGTCGTCGAGGATCGCCGCGGCCCGCGCCGGCTGGTCGGGCAGGGCGGTGCGGGCCCTGGCGAGGGTCATGCCGAGACCGACGAGGCGCTGCTGCGCGCCGTCGTGCAGGTCCCGTTCGAGGCGCTGCCGCTCGCCGACCGCCGCCTCGAGCACCCGGCGGCGGGACGCCTTGAGCTCCTCGGCCACCCTGTGCCTGTCGCTGAGGTCGCGGAGGTACCCGCTGAAGACGGCCGGACCGGCGACCGCGACCCGCGTGATGGTCAGCTCGACCGGGAACTCGGTGCCGTCGGCGCGCCGGCCGGTCGTCTCGACGCGCTGGTCGAGCAGGCGCGGCTCGCCCGAGGCGAGGAGCCGGCGCAGCCCCTGCCGGTGCGCCTCGCGCAGCGCGGGCGGCACGATCAGCTCGGCCAGCTCGCGCCCGACGGCCTCGTCGCGGCGGTAGCCGAAGGTCCGGCACGCGGCGGGGTTGAACTCGAGGACCATCCCGTCGGCGTCGGCGATGACGACGCAGTCCAGCGCGGCGTCGAGCACCGCGCGGAGACGGGCCTCGCTGCGGCGTACCGCGTCCGCCGCCCGCGCCCGGTGCAGCGCGTCACCGATGCGGCGGCCCAGGCTCTTCGCCGTCGACACCAGGTCCGGCGGCGGCTCGGCGAGCGTGCTGGTGAAGAACTCGACGATCCCCTCGACCCCTTCCGCGCTCCGCAACGGGAAGCAGAACGCGGCGGACAGGCCGGCCTCACCGGCGGCGGCCGCCCGAGGGAACGCCGCCTGCCGCCCGAACTCGCGCACCCACGCCGGCTCGCCGCGCTGCCACACCGCGCCCGGGAGCCCTTCGCCGCGGGCGAGCACGAGGTCGCGGGTCGCGGTCTCGAACGCCGCGAACCGGTCCGACGTCGACCACGTCGCCACGCACCGCAGCCCGCCGGGGGTCACCTGCCACATCGCGCCCGCCGACCAGCCGAGGGCCCGGCCGATCGCGTCGAGGACGGGCCGCCCGGCCGGCTCCGGGGTGGCGAGGATGTCGGCGACGGCGTGCTCCAGGCGGAGCAGGAGGGCGAAGTCGACGCTCACGGGTCCTCCGGGGCAGGCGGTAGGTTACGGACCCATGAGTATCCGGGTCGTGGTGGCGGATGACAGTCTCCTGGTCAGGGAGGGTGTCAAGGCACTGCTCAGTGACCAGGCCGACCTGTCGGTGATTGGACTCGCCGCCGACCACGGGGAGCTTTTGTCCACTGTGGAGCGGTTGGCGCCCGATGTCGTGGTCACCGACATCTGCATGCCGCCGACCAACACCGACGAGGGCGTCCGGGCCGCGATCGCGCTGCGGGGCAGCCACCCGGCGATCGGCGTGGTGGTGCTCAGCCAGTACGACGACCCCGCGCACTCGACCGCGCTGCTGCAGGACGGGGTGGCCGGCCGGGCGTACCTGCTGAAGGAGCGCCTGGCGCAGCCCGGCCAGCTCGCCGACGCGGTCCGGGCGGTCGCCGGCGGCGGCTCCGTCATCGACCCGCGGATCGTGGAGACGATGCTCACCGCCCGCGCCCGCCCGGCCGGCAGCGCGCTGCGCCACCTGACCGCCCGGGAGCGGCAGGTGCTGGCGGAGATGGCCACGGGCGCCAACAACTCCACGATCGCGGAGCGCCTGTTCGTCACGGTCCGCGCCGTCGAGCGCCACATCAACTCGATCTTCGCCAAGCTCGGCCTCGTCGAGGAGGGTGAGACCCACCGCCGGGTCGGCGCCGTGCTGCTCTACCTGGCCGATCGCGACTGAGACGTGCCTTGTGGTGCGTGCACCACAGGCGTTCGTGGTGCGGCCGTCGTCGCCCGCCGGTGGGGGAGCGGGCAGGCTGGGCGGGTGGACGAGGACCTGAGCGAGCTCCTGCCGCGCGGGCTGCACCGCGTGGAGGACGCGGCCGGCGTGCACGTGACCGGCGTGCGGGACGGGTTCCGGGTCGACATCCGCCACACCGGCGGCGCCATGGTCACCCGGGTCGCGGCGGCCGTGCCGGAGCTGCAGGCCCTCGGCAACGCGGCCGGCACGCTCGTCCCCGACGCGGGCGCGCCGCCGACGGCCGTCGCCGCGCTGTGCCGGGCCGGGTCGTCGTGGCGCGACGTGCGCGTCAGCGGCGGCCCCGGCGGGCTCGTCGCGGTCCGCCGGTCCGAACTGTCCGAGTACGCGCACGACCTGCGCCTGCTGGAGACCCTCGCCACCGCGCTCGGCGGCACGCCGGCCTAGAGCCGCCGTTCGGAGCGGCTGTTCAAAGGCGCTGTTCAGAGGCGCTGTTCAAGGACCTGGCCGGGCCAGTCGACGCCGGTGGCGAGGCGGACCGTGAAGGTCTCCGTCGAGGTGAAGCCCTGCCGGCGGTACCAGCCGACCAGCGCCTGGTCGTCGCCCGCGTAGCAGTCGACCCGCAGCAGCCCGATCCCGCGCCGCACGGCGAGCACCCGGGCGTGGTCCAGCAGCGTCCCGCCCAGCCCGCGGCCCTGCCGCGCGCGATCGGTGACGAGGAGGTTCACGTACAGCTCGGGCTCGTAGACGACCGGGATGTGCTCCGGCGCCTCGCCGACCACGATCGCGCCCACCGCGGTGCCGTCGATCTCGGCGACGTGCAGGTGCCCCTGCGGGACCCACCGCATCATCGCGGTCAGCCGGCGCGGGTTGGTCGAGTGCGGCTCGGTGCCCCACTGCCCGGTCCGGCCCAGCCCGACGAGCCAGCGGGTCGCGCCGTCCATCAGCCCCAGGACGGGCTTGACGTCGGCGAGGGTGCCCGGCCGGACGTACGCCTCCTCGTCCCGCAGCGAAAGCTCCAGCTCCACCTCGTCGCGCAGCGGGATGCCGAAGTCGCCGGCCTCGGCGATCTGCGGCTTGCGGCGGCGGGCGCGCTGCACGGCGCCGGGGTGCACGGCCCGGACCCGCAGTCCCCGCCGCTGGTAGAACCGCAGCGCGTCCAGGTTGTCGCTGGTGGTGATGAGCCACAGCCGGCTGCATCCGGCGTCGGCCGCGACCGCCCGCGCGGCGTCCAGCAACGCGGTCCCGATCCCGGCATGTGGACGGACGGCGTTGAGCGTGACGATTTCGAGGCCCGTCGCCGCGACCTCATAGGTGAGAAGGCCCACCCGTTCGCCCGTTGCGCTTTCGGCAACGAGTCCTGGCAGCCGGTCGGCGTCGCGACCGTTTTCTCCCGTGATGACGTGGACCGCACCGTATGCATTGGTGAGCAATTCTTGCAACCAGGACAGGTCGCCCTCGGCGACCGCTCGGACCAGCACCTGCGTACCCTATCCGGGAAATTGAATTTCGCGGATGCTGGCAAATTCGCGACACTCCGAGAAGTACTCCGTTGGGCCATGATGACGTTGGGCAACACCGGGGAGGGGGCGGACCTTGGACGGACTCACGCGGGCACGCACGCCCGGCTGGGTCGTCGGCGTCCTCGCCCTGGTCCTCGCGATGCTGTTCGGGGCCACCGTCGGCTCGCCGGCGTCCCATGCCGGGATCGTCCACCAGCTCCTCACGTCCAGCCCCGTCCCGTTCGCCGCCGGTCACCATCACCACGAGCCGTCGTCGGACGGCGATGACGACGACGAGCGGCAGCCCCTCATGCTGCACGCCGAAGGCGAGCAGGTGGACACCCCCGAGGTCGCGGCCCACCACGCCGCGCAGCTCACCACGGGCGTCATCGCGCAGCTCATGCCGGCTTCCGGTGTCGAGCCGTCCGCGGGTGCCCGCACGGGCCACGCGCCCGCCCGCGCCGCACTGCAGGTCTGGCGCACGTAAGCCGAACTCCCACCCTCGTCGTTGTTGTCACCTCGACACGGTTGGAGTGATGTCATGTCCGCACCCGCGGACGCTATTCGCAAGCGTTCGGTCATCGTGACCGGCGCCTCGAGAGGGCTCGGCGCGGCCCTGTTCCACGCGCTGCAAGCCGACGGTGCCAGGGTCTTCGGCCTGGCCCGCGCCTTCCCCTCGGAGCAGCAGGTGCTCGCCGCTCGGCATCCGGCGTCGGTACGGCTGCGCGCCACCGACCTCGCCGAGGCCGTCAGCCTCCCGACGGAGGCGGAGCTGGCCGCGTTCGTCGGCGGGACCGCACCCGAGGACGAGGTCGTCCTGCTGCACAACGCCGCGACGGTCGAGCCCATCGGCCTGGTCGGCGAGCTGGCCCCCGAGGACGTGTTCGCCGCGGTCCAGGTCAACCTGGTCGCGCCGATCCTGCTCACGAACACCTTCCTGTCCACCTTCGCCCGCGACCCGGGTCCCCGCCTGCGGATCGTCTACGTCGCCTCCTCCGCGGCGCACCGCAGCTACCCGGGCTGGGCGACGTACTGCGCCACCAAGGCGGGCGCGGAGGCGTTCATGCGCTGCGTCAGCGAGGCGGCGAGCCGCTCCTGCACGGTGGAGATCGTCGACCCCGGGGCCATCGAGACGCAGATGCAGCGGACCCTCCGCGAGCGCGGCACGGGCCTGCCCGGCCACGCCCGCCTCGTCGAGCGCCACCGGGTCGGCGACATCGCCGACCCGGCGACCGTCGCCAAGCAGCTCGTCGCCCGCCACTTCCCCCCGTTGGTGGCGATGGCGGCGTCCTGACCGCAGGCCGTCGAGGGCCGGTCGGCGACGACCACCGACCGGCCCACCTCGAAATCCCGTCGGGCGACCCGACGGCGGCGACCGCCGTGTGTGGCGGACCGGTCGCTTGGGTACCGTGTCGCCATGCCGGACAGCCCACCTCCAGTGATCGTCGTGATGGGTGTCGCCGGGACCGGCAAGACCACCGTCGGGGCGCTGCTCGCCGGGAGGCTCGGCTGGCGGTATGCGGAGGCCGACGACTTCCACCCACCGGCCAACGTCGCCAAGATGGCGGCGGGGCAGCCGCTCACCGACGAGGACCGCGCGCCGTGGCTCGCGGCGATCGGCCGCTGGATCGACGAGCACGCGGCCGCGGGCACCCCCGGGGTCGTGTCGTGCTCGGGGCTGCGCCGGGCGTACCGCGACCAGCTGCGCGACGGCCGCCCGCAGGTGCGGCTGGTGTTCCTCGAAGGCTCCCGCGACCTGATCACGCGCCGGCTCGCGGCCCGCCACGGTCACTTCATGCGCGTGGAGATGCTCGACAGCCAGTTCGCCGCCCTGGAGCCGCCGCAGCCCGGCGAGGACATCCTGGCGGTGTCGATCGACGCCACCCCCGAGCAGATCGTCGACGAGATCGTGCGGGGGACCCGCCCGCGGTGAGGCCGGCGCCCCGGTCGTGCGATCAGGGGGTGAGGATGCCGGCGGCCGTGGCCGCGGCGACCCAGGTGTCCCACTCGTCGGCCATCGCCTCGGCGAACTGCAGGTCGCTGCACGTCAGCAGGTCGAGCGCCTCGGTCGAGTACTTCGTGTCCACGTTGTCCAGCAGGCGCTTGGAGTCGTCGAGGTCGTCGAGGGTCTGGAAGTACTCGACGGGCTTGACGGCGAGCAGCTTCAGAAAGACCGGGTAGCGCGCCAGCTCGCACACCACCTTGGTCGTCGCGCGCTTGCTGTCCGGGCTGCCGTCGGCGACGACGATGCAGAAGATCGGAGCCGTCGTCCGCTCCGCCTCGGCGAGGACCACGGCGAGCGCGTCGGCGAGGTTGGTCGTGCCCATCCAGCCCTGGTTGATCTCGCGGTCGACGACGCCGCTGTAGTTGTCGACGGTCACCGCGACCGTCGGCAGGACCTTCGTGTCGAACGGGACGACCGGCACGGTGCCGTCGATGTCGATCTGCAGTGCGAAGCCGAGAGCCCGCTCGACCAGGGTCTGCACCGCGCCGGACTTGTAGTCGGGGCGCATCGAGCCGGAGTGGTCGAGCACGAGCATCGCCTGGGCGCGGATGCCGCCGAGCCCGCGCCTGCTGAGCGCCAGGCCGGCCTTGTCGGCGCGTTTGGCGAGGTCGACGTGGCCCGACTCGCGCACCTTGGCGAGGTTGACCGCGGGCGCCCCGGACGGCTCCTTGACGAGCTGCACGGCCCGCGCCGCGGTCGGCTGCGTTCTCCCGGCCATGCCGCCACCCCCTGTACGTCAGTAAAGGACAACGGTAACTCCTGTGGGTGTGTCGACATTCGTACACCCGGGCGAAGGACTGAATTGAATGTGGAACGGCATTCACGGACACTCACAGGAGTGAATTCGTAAGGGGCGGCTGAGCGCTTCTTATCCGACGCCGGCCCGGTCGGCAAGTCCTGTTTCGCGCGGACGGCGCCATTGTTTGCTTCTCCTCGGCAACCGCCGACCGTCGCAGGAGGAGCACGTGAAACTCGCGTCATTGCTCAGCCTGGTGCTGACCGCAGGGGCGGTGACCGTCCTCGCGACGGCAACCGCCGCGCAGGCCGCTCCAGGTGTCACCCCGCCCGGTGTCAGCCTGACACTGGGGCCCGGCCAGTCGGCCGACATCGCCAAGCACGTCGAGACCGCGCCGGTCCCGCCGAAGCCCGACATCGTCTTCCTGGCCGACACCACCGGCAGCATGACCGGGCCGATCACCGACGTGCGCGCCAACGCCGCGTCGGTCATGGGGCAGATCGCGGCCGCGCAGCCGCAGGCGCGGTTCGGGGTCGCGGAGTACAAGGACTTCGAGGACTCCGCGCCGTTCACGGTCCGCCAGGACATCACCGCCGACCAGGCGGCGGTCCAGGCCGGCATCGACCAATGGGTCGCCGGCGGCGGGGGTGACCTGCCGGAGGACAACCTCAACGCACTGTTCCAGCTCGCGAACGGCGCCGTGCACTTCCGCGACGGCGGCACCCGCATCGTCGTCGTCTTCGGCGACGCCCCGTCGCACGACCCGAGCCTCGGCCACGGCCTGGCCGACACCGTCGCGGCGCTGAACGCCGCGCACATCCGCGTCGTCGCCGTCGACGTCGGCGGCATGAACGCCGGCGGCCAGGCCGAGGCGATCACGTCCGGCACCGGCGGCGTGTACCTGCCGGACGTGCCCGCCGACCAGGTCAGCGCCGCGATCCTCGCCGGCGTCCAGGCGATCCAGGTCAAGGTCGCCCCGGTGGTGTTCGACTGCGACGGCAACCTGGCGCTGACGTTCGACCCGGCCTCGAAGACTGTCGACAGCGGCGCGACCGCCGACTTCACCGAGCACGTCACGGTCGCCGGAGGTGCCGCGCCCGGCACGTACACCTGCAAGGTCGACTTCCAGGTCGACGGGGTCAGCCAGGGCGCGGCCTTCATCCAGACCCTGTCGGTGACCGTCCTGACCATCGCGATCAACGACGTCGTCGTCGACGAGAACGCGGGCAACGCCACGTTCACCGTCTCGCTCTCCGGCCCGGCGACGTCGCCGGTCAGCGTGCACTACGCCACGGCCGACGGCACCGCCACCGCCGGCGCCGACTACACCGCGGGCAGCGGCACGGTCACGTTCACGCCGGGGCAGACCAGCCGGCCGGTCACCGTGCCGGTCGTCAACGACGCGGTCGACGAGCTCGACGAGAGCTTCACCGTCAACCTGTCCGCGCCCGCCGGCGCCGCGATCGCCGACGGCACCGGCCTCGGCACGATCGTCGACGCCGACCGCAACGGCACGTTCTCCTGCACGGCGCAGGTCCTGCGGGTCGGCCCGCTGTCCTCGCCGGCGGCGAACCCGGCCAACGTGCCGTGCGCGGACGACAGCAAGGTCCTCGCCCAGCTCACCCTCGACTCCGGCCTGATCAAGGTGGAGTCGAAGACCCTGGACGCGAACGCGGCGCTCACCCCCGACAACCTCGACGCCGCACCCGCGGCGGGCGACAACGGCACGGCGAAGGCCGCCGTCGAGTCGGTGAAGATCACCGTCGGCGGCGTCGCGCCGATCACGATCGAGCTCGGGCTCATCCAGGCCACCGCGAAGGCGACCTGCGCGTCCGGCCCGGGCGGGCTCGCGCCGGTCCTCAGCGGGTCGTCGAGCATCGCGTACCTGAAGATCAACGGCATCGCGGTCACGGTCGGCAGCGCACCGCTCACCGTGCCGCTGGTGGTCGGCTCGCTCAAGCTCAACGCGACCACGACCACCCCGACCAGCGTCACCCAGCAGGCCGTCGTCCTCGACACGCTGCTGACGGACGTGGTCATCAGCGAGGCACGCGCCGACATCCACGGCACCGCCGCCAACCCGACCGGCAACCCCTGCCGCGTCTGACCGTCACCGCGGCGCGGCCCGCCCCTTCACATGGGGGCGGGCCGCGCCTGTTCGCGTCTGCGGCAGGTGTACGACCAGCGCCACGTCACACCGCCCCGCCTTCGGGAACATTCCCGGGGACGGCGTTGTTGACCATGACTTGTGACCGAGATTCCGCTTTCCGTCCTTGACGTCGCGCCCCGCGCCGCGAACGCGTCCGCCGGCGATGCCCTGCGCAACACGACAGAGCTGGCCAGACGCGTCGAGGCGCTCGGATACCGCAGGTTCTGGGTCGCGGAGCACCACAACATGCCCGCGATCGCGAGCTCCACGCCCGCGGTGCTGCTGGCGCACCTGGCCGCCGCGACGTCCACGATCCGCGTCGGCTCCGGCGGCGTGATGCTGCCCAACCACGCGCCGCTCGTCGTCGCGGAGCAGTTCGGCACCCTCGAGGCGCTGCACCCGGGCCGCATCGACCTCGGCATCGGCCGGGCGCCCGGCACCGACCAGCACACGGCGCTCGCGCTGCGCCGCACCATGGAAGGCCTGTCCGCGGAGCATTTCCCGGAGGAGCTGCAGGACCTCATCGCCTACTTCACCGGCGACGACACCGGGCAGCGCATCCTCGCCTCACCCGGGCGCGGCGACAAGCCCGACGTGTGGCTGCTCGGCTCCAGCGGCTTCAGCGCCCAGCTCGCCGGCCTGCTCGGCCTGCCGTTCTCGTTCGCGCACCACTTCTCCAGCGCCAACACGCTGCCCGCGCTGAGGCTCTACCGCGACAGCTTCCGGCCGTCGCAGTGGCTCGACGCCCCCTACACGATGGTCGCCGTCAGCGCCGTCTGCGCCCCGACCGACGAGGAGGCCGAGTTCCTCGCCGGGCCGAGCCAGCTGTCGTTCCTGCGGCTGCGCTCCGGCCGGCCCGAGGCCCTCGCCACGCCGGAGGAGGCGGCGGCCTACCCGTACAGCGAGCGCGAACGCGAATTCGTCCTGGAACGGCGCGAGGGCCAGGCCCTCGGCTCGCCGGACACCGTCCGCGCGCAGCTGACCGGGCTGCTGGACCGCACCCAGGCCGACGAGCTGATGCTGACCTGCATGGTGTACGACATCGAGGCCCGCGCCCGCTCGTTCGCGCTGATCCGGGAGCACGTCGCGGCGCACCTGACCCGCTAGGAGGGCCCGGCCGACATGCGACGGGTCAGTTCGGCGGCCCGTCGCAGCTGCACGGACCTCGCCGTGCGCACCACGTACCGGCGCAGCAACGACGGCGAGTCGACCGTGATCGTCTCCGTGACCTCGGTCCCGGCCCCGGACGGCGCCAGCGTGACCGCCGCCCGCAGCCGGACCCGGCCGGGCGAGACGACGTCGCTGACCACCGCCGGTGCCGCCGGGTCGAGGGTCATCGTCACGCGGATCCGGTTCGTCCAGAAGCGGAACCGTTCGAGGGCCACGTAGCCGACCTGGTCGCCGTCGGTGCGCACGTCGCGGACGGCCACGACGAGCGGCGACAGGCCCACATACGAGTGCGGGTCCGCCAGGTGCTCGAAGACCCGGGCGGGCGGGGCGGCCACGAGGAACGTGTGAGCGAAGGCATCGACGGACATGGGCTCAGACGGTAGCGTGGCCGATCTACCGTCGGTTGGCCTTTCCCGGCGGTTGGTCGGATGGCGGTCGCCCCGATCATCGGCGAGGATGGCGGACGATCTTGTGCGTCGTGCGCAGGCGGCCGGCTGACATCGGCGGCCCGTTCGGCGGTTCTCCGAGGCGAGGTGAGGCAACGTTGAACAAGACCTGGGTTCGGCTGCGACCGGTGGTCGAGAGCGATCTGGGGATGTTCCGGCGGTTCGTGACGGAGCCGGGGCTGGCCGGCCCGGCCTGGTCCGGCTACCGCGAGCCGACCGGCCCGGCCAGGCGCTTCGCCGAGGACGGCTTCCTCGGCGAGCACGACGGCCGGCTGATGGTCGAGGCCGACGAGACCGCCGCCGGCTACGTCAGCTGGGAGGCGACCGGCACCGGCTGGTCGCGGTACTGGAGCATCGGCATCATCCTGCTGCCGGAGTGGCGCGGCCGCGGCGTCGGCTGGCGCGCGCAGACGCTGCTGTGCGACTACCTGTTCGCCAACAGCGCGGCGCCGCGGATCGAGGCCCGCACGCAGCCGGAGAACATCCCGGAGCAGAAGGCGCTGGAGAAGGTCGGGTTCCTCAGCGAGGGCATCCTGCGCTCCGCGGAGTTCCGCGACGGCGCCTGGCGCGACGTCCTCGTCTACGGGAAGCTCCGTGGAGACCGATAAGCGTTCGCTGTTCGTGTACGAGGTGTACGTCGGCGAGCGGCTGCGCCATCTGGTGTCACCGGTCGAGCCCGACGATGCCGCGGAGTACGGGCTGTCGCCGGAGGCGGTCGTCGGGCTCCTCGCCGTCGGCGTCGACGGGCCCGCCGCGATGCAGCCCGACCACTTCGAGGAGAACCCGGCGTTCGTGCGCTTCCTGCACGAGATGATCGCCGACGACGTCTTCGTGGTGCCCGGCATCCGCGAGCAGGCCGCCGCGGTCGGCGGGCACGGCTGGGTGGACCTGCTGGACGCCCGTACCCCCGACCCCTCGGGCGACGTCCCTTCGTGCGACGTCATCGGGAGCGTGGAGGTGCGCGACGGCGCGCTGGTGCCGATGTCCTACCGGCCGAACGACCACCACCGGCTGCTCACCGAGGACGGCTTCTTCCAGCTGCCGGAGGAGCTGGAGATGTCGCTGCTGAAGCGCCTGCACGCTACTATGTGCTGATCGTCGTCAATTGGGCACGCAACGTGCTCTTCGCCGCGCTCGTCGTCCTCGCGCTCGCCTGTGAGGGTGGCGGGGGTCCTGCCGGCCCGGCCCCGTCGTCCGGCTCCATGGCCATGGCCGCCCTCGGTGACTCGCTCACCACCGCGTTCGCGTCGTGCCTCGCGCCCTCGCCGTGCCCGCGCAACTCGTGGTCGACCGGCGACGGCACCCGCGTCGACAGCCACTACCGGCGGCTCCGGCCGTCGTATCCGGGCCTGCGCGGCGTCAACTCGGCCCAGGGCAGCGCCCGCGCCGACGCGCTCGCCGCGCAGGCCCGCACCGCGGTCACCGCGAAGGCCACCTACGTCACGATCCTCATCGGCGCCAACGACGCCTGCCGGCCCACCCTCGACGCGATGACCCCCGTCGACACGTTCCGTCGCCAGGTCGACGACGCCCTCGCCGTGCTGAAGGAAGGCCTGCCGCAGGCCCGCGTCCTGGTCGTCAGCATCCCCGACATCAACCGGCTCTGGGAGGTCGGGCACACCAGCCAGGTCGCGGTGAAGGCGTGGTCGCTCGGGATCTGCCAGGCGCTGCTCGCCGCGCCCACGTCCACCGCACCCGCGGACGTGGCGCGGCGCAAGGCGTTCGGGGCGCGGGTCGACGCCTACAACACGCAGCTCGCCGCCGCCTGCAAGGCCTACGGCCCCCGGTGCCGGGACGACGGCGGGGCGGCGCACCGGGTCGCGTTCACCCTCGACATGGTGGTCGCGCAGGACTTCTTCCACCCCAACTCCGCGGGGCAGAACGCGCTGGCGAAGGCGACCTGGCTCGGCCCGCCGGACTGGTGAGGTCCGACCCCCTGTGCGTTCGTCGCGCGGGCGCTACGCTCACTCAACGGCCCGCCGCGACGTTGCGGCGGCAGGTGGGAGGCGACGGTATGTCCGCGGACCCTACGGTGTGGCGGGTGAAAGGCATGCCGCTGGCCCACGCCACCGGGCACGGCCCGCTCGACGGCCTGCGGGTCGCGGTCAAGGACCTCTTCGAGGTCACCGGCTTCGCCGTCGGCGGCGGCAACCCCACGTGGCTCGCGTCCGCCCTGCCCGCCGCCGAGGACGCCCCCGCCGTCGCCCGGCTGCGCACCGCGGGCGCCACCATCCAGGGCATCGCGCACACCGACGAGCTCGCCTACTCCCTGTCCGGCACGAACGTCCACTATGGTGCCCCGCCCAACCCTTCGGCACCCGGCCTCGTCACGGGCGGCTCCTCCAGCGGCCCCGCGTCGGCGGTCGCGACGGGGCACGCCGACATCGGCCTCGGCACCGACACGGGCGGCTCCATCCGTGTCCCCGCGTCCTGCTGCGGCCTCTTCGGCCTGCGCCCCACCCACGGCGTCGTGCCCACCGGCGGGGTGCTGCCGCTCGCGCCGTCGTTCGACACCGTCGGCTGGATCACCGCCACCGCCTCGCACCTGGCCCTCGTCGGCTCCGTCCTGCTGCCGTCCGGGCCGTCGGCGCCGCCGTCGCGGCTGCTCGCCGTCGGCGAGGTCCCCGGCCTGACGGGGGACTCCCTCTTCGGCCTGCCGGTCTCGCCCGTCACACTGTCCACCTGGGACGATCCCGACCCGCTGCTGCTGGCCTTCCGCCGCGTGCAGGCCGCCGAGGCGTGGCGGGCGCACGGCGAGTGGATCACCGCGCACCCGCGGGCGCTCGCCGTCGACGTCGAGGACCGGTTCCGCTTCGGCGCGTCCGTCACCGCCGCCGAGGAGGCCGAGGCCCGGTCGTTCCTCGCGGGGCTGCGGGCCGAGCTGCTCGACCTGCTGGCCGACCGCGACGCCTGGCTCGTCCTGCCGGCCGGCGGCCCCGGCCACCCCCGCGACCTGAGCCCCTCCGCCCGCGACGCGTGGCGCCGCGACACGCTGCGGTGCGCGGTCCCCGCCAGCGCGTATGGCCTGCCCAGCGTCTCCGTGCCGACCTCCTCGACGCCGCCGGCCGGGGTCGCCGTCATCGCGCCGCCCGGGCACGACCTGGGCCTGCTCGCCCTGGCGGCACGCACCCTGGCCTGAGCTCCGCGCGGTGCGTCCCGTGCAACCTCGGCACCCCCTCCCGACGTCTGTGTCGTGACACCGGCGCCCTGCCGGGATAGATGAGACCGATCTCGCCGTCGGCTTCGTGGTTGCCGACGGGGGGCACGATGGCTGAGTCACCCCTCACCGCCCCGGAGCCGCGATGACCGACGACCCGGCCGTCGACACCGACGCCCACAGTGGACAGGCGACCATCGCCGCTCCGCCCCACGGAGTGCTGCCTGCCGCTCCGGCCTCGACGCTGTCGCTGTCGTCCAGTGCGGCCGCTGCCGTCCCGGGGCGGCGCCGGTGGCCGCTCCTCGGCGACGGCGCGGGCGCTGTGTCCCGCGAGGGCACCGCCTCCTGGCCGCGGCGGTGGCTGCTGCTCGGCGGCGCGGGCGCTGTCGTCGCCGCCGTCGCGGCGGCGTTGGCGCTGCTCCCGGGCGGCGACCCGGCGCCGAAGTTGCCCTCGGACGTCTTCACCGGCCTGCCGGCCCACCAGAACCCGTCGGGCGGGGCGTCGCCGTCACCCGGCGCGGCCGGCGAGGCCGGCGAGGTTCAGGGCGAGCTGATGGTCGACGTGCCGCGCCCACCGGCCGCGACCGGCGAGGCCGCCGCGGAGGCCGGCCCCGGCAGGATCGGCCGCCCCCTGGTGCTGCACCTCAGCGTGGACCGGCTGCCGTCACCGTCCTTCGGCGTCACCTACCAGCAACTCGTCCGCGAACGCCAGGAATCCCTCACCTTCCACGGCTCCACCGGCGCCGGCGACGGGCTCGCCGGCACCACCGACGGGCTCGCCGGCACCACCGACCGGCTCGCCGGCACCACCGTCCGGGTCGGCGTCACCACCGACGGCTGGGAGCCGCAGATCGGCGCACCCACCCCGGTCACCGTCGCCGGCCGGCCCGCCGTGCTGACCTCCTCCGACGGCACCACCGTGATCCGCTGGCAGGACGCCGACGGGCTGTGGCTGCAAGTCGTCACCACGCTCGACGAGCCGCGCGCCCTGGTGTTCGCCACCGGGGTGCGCCTCGACCGCGCGTACCGCTGCGTCGTGCCCTACCGGCTCACCAACCTCCCCGACGGCATGCATGCGGACCGCTGCACGATGACGTTCCTCGCCGGCGAGACGCACACCATCCTCGACCTCACCGACGGCACGTCCGACCTCAGGTTGACCAGCGTCCCGCAGCAGGCGCCGGCCCGGCTGCCCGCCATGGACACCACGATCGGCGGCCACCCGGCCCGCCTCTCCGAGCGCACCGCCGACGGCCGGCGGATCCTCGAGGTCACCGTCGACGAGGGCGCGGGGGTGCTGCGGGCGACCGCGTCCGGCGCCTACGACGCCGGCGTGGTGCGCTGGATCCTGGACGACTGCGTCTGGACCGGCGGCAACGCCGTCGCGGCGTGGCCCGCCAGCCCGCTGCCCTGAGCGGGACGACCGCCGCCGCCACTACGATGCGATCATGGCGCTCCTGCACCGGGCGGACCTGACGCCCACCAAACTCGAACTGCTCAACGCGTGGCTGCCCACCCGCTCCTGGTACGCCGGCCCCGCCGCCCCCGACGTCGCGAAGGTCGGCGCGTTCCGCTTCGACGACCCCGCCGGCGAGGTCGGCATCGAGACGATCCTCGTCCGTGCCGGCGACGGACCGGTCCTGCAGGTCCCGCTCACCTACCGCGGCGCACCGCTCGCCGGCGCCGACCACTGGCTGGTCGGCACCACCGAGCATTCGGTCCTCGGCACCAGGTGGGTGTACGACGCGACCGGCGACCCCGTCTACGCCGCCGCCCTCGCCCGCATCATCCTGACCGCCGAACCCCAGGCCGCCGAGGAGTTCGAGGTCGAAGGCGTCCGCCAGGCCCGCCCGAGCGACGTCCAGGCCAACGGCAGCGGCCACGCCGGCGCCGCAGCCCCCGACACCACCGACATCCTCCACGTGGAGGACGCCGACCCGACCCGCATCGCAACAAGCTCCCACGAACTCACCGTGCTCAGGGTCCTCAAGGACGACGCCCCGCCCCCTCCCGGCGCCCCGACCCTCACCGCCGCCTGGGGCGACGTCACGACCCCACGCCTCCTCGCGTACGCCACCGCCAGATAACCCCTCACCGCCGCCCATCTCGACGCGGGGTGCGCTGACCGGCTCGCCCGGTCGAGGGAGTGCGGGTGATCCGACCTCCGAGGCGACGCGGAGGGCAGCGTCCGCGATGCTGGTGTCCTGCACGACCCGTTCACCAGGGTGCGGGTGACGACCGGCCTGCGTGGATGCGAAGCACGCGAGGCGTCACCCGTTCGTCCCGGCGCGGGGCGGGCCACCCGTTCATTCTGGGCGCGGGTGGTTGCCGGCCCGTGGCGGCGCCGTTGTGGGGGATGCTGTCGGGGTGACCGACCTTCGAGTGCTCCGCGGTGGCTCCGGCACCCCGGCGATCCTGCTCCTGCACGGCCTCGGCGCCACCGCCGACGTGTGGGACGACCTGACCGCCCTCCTCGACACGGCCTGGGTGGCGCCCGACCTGCCGGGCCACGGCGGCTCGGGGTGGCTGGAGGAGTACACGTTCGCCGGGGTCGCGGACGCCGTCGCCGGGCTGGTCGACCCGGACGGGACCGTCGTCGTCGGGCACTCGTTCGGCGGGGTGATCGGCCTGCACCTCGCCGACCTGCCCGGGGTGCGGGCGGTCGTCGGGCTCGGCATCAAGGTCGCCTGGACCGCCGAGGAGCTCGACCGCGCCGCGGCGCTCGCCAGGAAGCCGCCGATCATCCACCCGACCCGCGAGGAGGCCGCAACTCGCTTCCAGCGCGTCGCCGGGCTCGTCGGACTCAAGGATGATGCGCCGGACGCCGCCGTGACCCGCGACGGCGAGGGCTGGCGGAGCACGCACGACCCGCGGACGTTCGCGGTCGGCGAGCCCGGGGTCGCCGCCCTCCTCGCCGCCGCGCGCGTCCCGGTCGTCCTCGCCCGGGGTGAGCACGACCAGATGGTGAGCCACGAGCAGCTCGCGGCGCTCGTCCCGGAGCCGGTCGACCTTCCCGGCCTCGGTCACAACGCCCACGTCGAGGACCCCGCCGCGCTCCTGCCCGTCCTCGCCGCCCCGCGCTGAGTGGACCACCCGCCGGATCGGTGATCTACGATCGGCCCGGTGTGGATCATGACGTGGAACGTGTGGTGGCGGTTCGGCGACTGGCGGGCCCGGCACGAGGCGATCCTCGCCACCCTCCGGTCCGAGCAGCCCGACGTGTGCTGCCTGCAGGAGGCCTGGGCGGTCCGCGGCGGTGAGCACCAGGTCGAGCTGCTGGCGCGGGAGCTCGGCATGCACTGGGCGTTCAGCAGCTCGCCGATGCCGGGGCGCTGGCACGACCGGATCGGCGACACCACCGTCGATGTCGGCAACGCGGTGCTGAGCCGGTGGCCGATCGGTGCGACCGCGATCGGGGACCTCGGCGGCGAGGGCCGGACGGTGCTGCACGCCCGCATCGACGCTCCCGACGGTCCGGTGCCGGTGTTCACCACCCACCTGGACTCGCCGTCCGACGGCTCCGCGGCCCGGTGCGCGCAGGTCGAGCGGCTGGTGCCGTTCGTGGCCGGGCACCGAATCCCGGAGCACCCGCCGGTGCTCACCGGGGACTTCAACGCCGAGCCCGAGTCCGACGAGATGCGGCGCCTGGGCGGACACCTCACCGCGCCGGTCGTGCCGGGCCTGGTGCTGGTCGACGCGTGGCGGTACCACGGCCGCAGCGACCCAGGGTGGACCTGGGACCGCCGCAACCCGCACGTCACCTGCCACGCGACGCCGAACGCCCGGATCGACTACGTCCTGGTGGGCCTGCAAGGCCCGGGCCGCGGGTCCGTCGAGGGCGTCCACCTGGCGGGCACCGTCCCCCACGACGGCGTCTGGCCGTCGGACCACTTCGCCGTCGTCGCCGACCTGCGCTGAGCGGGCGACGCCAGGATCAGCGTCGCCCGCATCGTCGGCGTCGACCCGGAACGCGGCCGGCTGGGCGCACCGGCCTGCGCGCCGCCGCTGCTGACCGGTCGGCTACGAGACCACCGACCGCGCGGCGACGGAGACGGCGGCCTCGGCGAACGCGCGGATGACCGGGTGGCAGCGCGAGCCGTCGCCGGCCAGTTCGGGCTGGAACAGGGTGCCCATCAGGAACGGGTGCCCCGCCAGCTCCGCGACCCGCACCTGACCCTCGTCGTCGAAGCCGGTGAAGCGCAGCCCGTGCCTGGTCAGCTCCGGCAGGAAGGCGTGGTCCAGCCCGTACCCGCAGTGGTACCGCTCGATCGAACGCTCGACCCCGAAGACGCGCTCGGCGAGCGAGCCGGGGGTCAGGTTGACCGCGCCCTCGTGGCCGACGAGCGAGCAGGCGAGGGGGACGATCAGCTGCTGGCTGGCGTCGGGCTCGGACTCGCCGTGCCGGGCGTCGGCGATGCCGCAGACCGTGCGGGCGAACTCCAGCAGCAGGTGCTGAAACCCGCCGCACGTGCCGAGGAACGCGATGCCGTGCTCCCGGGCGACCCGCACGGCGTGCAGGGCGCCCTCCTCGCTGAGATACGGGCTGCCCGGTAGCAGCCAGACGCCGTCGAACCCGGCGAGGTCGGTCGCCGGGGCGTCGGGTGTCGGAATCCAGTACGCGTCGACGCCGATGCCGTGCTGCGCGCGGAGGACGTCGAGCAGCCCCGGAATCCGGGCGTGGGAACGGACGTGCAGGGAACGGTCGCCCACCAGGGCGATGCGGGCGGTGCGGGTCTCTGTCATCCGTCCACTGTCCCGTGACCGGCGTACATCAGTCCAACAACTGATTCGCGTAGCAGGATAAGCAATACTGATGATGTGGATCCGCACCTGCTGCGCACGTTCGTCGCGGTCGCGAGCGCCGGGTCGTTCTCCGCCGCGGCGCAGGAGCTGGGCTACACGCAGTCCGCCGTGTCGCAACAGATCGCCGCGCTCGAGTCCGACCTGGGTACCACCCTGCTGCACCGGCGGCCGGTCGCGCCGACCGACGCGGGCGCCCGGCTGCTCGAGCACGCCGGCCCGATCCTGCTGCGGTTGAGCGCCGCCCGCGCCGACGTGATCCGCCTGTCGGGCCAGCCCGCCGCGACGGTCGTGCTCGGCGCCACGCCGTTCGCCGGCAGCGCGCGGGCAGCCGCGGTCCTCGCCGAGGTGCAGCGGGCCATGCCCCGCGTGCGGTTCACGCTGCTGCTGGCCGGCCGCGACGCGGTGGCCACCGGCGTCGCCACCGGGACGCTCGACGTCGGACTCGTCGACGGCGTGACGGCGCCCAGCGACCCGTTGCCGCTGCCCGACGCAGGGCAGTTGGCGGCGTCGGTACTGGCGGAGTCCGCCGCCCTGGTCGCCTTCCCCACCGGCCACCCGCTCGCCGGCCGCGCATCCGTCGGCCTCGCCGACCTGTCCGACGCGACGTGGATCGACGCGCCCGACGTCGCCACGCCACTGCCGCAGCTGCGGGCGCTGGCGCACAGCGGCGGGTTCCGTGAACGGTTCACCTACCAGGGCACCGACACCGGCGGGCTGCTCGCGCTCGTGGCCGCGGGTGCGGGCCTGGCGCTGCTGCCCGGCCCGCTGACCCACCCGGGCGTCGCCGGCGTCCCGGTGACAAGGCCGCGACTCGTGCACCGCACGGAGCTCGTCCACGGCTCGCTCACCCCACCGGCCCGCGCCCTCGCCGAGGCGCTGCGACCCTGACCTGTCCCGCCGCGCGGACCCCGGCCCTCGTCGCGCCACCCGCTTGTTCGCCGCATGGCCATCGGGCCGTCAACGGCTCACTCCGCCGGCCCGCGTCCTCGCTGAGGCGCTGCGATCCCTGACTCGTTCGCCGCGTGGACGCCGGTCCTCATCGTGCCGGCCGCTCATCCCGCCGCATGGCCGTCGTTGCACCGGGCGTGCGGTCGCCGCGCCGGTTGGTCGAGATGATCGTCGTGTCGGGTCTGCCGCCGTCGCACGGGCGTCGGTCGTCGTTGCACCGGGATTGCAGCCGCCGCGGCGGTTGGTCCAGGCCGTCGGTGCCGCGGGGGCCGTTCAGTGCCGCACAGGGCACCAACAAGCCGCAAGGTCAGGCCGTCGTTGCGTGGTACACGCGCCGATGCCGCGAAGGGGTCAGTCGTCGCCGGCGACGGTGAGGTGGGGTTCGGTGCCGGCGCAGGTCACCTCGGCGCGCACGTCGCCGCCGCCGCTGCGCGCCTTGAACCGCAGCGACGCGACCGCCGCCGGTCCCCGCTGCACGTGGTCGGTCTCGAAGCCCGAGTTGGGTGTCCACGACCGCAGTGTGACCAGACCCACGTCGCACACCGCGACGATCGTCCCGGCCGAGGTCGTCAGGGCCCGAACGACCCCGCCCCCGGCCGTCGTCGGGCTCGCCGACTGACCCGGCGTCCCGTCCGGCGTGACCGGTGGTGTGGCCGGTGACGCGGCCGGGCCCGTCGTGGCGCCGGCCAGCAGCGCGTCGACCTTGGCCTCGCTGTACGGGGTGTCCGACGTGCCGAAGATGCCCTGCCGCATCGACCCGACGGCGCCGGTCGCCACGGCGGTCGCAACGGCCACGGTCGCCAGCCACGCGCCGCCCGCGAGGGCCCACCGGCGGTGCAACGTCGTCCACATGCACACCACTATCCACCGCCGATGGCTAAGGCATGGTTAACCTCTGGCTATGGCGAAGGTGCTGCTCGTGGAGGACGACGGGACCATCCGCAGTGGCGTCGTGCGCGCGCTGACCGAGCGGGGGCACGTCGTCGTGCCCGCCGCGACCGCGATGGACGGGCTCAAGCTCGCCGTCGCGGAGGCGCCGGACGTCGTCCTGCTGGACCTCGGCCTGCCCGACCTCGACGGCCGGGAGGTGCTGCGGATGCTGCGGGCGGTGAGCCGCGTGCCGATCATCGTGGTCACCGCCAGGCGCACCGAGGGCGAGATGGTCCGCGCCCTGGACGCCGGCGCCGACGACTACGTCGTGAAGCCGTACGGTGCCGAACAGATCGACGCCCGGATCCGCGCCGTGCTGCGCCGCGCCGACGGCGGGCCGTCCGCACCCGAACGGGATCCCGCGCTCGACGTCGACGGGGTGCGCATCGACCCGCGGGCCAGGACCGCGACGCTCGACGGCGCGCCGCTGGACCTCACCCCGCGCGAGTTCGACCTGCTGTACCACCTGATGACCCGCGCCGGCGAGGTCGTCGGCAAGCGCGAGCTGCTCACCGAGGTGTGGCAGGTGCCGTACACGACGGCCGACAAGACCGTCGACGTCCACCTGTCGTGGCTGCGCCGCAAGCTGGGGGAGACCGCCCAGGAGCCGCGCCGCCTGCACACCGTCCGCCGCGTCGGCGTCAAGTTCGGGCTGCCGCGGTGAGGTGGCGCCTGGCGCTGCTCGTCGCGGCCGCGATGACGCTGGTGCTGCTCGCGTTCCTGGTCCCGCTCGCGCTGCTGCTGCGCGGCGTCGCCGCGGACCGGGCCGTCTCGGTCGCCATGACGCAGGCGCAGTCCCTGGGCATTCTCGTGGCCACCGCCGACCCGCAGTCGCTGCGCCTCGCCGTCGAGCAGCTCAACGTCGACCCTTCGCGGCCGGTCAGCGTGTACCAGCCGGACGGCGCCGTCGTGGGCCCGTTCACCGACCAGACCCCGGCGGTGCGGCTCGCCGCCCGGACCGGCAGCTTCTCCGTCGAGCACGCCGCCGGTCGCGAGGTCCTCGTCGCCGTCCAGGGCCTCCCGCAGGGCACCGCGGTCATCCGGGTGTTCGTCCCGCTGGCCGAGCTGCGCCAGGGCGTGACCCGCGCGTGGCTGGTCCTCGCGTTGCTCGGCGCCGGCCTGCTCGCCGTCGGCGTCGCCGTCGCGGACCGCCTCGCCGTCATGGTCGTGCGCCCGATCCGTTCCCTGGCCGCGGTGTCCGACGCGCTCGCCGGCGGCGACCTCGACCGCCGGGCGCCGGCGTCGTCGGGGCCGCCGGAGGTCCGCGCGGTCGCCACCGCCCTCAACCACCTCGCCGCCCGCATCCGCCACCTCCTGCAGTCCGAACGCGAGCGCGTCGCGGACCTCTCGCACCGCATGCGGACCCCGATGACCGCCCTGCGCCTGGACGCCGAAGGCCTGCGCGACCCCGCCGACGCCGACCGCATCCTCGCCCACGTGGCCGCCCTGGACCGGGCCGTCACCACCGTCATCGAGGACGCCCGCCGCGAGCGTGACGTGCCGTCCTGCGACGCGACCGCGGTCGTCGCCGAACGGGTCCGCTTCTGGACCGTGCTCGCCGAGGACCAGGGCCGCCCGGTCGAGACGGACCTGCCGGCCGGCCCGCTGCCCGTCGCGGTCTCCGCCACGGAGCTGGCGGCGTGCGTCGACGCCTTGCTGGGCAACGTCTTCGCCCACACGGAGGAGGGGGTGGCCCTGGCGGTCACGCTGGACTCCCGCCGCGTCCTCACCGTCCAGGACGCCGGAGCCGGCTTCGACCCGTCCGCGGGCGCCCGTGGCGTCAGCAACGCGGGGTCCACCGGTCTCGGTCTCGACATCGCCCGCCGTACCGCGGAAACCGCCGGCGGAACCCTCACCGTCGACCGCTCACCCCTCGGCGGCGCACGGGTCACGGTGACGCTGGGCGCGTTAACCGAACCTTAGGGTTGCCACAGGCCCCCGCTATCGCCGCGCCCGGCACCGTGGTCAGTGCAAGCACAGCACAACCACGGAGGTGTGTACGACATGCGCAAGCTCATCATCATCACCGCGACCGTCACGACGGCCCTCGCCATCGGCGGCACGGCCCTGGCCGCGTCAGGCCCGTCGAACGACGGCCGTCCCGCCCGGGTTTCGGCGTCGCCGTCGACCGACGACAGCGCCTGGCCGTCCCCGTCGATGTCCAGCGACGACCCGACCGCGTCCCCGTCGGCATCGATGGACGACCACGGCCACCACCCGTCCGCCTCGGCCTCCCCGTCCGCCGACGACCACGGCGGCAACCGCACCAGCGGCTCCGGCAACTCGGGCAGCGGCTCCGGGAACAGCGGTAGCGGCGGCTCGGGCAGCGGCCACCGCGGTGGGGGCTCGGACGACGGCCCGGGCCACGACGTCGGCGACGACCACGGCAGCGGTGGCCACGGCTCGGACGACGGCGCGGGCCACGACGCCGGCGACGACCACGGCGGCCGCCGCTGACCCACCCGGCCACACCCCCGTCGGCGCCGCTCACAGCCAGCGGCGCCGACGGCCGCGGTGCGGGCGTGCCGCACCGGCCGGGGTCGGTCGGCGGGCTCGCTCATGAGAGACGGCTTGCCGCCATGTCCCACATCGCAGGACGGCGTCGCTCGTGTGTACGCCGCGAATGGCGATCTCCGCACGCGGGTTGCGGCGGTGCGGCGGGGAGTCATCCCAGAGAACGGGACGGAACGGCGGACGAGGGTGGGGGAAGGGCGGCGCGGTGTTGGCTTCGTGGGGGATGGTTGCGATCATGGTCCGGTGACCCTGCTCGATGACGACACGCTCGCCGGCTCGTCAGTGGTGGCCAACTCCGCGATGAACCGCGGGCGCGGGCTCGCCGGGGTCGACAGCTATGACCGCGAGCTGGGGTTCAACCCGGTCGACGCGCTCCTGCCGCTGGTGTCGGTCACCGGGACCGCGGACACCGTCGCGTGGCTCGATCTGTGCTGCGGCACGGGGCGGGCGCTGGTCGAGGCGGCCGCCAGGCTGGACGCCGCCGGTGTCGGGGAGCGGGTCCTCGTCCACGGGGTGGACCTGGTCGACATGTTCGACCCGGCGCCGGACGTGCCGTGGCTGCGGCTGACCACCGCGTCGGTGGCCGACTGGAAGCCCGACCGGCGGTACGACCTCATCACCAGCGTGCACGGCCTGCACTACGTGGGCGACAAGCTCGGCCTCCTGGCGAAGGCGGCGGGCTGGCTGACCGGCGGTGGCCGGCTCGTCGCGGACATCGACCTGGACAGCGTGCGGCTCGAGGACGGCCGGCCCGCCGGGCGGCGGCTCGCCACGCACCTGCGGGACGCGGGGTTCAACTACGACGGCCGCCGCCGCAGGATCGGCCGGGACGACCGTGGTGACGTCGCGCTGCCGTACGAGTACCTCGGGGCCGACGACACGGCGGGCGCCAACTACACCGGCCAGCCGGCGGTCGACTCCTACTACCGTCGGGTGTCCTGACCGCCGACCTGCAAGTGACTTGCGAGCACGGCCAGGTGGGTCTCCCGGGCGGCGGTGTGCCGGTGCAGGCCCTCGCTGGTGAGCGTCACGAAGACGCCCCGCCGGTCGGCCTCGCACAGCGCGCGCGACACCAGGCCGCTCTTCTCCAGCCGCGCGACCGCCCGTGACAGGGCGCTCTGGCTGAGGTACATGTCGGCGGCGAGGTCCTGCATGCGGCGCTTCTCACACTGCTGCGCGACGAGCCGGTCGAGGATCTCGAACTCGCTCATGCTCAGCCCGTGCGTCTCCGACAGGGCGCGCTCCAGATGGCTCGCGACCTCGTTGTAGCTGGTCAGCAGCGAGCGCCAGTGCTCGATCAGCGCAGCCTGCGACGTCATGCCGCGCATCCTACTCCGGTACCACATCCCGATGCACCCACATTAAATGCAGCAGCAATTAGTGCGTGGACATTGAATGCGCATGCATCTAGTGTCCGTGCCGTGACTACGACACTCCCGGCCCCAGGCACGACCATCGCGCCGGAGCCCCACGCGACGATGACCCCGCGGCTCTGGGGGATCCTCGCGGTGCTCTGCGCCGTGCTGTTCCTCGACGCCCTCGACGTGTCGATGGTGGGCGTCGCGCTGCCGTCCATCGGCGCCGAGCTCGGCCTGTCGACCACCTCGCTGCAATGGATCGTCAACGGGTACGTCCTCGGCTACGGCGGCCTGCTCCTGCTCGGTGGGCGGACCGCCGACCTGCTCGGCCGGCGTCGCGTGTTCCTCGTCGCGCTCGGCGTCTTCGCCGTCGCGTCCCTCGTCGGCGGCCTCGTCGACGACGGCACGCTGCTCATCGCCACCCGCTTCGTGAAGGGCCTCGCCGCCGCGTTCACCGCGCCGACCGCCCTGTCGATCCTCACCACCACGTTCCACGAGGGGCCGGCCCGCAACCGTGCGCTGTCGGTCTTCTCGGTCTTCGGCGCCAGCGGGTACAGCTCCGGGCTGATCCTCGGCGGGCTGCTGACCAGCGTCGGCTGGCGGTGGACGTTCCTCATCCCGGTGCCGCTCGCCATCGCCGCGCTGGTCGCGGGCCGCGTCCTCATCCCCAGGGATGAGCCGGCCCACGGCGGCGGGCACGACCTTGCGGGCGCGGCCACCCTCGTCGGCGGCATGCTCCTGGCGGTCTACACCGTCGTGTCCGCGCCCGACCGCGGCTGGCTCGACCCGGTGACGCTCGCCTCCGCCGTCGTCGCCGTCGCGCTGCTGGCCGGGTTCGTGCTCATCGAGCGGCGCGTCGCGCACCCGCTCATCCGCCTCGGCATCCTGCGGGTCGGCTCGATCGTGCGCGCCAACGTGAGCATGGTGGCGCTCTTCGGGTCCTACCTGAGCTTCCAGTTCATGATGACGCTGTACCTGCAGAGCGTCCTGCACTGGTCGCCGCTGCGGATGGCGCTCGCACTGCTGCCGGCGGGCCTGCTGGTCGCGTTCGGCTCGCCCTTCGTCGGCCGGCTCATCGACCGCTACGGCACCCCGCGCCTCATCGTCGCCTCGATGCTGTCGATGAGCCTGGGCTACGGCTGGTTCCTGCTCACCGCCGGCAGCGCGCCGCACTACCTGCTCGCGATCCTGCCGGCGATGCTGCTGCTGGGCGGCGGTTTCGCGTTCGGGTTCAGCTCGATCATGGCCCAGGCGACCGACGGCATCGCCGACGAGGAGCAGGGGCTCGCCTCCGGACTGGTGCAGAGTTCCGGCCAGGTCGGCGCGGCCCTCATCCTTGCGGCGGTCACCGCCCTCGTCGCGACCGGCGGCGACGCGGGGACGGGCGCCGGCGACTTCACCCAGTTCCACCCCGGCGTCAACCTCGTCACCGGCGTCGCGCTCGCCGGGCTCGCACTGAGCCTGGTGCCGGTGCTCTCCGGGCGTCGCGGCCGGCACGCGTGATGCGACACTTGCCGCTGTGACGAAGGCATACGGCATCGGCCCGGTCGGCGGCGAGTTCGTCCGGGCCGATGCCGGCTGGCCACCGCCGCTCGTGGCGGCGTGCGGTCACGTGGCCGGATCGGCGGCGTACGAGCTCGACGCCGCGGCGCTCGCCGCGGTCATCGAGAGCTCGGACCCGGATGACGTCGCCGCACTGCGCTGGCTGGAAGGCGACCGCGTGCTCGCCGCCCTCATCGACGACCTCGCCGCTGCGCCGGCCGTCCCGGCGGACCGGGCGGCGTGGGTGGAGCAGAGCCCGCCGGGCGGGCAGGGCGTCGACCCTGACGTGGCACGGCTGGCCGCGCAGCTGCTCGTGGGGCGGGTGGAGAACGCCGACGGCACGACGACGCTGTGGCGGCCCGTCGGCCCGGAGGAGCTGCGGCTCGTCGAGGCGGCCGACTGGCGGCGCTGGCCGGCGCGGCTGGCCGATCAGCCGATCTTCTACCCGGTCCTCAACGAGGAGTACGCCACGCAGATCGCCCGGGAATGGAACGTGCCGGCGTCCGGGGTCGGGCACGTGACGCGGTTCCGGGTCGAGACGGCGTTCGCCCGGCGGTACGTCAGCCGGCGTGCGGGCGGCGGGACCGTGCTCGAGCTGTGGATTCCCGCCGAGGACGTCGACGCCCTCAACGAGCATCTCGTCGGCGTGATCGAGGTCATCGGCACCTACACCGGTTGACGCCGCAAACCGCTTGCACGCGGATCGGCGAGGGTGTGGTCTTGAGGCGTGGATGCCCAGCGGGTGCTAGCCCTGTTCGACGAGAAGATCCGCCAGGAGCCCGGGGCCGGCGCCGGCTCGGTCGTGGAGCGTGAGCCGGGCATCGTGCGGGTCGTCTCCTCCAGCGACGGCTGGCACGGCATCTCCTGGTGCGACCTCGACCGCCTCGACGCCGACGCGGTCATCGCCGCGCAGATCCAGCGGTTCGGCCGGCTCGGCCAGCCGTGGGAGTGGAAGCACTACTCGCACGACCGCCCCGCCGACCTGCCCGGGCGGCTCCTCGCCGCAGGGTTCGAGCCCGGCCCCGTCGAGGGCCTGCTCTTCGCCGAGGTCGCCGGCCTTCCCCTCGAGGTGACGCTGCCCGCCGGCACGCGGCTGGAGCCCGTCACCGACGCGGCCGGGGCCGACCTGGTCGTCGCGGTCCACGACGAGGTGTTCGGCGGCGACCACTCGAGCATCGGCAAGGATCTCACCGCACGCCTCGCCGACCGTCCCGGTGAGATCGCCGCCGCCGTCGTCATGGCCGGTGACCGGCCCATCTGCGCCGGTCGGGTCGAGTTCCACGGCGGCACCGGCTTCGCCAGCCTGTGGGGCGGCGGCACCGTCGCCGACTGGCGCGGGCGTGGCGTCTTCCGGGCGCTCGTCGCCCACCGCGCCGCCCTCGCCGCCGCGGCCGGCTACCGGTACCTGCAGGTCGACGCGTCCGCCGACAGCCGCCCGATCCTCCGCCGGCTCGGCTTCCAGCAACTCGCCACCACGACGCCGTTCGTCCACAACCCCTGAGCCCGACTCGGGGCGACACCGGACAGATCAGCGACCTTCGCCCCTGGCCGCCCGCTCGTTCGGCCTGGGCCTCGCCATAGGCTGACGACGAACGCCGCGCTCAACGAGGCCGCGGGGCCGCCGCGCCAAAGGTGGTCGCGGGGACGGAGCGCTCGATCGAGGCCGCGGGGGCGAAATGTCGCTTGGCGCGACGCGGAGAAGCAGCGGAGGCGACGCCGGACAGTCGGTCAGGCGGTGGGTCGTACAGCGGCGATCACAGCAAGCAGGTCAGCGTGGGTGATCGGGGACGGGGGCCGGCCCTGGCGCGCCTCGTCCATGGCCTTGTCGAGCTGGGCGCGGCGCAGCGCCTCCTTGAAGTCCGCGCCGGTCAGGCCGGTCGCCGCGGCGGCCAGAGCAGGCACGTCGACGTCGTCGGCGAAGAGGCGGAAGCCGCCGACCTCGTGCCGGGCGATGAGGCGGCGCAGCAGCTTCCCGAGGATGTCGGCGCGGGCGGCGGGGCCGGGCGGCGGCACCGCCAGCTTCAGGTCGAAGCGGCCCGAGCGGATCAGCGAGGCGTCGACGCGGTCGGGGAAGTTGGTGGTGGCCACGACGATGACGTTGGGGTTGTGCTCGATGAGGGTGTTCATCTCCTGCTTGAAGATGCCGGCCACCGCGTTGATCATCTGGCCGGCGGCGTCGAAGGCGGCGCCGGTGTAGCTGATGATCGAGTCGAACTCGTCGAAGAGCAGGACGGTCGGGTGGTCGAGGCGGCGGGCGTCGGCGAAGATCCGCTGGATGTTCTTCTCGGAGTTGCCGACCCACTTGTCGAGGATCTCCGGGGTGCGGATCTCGCGCAGCTCGCCGCCGATCTCGTTGGCCAGGGCGCGGGCGAGCATCGTCTTGCCGGTGCCGGGCGGGCCGTAGAGCAGGATGCCCTGCGGCCTGGTCGCGCCCCAGCGGGCCATGACCTCGGGGTGGCGGAAGGACACGGCCACGTCGCGGAACTGCGCCACGACCTCGTCGAGCCCGCCGACGTCGTCGAGGCGCACGGCCTCGGAGTCGGTCAGCGAGGGCTGCTGCAAGGCGGGGCTCACGGTCACGGGGTCGGTCGCGCCGGTCAGCTCCATCACGGCGAACACCAGCGACGCCAGGTCGGCCGAGCGCAGCACCAGGTCGGGGCCGTCCTCGACGACGGTGACGGTCGGGTCGGGCACGGTCGTGGGGCGGTCCTTGGCGGTGCGGGCCAGGCCGACCGCGATGACCGCCCCGAGCACCGCGCCGGGCAGGCCGAGCAGCCGGAAGAGGGCCCCGCCCGTGGCGCCGCCGACGAACGCCCGGGCGAGGCCGGGCAGGTTCACGAAACCGCGGGACCAGCGGGCCGTGTACCCGTCGGGGCCGGCGGTCAGGACGACGCCGCGGTCCGGCAGGTCGTGCCCGATCGGGCCGTCGGTGATCAGGTGCGCGTCGATGATGCGCAGCGACCGGCCCGACGCCTCGACGAGCTCGATCTCCGGCCGCAACTGCATTCTTCGAGTCTGCCACGCAGCCGGACAGGCGGCACCGCGACGGAGAAGGCGTGGCTTGGGGAGACAAAAAGGGGATACTGGACAGGCCTAGACATGAAACATCTCCGGAGTATGGTGCCGGAGATAGTGAGAGGGGGGCCATGCTCGCCCACTTCAACGATCTGCCGCCGGCCGCGGCGCAGGAGGCCCTGCTGGCCTGCTGCGCGTCGCCCGGCTGGGCCGCCAGGGTGGCCGGCCACCGCCCCTATCCGACATCCGCCGACCTCATCGTCACCGGCGTCGCCGAGTTCGACGCGCTGAGCTGGCCGGACCTTGCCAACGCCCTCGCCGCCCACCCCCGCATCGGCGAGCGCCCCGAGGGCGACAGCGAGGAGGCCGCCTGGTCGCGCCGCGAGCAGTCCGAAGTCCAGGGATCCGCCGAGCTCGCCGAGGCCAACCGGGTCTACGAGGAGCGCTTCGGCCACCTGTTTCTGATCTTCGCCAGCGGCAGGAGCGCGCCGGAGATCCTCGCCGAGGCCCGCGGCCGGCTCGGCAACGACGAGGAGACCGAGCGCCGGGTCGTCCGGGGCGAGCTGCGCAAGATTGTGGAGCTGCGCCTGGAACGGCTCGTGGTATGAGCTTCTCCACCCACGTGCTGGACACCTCCAGAGGGCTTCCGGTGGCCGGCGTACCGGTGTGCCTCGAAACTCCTTCGGGACCGCACGACGGGGTGACCGACACGGACGGCCGATGGCGGTTCGACGCGCCGCTCGAGGCGGGCCGGCACCGCTTGGTCCTGCGGACGGAGTTCGCCTCCGACTTCTTCCCCGAGGTCGCGATCGTCTTCACGGTCGCCGATGAGCGGCACCACCACGTGCCGCTGCTGCTGAGCCCGTACGGGTACTCGACCTACCGGGGGAGCTGACCCGTGCCGACCTTCGCCCTCGGACCCAACCAGTACGGCAAGGCCGAGATCCGCATCGTGCGCGTCACCCGCGGGCCCGGCGGCGACGAGCTCATGGACCTCAACGTCAGCGTCTCCCTGCGCGGCGACCTCGCCGCCAGCCACCTCACCGGCGACAACGGCGCCGTGCTGCCGACCGACACGCAGAAGAACACCGTCTACGCGTTCGCCCGCCAGCACGGCATCGACGACATCGAATCATTCGCGGCGCGGCTGGCCCGGCACTTCGTCGGCTCCCAGCCGAGCATCCACGGCGCCCGGGTCCACGTCGAGCAGTACCCGTGGCGGCCCGTCGACGGCCGCCACACGTTCCGCCGCGACGGCGGCGAGGTGCGCACCGCCACCGTCCACCACGACGCGGAGCACACCCAGGTCGTGTCCGGCGTCCGCGACCTGGTGCTGCTCAAGACGACCGACTCCGAGTTCCACGGCTTCGTCAAGGACGCCTGGACCACCCTGCCCGAGACCCGCGACCGGATCCTCGCCACCAGCGTGAACGCCACCTGGCGGCACACCGGCTCGGCGGACCACGGCGCGGCCCGGGCCGCTCTGGTCGAGGCGTTCGCCGCCACCCACAGCCTGGCGCTGCAGCAGACCCTGTTCGCGATGGGTTCGTCGGTACTGGCGGCGTGCCCGGACGTCGTGGAGGTGAAGCTGTCGCTGCCCAACCGGCACCACTTCCTCGTCGATCTGGCCCCGTTCGGGCTCGACAACCCCGACGAGGTGTACTACGCCGCCGACCGGCCGTACGGGCTGATCGAAGGGACCGTCAGGCGCGACGACGATGTCGCCGAGGAGGTCACGTGGAGTTTCTGAGACCGTCCACCTGGGACGAGGCCCTGGCCGCGAAGGCCGAACACCCCGACGCGGTGCCGATCGCCGGCGGCACCGACATCATGGTCGAGCTCAACTTCGACCGCCGCCGGCCGCCCGCACTGCTCGACCTGACCCGGGTCGCGGCGCTCACCGACTGGGCCACCGACGGCGACCGGCTGCGGATCGGCGCCGGCGTCACGTACCGGCGCATCATCGACGAGCTCGGCACGCGCCTGCCCGGGCTGGCCATGGCGGCCAGGACCGTCGGCTCACCCCAGATCCGCAACCGCGGCACCGTCGGCGGCAACCTCGGCTCCGCCTCACCCGCCGGCGACGCGCACCCGCCGCTGCTCGCCACCGGCGCCGAGGTCGAGGTCGCCTCCGTCCGCGGCACCCGCACCGTCGCCGTCACCGACTTCTTCCAGGGCCCCAAACGCAGCGTCCTGGCCCCCGACGAGCTGATCGCCGCGTTCCTCGTGCCGGCCGCGAAGGGGCCGCAGCAGTTCGCGAAGGTCGGCACCCGCAACGCGATGGTCATCGCGGTCTGCTCGTTCGCCCTCGCGCTCGACCCGTCCCGCCGCAGCGTCGGCACGGGCATCGGCTCCGCCGGGCCGACCCCGCTGCGCGCCACGGACGCCGAGTCCCTGTCCGCCGAGCTGCCGTGGGAGGACCGCGCGCCGCTGCCGGAGTCGCTCGCGCGGCGGTTCGGCGAGCTCGTCGGCGCCGCCGCCCGGCCGATCGACGACGTGCGCGGCAGCGCGGCCTACCGGCGGCACGCGCTGGCCGTCCTCGGCCGCCGCACCCTGCGCTGGGCCTGGGAGGAGCACCGATGCGCGTGAACCTGACCGTCAACGGGGAGGACCGCCAGGCCGACGACGTCTGGCCGGGGGAGAGCCTGCTGTACGTGCTGCGCGAACGCCTCGGGCTGCCCGGCGCGAAGAACGCCTGCGAGCAGGGCGAGTGCGGATCGTGCACCGTCTACCTCGACGGGACCCCGGTCTGCGCCTGCCTCGTCGCCGCCGGCCAGGCCGAGCACCGCGACGTCCGCACCGTCGAAGGGCTGCCGGACGCGGACGGCCTCGACCCGGTCCAGCAGGCGTTCCTCACCGCCGGCGCGGTCCAATGTGGATTCTGTACCCCGGGCCTCGTCGTCGCCGTCCACGACCTGCTCGCGCGCAACCCGGTGCCCAGCGATCCCGACATCCGCGAGGCCCTCGCCGGGAACCTGTGCCGCTGCACCGGCTACGAGAACATCGTCGCCGCGGTGAAGCTGGCGGCCGGCGAATGATCGTGATCGAACACTGCGCGGTGTCCACGGTGGACGGTGCCGGGACCGAGCACGCCGACGGCCACGTCGCCGTCGAGGGCGACCGGATCGTCGCCGTGGGACCCGGCCCGTACGAGGGCGCGCCGGACGCGACCCGGGTCGACGGCACCGGCTGCCTCGCCACGCCCGGGCTCGTCAACACCCACCATCACCTGTACCAGTCGGCGACCCGCGGCTACGCCCAGCAGGAGATCCTCTTCGGCTGGCTCAAGGAGCTGTACCCGGTGTGGGCCCGCATCGACGCGGGGACCGTGCACGCCGCCGCCACCGCCGGCCTCGCCAAGCTGGCGCTGTCCGGCTGCACCACCAGCACCGACCACCACTACGTGTTCCCCCGCGACGGCGGCGACGTCCTCGCCGCGGAGATCGAGGCGGCCGCGGCGGTCGGCCTGCGCTTCCACCCGTGCCGCGGGTCGATGGACCTGTCCGTCAAGGACGGCGGCCTGCCACCGGACAGCGTCGTGGAGGACACCGACGCGGCCCTCGCCGCGACCAAGGACGCGATCGACCGCTTCCACGACCCGTCGCCCGGCGCGATGGTGCGGATCGCGGTCGCGCCCTGCAGCCCGTTCTCCGTCACGCCGCGGCTCATGCGCGAGGCCGCGGACCTGGCCCGCTCCGAAGGGGTCCGGCTGCACACGCACCTCGCCGAGACCGTGGAGGAGGAGGCGTACTGCCGGGAGGTCCACGGCTGCACGCCCGTCGACTACGCCGAGTCGCTCGGCTGGCTCGGCGACGACGTGTGGCTGGCCCACGCGGTACACCTGGATCCCGGCGCGATCGCGAAGCTCGGCGCCACCGGCACCGGCGTCGCGCACTGCCCGAGCTCCAACGGGCGGCTCGGCGCCGGCATCGCCCCCGTCCGCGACCTGCTCGACGCGCGGGTGCCGGTCGGTCTCGGCGTCGACGGCGCCGCGTCGCAGGAGGCCGGGCAGCTCGGCCCGGAGCTGCGCCAGGCCCTGTACCTGGCCCGCCTGCGGGGCGGGCCGGCCGCGCTCACCGCCCGCGAGTCCCTGGCGCTGGGCACGATCGGCGGCGCCCGCTGCCTCGGCCGCGCCGACGAGCTCGGCTCCCTGGAGGCCGGCAAGCTCGCCGACGTCGCCCTGTGGCGGCTCGACGGCATCGGCCACGCCGGCATCGACGACCCGGTCGCCGCGCTCGTGTTCGGCCCGCCGGCGCCGCTGCGCCTGCTGCTCGTCGGTGGCCGCGTCGTCGTCCAGGACGGCGCGCTGTCCACGGTGGACGAGGCCATGGCCGCCGCGGCGCTCGCCCGGGCGGCCCGCAAGCTCCGGGAGGCCCGATGACCGCGCCTCCAGCGCCCTGCCCACTCGCAGGTGCGGGCTCTCGCAAGGACTTGGAGGCGCGATGACGACCGCGGCGCTGGGCACGCAGCAGGGCATCGGCACCTCGCCGCAGCGGCCCGACGGCACCCTGAAGGTGACCGGCGAGTTCGCGTTCTCCTCCGACCTGTGGGCCGACCGCATGCTGTGGGGCGCCACGCTCCGCAGCCCCCACCCGCGCGCCAGGATCGTCCGCGTCGACATCACGGGCGCCGTCGCCACCACGGGCGTGCACGCGGTCCTCACCGCCGCCGACGTGCCCGGCGCCAAACGGTACGGCCTCGAGGACCGCGACCAGCCCGTCCTCGCCATCGACCAGGTCCGCTACGCGGGCGAGCCGGTCGCCATCGTCGCCGCCGACCACCCGGAGACCGCCCGCCGCGCGTGCGCCGCGATCGTCGTGGAGTACGAGCCGCTCCCGCCGATCACCGATCCGGTCGCCGCCATCGACTCCGCGGACACCGTCCACGACAGGGGAAACCTGCTGCGGCACGTGCCGATCCGCAAGGGCGACCAGTCCGTCACCGCCCCGGTCGTCGTCACCGGCGAGTACGAGGTCGGCATGCAGGACCAGGCGTTCCTCGGGCCCGAGTCGGGCCTCGCGATCCCCGCCGAGGACGGCGGCGTCGACCTCTTCATCGCCACCCAGTGGCTGCACGGCGACCTCGACCAGGTCGCCGACTGCCTCGGCCTGCCGGCTTCGAAGGTGCGGCTCAGCCTCGCCGGCGTCGGCGGGGCGTTCGGCGGCCGCGAGGACGTCAGCATGCAGGTCCACGCGTGCATGCTCGCGCTGCACACCGGCCGCCCCGTGAAGATGGTCTACTCGCGCGAGGAGTCCTTCCACGGGCACGTCCACCGGCATCCGGCGCGCATGTGGTACGAGCACGGCGCCGACACCGACGGCAGGCTCGTCTACGTGAAGGCCCGCATCGTGCTCGACGGCGGCGCGTACGCCTCCACGTCCAAGGCCGTCGTCGCGAACGCGACCACGCTGGGCGTCGGACCGTACACGGTGGACAACGTGCTCGTCGACGGCTACGCCGTCTACACGAACAACCCGCCGTGCGGCGCCATGCGGGGGTTCGGCGCCGTGCAGGCGTGCTTCGCCTACGAGTCCCAGATGGACAAGCTCGCCGCCGCGCTCGGCATGGACCCCGTCGACGTCAGGACCCGCAACGCCATCGCGCCCGGCGACACCATGCCGACCGGCCAGGTGGTGCGTGGCCCCGCCCCCGTCGCCGACCTCCTCGACCGGGTCCGCGCCGCGCCGCAACCCCCGGACCGCGGCGGCGACCTGCGGGAGCTGCCCGGCGGCGTCGCCAACACCACCCACGGCGAAGGCGTGCGCCGCGGCGTCGGCTACGGCGTCGGCATCAAGAACGTCGGCTTCTCCGAGGGGTTCGACGACTACTCCACCGCCCGCGTCCGGCTCGAGGTCGTCGGCGGGGAGCCGGCCGCCGTCGTGCACACCGCCGCCGCCGAGGTCGGCCAGGGGCTCGTCACCGTCCAGGCCCAGATCGTGCGCACCGAGCTCGGCGTCGACCAGGTCACCGTCGCCACCGCCGACACCACCATCGGCAGCGCCGGCTCCAGCTCGGCGTCGCGGCAGACGTACGTCACCGGCGGCGCCGTCAAGGCCGCCTGCGCCGCCGTCCGCCGGGAGCTCGGCCGCCGCATCGGCAGGGACGACTTCGCCCTGCAGGGCGGCAAGCTCGTCACCGGGGAAGGGGAGCTGATCGCGGACCTCGCCGACGTGCTCGGCGACGTGCCGGTCGAGGAGACGGTCGAGTGGCGGCACCGGCCGACCACGCCGCTGGACCCGCTGACCGGCCAGGGCGACGCGCACGTGCAGTACGCGTTCGCCGCGCACCGCGCGACCGTCGACGTCGACGTCGAGCTCGGCCTCGTGCGGGTCGTCGAGATCGTCACCGCGCAGGACGTCGGCCGGGCCCTGCACCCGCAGTCGGTGCGCGGCCAGATCGCCGGCGGCACCGCTCAGGGCCTCGGCCTCGCCGTGATGGAGGAGATCCAGGTCGACGGCGGGCTCATCCGCAACCCGTCGTTCACCGACTACCTGATCCCCACCATCCTCGACGTCCCGCCGATGCGCATCGACGTGCTCGAGCTCGGCGACCCCGACGCGCCCTACGGCCTGCGCGGCGTCGGCGAGCCGCCGACGATCTCGTCCACCCCGGCGATCGTCGCCGCGATCCGCGCCGCGACCGGCCTCGCGCTCAACCGCGTCCCGGTCCGGCCCGAACATCTCACGGGGACCTGAGCATGGGACTCACCGACCTCGACCTCGAAGAGCTGCTCGCGAGCGCCGAGCACGCCGGCGACACACCGCCGCCCGCGCCGGTCACCCGCCGCCCCGTGCACACCTGCTACGTGCCCGCCGACCGGTTCAGCGCCACCACGGTCCGCGACTGGGGAGCGCTCGCGCTGGCCGCCCTGGAGGAGCACGGGCTCCCGGGCTTCTCTGAGTCCATTGTGGACATGGTACGGACGAAGCTCGCCGGCGAACCGGTCGAGGACCTGCGCGTCGACTTCGAGGACGGCTACGGCGTGCGCCCTTCCCCCGTCGAGGACGAGCACGCCCTCGCGGCGGGCGCCGCCCTGCGCGCCTGTGCCGTGCCGTTCAGCGGGCTGCGGGTCAAGAGCCTCGAACCGGCGACGGTGCGGCGCGCCGCCCGCACCCTCGACCTGTTCCTGTCCGCGCTCGGCCCGCCGCCGCCGGAGTTCGTCGTCACGATCCCGAAACCCACCTCGGTCGCGAACGTCGACACCGCGGTCCTGCTGTGCCGCCAGCTGGAGCACGCGCACGGGCTGGAGGAGGGGCGGCTGCGCTTCGAGCTGCAGGTCGAGACCCCGCAGGCGGTCCTCGGCCCGGACGGCACGTCGCCGCTGCCGCGGATGATCCTCGCCGCGCGCGGGCGGCTCACCGGGCTGCACTACGGCACGTACGACTACAGCACCGCCCTCGGTGTCGCGCCCGCGCACCAGGCCCTCGACCACCCGGTCGCCGACCACGCGAAGGCGGTCATGCAGGTGGCGGCGGCGTCCGCTGCCGGCGTCCACGTCGCCGACGGCTCCACCAACATCCTCCCCGTCGGCGACACCGCCGCCGTGCACGCCGCGTGGCAGGTGCACGCCCGGCTGGTGCGCCGCAGCCTCGAACGCGGCATCCACCAGGGCTGGGACCTGCACCCGGCGCAGCTGCCGACCCGCTACGCGGCCACGTTCGGCTTCTACCTCGCCGGCCTGCCCGAGGCCCGCCGGCGCCTCGACGCCTACCTGTCCCGCCGTGACAGCGGCATCCTCGACGAGCCCGCCACAGCCCGGGCCATCGCCCGTTTCCTGCTCCGCGGTGTCCACTGCGGAGCCCTGTCGGCGCCCTCCGTCGGGCGGACGATCGAGGAGTTGGTGGCCCTGTGACGTTCACGCTGCGCTCGCGGCAGGTGTATCTCCCGGACGGCCCGCGCCCGGCGACCGTCACCGTCCACGACGGACGGATCGCCGCCCTCGGCCCCGTGGACGCCGACTGCGACGAGGACCTCGGCGACCTCGTCCTCCTGCCGGGCCTCGTCGACACCCACGTGCACGTCAACGAGCCCGGCCGCACCGAGTGGGAAGGGTTCGCCACCGCCACCCGCGCCGCGGCCGCCGGCGGCGTCACCACCATCATCGACATGCCCCTCAACTCGCTGCCCCCGACGACGACCGTCGCCGCGCTGCGCGAGAAGCAGGCCGCCGCGACCGGCAAGTGCTGGGTCGACGTCGGCTTCTGGGGCGGCGCCATCCCCGGCAACGCCGGCCAGCTGCCCGCGCTGCACGACGCCGGGGTCTTCGGCTTCAAGAGCTTCCTCGCCGACTCGGGCGTCCCCGAGTTCCCGCCCCTGGACCGCGACGGCCTCGCCGCCGCGTTCGCGAGCGTCGACGCGCTCTTCGTCGTGCACGCCGAGGACCCCGGGCACCTGCGCGACACCCTCGCGTCCCGCGCCTACCCCGACTTCCTCGCCTCCCGGCCGCCGGTGGCCGAGGTCGCCGCCGTCGGCACCGCCCTGTCCGCCGCTGCCGCCGCGGGCGTGCGGGTGCACATCCTGCACCTGTCGGCCGCCGACGCGCTGCCGCTGCTGCGCGAGGCCGCCGCCGGCGGGGTCCGGGTCACCGCCGAGACCTGCCCGCACTACCTCACCCTCGACGCGCACGCCGTCCCCGACGGGGCCACCGAGTTCAAGTGCTGCCCGCCGATCCGTGACGCCGTGAACCAGGACGGGCTGTGGGCGGGCCTCGCGGACGGCACCATCACGGTCGTCGTGTCCGACCACTCACCCAGTACACCAGACCTCAAACGCCGGGAGAGCGGTGACTTCGCGGCCGCGTGGGGCGGCATCGCCTCGCTGCAGGTCGGCCTCAGCGCCGTCTGGACCGAGGCGCAGGACCGCGGCTTCACCCTCGCCGACGTGGTGCGCTGGATGGCGCTGGGACCCGCCGACCTCGTGGGCCTGACCCGCAAGGGACGCATCGCGGTGGGCGCCGACGCCGACCTGGTCGCCTTCGCCCCCGACGAGCCGTTCGTCGTCGACGCGACCGCCCTGCACCACCGGCACCCCGTGACGCCCTACGCCGGCGCCGCGCTGCGCGGGGTCGTCCACACCACCTGGCTGCGCGGCGTGCCGGTCGGTGACACCCCACACGGAACGCTGCTGCGGCGCTCGGAGGATCGATGACCTTCACGGACCTGCCCGACCTGGCGTCCCGGCTGCTCGGCGGCGGCGTGGTCGACGCCAACGACGAGTTCTTCGCCGCCCGCGACAACCTCGTCAACCCGGAGCCGTCCACGTTCGAGACGTGGACGTTCGGCCCCAAAGGGAAGGTCTACGACGGCTGGGAGACCCGCCGGCGCCGCACCCTCGGTCCGGACCTGCGCGACTGGGCCGTGGTGCGCCTCGGCGCCCCCGGCGCGGTGCACGGCGTCGTCGTCGACACCGCCCACTTCACCGGCAACTACCCGCCGCACGTCTCGGTCGAGGGCTGCGAGGTCCCCGGGCATCCCGCACCCGCCGCGCTGACCGGCTGGTTCCCCCTCGTCGGCCGGTCGGCCGTGCGGGGCGACACGCGCAACCTCTTCGAGGTCACCGACCACCGCCGGGTCACCCACGTGCGGCTCAACATCTTCCCCGACGGCGGCGTCGCCCGCCTCCGCGTGCACGGCGTCGTCGACCCCGACCCGGCGCTGCTGCACGGCATGACCGTCGACCTCGCGGCCATCGAGCTCGGCGGTCTCGTCGTGGACTGCAGCAACCGCTTCTACGGCTCCGCCAACAACCTCATCCTGCCCGGCCACGCGCGCGTCATGGGGGACGGCTGGGAGACGGCCCGCCGCCGCGACGACGGCAACGACTGGGTCCTCGTCCGCCTGGCCGCCCGGGGCACCATCCGCCTGGCCGAGCTCGACACCACCCACTTCAAGGGCAACGCCCCCGCCGCCGCCACGCTCCGCGGCACCCTGGACCCCTCGTCCGATGCGGCCTGGTTCGACCTGCTGCCCCGGGTCGACCTGCAGCCCGACACCAGGCACCGCTTCCGCCTCGACAGCACCGTCCCCGCCACCCACGTCCGCCTCGACGTCTTCCCCGACGGCGGGATGGCCCGCCTCCGCCTCTTCGGCGAGACCCTCTGACGCCGATGGTTGCATCTGGTACCCACGGGTAAGGTTCCCCTGACTTCCGGGCAGTGCGTTCGGGGCAGGGCCTTCCGGGCAGCGGATGTGACAGGAGGACGGGTGACCGCTACCGCGATCGACTCCGGGCTGTTTCGCCGTGTCCTGCGCCGCCACGCGGCCGCGGTGGTCGTCGTCACCGCGCCGGGCTCCCCGCCGACCGGTTTCACGGCGACGTCCTTCACGTCCGTCTCGCTGGACCCGCCGCTGGTCTCCTTCTGCGTCGCCAAGGCCGCCTCGGCGTGGCCGATCGTCCGCGGCGCCGGCCTGGTCGGCGTGCACGTCCTCACCGCCGGGCAGGAGCCCGTGGCCCGCACGTTCGCCGCCAGGGGTGCCGACCGCTACGCGACGTACGCCGCGGCCGGCGGCACCTGGACCTCAGGCCCTGACGGCGTCCCCCTGCTGGACGGCGTGCTGGCGGTCCTCATCTGCGAGGTCGTCAACCACGTCGAGGCCGGTGACCACGTGATCGTCGTGGCGTCCCCGGTCCACGCCGCCCACCATTCCGACGCCACCGCGACGCCGCTCGTGTACCACGACGGCAGCTACCTGGCCCTCGACCGCTGACCCGCGGCCCGGTCGCCCGCCTGACCTCACCCTTCCGACCCCGGCCGGCCGGCTACGGGGCGGACCAGACCTCGGTGGCGACGCGGCGGAAGTTGCCGCCCAGGACGGCGGTCACGGCGTCCGCCGGGTAGCCCCTCGCCTCCAGGGCCGCCTCGACCTGGAGCAGGCCCTCCGGCGGCATGAGCTCGATCGGCCCCCATCGCGTGTAGCTCTCCGGGAACAGCTCCGGGTTGGTCGTCATCTCCTGGACGAGGTCCTCGTGATCGAACGCGAAGTCGCTCGCGACGCCGACGTGGTCGGGTCCCACCAGCTCCACGGCGTAGTCGATGTGCCGGACGAGCGCTTCGACGGAGGCGTCGTTCGGTCCGAGGAAGATCCCGACGCCGGTGATGCCGATGACCCCGCCGGTCGCGGCGCACGCCCTGGCCTGCTCGTCGGTCACGTTGCGGGGGTGGTCCCACACGGCCCGCATGGACGAGTGGCTGTACACCATCGGCCGCTGCGTCACCTCCGCCAGGTCGAGGCCCGTCCGGATGCTGCAGTGCGACCCGTCCACGACCATGCCGACGGCGTTCATCTCCCGGACGAGGTCGCGGCCGTACGCGGTCAGCCCCTCGTCCACCTCGTCGAGGCAGCCCGACCCGGCCGCGTTGCGCAGGTTGTAGGTCGGCAGCATCGTCCGCACGCCCAGGTCGAAGAACTCCCGGACGCGCCCGAGGTCCCCTTCGAGCGGCCCGGAGTCCTCCAGGTCGAACGCGACGGCGATCCCGCCGTCCCGGTGCACCCGGTCGATGTCGGCGACCGACTCGCCCAGCACCATCTCCTCCTCGAGTGCCACCCCGGCCCGGAACGCCGCAAGGAACGTGCGGACCTCGTCGGCGCTGTGCGGTGCGTACCCGACGTTGACCGACGCGAACGTCCCGCCCGGCCTCCGGTAGCGCCGCAGGTCGCTGACCCGTGCCCGCACCGAAAGCGGCAGGCAGGTGTGCTGCTCCCACAGCAGCCGATCAACCGTCATACGGGCACGCTACCTGCATGTCTTGGCCGCCGCCGAGGGGCGTGGTTACGCTCGCCGGGTGAAGCGTGCCCTCGTGGTCGGCAACAGTGACGGGATCGGACTCGCGCTCACGCAGCGCCTCGTCGCCGAGGGGTGGAGCGTCACCGGCGTGTCACGCAGCCCGCGGGACGGCGTCGTGCAGCACGTCGTGGACGTCACCGCGGACGAGTTCCCCGCGGTGCTCGCCGCGGTCGGCCCGGTGGACCTGTGCGTGTACGCGGCCGGCGTCGGCGAGATGTTCGACCCCGCGGACCTCGCGGCGCAGACGAGGGCGCTCCAGGTGAACCTGATCGGCGCGGCCCGGACCGTCGAGGCGGTCGTGCCGGGCATGCTCGCGGCCGGGCGCGGCCATGTCATCGGGCTGTCGAGCCTCGCCGACGTGCTCATCTCCGCCGACGCGCCCGGGTACGCCGCCTCGAAGGCCGGCCTGACCTCCTACCTGCTCGGCCTGTCGGCGGCGCTGCGCCCGCGCGGCGTGGCGGTCACCGCGGTCAGGTTCGGGTTCGTCGACACGAAGATGGCCCAGGGTGCCGCGAAGCCGATGCTGGTCAGCGTCGACCGTGCGGTGGACGTGCTCATGCAGGCCGTTCGCACCCGCCGGCCCGTGGTGTCCTACCCGAGAAGGATGTCCGTCGCCGCCCGGGCCCTGCGGATGATCACGCGGAGCACCCTGAAGCGGTGACCGTGCCGCACCGCCCGTGACGGCGCCGCGCGGTGGCATCAGGGGGTGCGGGTCCGGGCGTCGAGGTCCGCCTCGTGGTGGACGGCGTCTTCGAGGCGGCGGCGCAGGTCGTACACCTGCCGCAGGACGAACCGGAGCGGCAGTCCCGGCTCGATCTCGGTGCGGCCGCCGTCCCCGGCCTCGTCGACCAGCCGCTCGGCGAGGCGGTCCAGCGCCCGTTCGCCCTCGAACAGCAGCCGGAACGCCTGTTCCCTCGTCTCCGGCGGCGCCACGGCCGCGCGCAGGCCGGTCCACTCGTCGTCGAGCCAGCGGTCCACGACGCCGGTGAGGACGAGGACGGCGTTGGTGCGGTCGGCGGGGTCGGTCGCGGCGCTGACGTGCGCGTCGAAGCGGGACCGCAGTCCGGCGACGCCCCACCCGGTGGCGAGGACGCCGCGCGCCGCCCAGCGGACCGTCCCCGTCGAGCCCGACCACGTCTCCCACGCGGGGCTCCACAGCGCCAGGTCGAACGCGTCCCGGCCGGCGGCGCCGAGCAGCGCCAGGCCGAGGAGCAGCCCGCCGTTGCAGTCGGTCGAGGCGCCGGTCGTCCCCCAGTCGAGGAGCCGCCGCGCCCACGACGGGTCGCCGGTCTTCACGGCGAGGGCGGGCAGCAGCTCGGGGAACAGTCCGCGGCCCTCGTGCCGGCGCAGCTCCGCGGCCACGTCGATGCCGTCGCACCTGAGGTGGAGGAGGCCGAGCACCGCGCTGCACTGCTCGTCCCAGTCCCCGTGCAGCGCGTGGTCCCAGAGGATGAGGGTCGCCGGCTCGTGGCCGAACCAGCCGACCACGTGCAGCACCTCGGGGTTGCGGTCGTGCACGGCGAGCAGCGCCGCCGCGGTGGAGCGGTCGCCGTGGCACGCGAGCACCGGCAGCAGCGCGCCGCGCGCCTCGGGGTCGTCGAGGAAGCAGGGCAGCAGCGCCGCGGCGTCGTGGGCGTCGCCGGCCCGCCTGATCGCCCGTGCCGCGGCGCGGACCCAGACGTCGTGCCGGCCGGCCGCCCCGCGCTCGTGACGGCGGATCAGTTCCCGGGTGAGGTCCAGCATCGCCCGCCGACTCTAGTACCCCGGGGCGGGCACGACCGGGCCGCGCGGTCGCGCGGGCCAGGCCCGGTCGTGGTCATGCCAGACCCCGCCAGGGTGGAGGCCATGCCCGCTTGGTCAGGGTGGAGGTCATGCCACGGCTGGCCGGGTGGTGGTCATGCCGGCCGGTGGTGGCATGCCAAGGCTTCGCCGGTGGTGGCATGCCGCTGCCTCGCCGGTGGCGGTCAGGCCAGGGCCTCGACCAGCTCCTTGCAGAACGCGGGCAGGTCGTCGGGCTTGCGGCTGCTGATGAGCGGGCCGTCCACGACGACCTCCTCGTCGACCCACGTGGCGCCGGCGTTGCGGAAGTCGGTCTGCATCGACGGCCACGACGTCACGCGGCGGCCGCCGACGCCGCCGGCCTCGATGAGGACCCAGCCACCGTGGCAGATCACGGCGACGGGCTTGCCCGAGGCGACGAAGTCCTTCACGAGGCCGACGGCGGGCCGCTGCCAGCGCAACAGATCACCGTTGCCGACGCCGCCGGGTAGGACGAGGGCGGCGTAGTCGTCGGCGCGGGTGTCGGCCGCGGTCACGTCGACGTCGAACGCGTCGGCCTTGTCCAGGTGGTGGTATGCCTGCACCCGGCCCGGCTCGGGCGAGACCAGGCGCGGCGTGTGACCCGCGTGTTCGACAGCCTTCCACGGCTCCGTGAGCTCGACCTGCTCGATGCCCTCCTTGGCAACCAGAAATGCGACATTCATCGTCGATGTCCTCCTTCTGTGTCGCGTTCCCCTGTTGCCTACCCGCTGCGCGACCACCCAAGCGTGTGACGGCTCACCCGTGGCGCCGGACGCCGCTATCCTCGAACCGAGACATCGAGGAGGGTCGATGGCCAAGGCGACGGTGACCGCGGCGTCACGCCCTTCCGGCAGTTCCCGGCCGTCACACCCTTCCGGCAGCTCCCAGCTGCCGGAGCTCAAGGCGTCGTGGTGGGAGTCGCACAGCGTGGCCCTGGCCAGCGTGCGGTTCAGCGCGATGGCGCGGCGTCTTCCGGCGGTCCTCCGGCAGGCGGTCACGATCGCGTGGCAGGCCAGCCGCCGCGACACCGTGGCCGCGCTGGCGTTCAACCTGCTCGCCGGGGTCGCGACCGCGTTCGGGCTGCTCGCGACGCGAGGGGTCCTGCAGGCGCTGTTCGCCGCGGGTCCGACCCTGGACCGGGTCCGGGCGGCGGTGCCGTCGCTGGTCGTCGTCGCCGCCGCGACCTTCGTGCGGAGCGGACTGTCGATCATCGCCGGCTGGGCGCAGGCGCGCCTCGAGCCGCAGGTGCTCACGACCGCGGAGCGGCGGCTGTTCGAGCTGACGACGCAGGTCAAGCTGGCCGCGTTCGACGACGCCGGGTTCTCCGACGAGATGGAACGCGCCCGCAACCGCGGGTCGCTCGCGGTGCAGTTCCTGACCCGCGGCGCGATCGACCTCACCGCCGGCCTCGCCGGGCTCGCCGCGACCGCGGTCACCCTCGCGCTGCTGCACCCCGTGCTGCTCGGCGCGCTGCTGCTGGCCAGCGTCCCGGCCGCGTGGGCGGCGGTGCGGGCGGCCCGCCTCGCCTACCTCAGCAACCACGCGCGCACCAGCCGCCGGCGCCGGCTGTGGATGCTGTCCGACCTGATGGCGAACCGGGCCACGGCCGCGGAGCTGCGCGCGTTCACGATGCGGCCGTTCCTCCTGCGCGAGTACGACATCATGGCCGGCGCGGAGACGAGGACGGAGCTGGAGGTCGTCCGGCGCCAGACGATGACCCGGCTCGTCGGCGGCGTGTTCTCCGGCGTCGCGACGTTCGGGGTGTACGTGGCGCTCGGCGCGCTCCTCGTCGACCACCGGCTGCCGCTCGCCGCGGCCGGCACCGCGGTGCTCGCGCTGCAGGCGGCCCGCAACGCGCTCGCGCTCGCCGTCACCAACGTCAACCGCGTCTACGAGGAAGGGCTGTACTTCAACGACTACACCGACTTCCTGGCCCGCGCCGGCGAGCGGATGCCGCCCGTGACCAGGGAGGCGACCGTGCGGGCGCCGGCGAGCATCGAGGTCCGCGACGCCACCCTGCACTACGCGGAGACCGACGCGCCCGCGGTCCTCGGCGCGAACCTGACCGTCCACCGCGGACAGACGATCGCGCTGGTCGGGGAGAACGGCTCCGGCAAGACCAGCCTCGCGCGGCTCATCGCCGGGCTGTACCACCCGGACAGCGGCACCGTGTCGTGGGACGGCACGCCGCTGTCCACCGTGGACCCCGAGGACGCGTGGCAGCACGTGGCGATGGTCAGCCAGGAGTACTGGCACTGGCCGTTCACCGCGGAACGCAACATCCTGCTCGGCACGAACGACGCCCCGCGCGACGGCACGAACGACGCCCCGCGCGACGGCACGAACGACGCCCCGCGCGACGGCCCGCGCGACGCCCCGCGCGACGCCCCGCGCGACGGCCCGCGCGACGGCACAAACGACGAGCCGCGCGACGAGCCGCGCGAGAACACGCACGACGGGCTGGTCGAGGCCGCCGCGCGCAAGGCCGGCGCCCACGACATGATCGCCGGGCTGCCGGCCGGCTACGACACGCTGCTGTCGCGCAACTTCGCCGGTGGCCAGGACCTGTCCGGCGGCCAGTGGCAGCGCCTCGCCGCCGCGCGGGCGTTCTACCGCGACGCGCCGGTGCTCATCTGCGACGAGCCGTCCGCGGCGCTGGACGCGAGGGCCGAGCACGCGCTGTTCGCGGCGCTGCGGGCCGGCGCGCCCGACCGGATCACGGTGCTCATCACGCACCGCCTCGCCAACGTCCGCCACGCCGACCACATCTACGTCCTGCACGAGGGGCACGTCGTCGAGCACGGCGCCCACCTCGACCTGCTCGCCGCCGGCGGCACGTACGCGGAGCTGTTCGCATTGCAGGCGACGGGGTACACGGCCGCTTGATACCTTCGCGGCGTGATCGAGGTGCATGCCCGCAGGGCCACCGCGGCCGACGCCGGCGAGCTGGTCCGGCTGCGGATGGTGATGTTCCAGGCGATGGACGGTGTGGTGCTCGAGCCGGGGGACTGGGCCGAGCAGACCGCAAGCTCGTTGCGCCGGCGGCTGCCCGGCGACGACGCGCGGACCGCGGCGTTCGTGGTCGACCGGCCCGGCGAACCGGGACGGCTGGCGGCGTGCGCCGTCGGCGTCATCGACGAGCGGCTCGGCTCCCCGTCGAACCCGACCGGCCTGAGCGGCTACGTCTTCAACGTCTCCACCGACGACGGGTACCGGCGCCGCGGCTTCTCCAAGGCGTGCGTGGCGGCCCTGCTCGGCTGGTTCCGGGACAACGGGGTCGTCCGGGCGCAGCTGCACGCCTCCGAGGAAGGCTACGACCTCTACCGCGGGTTCGGCTTCCGCGATGTGGACCACCCGTCGATGGTGATCGCCCTCTGACCGGTCAGGCGGCGGGGCGGCCGGTGCGGGCGGCGTCGAGGGCGGACTGCAGCGAGCGCCGGTAGCCGTCGCTGGTGTAGGTGGCGCCCGAGACCGTGTCGAGGTCGGCGCTCTGGCGTTCGAGGGCCTGCGCACGCAGTACCGGTGCCGCGCGCATGCCGATCTCGATCCCGCGGGCCGCGGCCGTCGGGAGGCGCACCGTGACCACGTCGACGAGGCGGCCGCCGCGGACGTCGGCGCGGACCTGGACGGGCCCGAACGGGTTGGTGAAGACCGCGCCGAGGTGGGAGCCGTCCATCATCCGGGACGGGTCCACGACGCGGACACCCGGCGCGGGCTGGGAGGCGACGGCCGGGGCGTGGGCCGTGGAGGGGCCGGACGGGCGGGTGGCGGCGGCCGGCGGGACCGCGGCCGGGAGCTGGGACTTCACCGCGACCAGGAGCGCGGTGAGCACGCCGGTGCCGAGGACGGCTATGCCGATGCGTCGCATCAGAACTCGAACGGGTCGAGGTGGATCTGGCGGGCCGGCACCCCGGCCCGGCGCAGCGCCACCACGGACGCGTCGACGAGACCGGCCGACCCGCACAGGTACACGTCGCGGCGGGTCAGGTCCGGCACCAGCTCGAGCAGCCCGCGCGGGCTGAACGCGCGCCGCGGGCCGGGGTCGTCGCGGCCGCCGGTGACGTACCAGACCTGCGCGTCGCGCGCCTCGGCGAGCAGCGACAGCTCCTCCCGGAAGACCAGCTCGCCGGCGTTGCGCGCCCGGTACAGCACGACCGTCCGCGGCGGGAGCTCCTCCAGCAGCGCCCTGATCGGGCCGATGCCGCTGCCACCGGCGATGAGCAGCGCACGGGCCTGCCGGCGGCGGTCGGCGGTGAAGTCGCCGCTGGGGCCCTCCACGAAGACGCGCGTGCCGGGGCGCAGCCGGCGCAGGCCGGCGGTGTGGTCGCCGACGACCTTCACGGTCAGCCGCAGCCAGTCGTCGTTCGGGGCCGCCGACATCGAGAACGGGTGCGCCTGCCACCAGTTGCGGTCGTCGAGGAACCGCCAGCGGAAGAACTGGCCGGCGCGGACCCGAAGCTCCGGCAGCCGGTCGCCGCCGATGTAGATGGAGATCATGTCGGGGCCTTCGAGCACGACGGACCGCACCCGGAAGCGGTGCCGCAGGTTCATCCGTACGGGAGCGAACAACCGACCCCAGAGGACCGCGCCGACGACCGCGCACCACAGCGCCAGCGAGAAGGCGCGCGAGAAGCCGGGCGCCGACATCTCCTGCCCGACCGCGAACTGGTGCCCGACCGAGAGCACCAGCACCAGGTAGGACGTGAGGTGCAGCAGGTGCCAGACCTCGTAGGACATGCGGCGCCGCAGCAGCGGCAGCGCCAGGACCGCGAGCGCCACGAGCAGCCCGGTGCCGACGAACGCGCCGAGCATCCCGGTGTACTTGTCGACCGTGAGCAACCGGACGACCTCGCGGGCGGGCCCGACGCGTTCGAGCTTCGCGTACCCCAGGACGGTGAACGCGGCGTGGGCGAGCACCGCGGCCACGACGAACACGCCGAGGTCGCGGTGCCAGTGCAGCAGGTCCCGGGCGCCCAGCCAGCGGTCCAGCCAGGCGACCCGGGACATCAGCAGCACCTGCACCAGCAGGACGTAGCCGGCGACGAGCCCGGTGATCCGCCCCACCGCCGTCAGCGACGTCGCCGGGTCGCGCAGGAACCCGGCGGGCGTGTTCCACCACCACGGCAGCAGCGTCGCCACCAGCCCCAGCCAGAACGCGGCGATCGTCACCGCCCGCCACGCGTCGACGGAGCGCCGGCGCCGGTACGGCCGGCGGAACTCACGCGGGATGACCGCCCCTGGAACTGGCTCTCGTAGTGCCCCTTGAATGTCCACCGGGGACGGTCTTACCAACCGCGTGGGCCGGCGGCCAAACCCTTCAGGTGCTTTTAAAGCGGCCCTAATCCAAGGGCCGTCCACACTGGACTCAGTCCAGAACGGACAGCCGGTAGAAGCGCCAGAAGTCGTGCTCGATCGGCAGCACCGTGCACGACAGGCCGGCCTGCGCCGCCCACCGGGCCACCGTCGGCGCGCGCAGCGCGGTCCCGGCCGCCTCCACCGGATCCTCCGCCATCGTCGCCGGCAGGCAGTGCAGGACGCTGAACGCGTACTGCAGCCGCTCGACCTCACCCGCCGGCGCGGTGAACTCGTCGGCCACCCGCTCGTCGGCGACGAGCACCGCTCCGCCCGGCGCGAGGAGGCCCCGCACGGTCCGCAGCACCCCGGCCGGGTCGCCCATGTCGTGCAGCGCCTCGAAGATCGTGACGAGGGCGTAGTCGCCCGCCGCGGCCGTCGCGTCCTGCCGCAGGAACGACACCCGGTCCGCGAGCCCCGCGTCGGCCGCGACCCGCCGGGCCGCCGCGATCGACGCCTCGTCCAGGTCGATGCCGGTGACCGCGGCCCGCGGGAACGCCTCGGCGAGCGCGAGCGTCGACGCGCCGGCGCCGCACCCGAGGTCCAGCACCCCGGCCGCGGGCGCCTGCGCCAGCCGCTGCACCACGTCGGGCAGCGCCGGCAGCCACTCCTGCGCGAGGCTGTGCCGGAAGCCGGGCAGGTTCATCGCCGCGATGCCGTCACGGGTGAACGGGCCGTAGTCGGCGTACGGGACGCCGTCGCCGGTCCGGTACGCCTCGGCCAGCGCCGGCACCGCCTGCGCCACCCCGGCGAACACGGTCACGAGCCCGACCCCGGACGCGGGATGCGCCGGGTCCAGCAGCACGTCGGCGGCGCCGTCCGGCAGCCGGAACGTCCGGTCCGCAAGCGACGTGCACTCCAGGTACCCGGCCGCGGCCTGCTGCTCCAGCCACTCGCGGGCATACCGCTCGGCGATCCCGGCCTGCTTGGCGAGGACCGCGTCGGTGGCGCCGGGATGCTCGTGCAGCACCTGGTACAACCCGAGTTGGATGCCCAGGTGCACGCTGAACAGCTCGGTGCCGGCCAGCAGCTGCGCGAGGAGGCGCTCGGTCAGGTTCGGGCTCTCGGTGTCAGTCATGCCCTCAAGGCTGAGCCCTCCGGCTGTCGAACCGCGTACAACCGGAGTACGTGAACTGTACGAGACCCGTGAACCATTCCTGGAAGGTGACTGCATGACGCCGGGCGCCGACTACCGCCTCCGGTCGTGAGCCTGCGCATCGGAGTCCTCGGACCGCTGGAGGTCACCGTCGACGGCCGCCCCGTCGACATCGCCGGCGGGCGGCAGCGTGCCGTGCTCGCCGCGCTGGTCCTGAGCCGCCCCGCGGTCCTCGGCGTCGACCGGCTCGGCGCGCTCGTCGTGCCCGGCGCGACCGGCCCCGACGCCCGCAACGCCGCCCAGACGTACGTCGCCAGGCTGCGCCGGTCGCTGGGCGCGGCGGCGGGGCACCTGAGGACGAGGCCGCCCGGGTACGTCCTGCACGTCCCTTCCGGCAGCGTCGACGCGGAGGAGTTCGTGGCGCTGACGGCGCCGCGGCCGGGGGAGCCGGCCGTCGACGCGCTCGTCCGGCTCGACACGGCGCTCGGGCTGTGGCGGGGCGCGGCGTACGCGGAGTTCCCCGACCTCGCCAGGGCCGAGGCCGCCCGCCTCACGCAGCTGCGCCGCGACGCCGAGGAGACCCGCGTCGAGCTGCTCGCCGGCCTCGGGCGCACCGCGGAGGCCGTCGCCGCCGCGTCCGCGCTCGTCGCCGCCGACCCGGGCCGCGACCGGGCGGTGCGGGCGCTCGCGTCGGCGCTGGCCGCCGCGGGCCGGACCGCCGAGGCCCTCGACGCGGTGCGGGCGCACCGGGACTGGCTGCGGGACGAGACCGGCCTCGACCCGTCGGCGGCGGTGCTCGCCCTGCAGCGCCGGCTCCTGAGCGACCGGGCTTCAACGGTACCGACGCCGGGAACGCCGACGCGGAGGACCGCTGGGCTCATCGGGCGGGACGCCGACCTCGGCGCCGTCGCCGCGCTCGTCGAGGCAGGCGCCGGTGGGATCGTGACGCTGGTCGGGTCCGGCGGGGTCGGCAAGACCAGCCTCGCGCGGGCGTGCGGGCCGGCGTGGTGGGTCGACCTGGCCGCGGTCGGCGACCCCGCCGCCGTCGCGCCGGCGGTCGCCGCGGCCGCCGGGCTCGTCGTCGAGGGGCGGCTCGCCGACGCCCTCGCCGCGTGGGCGCGCGGCGCCGAAGGGCTCCTGGTCGTCGACAACTGCGAGCATCTCGTCGACGCCGTCCACGACGTCCTCGTCGGACTGTCGCTTGAGGACTGCCCGGCCCTTCGGGTCCTGACGACCAGCCGGGAGCGCATCGGGCTGCCGGGCGAGCGCGTGTACGTCGTCGACCCGCTCACCGCCCCCGACGCGGTGCGGCTGTTCACGGCGCGCGCGTCCGCCGCCGACCCGGGCTTCGCGGCTTTGACGGACCCGGGGTTCGCGGCGCGGGTCGGCGCGCTGTGCGAGGCGCTCGACCGGCTGCCGCTGGCGATCGAGCTGGCGGCGGCCCGCGCCGGCACGCTCACCGTCGACGACCTGAGCCGGCGGCTCGACGCGCGGCTGGTCCTGCTGGACGCGGGCCCGCGCGGCCGGCCGGCGCGGCACCAGACGCTGCGGGCGGTCGTCGACTGGTCGTGGCGGCTGCTCGGCGAGCAGGAGCGGATCGCGTTCGCGCGGCTGCACGTGTTCGCCGCCGGGATCGACCTCGACGCGGCGGAGGCCGTCATCGGCTACGGCTCGCTGCCGGCCGGCTCGGTCGCCCACGTCGTCGCGATGCTGGCCGAACGGTCGCTGCTGACCCGGCCCGGCAGCGCGGGCGTCGGGCGGTACCGGATGCTGGCGAGCCTGCGCGTCTACGCCGCCGAACTGCTCGACCCGGCCGCCGACCGGGAGCTGCGGCTGCGGCACGCCACCCACTTCGCCGGCCTCCTCGAGGCGGCCGAACGGGGTCTTTCGGGCCCGGACGAGGCCGCGTGGGTGGCGGTCGTCGAGGGTGCGCTGGACGACGCCCGGCAGGCGTGGCGCTGGTCGCGCACGCACGCGCCGGCGCTCGCGGCCCGGATCGCCGGGGCGGTCGCGTTCGTCGGGTTCTGGCACCTGCGGGCCGACCTGCTCGCCTGGTCGACGCTGACGCTGCCGCTGCGCGCCGCCCGGCAGGCGCCCGGGGTGCTGACCGGCGCGGCGTACGCCGCCTGGCTCGACGGCGACTTCACCACCGCCGCGCGGATCGCCCGCGAGGCCCTCGACGCGGGCCACGCCGGCGCCGCGGACCTGCTCGGCGACATCGCCCTCATCCAGGGCGACCTCGACGGGGCCAGCACGCAGTACGAGCGGGCGGTCGCCGCGCTTCCCGCGGGCGGTGCGGCGCAGGCGATCGCGGCGGCCAACCTCGCGCTGCCGCTGGCGTACCGGCAGGACCCGGCCGCGCTTCCCGCCGCCGAGGCGGGTCTCGCGGCGGCCCGCGCCACCGGCAACCCGTCCGCGACGGCGTTCGCGCTCTTCGCCCTCGCCGAGGCCCACGGCGACGGCAACCCCGCGGCCGCGATCGCCGCGCTCGACGAGTCGTTGCGGCTCGCGACGGCGGTCGGCGGCCGGTTCGTCATGGGCGTCGCCCGCACGGCCATGGTCGCGCTGCGCGGCCGCCACGGGCCGCCGGAGCCGGCGCTCGCCCTGTTCGCCGGCGCGATCAGGCACTGGCGGACGACCGGCGGCCGGCCGATGCTGATCATCGCGCTGCGCAATCTGGTGGTGTTGTTCGCGCGTACGGGCCGCGACGTGCCCGCGGTCGAGCTCGCCGGGGCGCTGGACGTGCCGTCGGGGGTGTACGGCGCGGAGGCTTCCCGGCTCGCCCAGGCGCTCGCGGCGGTGCGGCTCCGGCTGCCGGCGGACACCGCCGACGAGGCGTGGCAGCGGGGGCGCCTGCGGACCGCGGACGAGGCCGCCGCGGAAGCCCTGCGCCACCTGCCGGCCTGAAACAGTGGCGGCCGCCACCGGGAAGGAACCGGTGGCGGCCGCGGGGACCGTGGAACGCGGGTCAGCCCTTCTTGACGCCCTTGCCGCTGCGGAACAGCTTGACCATGCCGGCGAAGAAGCGCTCCATCTCGGAGCCGAAGGGGTTGTCGCTGACGACGTAGGTCCAGGTGGCGCTGGGGCGGACGAGGCCGGCGTCGGCGGGCTCCCAGTCGGGGCCGTCGATCTCCAGCTCCTCGAACTCCTTGACGGTGCGGTCGTCGATCTCGGCGAGCAGGCCCCGGAACGCGGGGATCGCCTCGCGGTGGAACTCGTCGAGCGGGTCCTGGGCGCCGAGGACGCGCAGGTGGATGCCCTCGCGGAGCTCGCTCATGTCGGCGAGGTGCTCCGACCAGGCGGAGTCGGCGTGGAAGAGGGCGATCGTGCGGGCGATGTGGAGCACCGCCTCCTCGCCCAGCTCCTCGGCCAGCTCGTTGTAGCGGTCGGGGGCGCGCTCGGCGAGGAGCTCGCCGGCGGCATCGGTCGTGAGGAGCTCCTCGCGGCGCTTCGCGTGCAGCTGGCGGTGCTGGTCCAGCAGGTAGTTGTAGCGCCAGGTGTTGCGGTGGATCTCCAGGTTGACGGTCTCCGCGACGCGCTGGGCGGAGCCGATCGCCCAACGGACGTCCTCGTCGTCGATGGCACCGTCGGCGTCGGCCTTGCCCATCGGCATGGGCTCGGGGCCGTAGCGCTCGATCAGCTCGTCCTCGAGGCTGACGAAGAACATGGACTCGCCGGGGTCGCCCTGGCGGCCGGCGCGGCCACGGAGCTGGTCGTCGATGCGGCGGCTGTCGTTGCGGGCGGTGCCGATGACGAAGAGGCCGCCGAGGCCCTCGACCCGCTCGCGGTCCTTCTCGTCGCTGCCGCCGAGGCGGATGTCGACGCCGCGGCCGGTCATCTGGGTGGAGACGGTGACGGCGTTGAACGAGCCGGCCTCCGCGACGATGCCGGCCTCCTTCTCGTCGTTCTTGGCGTTGAGCACGACGCACTCGACGCCTTCCTCGGCGAGGGTGGCGGCGAGCTGCTCGGACTCCGCGACGCTGAGCGTGCCGACGAGGACGGGACGGCCGGTGGCGTGCATCGCGACGATCTCGTTGACGACGGCGATGTCGCGCTCCTCGGCGGAGGCGTAGACGCGGTCGGGCCAGTCCTTGCGGACATTGGGCAGGTGCGGCGGGATGACCGCGACCTCCAGCTTGTAGAACTCGCGGAGCTGGTCGCCGACGGGCAGGGCCGTGCCCGTCATGCCGCAGATCTTCTTGTACTGCGTGAGGAACGCCTGGACGGTGATGGTCTGCAGGACGGTGCCGCCACCGCTGCTGCGGATCTTCTCCTTGGCCTCGACGGCGGCCTGGAGGCCGTCGGGCCAGCGCCGCCGCTGGGCGACCCGGCCGCGGAACTCGTCGATGAGCTCGACCTTCTCGTCGCGGACGATGTAGTCGACGTCGCGGACCAGCAGCGCCTCGGCGTGCAGCGCCAGGTTGACGGCGGTGAGCGAGTCCATGTGCTCGGCGGCGTAGAGGTCCAGGTCGAGCAGCGCCTCGACCTTCGCCAGGCCGGACGTTGAAAGATGCACGGTGCGGCCCTCGTCGACGACCTCGTAGTCGTGGTCGCGGCGCAGTCCGCTGACGATCTCGGCGATCGCGACCGGCGAGTCCTTCTCGTCGATGGTCGAGCCGGCCAGGACCAGCGGGACCTTGGCCTCGTCGATGAGGATCGAGTCGGCCTCGTCGATGATGACGGTGCCGAACTCGCGGTGCACCCGGTCTTCGGTGTCGGTCACGATGCTGTCGCGGAGCAGGTCGAAGCCGGCCTCGCTGACGGAGACGTACGTGATGTCGCAGGCATACGCCGCCCGGCGCTCCTCGGGGGTCGAGGACTCGTTGACCCAGCCGACGGTCAGGTCGAGCAGCTCGTAGACCGGGCGCATCCACTCGGCGTCGCGGCGGGCGAGGTAGTCGTTGACCGTGATGACGTGGACCGGGCCCTGCGCGGCATAGCCGGCGGCGGCGATCGCGGCGGTCAGGGTCTTGCCCTCACCGGTGGCCATCTCGACGACATGTCCGGCCAGGAGCACCTGGGCGCCGAGCAGCTGCACGTCATAGGGGCGCTCGTCGAGGGCGCGCTTCGCGGCCTCCCGGCCGAGGGCGCACGCCTCGACGAAGTCCTGCGGGTCCTCCCGCTGGTGCAGCGCCGTGGCGGCGGCGCGGAGCTCGTCGTCGGTGAGCTCGGACAGCTCGGCCTCGCGCTCCTCGATCTCCGGCAGGAGTGCCCGCATCGGCTCGAGGTCGATCGTGGTGCCGGGCTGCTCCTGCAGCTTGCGACGCCACGCGTTGAATTTGCTCACCAAACCCATGGCCCCCACGATACGTCCCCGCCCGCCGGACATGTGCGCCCCATCACCGTCACTTGGCGGCGCCACCGGGAAGCCGAGCGACAATCGTGGAGTGGAACAGTTGAGCAGGCTCGTCGAAGGCGGTGGCGTGGTCGTCCTCAGCGGCGCCGGGCTGTCGACGGAGTCGGGCATTCCGGACTATCGCGGTCCGAGCGGGCTGCAGCGAAACGCGTCGCCGATGACGTTCCAGACGTTCACCGGCGACCCGGTGGCCCGGCGGCGCTACTGGGCGCGCAGCTACCTGGGCTGGCGCACGATCGCGGAGGCGTCGCCCAACGACGGGCACCGCGCGGTCGCCCGGCTGCAGCGCGGCGGCCTGGTCACGGGGATCGTCACGCAGAACGTCGACGGCCTGCACCAGGCCGGCGGCGCGGATCCGGTCATCGAGCTGCACGGCGGCCTGGACCGGGTGGTCTGCCTCGACTGCGGCGACGTGACCGCCCGCACGACCCTCGACGGGCGGCTGCGCGGCGCGAACCCGGCCTATGCGCAGGCCGGCGGGGACATCAACCCCGACGGCGACGTCGACCTGACCGACGAGCAGGCGGCGGACTTCGTCACGGTCGGCTGCGAGGACTGCGGCGGCATGCTCAAGCCCGACGTCGTGTTCTTCGGCGAGCAGGTGCCGATGCCGCGCGTGGAGGCGGCGTTCGCGCTCGTGGAGCGGGCGGCGGCGCTGCTGGTGCTCGGCTCGTCGCTCACCGTCCTGTCCGGGCGGCGCTTCGTGATCCGGGCCGCGAAGCTGGGCGTGCCGATCGCCATCGTGAACCAGGGGCCGACGAAGAGCGACGACCTGGCAGCTGTACTGGTGGACGCCCCGCTCGGCAAGACCCTGACGCACCTGGCCGGGCTGGCCGCCTGACCCCTCGTACTGACGCCGCGACGACGATCAGGAGGGCGACCACACCGCCGGCCGGCGTTCAGCGCGACCTTGATCCGGGCGATCGGGTGCAACGCCGGACAAAGTCTGCGCGCGGTGCACTGACCCCCGACGGCCGGCGGGCCTTCGGGGGTCGATGTGCGCGTGCGGAGACGGTTATGGGGTGACGGGGGGATCTGACCGGTGTGGCGGGCGCCAGGTCCACACGCCTCCGGCGACGCCGACGGCGCAGATCGCCAGGACGGTGCCCGCGACGCTGGTGGCGGCCAGGCCCACGACGACGCCGAGGACTCCGGCGACGGCGATGGTGACCGCGGTGATGCGACGGGGTGTGACGCGGCGGGTCATCGCCCGGTTGAACCCGTTGACGAACCGCGTGTCATTGCGCAGTGCGGCTTCGATGTCCGCGAGCCGCTGCTGCTCGCTCTCGCTGAGCATGATGCTCAACCTCCTCCGACGGGCCTGCCCGGTGCGCGACGTGTACCCGCTCCGCTCGATGGTCACACACTTCGGCGGGTTTAGGGTCGGTCGATCGGCGCCAGTGAGAAACTCCCAGCCTGCGGGGTTGCTGCCTGAACAGGCAAATGCCCCATTTGTCACTTCTGGCGACCTGCGAGCTGATGTCCGGTGTGCGATTCTCTACGGCGAACACGTCAGGCATCGGGGAGGACGATCGTGGATCCGTCGCAGCAGTGGCAGCACCCGCAGCAGGGGCAGCAGCCGCAGTACCCGCCGCAGCAGTACCCGCAACACACGACGCAGTTCCCGCAGCAGCCTCAGCAGCCGCAGCAGCCGTCGCACCCGCAGCAGCAGCCGCAGTACCCGAACCAGCCGTACTCGGCGCAGCCGTACAACATCGCGCCCAACTCCGCCGCGCCGTACAGCGGACCGCCCGCCAACCCGTATGCGGCGCCCGGTCCGTACGTGACGTCGACGCCGCTGCCCGCCCCGCCGCGGTCGCGCAGCAACCGGCTCGTGCCGATCCTCGCGATCGGCGGGGTCCTGGTCGTCGTGCTGGTGGTCGCGATCGTCGTCGTCGCGCTGAACCAGGACAAGAAGCCCGCGGCCGGGCCCACGGTCGCGGCGTCGGCGTCCCAGTCGGGCCCGGTCGACGCCTGCCTGGTCGGCAAGTGGAACCAGACCAGCTACCAGAAGATCGTCGACCTGGGCGGCACCGACATCGACAAGCGTGAGGGCATCGGCAAGGTCAAGATGACCGGCGGCGGCAAGCAGTGGACGATCAACGCCGACGGCACCGCGGTCGAGGACGACACCAAGACCGTGTACAGCGGCAAGGACGACAAGGGCCGCACGATCAACGCCACGTTCTCCGGCAAGACCGACTGGCAGGTCAAGACGGTCGACCGGAAGATCGAGTTCGCCGGCAAGGAGAGCACGTCGTCGGTCGTCATCTCGGTCGACGGCCGCAAGGCCGGCACGATCAACCTCGAGCCCAACCTCGACCCCGTGACGTACACCTGCGTCTCCGACGTGTGGCGCACGCAGGGCGAGTCCGACGACACGTTCGCCCGCTACGACAAGGTCAAGTGATCTGACACCTGGCTGAAACCCCTCGATTGGCGATGCCCGTCGAGGGGTACAGCGACCAGCATGACCTGGATCGCGCAAGTGTCCGACCGTGCCAGGGCGCGGCTGACGACGGCCCGCCGCACCGGCGTGGTCCCCGAGTTCCGCCGCGAGGTCCCGGACCGCGACGTCCTGGTCGTCGACCAGCGTTCCACAGTGGACGACGGCATCCCGCACGGCGTCCGCGTCGCCGGCGCGTGGGCGTGGCGGATCGTGTTGTTCATCCTCGCGGCGTACCTCCTGCTGCGGCTGATCGGCGCGCTGCGGCTGATGGTGATCCCGGTCGTCGTCGCCCTGCTGCTCGCGGCCCTGCTCGAGCCCGCCGCCGCCGCGCTGCGCAAGCGTGGCGTGCACCGCTCGCTCGCCGCCGGGATCGTGCTCGTCGCCGGGCTCGTCATCGTCTTCGGCGGGCTCGGCGTCATCGTGCAGACGTTCATCGCCCAGTTCGACAGCCTCTCCGAACAGGTCGCCGGGGGCGTCAACGAGATCCGTGACTGGCTCGCCCGCGGCCCGCTGCACGTGTCGAAGGAGCAGGTCGACAGCGCCATGGCCGGGTTCGGCGACCAGCTGAAGACCAACCGGGGCGCGCTCACCTCCGGGGCGCTGACCACCGCCACCACACTCGGCGAGGTCCTCACCGGCTTCTTCGTGGTGCTGTTCACGCTGTTCTTCTTCCTGCGCGACGGCGGGCAGATCTGGGAGTTCCTGTGCCGCCTGCTGCCCCGCCCCGCGCGGCTGCCCGCGGCCCGCGCCGGGCACTACTCGTGGTTCACGCTGGTGTCGTACGTGCGGGCGACGGTCCTCGTCGCGTTCGTCGACGCCGTCGGCATCGGGATCGGGCTGGCGATCCTGCGCATCCCCCTCGCGCTGCCGCTCGCGGCGCTGGTGTTCCTCGGCGCGTTCATCCCCGTCGTCGGCGCGACCCTGTCCGGCGCGGTCGCCGTGCTCGTCGCCCTCGTCACCAAGGACCCGCTGCACGCGCTGCTGGTCCTCGCCATCGTCATCGCCGTGCAGCAGCTCGAAGGGCACGTGCTGCAGCCGCTCATCATGGGCCGGGCCGTCTCCCTGCACCCCCTCGCGGTGATCCTCGCGATCACCACCGGGGTGGTCGCCGCCGGCATCGTCGGTGGGCTCGTCGCGGTGCCGCTGCTGGCGGTCGGCAACACCGCCATCCGGTACCTCGTCGACCATCCCGACGGCGAGCCGACACCGGACAAGGAGCCACCGGGCACCGAGCCCTCCGACGAGTCCGACGGCGGCCCGATCGCGTCCGAGCCGGCCGAGCCCACCCCGCCCCCGCCGGGCGAGGACCTGCCGGACGCGGAAACCTCCGGGAGCACCCGCTCGCGCGAGTAGGGTTGGTCGCGCACCGACCACCCAGGAGGAGCTGACATGCCGCTGACCGGAGAGTACGCACCGGGCGCCGCGGACTGGGCCAACGAGCAGGCCCAGCTGTTCGAGCGGACCAACGGCGCCGAGGGCAACACGCTGCGCGACCGGCCGATCATCCTGCTCACCACGCTCGGCGCCAAGACCGGAAAGATCCGCAAGAACCCGCTGATGCGGATCGAGCACGACGGGGAGTACGCGGTCGTCGCCTCCGCCGGCGGGCAGCCGAAGCACCCCGTCTGGTATCACAACCTCGTCTCGCACCCGCGGGTGGAGCTGCAGGACGGCCCGGTCCGCAAGGACTACACCGCCCGGCTCGTCACCGGCGACGAGCGTGCCGCCTGGTGGAAGCGCGCCAACGAGACCTGGCCCGACTACGACAGCTACCAGACCAAGACCGACCGGGAGATCCCCGTCTTCGTGCTCACCCCCGTGAGCTGACTTGACCGACCCCGCCGCCGGTCCCTCCCGGCAGCATCCGGTGCTGCTCGCGCTGCTGGCCATGCAGCGTCACTCGTGGGAGCAGGGCGTCGCCTCGCACGCCCTGCTCGACCTCGGCCACACGGACCTGGCGCGGCTGCTCGCCCTCGACGCGGTCGTGCACCAGAGTCCCGACGGCCGCCTCGGCACGGTGGGGGAGGAGTCCGGCTCCGTCAACGGCGCCGCCTGCGGCGAGGCCCTCATCGGCCGGCCCGCCCCGGACGACCCGGCGGCGGGCGCGCGGGCGGTGGCGGCGCACCCGGCGCTGGCGGCGCAGCTCGACTGGTTGCTGGCGCGGGCGCCGCGGGCCGCGGACGGCACGCTCTTCCACGTGATCGGCTCCCGGGAGGTGTGGGCCGACACGGTCTACATGGTGGTGCCGCTGCTCGCCGCGGCCGGCCACCCCGGCGAGGCCGTCCGGCAGGTCGCCGGCCATCGTGAGCGCCTGTGCAGCGGCGGCCTGTACGCGGCCCGCTGGGACGAGGACACCGCCGCCCTCACCGGGCCGGAGCACTGGGGCACCGGCAGCGGCTGGGTCGCCGCCGGCATCGCCCGGGCGCTGCGCCACGACCCGTCGCTGGAGCCCGCCCTGGCCGGCCACGCCCGGGAGATCGTCGACGCGTGCCTGGCGCTGCGCCGCCCCGACGGCCTGTTCGGCAACGTCCTGGACGACCCCGCGTCGTTCCCGGAGGCGAACGTCGCGCAGATGCTCGCGTACACCACCTGCACCGGCGTCGCGGACGGCTGGCTCCCGCCGTCCTACGCGGCCGTGGGCCGGTCGCTGATCGCCGCGGTCGCGCCGCTGGTCACCCCGGACGGCCTGGTCACGGGCGTGTGCGGCGCCCCCGTGTTCGACCGCCCCGGCACCTCCGCCGAGGCGCAGTCCTTCTACCTGATGGCTCAGGCCGCGGCGGCCCGCCTTCCCGTCTGACACCCCCGGGCCGGCGGCCCGGTCACCCGTCTGACGGCCCCTCGGCGAGGGCGTCGGTGGCGTGGCGGCCGGCGGTGGTGGCGCGGTCGAGGAACTCGGCGAGCAGCGCCAGCTGAGCCTCGTCGTAGCCGGCGCACAGGTCGTCCATGGCCTCGTTCATCCCCGCGTACAGGCCGAAGATCTCCGCGTTGCGCTCCTTCAGCGCACGGACCCGCACCGCACGGCGGTCGGCGGGGTCGCGTTCGCGGGTGATCCAGCCGGCGCGCTCCAGGCGGTCCAGGACGCCGGTCATCGTCGCCGGGTGCTGGCCGGCGCGGCGGGCGAGGGCACTGGGGCTCATCGGGCCGTGCCGGTTGATCAGGTCGAGACAGTCGAAGTCGGCGTCCTTGACCCCGAGCCGCCCGCCGACCTGGTGGTTCAGCAGCGACAGCTGGATCGACAGCTCCCGCAGCGACTCCTTGATCGCGGTCGTGGAGCGCCGCCGCTGCCGGTTGTCACGCGACTGTGATACGGAACTCATACCATCTCGATCCCGGATCCAAATATTATGAGATCCATACGATATCGGTTGTCGATGACACGATACCCGGGAGGGACCCTCATGATCCTCATTACCGGCGCGACCGGCGCCATCGGCCGGCACCTGCTGCGGACGCTGACCGACGCGGGTGAGCCCGTCCGTGCCGTCACCCGCGGCGCCCCGCTGCCCGGCGCCGACTGCGTCCGCACCGTCCGCGACGGCCTCGCGGGCGCCACCGGACTGTTCCTGCACCCGCGGGTCGCCGGTGAGGACGCGCCGGAGATCCTTGCCGCCGCGCGCGCCGCCGGGGTCCGCAGGGTCGTCGCGCTCACCGCGATGAATGTCGGCGACCCCGAGGAGCAGCAGCCGTCGCGGTACGCCGGCGACCGCAACAAGGAGCTCGACCTCGCCACCCGGGACAGCGGCATGGCCTGGACGTGCCTGCGCCCCGCCGCGTTCGCCGGCAACACCGCCCGCGCGTTCGGGCCGCAGGTCCGGGCGGGCGCGACGGTGCGGTACCCGTTCCGCGCCTTCGAGGAGTCCCTCGTCGACGAGCGCGACATCGCCGAGGTCGCGGCGCGGGCGCTGCGCGACGACACCCTGGCCGGGCGGGTGCTGGAGCTGACGGGCCCGCAGTCGTTGACGCACGGGGAGCAGGTCGCGACCATCGGCGCGGTCCTGCGCCGCCCGCTGACCTTCGAGGAGGTGCCGGCCCAGGTCGCCGCGTGGCGGCTGACGGTCGCCGGCCTGCCGGAGCGGTTCGCCGGGGCGCTCATGGAGCGTTACGAGCGCCACCTCGCCGCCCCGCAGCACCCGCCGACCGGCGTGGTGGACGAGGTGCTCGGCCGCCCCGCGACCCCGTTCGCGACGTGGGTCGCCGACCACGCGGACGCGTTCTGACATGAGCGCCGCATACGTCACGGTCGCCCTGGTCACGGCCACGGCGAACCTGTTCTCCGGCACCTGCGCGGTGCTGCGCTTCAGGCCGATCCTGCCGGGCATGGCGGCCGCGGGCGTGCCGGTGTCGTGGCTGACGTTCCCGATCGGCGTGCTGAAGCTCGCCGGCGCCGCGGGGCTGCTCGCCGGTCTCGCCGGTCCCGCGGTGCTGGGCACCGCCGCGGCCGCGGGCCTCGTGCTGTTCTTCGTCTGCGCCGTGTACACGCACCTGCGGGCCGCCGACCTGTCCGCCCAGTTCGCCCTGGCGATCGGCTTCCTCGCCCTCGCCGCGACGACCCTGGCACTCGACCCGACCCTGCACGTCGGCTAGCACCCTGCGCGTCGGCCGGCCCGGCTGCGTGGTGGCCTGCGCCCTGCGCGTCGGCCTGAGCCCTGCGCGTCGACCGGCCCCGGCCGCGTGGCGGCCCGAGCCTGCGTATCGGCCAGCCCCCGGCCGGGCGGCGACCCGACCCTGCGCCGGGTCAGAGCCGGGGGGTCTGGCGGCCCGAGGCCGCGTGGCGGACAGGGCTCGGCCGCGCGGCGACCCAGGCCGTACATCGGGAGCAGGCGGATGCGGGGCGGCACAAGCCGCGCGTCGGTGAGGGCGCACCCAGCGGAGCGGCGGCGCGCACCGGCGTGCGGCGGGTGTCAGCGGATGCGGCCGCGGCGGGTGGCGAGGAAGGCCTCGATGCGGCGCTGGTTGCGGCCGCCGCTGCTGAGGCCGCGGCGGGCCTTGTTGTAGAGCCAGATGCCTCCGCCGACCACGGCCGCGCCGACGATGAGGTAGAACGCGACGCTCATGAGCACCTTGAACAGCCAGATGGCGAGCGCGCCGACGACGAACAGCCCGACGATGACGGCGGCGGCCGCTGCGAGGAATCGACCCATGCATCCAATGTGCGCCCGCCGGGGCGGTGCGCGCATCGGGGATGTCACCGAATTTATGCGGAGAGGGCGGCGTAGTGGCCGTCGGCCTGGAGGAGGGTGGTGTGGGTGCCGCGCTCGACGACGCGGCCGTGGTCGACGACGAGGATCTGGTCGGCGTCGCGGACGGTGGAGAGGCGGTGGGCGATGGTGATCGTGGTGCGGCCCTCGGCGAGGGTGTCGAAGGCGCGCTGGACGGCGCGCTCGGTCTCGGTGTCCAGGGCGCTGGTGGCCTCGTCGAGCACGAGGATGCGCGGGTCGCGCAGCAGGGTGCGGGCGATCGCGATGCGCTGCTGCTCGCCGCCGGAGAAGCGGTAGCCGCGGGAGCCGACCATGGTGTCGTAGCCGTCGGGGAGGCGGGTGATGAGGTCGTGGATCTGCGCGGCCTTCGCCGCCTCGACGACCTCGAGGTCGGTGGCGCCGGGCTTCGCGTAGCGCAGGTTCTCGCGGATGGTGGTGTGCAGCAGGTACGTCTCCTGGCTGACGACGCCGACGACCGCCGCGAGGTCGGCGAGGCGGACGTCGCGCAGGTCGACGCCGTCGATGGTGATCCGGCCGCCGGTGGGGTCGTGCAGGCGGGCGATGAGCGACGCGATCGTGCTCTTGCCGGAGCCGGTCTCGCCGACGAGGGCGAGGGAGGTGCCGGCGGGCACGTCGAGGCTGACCCCGGCGACGGCGGCGGCGTCGCTGCCCGGGTACGTGAAGGTGACGTCCTCGAAGCGCAGGTGGCCGCGGGTGCTGGCGCGGGGCAGCGGCACCGGGTCGGCGGGGTCGTCGACCTCGACGGGCAGGTCGAGGTACTCGAAGATCCGCGCGAAGAGCGCCAGGCTGCTGGTGATGGAGACGCTGACCCCGAGCAGGCCCATGAGCGGCCGGAAGAGCGCGGACTGCAGCGCGGTGAACGCGACCAGCGTGCCGATGCTCAGCGAGCCGGCGGTCAGCGGCAGGCCGGCGCTGAGGTAGATGACGGCGGGGATCGCCGCGAAGATGATGTTCATGGACGCCATCCGCCAGCGGCCGGCGAGCTCGGAGCGCAGCTCCAGGTCGATGAGCCGGGTCGAGGAGGCGGTGAACCGGTCCACGACGGCGGCGCCGGCGCCCATGGTCTTGCTGAGGCGCACGCCGCTGACGGAGAGGCCTTCCTCGATGGTGACGTTGAGGTCGGCGAGCTCCCGCTGGCGCTGCGCGGTGATGTCGCGGCGCATCCCGGCGACCTTGCGGGTCACGTAGACCGCGGGGGGCAGCACGATGAGGGAGACCAGCGACAGCCGCCACGACAGCGCGGCCATGGCGACCGCGGTGGCGACGGTGGTGGTCAGGTTGGACGCGACCGAGGTCGCGGTCGAGGTGACGACGCTCTGCATGCCGCCGATGTCGTTGGTGATGCGGGACTGCACCTCGCCGGTGCGGGTGCGGGTGAAGAACCCGACGGACTGGCGCTGCAGGTGGGTGAACACGTCGGTGCGTAGCCGGTGCATGACCTGCTGGCCGACCTTGGTCGAGATCCAGGTCTGCACGACGCCGAGCGCGGAGGTGACGGCGGCGACGCCGACCATGCCGGCGACGAGCCAGGCGAGCAGCGTGGTGTCGCGCCGGGGGAGCGCGACGTCGATGACCTCGCGGAGCAGGAACGGGGTCGCCCCGCCGAGCGCGGAGGAGACGACGATGATGGCGACGACCGTGGCGAGGGGGCCGCGGTGTGCGGTGAAGAGGCGGCCGATGCGGGTCAGGGAGACGTTCTTGGCGCGGGCCTTGTCAGCGGTGCTGATCTCGCGCGGCGGCCGGGTCCGGTGCTGGGGTTCCAAGGGGGCTCGCTTTCTTTCGGGTAATGGTGAGGTTACCTCACTATGAGGCAGCAACACCAACCCCTGCTACCGTATTCCCGTGAAAGATGCCGACCGGTCCGGTGACGAGAGTCTCGCCGAGGTGTTCTGGAGCGTGGCCCGCCGCCTGCGGCACATGACGCACGAGACCCTCGAGCCGATCGGGATCACGCCCGGGCAGTCGCGCGCGGTGGCGGTGCTCATGCGGCACGGCGTCATGCGCCTGAGCGAGCTGTCCGACCACCTGCGGATCGCGCCGCGCTCGACCACCGAGGTCGTCGACGGGCTGCAGGAGCGCGGCCTGGTCGAGCGGCGCCCCGACCCGGCGGACCGGCGCGCCACCCTGGTCGCGCTCACCGACGCCGGGCAGGCGACCGCCGAGGCGATCCGCGCCGCCCGGCACGCCGAGGCCGAGCGCTTCTTCGCCGGCCTCGACGCCGAGGACCGCGAGACCCTCGGGCGGATCCTCAGGACGCTGAGGCCCTAGCCAGGAACAGGCTCCGCTCGCGCTCGTTGCGGGTCAGGGCCGCTGCCCGGGCGAACTCGGCCCGGGCCTCCTCGTGGCGGCCGAGGCGTTCGAGCAGGTCGCCGCGGGCCGCCGGCAGGTAGGGGTAGTTCGCCAGGGCGCCGTCGAGCTCGTCGAGCAGGGCCAGCCCCGCCGACGGGCCGGAGGCCATGCCGACCGCGACGGCGAGGTTCAGCCGTACCACGGCGGACGGCGCGACGTGAGCGAGCAGCCGGTACAGGGCGACGATGCGGTCCCAGTCGGTGTCCGCGGGGCGCGGCGCCCTGGCGTGGCAGGCGGCGATCGCGGCCTGCAGCCCGTAGGGCCCGAGCGTGCCGAGGGTCTCCGCCGCCGACAGCGCCGCCAGCCCGCGGCGGATCAGCAGCCGGTCCCACCGCCGCCGGTCCTGGTCCATGAGCAGCACTGGCGAGCCGTCCGCCGCCGTCCGCGCCGGGATCCGGGCGGCCTGCAACTCCATGAGGGCGCACAGCCCGTGCACCTCCGGCTCCGACGGCAGCAGCCCGGCCATGACCCGGCCGAGCCGGATCGCCTCCTCGCACAGCTGCGGGCGGGCCCAGTCGTCGCCGGCGGACGCCGAGTAGCCCTCGTTGAAGATCAGGTAGATCACGCCGAGGGCGGCGGTCAGGCGGGCCGGCAGCTCCGCGGGGGCGGGCAGCTCGAACGCGACGCCGGTGAGGGCCCGCTTGGCCCGCAGGATCCGCTGCGACACGGTCGCCTCGGTGGTCAGGAAGGAGCGGGCGATGGCGGCGGTACTGAGCCCGCCCAGCGTCCGCAGGATCAGCGCCACCTGCGACTCGGTGGTCAGCGCCGGGTGGCAGGCGGTCAGGATGAGGCGGAGCAGGTCGTCGCGCACGTGGTCGTCGACGTCGGGCTCCTCGTCGAGGGTCACGTCGGTGACGCCGATGACGGCGAGCTTGCGGTCGTGGTTGGCGCGGCGGCGCAGCGCGTCGACGGCGCGGTGCTTCGCCGTCGCCATCAGCCACGGGCCGGGGTCGTCGGGCACGCCGCGCACCGGCCACTGCTCCAGGGCGATGACCAGCGCGTCCTGGGCGAGCTCCTCGGCGAGGCCGACGTCGCGCACGATCCTGGCCAGCCCGGCGACGAGCCGGGCCGACTCGATCCGGAAGACCGCCTCGACCGTGTCGCGAACGTCCACGACCGCCGATTATGCGGCAGACGCCGTCGTCAGCGGCGCCATGGGTTCGAGCCGCGGCGTGAATGTGACCGCACGGTTGCGTCCGCGGAGCTTCGCCGCGTACATGGCGACGTCCGCGTGGCGCATCAGGTCGCCGGCCCCGGTGCCGCCCACGGCGATCCCGACGCTCGCCCCGACGGTGACCGTGGCGGCCGGATCGGGGCTGCCGCCGCCCGCCCCGGTGATGACCATGGTGCCGTGGCCGTGGCCGTGGCCGTGGCCGTGGCCGTGGCCGGGCATGTGGCCGGGTATGGGGACGGGGGCGCCGACGGCGGCGATCACGGCCGCCGCCAGGTCCTCGGCGGCGGCCGGCGGGACGAGCAGCGCGAACTCGTCGCCGCCCATCCTCGCCACGACCTCGTCGCCGGCGCATTCGGCGAGCCGCGCCGCGATCGTGGCGAGGACCCGGTCGCCGGCCTCGTGGCCGTGGGTGTCGTTGACGGGCTTGAAGCCGTCGAGGTCCACGTACAGCAGCGCCACCGGCCGGCCCGTCTCCAGCCGCCGCTCCAGGGTGTCCAGCAGCAGCGCCCGGTTGGGCAGGCCGGTCAGCGGGTCGTGGTAGGCGCGGTGGCGCAGGTCGTCGACGAGCTCCGCGAGGCGCCGGTTGAGCAGCCGGTTGTCGCGCAGCGCGAGGACCTGCCGGACCAGGATCAGCACCGTCATCAGGATCATGAGCAGGAACAGCACGCCGTCGACGCGGCCGCCGCGCAGCGCGAGCTCGCCGACGCCCACGCACAGCGCCGCCCCGAACGGCAGGTACGGCAGGTGGTTCCAGGTCCGCTCCTCGGTGACCATGGAGACGGTGCCGTCGATCTCGTCGGCCCGGGGCGCGCCGATCCCGACGATCGCGAAGCCGAGGAACCAGCCGAGGTCGGTGGGGCCGCCGGGCCGGTACGTGCCGGCGAACACCTGCGAGGCGTAGGCGGTGTCGGCGGCGAACACGGTCAGCAGCCCGGCCGCCGCGATCGCCACCGAACGGCGGCGGGGTCCGCGGGTCTCGTACAGCATCAGCAGGGTGATGCTGCCGATGAGCACGTCGCCGAGCGGGTACGTGGCGGCGCTGTACGCGGCCGTCCCGCCGTCGCTCGCCCGGTACAGCGGCCCGAGCGCGACGGCCCAGCTGATGAAGCACAGGCTGGTGGCCATGATGAGCCCGTCGAGGACGGCGCGGACCGAGCCGAGGCGGCGGGTCGCCGCCATCCACGCCGCGCCGGCCGCCATCAGCAGCATCGCCGTGTTGAACGTCGCCGTCGCCAGTTGCGGCGCGTCGGCCAGCCACGCCAGCTGCCCGCCGGACCAGACCATGAACCCGGCGGCGAGCAGCCGCAGCCCGATCCGCATCCGCCCGCGCGCCGGCACCGCCGACTGGAGCCAGCGCAGCCCGACACCGAAGGTCATCACGCACGTCGCCCAGCCGGTGTACGAGGCACCGGGGTGCTGGAGCACGACGACGAGCAGGGCGGCGGTGAGGACGGCGACGACCACGGTCTCACGCGAACGCATGCGCCACACCTCCCGTCGCGTCACCGGTCCGACGCTGTCCTATCGGCGCGGCGGGCCGGAACCGCGCGAAACGTGGCACGGTTCATATCCGTACCATCGACCGGGGTGAGCGGGACGGATGATCCACCTCCCGGACGCACCCGGACGCACCCAGACGCCCAGAACGGTGACGCCGGGACCGGCCGGACGGCTGGCCGCGGACGCCCGGCCGACCCGCGGATCCCGTCCGTTGGGCCGCGTCGCGGCGGCACCCCGGTGTGGGACGCTGCGGCCGTGCAGCGCAACGTCCCGAACTGGCTGGCCCTGCCGGGGGCCCTGGCGTTCGTCGTGTCGCTGGCCAGCTACCTGCAGGTGGCCAGGATCGAGGGCCCGCAGCTGGACGACCGCGACATCGAGGTGTACGTGCAGGCCGGCGCCGCGTTCCGGCACCACGCGCACGTCTACGACCTGGCGTTCACCGCCGGGCACTGGCCGTTCACCTACCCGCCGGTGACGCTGCTCGCCTTCGACGCGCTGTCCCGGCTCGGCAGCGCCCACGCCCTCGTCGCGCTCAACGCGCTGACCGTCGCCTCGCTCGTCGGGGTCTGCCTGCTCAGCCTCCGGATGGCCGGGCTGCGCGGCGGGCCTGGCGTCGCCGGTGCCGCGCTCGCCCTCGCCGCCGGCGCCCTGTGGCTGGAGCCCGTCCAGGCGAACCTCAACGACGGCCAGATCAACATGATCCTGGTGCTGCTCGTCCTCGCCGACTTCGCGCTGCCGGACGGGCACCGGCTGCGGGGTGTGGCCGTCGGGGTGGCGACCGCGGCCAAGCTCGTGCCCGGGATCTTCATCGTGTACCTGCTGGTCACCCGCCGGTTCCGGGCCGCCGCGACGGCGGCCGGGACATTCGCCGCGCTGACGCTGCTCGGCTTCGCCACCGACGGGCGCGACTCGGCCCAGTACTGGTTCACCGGCATGTTCGCCAGCTCCGGCCGGGTCACGCAGGACAGCGCGCTCGGGGGGTCGCTGGACCAGTCGCTGCACACCCTCGCCGAACGCTGGACCGGCTCGACCGCCGTCTACTACGCCCTGGCCGCCGCCGTCGGGGTCCTCGGGTTCGCCGTCGCCCGCACCGCCCACCTCCGCGGCGAGGAGCTGGCCGGCGTCGCCTGCACCGCGCTCACCGGCCTGCTCGTCTCGCCGGTGTCGTGGACGTACCACTACGCCTGGATCGTGCCGGTGCTGGTCGCGACCGCCGCCGTCGTGGCGCAGGTCCCCGCCCGGCTGCGGTGGCTCGCCGCGGGGCTGCCCGGGCTGCTCGCGATGGCCTTCCTCGCCTGGCCGATGCAGGGCCGTGGCGACCGGATCGCCGCCCCGCGCGGCCTGCTGTGGCATCTACCCGACATCGAGGACCCCGCGACCTGGCACGGCGTGCAACGGCTGGTCGGCGACACGTACACCCTGGTCAGCGTCGCTCTGCTGGTCCTCGCCGCGGTGTGGTTGCGGCCGGGGAAAACCGCTGTCGGGGCGCCGGCGGGCGTGGCAGGTTCGACCGTGTGAATCAGCCCAGTCGCGCCCTCTCGGCAGCCTCCGAATACCTGCACCTGAACCGCGCCCAGTGGGACGAGCGGGCCCCCGCCCACGCCGCGTCGCCCGGCTACTCCCGGCAGCGGTTCCTCGACGACCCCGCCTTCCTCAGCGACGTCGTCCGCTTCGACCTGCCGCGGCTCGGCGACATCCGCGGCCTGCGCGCCGTGCACCTGCAGTGCCACATCGGCACCGACACGCTGTCGCTGCACCGCCTCGGCGCGGCGGTCACCGGTCTCGACTTCTCCGGCGCGTCGCTCGCCGAGGCCCGCGCCCTGGCCGCCGCGACCGGGGCGGACGTCGGCTACGTCGAGGCCGACGTGTACGACGCGCCGCGGGTGCTCGAACCGGGCTCCTTCGACCTCGTGTACACCGGCATCGGCGCGCTCTGCTGGCTCCCGGACGTCCGCCGCTGGGCCGGGGTCGTCGCCGCGCTGCTGAAGCCCGGCGGCCGGCTGTTCATCCGCGAGGGCCACCCGATGCTGTGGGCCGTCGACGAGACCCGCCCCGACGGTCTCCTCGCGATCGACCAGGCGTACTTCGAACGGGAGGACCCCCTCGTGTGGGACGAGGACGGCACCTACGTCGAGACCGACACCGTCTTCCAGAGCACGACCACCCACCAGTGGAACCACGGCCTCGGCGAGATCGTCACCGCCGTCATGGACGCCGGCCTGGACCTCACCATGCTGCGGGAGCACGACAGCGCGCCGTGGGACGCCCTGCCCGGCCGCACCACCGCCGACGAGCACGGCGAACACCGCCTCACCGACCGGCCGTGGCGGCTGCCGCAGACGTACACCCTCCAGGCCCGGAAACGGTGACGCTCTAGAATCTGGGCTTCACCAGTCGTCGTTCCCCGGGAGTGCCGCGTGTCCGCTTCGCCGTCGTCCGAGGCCGTTTCCGAGGCTGCCCGCGCCGCCCGGGCCGCCGCGCCGTCACTCGCCGCGGCGCCGGCCAAGACGATCGACGAGGCGCTGCGCGGCATGGCCCGCCGCCTCGGCGGCGGCGCCCGCGAGGCGATCCTCGCCGCCAACCAGGAGGACCAGGCTGCGGCGCGGGCCGGCGGGATGAGCGGCGGGCTGCTGGACCGGCTGAAGCTCGACGAGGCCCGGCTGACCGCGATGGCGGCCCAGCTCGACATCCTCGCCGGGGTCGAGGCCGAGCCGGCACAGCGCACCATCCGCACCCTCGACGGCGGCCTGGTCCTGCAGGAGTGGCGCCGGCCCGTCGGGGTCATCGGCGCAAACTACGAGGCCCGTCCCAACGTGACCGTCGACGTCGCGTCGCAGCTGGTCAAGTCGCAGAACGCGGGGGTGCTGCGGACCGGCTCCGCGGCCCTCGCGTCCGCGGTCGCGCTCATGGACGCCGTCGTCGCGCCCGCCCTCGCCGAGGCCGGCCTCGACCCCGCCGCCGTGCAGCTGGTGCGGGCGAAGGGCCGCGACAGCGCCGAGGCGCTCGTGTCGCAGCCCGGCCTCATCCCGCTCGTCATCCTCCGGGGCAGCGGCGACAGCACCCGCAGCCTCGCCGAGCGCGCCGCCCTGCACGGCGTGCGCACCCTCGCCCACGCCGACGGCGGCGGCGTCCTCTACCTCGACGAGGCCGCCGACCCGGCCAAGGCGGCCGCGCTCATCGACGCGGGCCTCGACCGGCTCGGCGTGTGCAACCGGCTCAACCTGCTGCTGGTCCACCAGGCGATCTGGGACGCGACCGTCCCCGGCGTCGTCGACGCGCTCGCCGCCCGCACCCCGGCGATCGCCGCGTCGCTGCCGCCGCACAGCCACGCCCTCGGCTACGAGTGGGCCCTCGACTCCGCCGGCGAGGCGACCGTCACGATCGCCCCGGTCTCCGGCGTCCAGGAGGCGGCCCGCATCGCCAACGACGAGACGTCCGGGCTGGCGGCGGGGATCGTCACCGAGTCCACCGCCGCCGCACGGGAGTTCCTCGCCGCCTACGCCGGCACCGGCGCCTTCTGGAACGCGACCACCCGCCTCCTCGACGGGTTCAAGCTCCTCGCGCTGCCGGAGACGGGCATCAACATCGACCGGGTGCCGGGGCCGCGCGGTCCGGTGACCTTCCGCGACCTGTCGCTGCGCCAGTACGTGGTCGTGCCCGCCGACCGGGCGGGCGACGTCAGCGCCTGAGCCTCAGGATGTGGCGGCGGTGATCGTCGCGACCTCGGCCGGGGTCAGCGCGACCGACGCCGCCGCCACGTTCGACTCCAGGTGCGCCACCGACCCCGTCCCCGGGATCGGCAGCATCGCCGGCGACCGGGCGAGCAGCCACGTGAGCACGAGCTGCCGGGTCGTGATGCCGTACCGCGCGGCGATCTCCTCCACCGCCGTCACCCCGTCGAGGTTCTGGATCGGCGCCCACGGCAGGAACACGATGCTCTCCTGCTCGCACAGGTCGACCAGCGACTCGGAGCCGCGGTCGTCGACGTTGTAGCGGTTCTGGATCGAGACGACGGGGGTCAGCCGCTGCGCGACCCGCAGCTGCTCCTCCGTCACGTTCGACAGGCCGATGTGGCGGATCTTGCCGGCGTCCTTGAGCTCGACCAGCGCGCCGACCGAGTCCTCGAACGGCACATTCGGGTCCGGCCGGTGGAACTGGTACAGCGGGATCTGCTCCAGCCGGAGCTTCCGGAGGCTCCCTTCGAGCGCGCGGCGCAGGTGCGCGGGGTCCCCGTTCGACGTCCACTCGCCGGGCCCCGGCCGCTCCAGGCCGCCCTTCGTGGCGATCACGAGGTCGTCGGCGTAGGGGTGCAGCGCCTCCGCGATCAGCTCCTCGCTCACGTCGGGCCCGTAGGAGTCGGCGGTGTCGATGAAGTTGACGCCGAGCTCCACGGCGCGGCGCAGCACCGCCACCGCGTCGGCTCGGCTCGGCGGGTCGCCCCAGATGCCGGTGCCGGTGACGCGCATGGCGCCGAAGCCGAGCCGGTTGACGGTCAGGTCACCGCCGAGGTCGATGGTCCCGGCCGCCGCCGCGGCGTGCACGCTGGTCTGCTCTGACATGCGGATGGCTCTCCTCAGAACGGTATGGCAGGCAACCGTCCAAACGTAGCGCTGTGGCGAAGTACGGCTGGATTAGCGCGGAGAGGTATGGGTAAGGTGACCCTCCTCACGCCAACCGCCTGGGAGTCACGCCGACCGCTGGGAGTGATGTCATGAACGCACAGGACCCGACCGGGGTGGATCCCGACAGCCCCGAGGGCCAGGCCAGGGCGGCCGCGCGGCGCGAGTACGAACAGGCGCAGAGCCGCGCCGTGCACGAGCAGCGCGGTGGGCGCATCGACGACGGCGCGGTCGACTCGACCGGCCAGCTGGTCCGCGAGCCGCGCCGGGCGACTCAGCTCGACGAGGACATCTGAGCCAGGCGGGTCTCGCGCTTCACCGCGTACATGCGGGCGTCGGCGCGCCGCAGCAGCGCTTCCGCGGCCCGCGGGTCGCCGTCGACGACGCCGACGCTCGCCCGCACCAGCAGCCGGTGGCCCTGCACGGGCACCGGCACGTCCAGCAGGTCCAGGAACCTGCGGGCGACGGCCTCGGCGGCCCGCGCGCCGGAGCCCGGCAGCAGCACCGCGAACTCGTCGCCGCCGATGCGGGCCGCCGTCCCGCCGGCCGGCACGCTGGCGGCGAGCCGCTCCGCGACCGCCACGAGCACCGCGTCCCCGGCGTGGTGGCCGTGGGTGTCGTTGATCATCTTGAAGTCGTCGAGGTCGACGAGGAGCACCGCCGCGACCGTGTGGCCGGCTGTGTTGCCGGCCGTGTTGTCGGGGGAGGGCGCCGCCGCGGCGGCGAGCCGCGCGTCGAACAGCGCCCGGTTCGCCAGGCCCGTCAGTCCGTCGTGGGTCGCCTGGTGCCGCAGCTCGTCCTGCAGCAGCCGGGCCTGCGTGGCGTCGCGGGCGTTGCTGACGTAGCCGCCGACGCTCGGCAGGTGCAGCAGGTTGCGGCTCACGACGTCCAGCCACCGCCACGAGCCGTCGGCGTGCGCGTACCGCACCTGGTAGCTCACCGACGCGTTCGGGGCGGCCCGCAGCGTGTCCATCGCCGCCGCGAACGCCGGCAGGTCGTCGGGGTGCACGTGCGACATGACGGTCGTGCCGAGCACCGCCGCGGGTGACTTGCCCAGCAGGCGCTCCGTCGCCGGGGTCACGTAGGTGAGCGCGCCGGTGGCGTCGACGACCGAGGTGATGTCGGTCGAGTGGGCCAGCAGCGACCGGAAGCGTTCCTGCTGCGCGCCGAGCTCCGCGAGCAGCGCCGCGTTCTCCCGGAACGCCAGCAGCTGCCGGGTCACGACCAGGACGGTGGTCGCGGCGAGACCGCCGAGCAGCAGCCACACGTCGGGGCCGAGCCCGTCGCGCAGCACGACCGGCAGCGCCGCGAAGAGCCCGGCGAGGGTCGTGTACGGCAGCAGGCTGTAGGGCCGCCGGGTCCGCTGCGTAGACCGCTGGTCCAGCCGCACCGAGTGCTCCTGTAGCCGCGGCGCGACGGCGAGCAGCAGCGCCGGCAGCACCTGCGCGGCCAGCAGCAGCCGCAGGTGCCGGCCGTCGGCGGTGACGAGCGATCCGACGAACCCCTGGATCACGGCCGCGGCCACCATCGGCGCCGCCGCCAGCACGCTCAGCGGCGCGTTGCCGCTGAGCACCAGCTTCACCGCCGCGAACCCGGCGAACGCGGTGATCACGGTGCCGAGCAGCAGCGCGACCGGGGAGCCGCCGGCCTGCGGCAGGAGCAGCAGCCAGATGAGCACCACGGCGCCGATCATCACCGACCCGGCGTCCAGCCAGAACCGCGGCGTCGTCAGGGGCGCCGGGTGGCTGAGCATGACCCAGATGAGCCAGCCGGCACCGGCGAGGATCGCCACGGCCTGGAACGAGTTCGGCACCGCCGCCGCCGGCCCCGGGTGCGTCCACGCGACGACGGTCTGGCTGAGGTCGCCGGCGACGAAGAACACCGCGGCGTTCGCCGCCTGCCGCCAGAACCGGCGCGCGTCCCCCGACAGTTGCGGCAGCGCCGCGACCCGCCGCGCGAACACCCAGATCAGCAGGTCGGACACCGGCAGCACGGTCCAGAACAGCCGGACCCCGCCGGCGCCGGTCAGCAGGCAGCCGACGACGACCACCGCGGCCGCGGCGATCGCGAGCAGGGCACGGTCGCGCCGCAGGTGCCCGATCACGGGGTCAGCGCCGGATTGAGGCGCAGGAACGCGGCCTCGACGTGCGCGACCGGCCCCGGCTTGGCGAAGTGGTAGCCCTGCGCGAGCCGGCAGCCGAGGTCGTGCAGCAGCCGCGCCTGCTCCTGGGTCTCGATGCCCTCCGCGATCGCGGGCAGCTGCCGGCTGGTGCCCAGCTGCAGCACCGCGCGGGTGAACGCGTGGTCGCCGCCCGCGGCGTCGGCGGGGTCCGCCGGCACGAACGACCGGTCGATCTTCAGGATGTCGACGGGCAGCTGGGTGAGGTACGACAGCGACGAGTACCCGGTGCCGAAGTCGTCGATCGCGACCCGGATCCCGTGCTCGCGCAGCCCGTCGAGGGCGGCGAGCAGCGGCGCCGCGTCGTCGGCGACCCCGACGAACACCGACTCGGTGATCTCCAGGACGAGCGCGGACGCCGGCAGCCCGGTCCGGGCGAGGGTCCGCAGCACCTGCTCGGCGAAGCCGGGCTCGGCGAGCTGCCGCACCGACACGTTCACCGTCAGCGACGCGCCGTGCCGGTCGTGCCACGCCTTCGCGTCCCGGCACGCCTGGTCCAGGACCCACGCGCCGATCGGCACGATCATCCCGGTCTCCTCGGCGACGGGGATGAAGTCCAGCGGCGGCACCGGCCCGCCCGCCGGCGTCCAGCGCAGCAGCGCCTCGACCGCCACGATCCGCGCCGACGGCAGCTCCACCACCGGCTGGTAGTGCACGGCCAGCTCGCCGCGGTCGATCGCGTGCCGCAGCCCGGCGCTGATGCGGGTGAACGTCTCGCGGGCCGTGCGCAGCTCCGGCCGGTACACGCTGACCCGGTCCCGCCCGGAGCGCTTCGCCGCCCGCAGCGCCAGCTCGGCGTCGGCGACCGCGTCGCGGGGCGCGGCCTTCGCCGCGAGGTGCACCAGCCCGAGGCTCGCCGTCAGGTGCACCGTCCGCCCGCCGACGGTGAGCGGCGCCTTGAGCTCCGCCCGCAGGTGCTCGGCGAGGTGCGCGGCCCGCAGCTGCTCGACGTCCTCGACGAACAGCGCGAACTCGTCGCCGCCGAGCCGCGCGAGCGTGTCCGAGGGCGCGGCGAGCTGCCGCAGGAGGGCGGTGACCGCGACGAGGACCTCGTCGCCGAAGGCGTGCCCGTGCGCGTCGTTGACGTCGGTGAACCGGTCCAGGTCCAGCAGGATCAGCGCGTGCCGGCCCTGCTCGGCCCGGGTCAGCGCCCACTCCATCCGCTGGGTCAGCAGCGCACGGTTGGCCAGGCCGGTCGTCGGGTCGTGCAGGGCGCCGTGCCGCAGCTGGTGCTCCAGCGCCTCGCGCTCCACCAGCGCGTCGGACAGCTCCCGCCCGCGCCGCTCCAGCTCGCCCGCGTGCGCGTCGAGCTCGCCGGAGCGCCGCTGCGCGACCCTGGCCAGGCCGCCGAGGCGCAGCACCAGCAGCAGCGACAGGGCGGCGGACAGCAGCGCCGGCACGTACAGGTGGTCGTTGCCGGCGGTGCCCCGCTGCACGACGAACGCGACCGGCCCGATCACCGCGGCGCCGGCGAACATGAGGATCCGGGGGTGGGAGGCCACCTCGGCGTCCACCTGCGGCCGCCGCTCCTGCGTCTGCCGCTCCTGCGGTTGCTTTTCCGGCCGGTGCCGCGGCAGGGCGGCGAGGCCCAGCGCCAGGTACGACAGCAGCCACAGCACGTTGTCCAGCAGCGCCACCGACCGGGTCGCGCCGGTCGCGGCGTGCGCGAAGAAGATGAAGTTCGCCGCCAGCAGCAGGCCCAGGGCCAGCAGCACGAGCCGGTTCGCCGGGTCGCGCATCGCGCCGGCGAACAGCACCCGCACCCCGGCCGCGAACAGCACCAGGTCGCACACCGGGTACAGCAGCGCCAGCGTCGTCGCGCCCGGCCCGCCCGGGTCGGCGTGGTGCAGGTACGGGTGCAGCAGCATCATCCAGTCGACGAGCGCCAGCCCGGCCGCGATGATCGACGCGTCCAGCAGGGCGGTGCGGGCCCGCCCGCCCGCCGCGCGGATCAGGCCGGCGATCAGCAGGCCGTAGGACGCCAGGTAGCCGATGTCGTTCCAGGACGGGAACGGGACCGTGCCCTTGCTCAGCCCTTCGGCGCCCCATGCCAGGTCGGCGCCGAGCCGGACCGCGAACCCGGCCGCGACCAGCCGCCACGGCCCGCGTGCCCGGGCGCGCTCCCGCCACATGCGCGCGAGCAGGGGCGACGCGCACACGAGCGCGGTGAGCAGCCAGATCACCCGCCCGAGCCGGCCGTCGGTCACCGCCGATGCGGCGATCCCGGCCGCACCGGCGGTGAGCAGCACCCATCTCGTCGTGTGCACGCGCGCCTCCGCTCGGTGATCGGGTTACGTCGAGTGCACCCGCGGGTGGTTGCGGCGCGGTTGCCCAGGTCGTTGCCGTGTGGTTCCGCGGTGAAGCGGGCATGGAATACACATGCGGTGCTTGAGCGGGCGGTACCACCTCGGCGCGAAACTCGGCGAGGGCGGCATGGCGAGTGTCTGGCGGGCGCACGACGACGTCCTCGACCGGGACGTTGCGGTCAAGCTGCTCACCCCCGAGCACGCCGCCGACCCCGAGGCGTTCGACCGCGCCCGCAACGAGGCCCGCTCCGGCGCCCGCTTCGCCCACCCCAACGTGGTGGCCGTCTACGACTTCGGCACGTCCCGCCGCGGCGGCCGGGGCACCGCGTACCTGGTGATGGAGCTCGTCGAGGGCCCGCTGCTCGTCGACGCGATGCGCGCCGGCCCCCTCGACTGGCAGGTCGCGGTCAGGATCTGCGCCGAGGTCGGCGCGGGCCTCGCCGCCGCGCACGGCCACGGCATCGTCCATCGCGACGTGAAGCCGGCGAACGTCGTGCTGACCCCCGCGGGCGCGAAGATCCTCGACTTCGGGGTCGCCGCCCCCGTCGGCCACCCGTCGGAGCGGATCGTGTTCGGCACCCCCGCGTACCTGGCCCCGGAGCGCCTCGACACCGGGCCCGCCAGCCCCGCCACCGACGTCTACGCCCTCGGTGTCCTGCTCTACCAGTGCCTGACCGGCCGCATCCCGTGGCCGGCCAGCACCGACGAGCAGGTCCTGCGCGCCCACCGGTTCACCCCGCCGGAGGCGCTGCCGCCGATCCCGGGCCTGCCCCCGGAGATCGCCGAGCTGTGCACGTCATGCCTGTCGAAGGTCCCCGAGTGCCGGCCGACGGCGGTCGCCCTCGCCCTGATCCTGGCCGCCGCCGTCGACGTGTCGGTCCACGTCCCGCCGGTCCTGACGCACCGGCCGCGCCCGCTGCCCCACGCGCTGGACGCCCCGACGCTCGCAACCGATGTCATCGGATGAATCTCGAAAGGCCAGCCCTTGTGTTTCGTGGCTTGCGCCTGATACACATCAAACCTCCGATGTATTTGGGGGTCTTGTGCGAGGAGAATTCGACGGGCTCGCCGCCGTCGTCACCGGGGGCGCGTCCGGGATCGGGCTCGCCACGGCGCTGCACCTGGCCGAGCGCGGCGCCCGCGTCGCCTGCCTCGACCTGCGGCCCGGCGAGCTGCCCGAGCCGCTGATCGGCATCACCGCCGACGTGTCCGACGACGCCACCGTGCGGGCCGGCATCGCCGCCGCCGCCGAACGGCTCGGCGGCATCGACATCCTGGTCAACAACGCCGGCATCGGGGCCATCGGCACCGTGGAGAGCAACCCCGACGACGAGTGGCACCGGGTCCTCGACGTCAACGTCGTCGGCCTGGTCCGGGTGAGCCGGGCCGCGCTGCCGCACCTGCGCCGCTCCGCGCACCCCGCGATCGTCAACACCTGCTCGATCGCCGCCCACGCCGGCCTGCCCGACCGGGCCCTCTACAGCGCCAGCAAGGGCGCCGTGCAGGCGCTGACCGCGGCGATGGCCGCCGACCACGTCCGCGAAGGCATCCGGGTCTGCTGCGTCAACCCCGGCACCGCCGACACGCCCTGGGTGCGCCGGCTCCTCGACCAGGCCGCGGACCCCGCCGCGGAGCTCGCGGCGCTCAAGACCCGCCAGCCGACCGGCCGCCTGGTCAGCGCCGAGGAGGTCGCGCACGCCATCGCCTACCTCGCCAGCCCCCTCGCCGGGGCGACCACCGGCACCGTGCTGTCCGTCGACGGCGGCATGCACGGCCTGCGACTGCGACCCCCGGCGTGAAGCTCGGGCTCGGCTGCGCCCAGCTGGGCAACCTGTACCACGAGATCGACGACGAGCGGGCGCACGCGACCGTCGACGCCGCCTGGGACGCCGGGGTGCGGCTCTTCGACACCGCGCCGCACTACGGGCTCGGCCTGTCGGAGCGGCGGCTCGGCGAGGCGCTGCGGGGGCGGCCCCGCGACCAGTACACCGTCAGCACCAAGGTCGGCAGGCTCCTCGTCGGCGACCCGTCCTACGCCGGCGGCATGGACACCGAAGGGTTCGTGGTGCCCGCCACCCACCGGCGGGTCTGGGACTTCAGCCGCGACGGGATCCGCCGCTCCCTGGAGGCCAGCCTGGCCCGGCTCGGCCTCGACCGGATCGACGTGGCGCTGCTGCACGACCCCGAGCAGCATCCGGAGGTCGCGCTGCGCACCGGCTTCCCGGCTCTCGCCGAACTGCGCGCGGAAGGCGTCGTCGGCGCCATCGGCGCCGGGTCGAAGGACGCCGCGGTGCTGACCCGCGTCGTCGTCGAGTGCACCCCAGACGTCGTCCTCGTCGCCGGCCGCCACACGCTGCTCGACCAGACCGCCGAGGAGCGGCTGCTGCCGGCGTGCAAGGCGGCGGGGGTCCAGGTGTACAACGCGGGCGTGTTCAACAGCGGGCTCCTGGCGCTGCCCGACCCGCGCGCCGACCTGCCCTACGAGTACGCCACCGCACCCGCCGCGCTCGTCGCGAAGGCCCGCGAGCTCGCCGCCGCCTGCGACCGGCACGGCACGACGCTGCCGGCGGCGGCGCTCGCCTTCGCCGCCACGGACCCGGCCGTCACCGCCGTCGTCGTCGGCGCCGACTCCCCGGAGCAGGTGCGCCGCAACGCCGCGCTCGCCGGCACCCCGCCGCCCGCGTCGCTGTGGCCGGCGCTGCGGGAGGCCGGGCTGCTGTGACGGTCATCGACGCGCACCACCACCTGTGGGACCTGGACGGCGGGTACACCTGGCTCGACGACCCCTCGCTCGCCCCGATCCGCCGCACGTTCACCCCCGCGGAGCTGGAGGCCGAGCTGGCCGCGGCGGGGGTGTCGCACACCGTCCTCGTCGAGGGCGGCCGCTGCGCCGCCGATGAGGCCGCGGTGCTGCTCAGGCACGCCCTCGACACGCCGTCGATCGCCGGCGTGGTCGCCTGGGCCGACCCCGTGGACCTGCCCCTGTCGCGGTACCGGGAGCTGCCGGGCGCGCAGCACCTGGTGGGGTTGCGCGCACAGGTGCAGGCCGAGCCGGCCGGCTACCTGGACCGGCCGGACGTCCGCGACGGGCTGCTGGCGATCGGTGCCGCCGGCCTCGCCTTCGACCTGGTCGTCCGGCACGACCAGCTCGCGGAGGCGGCCCGCCTCGCCCGGGACCTGCCCGACGTCCGGTTCGTCCTGGACCACCTCGGGAAGCCCGCGATCAGCTCCGGCGGGCTCGACCCGTGGCGGCGCGACCTGGCGCTCCTGGCCGGGTGCCCGAACGTCACGGCGAAGCTGTCAGGGCTGGTCACCGAGGCCGACCGGACCACCTGGACCGCGGCGGACCTGGCCCCGTACGTGCGGGCCGCCGTCGAACTGTTCGGACCCGCACGGCTCATGTTCGGGTCGGACTGGCCCGTCTGTCTGCTCGCAGCCTCGTACCGACGCGTCCTCGACACCATGCGGGACCTGCTGCGCGACGTGCTGCTGGACACGGACGACGCGGGTCGCGCGGCAATCTTCGCCGGGACCGCCACCGCGGTCTACCGGCTGGACATCGGCACGGCGGGCGATACAGTCGCCCCGGAGGAATCCATGAGGGAAACATGGCACTGACCGACGAGGCGATCGACAAGATCAAGGGCATGATCACCTCCGGTGAGCTCGGCCCCGGCGACCGGCTGCCGAAGGAGGCCGACCTCGCCGAGCGGCTCGGCCTGTCCCGCAACTCGCTGCGCGAGGCGGTCAAGGCGCTGTCGATGATCCGCGTCCTGGACGTCCGGCAGGGCGACGGCACCTACGTCACCAGCCTCGCCCCGGACCTGCTCCTTGACGCGCTGAGCTTCGTCGTCGACTTCCACCGCGACGACACCGTCCTGCAGTTCCTCGAGGTGCGCCGGATCCTGGAGCCCGCCGCGACCGCCCTCGCCACCGAGCGGATGACCCCCGCCGACGTCGCGAAGCTGCAGACGGTGCTCGACCAGCTCGGCGACGACCCGACGATCGAGGCGCTCGTCGCCAACGACCTGGAGTTTCACCGGCAGATCGCGGCCGGCTCCGGCAACGCCGTGCTGTGCTCCCTCATCGACGGGCTGTCCGGCCCCACGACCAGGGCCAGGATCTGGCGCGGCCTCACCCAGGAGGGCGCCGCCGAACGGACCCGCGAGCAGCACCAGGCGATCGTCGACGCGATCGGCGCCCGCCAGCCGGAGCTCGCCCGCTCCTGGGCGACGATCCACGTCGCGGGCGTGGAGGAGTGGCTGCGCCGCGCGCTGTGAACCGTGCCGCGGGCCGTCGTTCCGCTCAGGTCGGACGTATCGCCGCCGATCGGTGAATCCGTGGAGCGTGCAGAGTCGCGGCGTTCGAAACGGCGGTGGCTGGCCGACCAGCCGGTGGCCAGGAAACTCCTGCTGCTGGTGCTGGTGTGCTGCGCCGTCGGGGCCGTCGTCCTCGGCGTCGGGGTCAGCAGCCTCGGCGAGGTCAACGCCAAGGCCGGCGACCTGTACCGGAACAACCTCGTGCCCTCGTCGCACCTCGCGGCGATGAGCCAGTCGGCGATGAAGGTCCAGGGCGACGTCGCGAACCTCGCACTGTCCAACGGGCCCGTGGCCAGCAAGGCGTTCCAGGACGGCATCGCCGCCTCCGACGCCGCCGTCGACAAGGAGCTCGCCGCGTACCGGTCGACGGTCACGACGACGAGGCAGCGGCACCTGCTCGCCCGCTTCGAGATCTGGTGGGGCGCGTTCCGCAACATCCGCGACCACCGGCTGCTGCCGCTCGCCGCCGCCGGTGACATCCCCGGCTTCCAGGCCGCGTACCTCGGCGACGGCGCCACCGTCTCCGCGAACGCGATGGCGGCCCTCACCGACCTGCTCGCCTACGAGCAGGCCAGCGGCCGGTCCGGCGCCGGCCACGCCGCCGACGCCTACAACCGGGCGCGGATCGCCATGATCGTCGCGCTGCTCGCCGGGCTCGCCGCGGCGATGCTGCTCAGCCGCTACCTGACCGGGCTCATCGTCCGGCCGATCCGCCGCGTCCACGCCGTGCTGACCGCCGTCGCCGCCGGCGACCTGACCGCCGAGGCCGACATCCCGCAGCGCGACGAGGTCGGCGACATGGCCCGCGCGTTGAACGCCGCGACCGCCAGCACCCGCGAGGCGGTCAGCAGCCTCGGCGACAACTCCGCGACGCTGTCCGCGGCCGCGGAGGAGCTCACCGCGATCAGCCGGCAGATCGACACCAGCGCCACCGACGCCAACTCCCGCGCCTCACTCGTCGCCCGCGCCGCCGGCGAGGTCAGCGAGCACGTCGCCGCCGTGGCCAACGGCGCCATGGAGATGAGCACCGCGATCGAGGAGATCTCCCGCAGCACCGCGCACGCCGCGACCGTCACCGCCACCGCCGTCTCGATCGCCGCCACGACCAACGAGACCATCGGCAAGCTCGGCGCCTCCTCCGGCGAGATCGGCGAGGTCATCAAGGTCATCACGTCGATCGCCGGGCAGACGAACCTCCTCGCGCTCAACGCGACGATCGAGGCGGCCCGCGCCGGCGACTTCGGCAAGGGCTTCGCCGTCGTCGCCCAGGAGGTCAAGGACCTCGCCCGCGAGACCGCCCGGGCCACCGACGACATCGGCAGACGCGTCCAGGCGATCCAGCTCGACACCGAGGACGCCGTCAACGCGATCAGCCAGATCGGCGAGGTCATCGCGCAGATGAGCGAGTACCAGCACTCGATCGCCGCCGCCGTCGAGGAGCAGGCGGTCACCGCCCGCACCATGGGCCACAGCGTCGACGAGGCCGCCGGCGGGTCCGTCGACATCGCCACCAACATCTCCGGCGTCGCCGACGCCACCAGGTCCACCAACGAGGGCGTCACCAGCACCGGCGAGGCCGTCGACCAGCTGGCCCGGATGGCCTCCGACATGCGCGGTCTCGTGTCGCGCTTCACGTACTGAGGATGCGTATGCGACGCCTTGTTGCGCTGCTGCTCTCGCTGTCGGTGCTGTCCGGCTGCACCGAGGCGCTCAAGACCGGCGACGAGGGTTTCTCCGCGCGGGTGGCGCTGCTGCTGCCGGAGCGCAAGGCCAGCCGGTACGAGGCCGGCGACCAGCCCTACTTCGCGCAGAAGCTGTCGGAGCTGTGCCCGGCCTGCGAGGTCGACTACCGCAACGCCGAGCAGGACGCCGCGACCCAGCTGCAGCAGGCCCAGGACGCGCTGGCCAAGGGCGCCAAGGCCCTCGTGCTCACCCCCGTCGACAGCGTCGCCGCCGGCCAGATCGTCTCCGCGGCGGCCGCGAAGGGCGTGCCGGTCATCTCGTACGACCGCCTGGTGCTCAAGACCGCGGTCGACTACTACATCTCCTTCGACAACGCGAAGGTCGGCGCGCTGCAGGCAGCGGCGCTGCTGCAGGCCCTCGGCCCGAAGGCGGCGGCGGGGGAGATCCTGTGGATCAACGGCTCACCCACCGACAACAACGCCACCCTGTTCAAGCAGGGCGCCCACGCCGGTCTCGACGGCAAGGTCCGCGTCGCCGCCGAGTCCGACACCGCCGAGTGGAACCCCGACAACGCGAAGGCGTGGACGGCCCGCACCCTGCCGACCCTCCGGGGGCGCACGATCGTCGGCGTGTACGCCGCCAACGACGGCACCGCGGGCGCCGCGATCGCCGCGATGAAGGCTTTTGGCTTACCGCAGGTGCCGGTGACCGGGCAGGACGCGGAGACGGCGGCGTTGCAGCGGATCCTCGTCGGCGACCAGTACATGACCGTCTACAAGGCGATCCGCACCGAGGCCGAGACCGCGGCGGCCCTCGCGAACGACCTGGTGCGCGGCAAGCGGCCGGCCGCGCCGGCGAGCGTCGACAACGGCGCCGGCCAGGTCCCGTCGATCCTGCTCGACCCGGTGACCGTCACCAGAGACACGATCGCGTCCACGGTGGTGAAGGACGGCTTCGTCACGCCTTCGGCGCTGTGCGCGGGCGCCTACGCGGAGGCGTGCAAGGCGGCGGGGATCGCCTGAGCCCCGGGTCTTGTGCTTGTTGGCTAATGGCATTAGCTTTAAAGCTATGGAACTTAGCTTCGCTGTTGAGGGTGGCCGCATCGGGTACGACGACAGCGGCAACGACGGGCCGCTCCTGCTGTGCCTGCCCGGGATGGGCGTCACGCGGATGACGTACGAGCTGATCCGGCCGCTGTTCGTCGACGCCGGCCACCGCGTCGTCACGATGGACCTGCGCGGCGCGGGCTCCTCCGACGTCGTCTGGTCCGACTACTCACCGGAGGCGATCGCCCGCGACGCCGTCGCGCTTCTGCGCCACCTCGACGCCGGCCCGGCCGTGCTGCTCACCAACTCCTACACCGGCGCCAGTGCGGTCTGGGCCGCCGCCGAGGCCCCTTCGCTCTTCCGCGCGATCGTGCTCTGCGCCCCGTTCGCCAGGGTCATGCCCGCGCCGAACCCCGTGATGCGCCTGGCGATCGCCGCCGTCGGCCGCTTCCGTCCACTGTGGATGCTGTACTGGTCGAGCCTGTTCAAGACCCGCAAACCCGCGAACCACAAGGCGGAGCGCGCCGCCCTCGCCGCGAACCTCGCCGAGCCCGGCCGTATGGCAGCATTGCGGGCGATGTTCGCCGCCGACGTGTCCGTGTGCGAGGCCCGCATGGACGAGGTCCGCACGCCTGCCCTGGTGCTCATGGGCACCAAGGACCCCGACTTCCCCGACCCCGCCGCCGAGGCCGCTCTGGTCGCCTCCCGCATCGGCGCCACCGTCACGATGATCGACGGCGCCGGCCACTACCCGCACTCGGAGTTCCCCGCCGAGACCGCGTCGGCCGTCCTCGCCTTCCTCAACCAGCCCGCCACCCGTGCCTAGGCCAGCCCTGAGCCGGCCGCGGCTCATGCCTAGGCTCGGTCTGATCCGGGACGTGCCCAGGGTTGGTCTGATTCGGGAAATGGCTAGGTCGGGCCTGAGCCGGGAGGTGCCCGGGGCCGGTCTGACCTGGGACGTGCCTAGGGCCGATCTGAGCTGGGACGCCTCCAGGGCCGGTCTGAGCCGGGATGCGCTCCATGTCTGGGCGAAACTGAGGCGGGACGCGGTCGTCGATGCCGCGCTGGCCCTCGTGGACGCGGCCCATGCCTAGGGCGGGCCTGAGCCGGGACGCGGTCGTCGACGCCGCACTGGCCCTCGTGGACTCCGAGGGCCCGGCGGCGCTGACCCTCGCGGCGGTCGCGGCTCGGACTGGGGTGGCCACGCCGTCGCTGTACAAGCACGTCGGCAGCCTCACCGACCTGCGCAACCTCCTCGCGGTGCGCCTCCTCGACGAGTTCACCGCCGCCGCCACCACCGCCGTGCTCGGCCTCAGCGGCGACACCGCCCTCGAAGCCCTCATGCGCGCCTACCACCGCTACGCGATGACCCACCCGCACCGCTACGCGCTGCTGCCGCAGGCCCCTGACCCCGACCCGGCGGTCACGGCCGCCGCGGACAGGTTCGTCGAGGTGTGCTTCGCCGTGCTGCGCGGCTGCGGCCTCGCCGACGACGAGCTCGTCCACGCCACGCGGATCGCCCGCGCCGCCATGCACGGCTTCGCGGTCCTGCACACCTCCGGCGGCTTCGGCCTGCCCCAGTCCGTCGACGCCACCCTCGACCGCCTGATCGCCACCGTCGTCCACGGCGTCACCGCCGCAGCCCCGCACTGAGCCCCGCCCTGAGAGCCCCACGCGGCAGCCGTACGCGGCAGCCGCACGGTGAATTCCGCGCGGCAGGGCCCCACGGCAGCCGCACAGTGAACTCCGCGCCGCCGGTGAACTCCGCGCGGCGGGCCCACGCGGCAGCCGCACAGTGAACTCCGCGTCGCAGAGCCCCGCGCGGCAGCGTCGCAGGGCCCCGTACGGCAGTCGCACGGTGAACTCTGCGCCGCAGCCTGACACTAACCCCAGCGCGTAACTCCGTGGCCCCGCCTGCCCGCTGTGGCCGACGCCTGGCTTCCCGGGCGCGGGCCTGAGTGCGGGCCGGCGGCGGACCGGCCGATTCGTCGCCCTTGGGTGGCGAACGGGCAGAGCGACGACTCGCGACCCCATCACACGACCCCGGCGGGTGCGGCGCCTGCTTACCTAAGCACCGTACCAACGCCCACCTAATTGATCTTCGATGGCGTCATCACCACTTTACGCTGCGTTCCCTCGCCGCCCAAACCGGCGGCTCGTGCTCACTCGTGGGGGAGCAGGAAGCGGTGGTTGACCTGGAAGCGGGTGCCGTCCGGGGTGGCGAGGACCGGCCAGCTCGACGGGTCGGGGTGGGGCAGGGCGCGCAGGAGCGCGCGGGCCTGGCGGCCGCGGAGGTCGAGCTGGGCGACGAACTCGTCCTTGCCCAGGCGGGGCAGCGGCACGTCCGCGGGCCACTGGGCCACGGGGGACGGGCGGGTCGACGGCGGTGGGGTCGACGGCTGCTGGGCCGGGTCGAGCTTGACGGCGATGAGCCGCACTGCGTCGGGGTGGTAGGACGAACCCGTCCGCAGGGTGCGGTCGCGCAGCTGGGTCAGGTGGTCCAGCAGTGAGTACGACGCCTGCGGGTACGCCCTGTCCGACCGGGTCTCCTCGAGCCCCTCGTACTGGGCACGGAAGCGCCGGCCGTTGCCACGGACGGTGAAGACCGTCGACGGCACGTCGGCGATCATCGGGGCGCCGGGGCGGCGGCGGGAGTTCGCGGGGTCGCGCAGGACCAGCAGGGCGTGGTTGCGCAGCGAGCGCACCGTGCCCTGGCTGATCTTCAGCCGGCGGGTGGCGTCGGCGATGAGCGTGCCGTCCTCGTAGGCGGCGAGGCGCGCGGGGCGCAGTGCGGTCCAGCCGGCGGGGACGAACCCGCCGGTCAGCTCCCAGGTGAGCAGCGGCTGCGGCCGCCGGCCCGCCTCGGTGTCCTCCGGTGCGGCCACCGCGATCGCGGCGCCGCCGACGGCGGCCGTGAGGCCGACCGCGCCCGCCCCCAGCAGCAGACTCCTGCGGTTCATGCTTTCGTCGCTCCCGTCCGGCCGGGCCTCGTGCCCAGCCACTGGTGACCTTAACGACAAAACGGACTAAAGGACTCAAAGATGAGCGTAATGAACATATTGAAGCTGTTGGTAGGGTTCGAGGATGGAGGATCGCTGGCACGCACCGCTGCGGCACATCAAGGGCAGGGAGCTCAGTGGCGACACCCGGCAGACCACCGGCATGACCCGCCTGGAGGCGGTCTCCGGCAAGACCGTCGGCTCCGAGAAGGTCTGGATGGGGCAGACCCACGTCGCCCCCGCCACCAGCTCCGGCGACCATCACCACGGCGAGGCCGAGACCGCCATCTACGTCGTGTCCGGCCATCCGGTCTTCGTGTTCGCCGAAGGCGGCCGGGAGGTCAGGATCGAGACCGAGCCGGGCGACTACGTCTTCGTGCCGCCGTTCGTGCCGCACCGCGAGGAGAACCCGGGCGCGGAAGAGGCGGTCGTCGTCATCGCCCGCAGCAGCCAGGAAGGCATCGTCGTCAACCTCCCCAGCCTGTTCACCGGCGGGACGGGCTGACCGCCGGCGAGACGGGCTGACCACTGACGAAGCGGGCTGACGGCCGGCCGCTTCCGGTGGTGGCGCGCGCTTTTCGCATCCCTGGAGTGTCCACGACGTCACGGACCTCGATGGTCCAATCGCCTGCCATCGCTGTCGTCGGTACCGCTCCGACGCGCCGGAGGGCGGGGTGACATCGCGTGTGAGATCGATGATGAGCGGTCGATGATCTCGTTTCGACGCCATAGGTTCCGAACTACACCGCGGTTCATTCCGGGTGTTGACAACAGTTCGGTCTCGTCCAGGTTCCTGGAAAGCCCTTGCCTCAGTCGCAGGGCGGGTCGCGCTGGCGGCCACAGGATGCACAGCTGAGTCCTGGACCTAGCGTTGGAGCACGTTCTGTCCTCAGTTCTCCGCCTCGTCGCGGTTTCAATAGTCCTGTCCGCCGTCGTCCTGCCCGCACCCACCTCGGCCGCCGCCAGTCGTCAACCGACCGCCGCCGCCGAGATCCCGCAACAGCTCGCCGCACGCACACCGGTGCTGCGCGCGGACCGGTTCTTCGAGCGGCGCAACCCGCCGGTCCGGCCGGTCATCCAGACCGCACAGGCGGTCCAAGCCGTGGTGAAGGCCCCGAAGGTCAAGACCACCAACCAGGCGCAACCCAAGCAGAAGCCCAAGAAGCCCGCGGTGCCGCAGGTGCAGACGCCGGTCGTCGCCGGGTCGGTGAGCGCCGTTCTGGCGTACGCCCGAGCGCAGCTCGGCAAGCCGTACGTGTGGGCCGCGGCCGGGCCGAACTCGTTCGACTGCTCGGGGCTGGTCGTGGCCAGCTATGCCCGGGCCGGCATCAAACTTCCGCACCAGACCGGCGGCCTGATCGGCCGCGGACGGTCGGTGTCCCGGGCCCAACTGCAGCCCGGAGACCTGGTGTTTCCCAGCTCGGGCCACGTCGGCATCTATCTGGGTGACGGCATGATGATCCATGCACCGCACCCCGGCGACCACGTCCGGATCGCCAAGGTCTACGCGTTCTACGCCGGGCGCCGCATCATCGGCTGAGCCCTGCGAGGGCCGCCGTCACACGGCAGCGAAGCCTGCCGCGCCTGAGCGAGGATGCCGCGCCGCAGTGCAGCTGCCGCGCCGCACCGAACCATGAACGCCGGCGCGCCCGATGAAACTCCGCCCCGCCGCCCGCCGCATTGCCCAACACCCGGAACTGCCCGGCATCGGGTTCACCGGTTGTATCGGCGGGCGGCGGTGGTGGCGACTGCGAGCGAGTCCCTGACAGTGAGTTGCGTGGATGAGTCGCTTGCGATGGACATGTGACGCGGATAGTCTTCTCACATGACTATACAACTGCGATCACCGAGCTACTTCGTGCTCGCCGCGTTGTTGGACGGGTCGCTGCACGGATACGTCATCATCAAGCGGGTCGAGGCACTGTCGGACGGGTCGGTCCGCCTCGCCGCCGGCTCGCTGTATGCCGTGCTGGACCGGCTCGCCGAGGCAGGCCTGGTCGAGGTGGTCAGCGAGGAGATCGTCAACGGGCGGGCCCGGCGCTACTACGCGCTCACCGCCGACGGCGGCGCCGCCCTGCAGGAAGAGGCGGCCCGGCTCGCGGCCGCCGCGAAGGTCGTCACCAACGCAACGGCCCGGCGCCGCGCCATCAACACGGCGGTGAGCCCCGCATGAGCACCCCGCACCACCACGACAAGCCCGGCACAGGCGAGCCCGGCACGAGCGCACGCCGCCACGGGGGCGGCGAGCCCGGCATGCCCACACCCGCCCACGACGAGGCGGACACGCCCACACCCGCCGACGAGGCCCGCACGCCCACACCCGCCGACGAGGCCCGCACGCCCACACCCGCCGGCGAGGCCGACATGAGCGCACGGCGCCACGGGGGCGGCGAGCCCGGCACGAGCGCCGACAGCCAGGCCGGCACGAGCGCAGGCACGAGCACCGGCCCCGAGGCCGTCCTCGCCCGCCGCTACGAGGCGCTGCTGCGGGCGTACCCCAAGGCATGGCGGACCGGGCGCGGCGAGGAGATGCTCGGCACCCTGCTCGACGCCGCCGAGCCCGGCCGCCGGACGCCGAGCCCGCGCGAGGCGGCGAGCATCCTGGTGCAGGGCACGAAGGAGCGGTTCGGCCTGCGGCGCCACCGCACCGCCGGCGCGGTCTGGTCCGAGGGGCTGCGCATCGGCGCCCTGGTCCTGCAGGCGCAGTCGCTCCTCGCGCTGCTCTACTTCCTGTACGACATCCGCCTCGACGTCTACTTGTCGACCATGGTCGTCTGGGGGGTCCTCACGGCCGCGTTGGGCACCGGCGCCATCCTCGCGCTGCTCGCGGGCCGGACGGTCACCGCGACCGTGCTCACGGGCCTGTGGACCGCCGTGCCGTTCGCGTCCGACGGCGTCTCGCACCTGCTGCTCACCGCGCTCGTCGTGCTCGTGGGTCTCAGTGTCGCCGACCGGAGCCCCGAGCGGCGCAGGATCTCCGCGGTCTGGCTGGTCGCCGCGCCGGTGGGCCTGCTGATGTGGCTGGGCTATCTCCTGGTCACCGGCGCCTACTTCTCCCCGGGGTACGGCCTCTTCTACCCGCTCGCGCTGCTGGCCGCGATCACCGTCGGTGTCGTGGCGGACCCGCGCCTGCCGATCGCCGTCGCGGTCCTGACCGTCGTCGTGATCCTCGACAACTCCGTACACCTCCCGGCGCCACTGGACACCTACCGGCCGGCGGACACGTTGACGTGGCGGCTCGGACCGACGATCGTCGTCTTCGCGGCGATCGCCGTGGTCCTGCTCGCGATCGGTCATGTGCGGGCCCGCCGGCTGGCCCGGATCTGACGAGCCGGATCTGATCCACCGGGTCCTATGCTTGCCGGATGAGCGCGGAGCACCGCCTGGCGAGGGCCCGGGAGCTGTACGAGCGGAGCGTCCTCGGCGACGACCACGACGCGCTGCCCACCGCCGACCGCGAGCTCGACGCGGTCGAGGCGGACCTCGCCCTGGCCCGCGGAAGGGTCGTGCACGCCCGGTTCCTGCGGGACAGGGTCGAGGACCCGGCGGAGCTGCCGCTGTTCTCCCGCGCGGCGCAGCTCTACCAGCAGCTCGGCGACGCGCGCGGCGAGGGTGAGGCGCTGTTCTGGATCGGGTGTTTCCATCAGGTGGTCCGCCAGGACGACGACGCGGCGGTCCCCGCGCTGCAACGGGCGAGAGTCCTCGCGAAGGCCGAGGACGACACGCTCACCCTGTCGTCGGTACTGCATCACCTCGGCATCTCCGCGCACCTGGCGGGACGGCTCGACGAGGCACGCGAGCACCTGCTCGACGCGGTGCGGCTGCGGGAACGGGCCGGTCACCACGCGGGCGTCGCGGCGAGCCTGCTGACCCTGGCGCAGCTGGAGGCGGCGGCGCGGCGGCACGACGAGGTGCCGTCTTTGCTGGAGCGGGCGGAGCGGCTCGCCGCGGAGCACGGCGCCGCCGCCGTCGCACGCCAGGTCGGTGAGGCCCGCCGGGCGCTCGGCTACGATCGCGCCTCATGAGCATGATCACGCAGTACGCGCGGCTGCGCGACGGCGACCTGGCCGACCTGCGCGTCCTGCTGCGCACCGATCATTTCGCCGCGAACGACCAGATCACCGACCGGCCGCACGTCGACGTCGACAAGGCGTGGGGCGGGCTGGAGTTCCTGCTCGCCCAGATCGACGCGCCCGTCGACGTGATCAGCGGCGGCGTGCCGATCACCGACGAGCAGTGGGGCTACGACTCGCCGCGGGTGCTCACCCCCGAGGAGGTCGCGACCGCCGCCGGGTTCCTCGACGTCACCCCGTTCGCCGACCTCGCCGCGCACTACGAGCCGGCGGCGCTGACCGCCGACGACGTGTACCCGATGATCTGGCACGAGCCGGGGTCCCTGGACTACCTGCGGTCGTCCTACGAGACCCTGGTCGCGTTCTTCCACGCCGCCGCGGCCGACGGCGACAGCGTCGTCATCTGGATGAGCTGACGCCCCGGAGCTCTGGATGAGCTGACGCCCCGAGGTCAGGCGCGGGCGCCGCCGAACCACTTCAGCCGCAGCGCCCGCAGCAGCAGCCCCGGGCTGGCGAGCGCGTTCGGGTGGTCCAGCATCGTGGTCACCCGGTTGAGCTTCTGGCTCGTGACGGAGTCCGTCATGGAGGCCTTGAGGATGACCTCGCTGGCCCACTTGATGACCTTGTAGCCGCGCGGCTGGCCGCTGGTGATGTGCGGCAGCCCGAGATCGGCGAACGTCGACACCTGCCAGGCCGCGTCGACCACCACACGGACCCGCTCGAAGTAGCCGCGGGCCGGCTCGGTGGCGAGGTCGGGCCCGGTGCGCAGCCACTCCGAGAGGCACGACGCGTGCAGCGTCGCGGACGTCATACCCTGGCCGTACACGGGGTTGAACGACGCGACCGCGTCACCCGCCGCGATGATCCCCGTCGGCAGGCGGTCGACCTGGTCGAAGTCGCGCCGGCGGCTGTCGGCCTGGTGATACGTGATGACGTTGCCGATCATCTTCCCGCGCTCGGCGATGTCGCCGAACATCGTCGGGAAGTACTGCCGGCAGCGCTTCGCGAACTCCTCGACGTCGCGGCTGGGCCGGTCGGCGTCGTAGCCGGCGACCAGCATGATCCAGCGGTCGCCCTCGACGGAGTTGATGCCGCCGATGCGGGCGACCCGGTCCTTCGCCGGCGTGGTCTGCGAGATCGCGATCCACGTGTCGCTGACCGCGGGGTCGCGCTCGAACAGGGCCGACGCATAGTTGAGCTTGATCGGCATGCGTTGCATCGGTGCGCGGGGCCAGCCGTGCGCCTCGAGCCAGTCGTTGAGCGAGCTCGCCCGCCCCATCGCGTCGACGACCAGGTCGGCGGCGAGCTCGACGGCAGCGTCCTGTCCTCCGTCAGCGTTTGCGGCGTCGGTACCGGCGGCGCCCTGCCGCCCGCCGTCGTCGGCTCCGGTGGCCGGGGTGCCCGTCGCCGCCGGGACGTAGCGGGCCCCGACCACGCCGCCACCCTCACCGGGGGCGAACAGCAGGCCGTCGGCGCGCCCGTACACCATCCGGACCTTCGGGCTCTCCAGGACCCGGCGGCGGACCTGGGCCTCCAGGAACGGGCGGGTGGTGATGAGGATCGGCTTTTCCGGCGGCGGCTCGGTGGTCACGCGCAGCTCGTCGTTGATGAAGATCTTCGCGTCGGTGCGGCCCTCGTCGGGGGCGCCGGCCGCGATCGCGCGCTCGGTGAAGTCCGGCCACCAGCGGTCGAGCTGCACCTGTCCCGCGGGCAGCAGCGCGTGGACCTGGCTGCCCTGCGGCACACCCGGGCGCGGGCCGGCGTTGACGTCGGTGTCGTCGCGCTCGACGATGACGACCTCGTCGGCGTGGTCGGCGAGGACCCGGGCGGCCATCAGACCGGCCATGCTGCCGCCGAGGACGACCGCCCGCCGCATGAGGATCTTCGTCTCGGCCGGCGGGTGCGGCGTGTTGATCTCCGCGAAGCGCTGCGCTGCTGTGGCTGCCACATCGAAGATCTTACCCAACAGGCGAAGAACCTTCTCAATGTGCCTCTGAGCTGCACATTCACGATCGTGTCAAGAGACCCCCTTGGATCGCACTATGGTCGTCGAAATCTTGCGGGGATCGCATCGAAGTATTGCGTGAAGCTGCGGGTTGCTGGCAGGATTCCAGCCCAGAAGCCGACATCGGCAGCACCGCCAACCGCGCCGTGACACCGCGTGGGCTGCTCAGTGCCGGTCCGCGGGTCCGCCTGCCCGCTGCACCGCCGATACAAGCCCCCGCCCGCCCCGTCGCCAGTCAGCCGTCCCGCCGCACCGTCGTCAGCACCAGCCGCAACGCGAGCCCGGAGCACCAGCCGCAGCACCATTCGCGGCACGGGCCGCGGTGCCGTTCGCGGGCCCGACCGCCATCGGGCCGGCGCCGTCGACCGTGCCCCGCGGGACCCCGGACGCCGCGACGGGCACACCCGAGGAGTCCACATGGGAGTTTCCCGCCGCTCCGTCATCACCACCGCGCTCGCCGGGACGGCCGCCACCGCCCTGCCGATCGCGGCCGCCACCCAACCGGCCGAGGCCGCGAGCCCGCCCGGCGACGTCGTCGGCAAGGTCACCGTCGGCTACCAGGGCTGGTTCGCCGCCCCGGGCGACGGCGCCCCGATCAACGGCTGGTGGCACTACAGCCCCAACTGGTCGCAGCCGCCCGCCCCCGGCGCCTGCTCGATCACCTGCTGGCCCGACATGCGCGACTTCACCCGCGGGTACCGCAGCAACTTCGCCAACCTGGGCAACGGCCAGCCGGCCAACCTCTTCTCCTCCTACGACCAGCAGACCGTGGACACCCACTTCCGCTGGATGCAGCAGAACGGCTGCGACGTCGCGGCGTTGCAGCGCTTCAACCCGTTCGGTGGCGAAGGACCGACCCGTGACGCGATGGCGGCGAAGGTCCGCTCCGCCGCGGAGGCGACCGGCCGCAAGTTCTACATCATGTACGACGTCACCTGGTGGCTGACCATGCAGTCGGAGATCAAGACCGACTGGACGACGAAGATGTCGGCGTACACCGCCTCCTCCGCCTACGCCCGCCAGAACGGCAAGCCCGTCGTGTGCATCTGGGGCTTCGGCTTCAACGACGACGGCCGCCCGTTCACGCCCGCGCAGTGCCTCGACGTCATCAACTGGTTCAAGGGCCAGGGCTGCTACGTGATCGGCGGCGTCCCGACCCACTGGCGCCTCGGCACCGACGACTCCCGCGCCGGGTTCATCGACGTGTACCACGCGTTCAACATGATCTCGCCGTGGATGGTCGGCCGGATCAGCGACAACAACGGCGCCGACTGGTTCTACACCAACCGCGTCCTTCCCGACCTCGCCGACCTCAACGCCCGCGGCATCGACTACCAGCCGTGCGTCATCCCCGGCGACCTCGCCGCCGGCCACCGCCGCCACGGCGAGCTGATGTGGCGCCAGTTCTACAACCACACCCGCGCCGGCGTACCGAGCGTCTACATCTCCATGTTCGACGAGTTCAACGAGGGCAACCAGATCGCGAAGACCGCCGAGAGCGCCGCGTGGCAGCCGACGAACTCCGGGATGCGCGCCCTCGACGAGGACGGCACCCCCTGCTCGTCGGACTACTACCTGCGCCTCACCAACGACGGCGGCCGGATGCTGAAGGGCCAGGTCGCCCTGACCGCGACGCGCTTCACGGTGCCGTTCCCGACCGGCCCGGACCAGACCGCGCCGAGCGTCCCCGGCAACCTGCGCGTCACCGGCAGCACCGACACCACCGTCGCGCTCGCCTGGAACGCCTCCACCGACAACGTCGGCGTCGCCGGCTACCGCGTGTCCCGCGTCAACGGCTCCGGCTCGACCGCGATCGGCACCACCGGCACGCTCGCCTTCACCGCCACCGGCCTGACCGCGTCGACCTCGTACACCTTCACCGTCGCCGCCTACGACGCGGCCGGCAACACGTCCGGCGCCTCCAACGCCGTCACCGTCACCACCGCGCCGCCGCCGAACACGAACACCAACCTGGCCCAGGGCCGCCCCACGTCGGAGAGCAGCCACACCCAGGTGTACGGCAGCGGCAACGCCGTCGACGGCAACACCGGCACCTACTGGGAGAGCGCCAACAACGCCTGGCCGCAGTGGCTCCAGGTCGACCTCGGCGCCGCCACCGCCGCCCGCCGCGTCGTGCTCACGCTGCCGTCGAACTGGGGCACCCGCAACCAGACGCTGTCCGTCACCGACGGCGCCACCGGCACGACGATCGTCGGCTCCGCCACCTACACGTTCAACCAGTCGACCGGCAACACCGTCACCATCACCCTGCCCAACACCACCAGCGTCCGCTACCTGCGCCTGAACTTCACCGCCAACACCGGCTGGCCCGCCGGCCAGATCTCGGAGTTCCGCGTCTACACAGGCTGACCCCGACCCCCTGACCGACGCCGACGGTCAGGGCCCAGGGCGGGTGGCGACCAGGCGTCCGGCCGCCACCCGCCCGCTGTACCTCCCCCCACCGCTGCCGCGGCGGGGCCCGGCGGGGATTCTCACCCGCAGCCCCAATGCGCCGCTCCGCGACGCACTGCCCGCGCTATGGCGCGAGGCAGACCAAGCGGCGCATACGCGCCGCATCCGGTGCCCGCCCTCCGCCCTTCCCCATGATCCGGAAGAGTTTGTGTCGTCATAGCAGCACAAAGTCTTCCGGATCATGAGAATCTCGCGGCGCCCGTGATGCTCCACGGTGGCGGTGTGCCCGGGCTGAGCTCATGCCTCCAACTGGCCACGGCATTGGACAGCCTCGTCGCGCACTGCCGACACGGATCGTCGGCGCCGCCGGCTCGCTTGGGCCGACTGCCGCCAGCCGTTGCTGAAGCGGCACCAGGTAGCCTCGCTGCTGACGTGGATCGTCGACGCCGCCGGCCGTCTTGGGGCCGGCTCGCCGACCGTTGCTGAGACGGCACCAGGTGGCAGCGCTGCTGACGTGGGTTGTCGACGCCGCCGGTTCTCGGGGGTCGCTTGCCGCCTGCCGCTGCTGGAGGCAGCGACCGCTGACCGCACCGCCGACACCATCTACTGGCGCCCGCTGGCACAGCTGGTCATCCTGACCCGCCAGCCGCTACCGGGGCAGCACCCGTTGGCTGCGCCGCCGACGTGCCTGCTGGTGCCGCTGGTCCTCCTGGGCCCCGCCCGCGGCCGCCATCAGCCGCTACCGGTGGCAATGCCCGCCGGTCGCGCCGCCAATGTGGACCATCGGCGCCGCCGTTCTCCTGAGGCTGCCCGCCGTCAGCAGTCAGCCGCCACACCAGCCGCTGTTCGAGGTAGCGCCTGCTGTCGCACTGCGGACGTAGGTCGTTGTCGCCGCTGGCCCTCCTGTGGCGTCCGCCGTCAGCAGTCAGCCGCTGCTCGAGGTGGTGCCTGCTGGTCGCGCTGTGGACGTGGGTGGTTGGTGTCGGTCGGTCGTCCTGGGGTCGCTTGCCACCTGCCGTTGCTGGACGCGGTGCCCTGCTGGGCGCGCTGCGGGCGTGGGTCTGTTGGTGTCGGTCGGCCGTTCTGAGGTCGCTTGCCGCATACCGCTGCTGGAGGTGGTGCCCACTGGTCCGCACTGCGGATGGGGGTCTGTTGGCGCCGGTCGGTTGTCCTGGGGTCGCTTGCCGCCTGCCGTTGCTGGACGCGGTGCCCTGCTGGGCGCGCTGTGGACGTGGGTGGTTGGTGACGGTCGGTTGTCCTGGGGCGGTTGCCGCCGCTGGAGGTGGTGCCTGCTGGTTGCGCTGCGGCCGTGGGTCGTTGGTGTCGGTCAGTCGTTCTGAGGTCGTTTGCCGCATGCCGCTGCTGGAGGTGGTCCCGCTGGCAGCATCGCTAGCGCCATCCGTCGGGGCAGGGTGGCACGGCTGGGCATTCTGGCGCCGCTGGCCTGTCGCAGCACGTGGTCGCGTACCGCCCGCCGGGCGTCGCAGGAGCAGCGCACGCAACACTGTCTCCGGCCGAAGAGCTCGGGCGTGCATCGGTGGATTACGGGGTGGGGTGTGGCAGGGGTGCGTTGATTCGACGGGTCGGTCAGCGGAGTGTGGAGTGTGGTCACATGGGCGGCTCGGTGGTGCAGCGGTCGAGCCACTCGTCCATCAGGGCTTCGAACAGGGTGGGCTGGTCGATCTGGAGGTTGTGGCCGGCGACGTCGAGGACGGCGAACGTGGCGCGCGGGTAGTGGGGGAGCAGTGCGTACTGGTCGGCGTAGCCGACGGACGAGTCCTGGCGGCCGCACAGGATCAGTGTCGGGCGTCCGAACGGTGCCGGGCCCTCCGGTCCGTCGGTCAGGTGCCAGCGCTGCTCGAAGCGGGCGATCGCCGCGTGGTCGGTGAGCTGGATGGCGGGCGCGATCTCGTCGTGGAAGCGGCGCAGCGTCTGCGGGGTCTGGACGACAGCCCCGTCGGTGTAGGCGGCCCGGGTGGCGGGGTCGAGGTCGTCGAGGAGGCCTGGGGTGGAGCGCAGCACCTGGTGCGGCGGGCGGACCCGAAGGTCGCGGTCCAGGGTCTGGCCGACGGGGCAGATGAGGGCCAGGCCGAGGACCTGGTCGGGCAGGGCGCGGGCGACGGCGCGGGCCAGGTAGCCGCCGAAGGACTCGCCGACGAGGAGGAACGGCGTGCCGCCCAGGACGGTGCCGATGAGGGTCAGGACGGCGGCGAGGATGTCGTCGGTGGTGGTGGCGGTGCCGGCGGGGGTGCGGCCCATGCCGGGCAGGTCGGGGTAGAGGCGCCGGTAGCCGGGGCGGCGGGTGAAGAGGGGCTCCAGACAGCCGGACATGATGCGGTGGTCGACGGTCCAGCCGTGCAGGGCGAGCACCGGGGTGCCGGCGCCGTGCGTGACGAGGTGCATGCCAGCATCGTGCCCGAGAGGTACGACAATTTCGGCGTGGACGACGAGAAGGCGCTCGGACCCAGACACGTGGCCGGCTCGCTGGTGGTGCTCGCCGTGCTGGTCGGGGCGGTCGTGGCGCTGGCTGTGACGCAGGGGGCCGGCGGTGCGGAGCCGACGCGGCCGGCGACGCAGCCGCAGGCGACGTCGCAGTCGCCCGTCACCGGCCGGCAGAACGGGCAGCCGCCGGTCGTCGAAGGCGGCGAGCACGGTGGGGAGAAGCCGACCTTCGAGCCGTTACCCCCGCCGGGCACGCCGGCACCGCTCACGCCGGCGACGATCGTCGCGCCGCAGACGCGGGACCCGTCACAGACCCCGCAGTACTCGCCGACCCCGCAGTTGCCGACCCCGCAGCACTCGCCGACGCCGCAGCGCAGCCGAGGACGGGTGCCAGAGGTCAGGACTGGTGCAGCAGCGCGTCGCCGACGGCGCCGTACGGGCGGGTGGCGTTGCCGCAGGTGCCCTTCGTGCGCAGCGCGGACAGGGTCAGTGTGCGGGCGGCGGTGACGTCGATGTCGAGCGGTGCGGAGGCCGTCCGGCTCACGGACACCGTCGCCGCGTCCTTGCCGTCGACTTCGACGACCAGCTTGACGACGACGTCCTTCGGTGTGATGGCGTCGAGTCCGGCGGTACCGGTGAAGCGCTTGAACTTGCCGTCCAGCGCGAACGTCACCGCCGACGGCTTGCCCTCGCAGCCGACCCAGAAACCGGTCGAATCGGCGAAGTGGACGCCGTTGAGGGTGCTGTCGTAGGCGCGGCCCGAGGATCCCTGGTCGGATGCGGTCCGGCCGGTGTCGTGCAGCGGCATGTCGCCCCTCGCCGCCGTCGCCATCTCGTCGCGGAACCCGTTCACCCACGGCGCGACCGTGCCGGCGCAGATGGCGAACAGGCCGGCCACGAACGCGAGGGTGCTCAGCAGCCGGATGGCCGGCGAGGGCGTGCTCCGACCGGCCGGCAGTGGCATCCCGACCCGGTGCTGCTGCGCGACCCGCTGCCACGTCGCCGGGTCGACGACGCCGGCCCGGTTGGCGAAGTCCAGACGGTTGAGCTGGAACGGCGCGGAGAGGTCCAGGAAGCTGTTGTACGTGGCTCGCCGGTCCCACGTGCGGGTGGGGATCTCGATGTGGTCATGCCGGTGGCTCTTGTCCTGACTGGTGATCTTCAGGATGGTGTACGACCGGCCGTCGCCCGCCAGCACGAGCGCGGGACGGCGCTTCTCGCCCTCGCCGTCGCGGTACGGGACGGTGGCCCACCAGATCTCGCCCGGCTGCGGGACGGCGCCCCGGGAACCGCCCCGGTTGAGGATCCCCGCGACGATCCAGCCGACGACACCCGCCACGACCAGGACCACACCGACCGTGAACACCGCATTCGCGAGCATCGTTGCGCAACCCCCATGGATCGAAGCTCCGATCTTGTCAGAGTCCTTGTGTGAAAGGAATCCAGGCGGGCAAAGGGGCGACATGGTGGATCTTCAGTGGCTCGGTGTCGTCCGGCACGGCCAGTCGACCGGCAACGTGCTTGCGGAGCAGGCCGAGGCGAGTGGACTCGAGGAGATCGCCATCCCGGAACGTGACGCCGACGTCCCACTGTCCGAGCTCGGCCGCGAGCAGGCGCAGGCCGTCGGGCGGTGGCTCGCCGGCCTGTCCGTGCACGAGCGTCCCCAGGTGGCGGTCGTCTCGCCGTACCTGCGGACGAGGCAGACCGCCGAGCTGGCGCTGGCCGGGATGGACGTCCCGGCCGTGCTCGACGAGCGGCTCCGCGACCGCGAGCTCGGCGTCCTCGACCTGCTCACCGCCCGCGGCGTCGAGGCGCGGCTGCCGGTGGAGGCCGCCAGGCGCCGCCGGCTCGGCAAGTTCTACTACCGCCCGCCGGGCGGCGAGTCCTGGGCCGACGTGCTGCTGCGGCTGCGGTCGCTGCTCGGCGACGTGCGGACCGCGCACCCGGGCGGCCGGGTCGTCCTGTTCGGCCACGAGGCGATCGTCATGCTCGTGCGGTACCTCGTCGAAGGGCTCGACGAGGCGACCCTGATGCGGCTCGCCCGGGACAGCACGCTCGGCAACTGCTCGATCAGCAGCTGGCGCTCCGACGGCGAGCGGCTTCGGCCCGAACGGTTCAACGCCGTAGAGCACCTGGACCGCGACGGCACCCCGGAGACACGGCGGGAGAACGCCGACGGCTGAGCCGCGCACCACCTCATCCGGACGGTCGAGCGCGGACGGTCGAGCGCGGACGGTCGAGCGCGGACGGTTGACGCGGGAAGTCGCGTGCGCTTGGCTGTGCGGCGTGGTGAGCCGATTCGTGGACGAGCGGGAGATCACCGACGCCGGTGAGCTGAGCCCGGTCGAGCGTGAGCAGCTGCGTGCGGCCGGCCGGCTGTACGACGGCGAGGACCTCGACGCGGAGGCCCGGCTGTCCGACGACGACCAGGACGAGTCCGGCTTCCGCGGGTTCTGCTGGCTGTGGCGGGTGGTCGACGGCGACGAGCCCAGGTTCGACGCGTGGCTGTACCAGGTGGACAGCGGCACCATCTTCCGCGCCGGCACGACCGAGGTCGTCGCCGAGGTCATCCAGTTCGGCCTGGAGTGCGACGACCAAGACGTGCGCCGGGAACTCGGTCCCGCGATGGTCGCCGCCGGCATCCTCCCCAAGTCGGACTCGTCGTACCCGGAGTTCGCCGACCTGCTCCGCGCGCAGGAGCAGTAACGGACCGCGCGCAGGAGCTGTAGCGGACCGCGCGCAGGAGCTGTAGCGGATCCTGAGCAACCCTGGACGCCGCCGTCGGTGTCAGGTGGTTGTGGCAACGGATGTCGAGGGCAATCGCGCGTACGTGACGGGGTGTCGCTGCTGGCGCTGCTCGACGAGCTCCCGCCCCGCCGCCGTGCCGTGGTCGTGCTGCGGTACTGCTGCGACCTCTCCGTCGAGGAGACCGCGCGGGAGCTCGGGTGCAGCACCGGCACCGTGAAGAGCCAGGCGGCGCGGGCCCTCGACACGCTGCGGGAGCGCATGTCCGTCCAGGAGGAGTCACCATGGACCAGCTGACCGACGAACTGCGCCGCCTCGACCCGCCGCACCCGCCGTCGCGCGTCGACCTCGACGCCGTCGTGCGCCGGGCGCGCCGCCACCGGACCAGGACCCGGTTGCTCGTCGCCGTCGCGGCGGTGGTGGTCGTCGCGGCGGCGGCCGTGCCGCTGGTCGTGGACCGGGACCGCGACGGCGGCGCCGCCGCGCAGCCGCCGGCGACGTGCGAGCCCACCGGCGCGGCCACCCGGCCGCCGGCGAGCACCGAGGCGGAGGACGCGGCCCGGCGGCTCCAGGCCGTGACCGAGGGCATGCTGACGCCGGCGCTCGCCGAGCCGCTCGGCCGGGCGCTGCCGGGCGCGACGCTGCAGGACGCGATCAGCTGCGAGCGGGGGATGGCGTTCCACGCGGACGGCGGCCGGTTCGTGGCGGCGGTCGTCGCCGCCGACGCCGCCGGAGTGTCCCGCGTCGACGCCGAGGTGTCGAAGGAGGCCGAGCCCGCCGGGACCGGGTGCGCCGCCGGCAGCACCTGCGAGCAGAGCGTGGAGGCGGACGGCACGGTCGTCGTCCGGGTCACGGCCGACCTCGGCGGCGGAGCCGTGCGGCGCACCGTCGACGCGTACCGGCGGGACGGCGTGCACGTCCGGGTCTCCGCCGCGAACTTCGAGACGGGCGCGGACGGCGCCGTCACCACGACCCGGCCCGAGCTGCCGCTGGACATGACGCAGCTGGTCGGCCTCAGCCGTGCCGAGCACCTGACGCTGTGACCGCGATCCGCTCCAGGTGCTGCAGCAGCGCCTCGGTGTCGGCGGGGGAGATGTGCGCCGTGTCGGTGTGCGCGGTGCAGCGCAGGCCGCCCGGGGTGTCCTCGACGTCGAGGATCATCGGCTCGAAGCCCGGCGCGTCCCGGCGGACCGTCCAGTCGAACACCGTCCCCGGCAGCACCGCCGCGATCTCCGCCGCCGTCGGGGCCGGGCCGCCCGCGCCGGGCGACGGGTCGCGGCGGTCGTTGAGGAAGCAGCCGATCTCCAGCCGCTCGCCCCGCTCGGCGCCGACCCGGTCGACGAGCGCGAACAGGTCCCGCTGGTCGAAGTACGCGTGCTTGTAGGCACTCATCGTCGCCCGCTTCGCATGCGCCAGCACCTCCTCGAAACCCCCGCCGCCGGCAGCGGAACCGGCAACGGAGCCGGCAGCCGCAGCGGAGCCGGCAGCCGAAGCAGCGTCGGTGGCGGCAGCGGAGCCGGCGGCCGAAGCAGCGTCGGTGGCGGCAGCGGAGCCGGCGGCGACCGGCACCTGGCAGAGCCCGGCCTGCACGGCGGTGCAGACCACGTCGGCGAGGCCGGGGCGGAAGCGGTTGCTGACCAGAGGGCGGACGACGACCGGGTCGACGCCGCACGTCGCGTGCACGGCGAGGGCGAACACAGCGAGCAGCACCGCCGACGGGTCCGCGCCGGTCCGCGCGGTCAGCGCCCGCAACGCCAGCGGCAGCGCCGCCGAGTCGAGGACGCCGCGCCAGTACCGCGGCCGCTGCGCCGCAACAGGCTTGCGGAAGCGCGCCGGCGGCATCGTCCGCAGGATGGACTCGAAGTGCCGCTGCGCGGCCTCGTTCTGGCGGCGGCCGGCCGGGGACAGCTGCCACTGCGCCTGGTCGAGGGGCTGCCGGCCCTCGACCGGCGCGGCGGGCCGCGCGGCGACGTCGCGGAGCATCGCCTGCGCGCCGGCGCCGTCGGCCGCGAAGTGCGAGATGAGCGCGACGACGTGACTCGGCACGCCGCCGTGCAGCACCGCCGCCATGCGGATCGGGTACTCGGCCGTGAAGTCGAGCGGCGCGTCCCGGAACCGTGCGGCGACGAGATCGGCCAGGGCGGACGGGTCGGCGCCGTGCGTCTCGTACACCTGCAGCGCCGCCGAACCGGAGGCGTGGACCTCCTGCGTCGGGGTGCCGCCGCCGGGCGGGATCCGCAGCAGCGTCCGCAGTGACGGGTGCCGGCTCAGGTGGTGCCGCAGCTCGCCGGCGAGGTCCTCGACGGTCGTGCCGGGCCGCACCGGCAGCGCCCCGCCGATCGGCATCCAGTGGCCGAGGCTCGTGACCGCGTTCCAGCTCTCGATCTGCCCCCAGGACAGCGGCCCGCTCCCGGCACCCGGCCCTTCGAAGACCACCGGGACGTGATCGGCCACGGCACAAGCGGCGGCCGGGACGTGATCGGCCACGGCACGAGCGACGGCCGGGACGTGGGCTTCAACAGGCGCGTGGTTCATGGCGGCGGAGCCTAACGATGCAGGCGCGCACCTTTCAGTATCCTGTCGACGGCGTTGCGCGGCCCGTGGACGGCGATCCCGGCGAGCCGGAGATCTGCCTGGTGCACGGCCCGGACGGCGGCCCGGTTGTCCTCGTCGTTGCCGGTCTTGAACAGCTCCTCCGTGAACGTTGCACACGCGACCGACCGTTCCGCGTGCGCCGCGTGCTGCAGGGCCCTGCGGTGCGCCACGGCGAGGGTGGTCGCGTCGCCCTCGAAGACCATGACGGGCTGGCCGAACATCGGCAGGTACCGGTTGCCGTCGGCGTCGGCGTAGTCCTCGCCGAGCAGCTGCGGCGCGGTGCCGGCGATGCCGCTGACGACGAACGCGGTGACGTTGAGGCGCTGCCAGACCGCCAGGTCGTCCCGCAGCAGCACGGCGATCTTCGTGGGAGACGTCATGCGGTCAGCGTGCCCGGGCCGGCCGGGGTGGTCTTGTACGTTGTGCACATGGAGCTCGTCACCGCGTGGCGGCCCAGCGTGCCCGGGATCGCCGAGGTGTTCCACGCGCACTTCGTGGACCACGCGTACCCGCCGCACGTGCACGACGCGTGGACGCTGCTCATCGTCGACGAGGGCGCGATCCGCTTCGACCTGGACCGCCACCACCGCGGCGCGGCCGGCGCGTCGGTGACGCTGCTGCCGCCGGACGTGCCGCACGACGGGCGGGCCGCGACCGGCGACGGGTTCCGCAAGCGGGTGCTGTACCTGGACACGACCGTCCTCGACGCGGGCCTCGCCGGCGCCGCCGTGGACCGCCCGGGCGTCGACGACCCGCTGCTGCGGCAGCGCATCCACCAGCTCCACCTGGCCCTGGACGCGCCGGGTGAGGAGCTGGAGGCGGAGAGCCGGCTGACTCTGATCCGCGACCGCCTGCAAGGACATTTCGACCGGCACGCCACGCCGGGCCCGCCCGCACGGGGAGTCGCGGGCGGGCTGCGGGAGCTGCTCGACGCGCGGACCCGCGAGGGGATCACCCTCGTCGAGGCGGCCGCGCTGCTGGGGTGCCACCCGGGGCACCTGGTCCGGTCGTTCACCGCGACCTTCGGCCTGCCGCCGCACCGGTACCTGGTGGGCCGCCGGGTCGAGCAGGCCCGCCGGCTGCTGCTCAGCGGCCGCCGCCCCGCGGACGTGGCCGCGGAGGTCGGGTTTCACGACCAGTCACACCTGCACCGGCACTTCGTCCGGCACGTCGGGGTCACCCCGGCCCGCTACGCGGCCCACGGTGGGGTGCCGAAGACGCTGCCGTCGGCGCGGTAGGCGGTGAACCCCGCGGCGACCGAGACGTACACCTCGGCGGGCTCGCTGCCCGGGTTGTGGGCGGCGATCGGCGAGCCGGCCGGCACGACGACCGAGTCGCCGGCGCCGAGCACCTCACCGCCGGGCGTGACCCGCAGCTGCCCCGACAGCACCATGAACACCTCGTCGCGGTCGATGCTGTGCGGCATCGACTCGTGGCCCGCGGCGACGGTCAGCCGCCACGCGCACACCTGGTGGGACCCGTTGCTGGGCCCCGAGAACACCGTGAACCTGGATCCGTCGAGCTCGAATCGCGGCGCGTCGGCCGCACGGACGATACTCATAGTTGTCCCCCTTGAAGGTCGCCTGCAAGGTCTCCTTGAAGGCTGCCCCCAAAAGCTAAACCAGGTTTCGTACTTTGTAAACGGGGTTTCGTATGTCTGATCTCACGCCCGACGAACTGCGCGCGCTGCCGCTCGGCCGGCTGCTGCTGCACGCGCACCGGCGGGCCCAGGCGGCGTCCCTGGCCAAGCTGCAGGCGGGCGGGCACGGCGAGATCCGCCTCGGGCACGTGCCGGTGATCACGAACCTGGACCCGGCCGGCATCAGGATCACGGACCTGGCGGCGAAGGCTGGCATGACCCGGCAGATGGCGGGCCGCCTGGTGAAGGAGCTCGAGGCGAGCGGCTATGTGTCGAGCCGTCCGGACCCAAACGACCAGCGGGCGGTGATCGTGGCGCTGACCGACCGTGGCACGGCGTTCCTCGCCGACGCGCCGGCGGCGATGGCGGCGGTCGACGGTGACTTCGCGGCCCTGCTGGGCGCGGACGAGCTGGCCCGCCTCCGCGAGTCGCTCCTGCGGATCAGTGCCACCTGAGTGGCCCGTCCTTGATCAGGTAGCGGATCTGGTCGTCATGGCGACCGGATCCGCGATCCGATCACCGCAGGGCGAGGGGAGCGGGGAAGAGGTCAGGCGGCGTCGGTGGCCAGGCGGAGCTGGCGGAGGCGCCGGTCGGCGGCGGCGGCGTTGCGGTGCAGCCGGTCGGTCTCGGCGCTGAGCAGGTCTCGGCCCGGGACGGTGAGCCGGTAGTAGCGGCGCAGCCGGGACGCGACGACCTCCTCCCGGTCGACCTCGATGAGGCCGTCCACCCGGAGCCGGTCGAGGATGCCGTAGAGTGTGCCGGCCTGGAGGCGGACGCGGTCGTCGGAGATGCGCCGCACGTCCTCCAGGACGCTGTAGCCGTGCTGCGGCTCGGCCGCGAGCGCGGTCAGCACGAGGAATGTCGGTTCACGTAACGGTACGCCAGTCATGCCCATCACTATATTCAGCTCATCGATATATGACATCGACCGATCGGTCATCCGCTCGTGACGGAGATGTTCGTCAATCCTCCGGTGGCGTTGGTGACGCTGTTGGAGGAGTAGACCACGTTGAGGTTTCCGGCGCACTTCGAGGTCGACGTCACGTTGACCGCGTAGCGGCCGGCGCCGCCGAGGTCGGACCTGTTGTCCCGCCACACGTTGCCACAGCCGGAGCCGGCGACCGGGTTGTGGGTCTCGTACCCGTTGGCGAACGTGCCGGGCGGCGCGAACGTGCCGGTGTTGCCCTGGATCAGGTAGCCGGTGCCCTTCACGTCGACCCACGAGTCGGCGGAGTTCTGCCCCGCGATGCCCCGGCCGTCGAACGTGTTGCCCCGGATCACCCCGCCGAGGGTGCCTTCCTTGACGTCGATGTGCTCCGCGGCCACGTACGGGCCGATGTGGTTGTCGAGCACCTGCACCCGGTCGGAGCGGTCCACGCCGCCGGTGTTGCCGTGGCAGGCCCAGTTCGAGTTCGCGGAGCCGAGGTAGACGCCCTCGCCGTACGCGGGCTGCGCCGTGCCGGTGTACTCGATCGTCGAGCCGCGGAGCACTCCGTCCGAAGAGGACCGTCTGAAGTGGACGCCCTCGTCGCCGATGTGGTGCACGTACAGGCCGTCGAGCGTGACGTGCGGCGAGTCGTCGACGACGACGCCCTTCTTCGCGTTCGCGACGGTGAACCCGCTCAGCCGCCAGTACGGCGCGCCGGCGAGCCAGAAGCCGTAGCCGGGGTCCCAGCCGGGCGTCGGCACGGGGCACGACGGGCCGCTGCCGGCGCTCGCCGGGTTGGTCAGGACGGCGGTCCGCGGGCCGGTGACGGTGATCGGCGCGGCCGCGGTGCCGGGCGTCGTGCCGATGAACGAACCGTCGTACACCCCGGGCGCGAGCCGGATCGTCTGGCCGGGCCGCGCGGCTGCCAGGGCCGCCTCGAGCTGCGCGGCCGTGGAGACGTCCACAATGGACCCGGAGGGAGGCGGGGATGACGGCGGGGATGAGGGTGGAGAAGAAGGCGGGGAAGAAGGCGGAGTGGACGGAGGCGAGGAAGGCGCCGGACCGCCCGCACACGGCAGGCCGTTGACGGTGCAGTTGACGGGCACACCGGTGCCGCTGACGTTGAACCCGAACCGGACCGTCGCGCCGGCGGCCACGGCACCGTTCCACGAGGCGTTCGCGAAGCGGTGGTGCTGCCCGGTGCTGGTGCGGGTCGAGTCCCACGAGCTGCTGACCGCCGACCCGGCCGGCAGGTCGAACTCGACCACCCAGCCGCTCGCCGCCGCGTCGCCACGGTTGGTGACGGCGAACTCGGCGCCGTACCCGCTGCCCCACACCGACGTCTGCGCGAACGTCGCCGTCAGCGACGCCGCCGCGGCGGCCGCGGTCAGGGGTGCGAGCAGCAGGACCGCGGCGCCGGCGGCGGTGAGAGCCGGCAGCACCGTGCGAGAGATCCGCATTGACCAGCCTCGTTCCGCATCGCAGCGTCCGTCTGGCTGATTAGTTAACAGTCTTTACAACTCTTGGTCAATGCCTCGCCAGTACGGGAGCGCTATCAACACGAAATGTAGCGTGATGAGCGCGAACGGTCAGAACGCCAGGGCGAGGTTGACGAGGGTGGCCGAGCACGCGTGGACCTGCTCGATCGACACCTTCTCGTCGGGGCAGTGCCCGTAGCCGACGCCCGGCCCGTACTGCACGGCCGGGATGCCCCCGATGTTCGTCAGCAGGCGCAGGTCGGAGCCGTACGGCGCGCCCACGACCGCCGGCTCGGCGGCGAACGGGGAGCCGGCGTGGGTGGAGGTGTGCGCGTCGAGGACCCGCCGGACCAGGTCGGTGCCGGAGGGGCAGCGGCCGGACGCGAACTGCCCGCCCCACCACTCGACCGTCACCGGGTGCTCCTTCAGCCACGGGTCGGCGGCGCACGCCTCCGCGACGGTCCGCTCGAACGCGGCGCGCGCCTCGTCGACCGGCTCGTCGAGCGCGACCCCGAAGCGGCCCTCGGCGACCAGCAGGTCCGGCACCGTCGACGCCCAGTCGCCGGCCCGCACGGTGCCGATCTCCAGGGGGTACGCGATGTCCCACCGCCGCATCATCGGGTCGACCGACCGGTTCCGGGACGCCTCCAGGGCCCGCAGCACGGGGAAGATGAGCTGGAACTTCTCGACCGCGCTCACGCCGCTGGTGCGGGCGCAGGCGTGCGCGGCGAGGCCCGGCACCCGCAGCCGGAAGGTGAGCGCGCCGCCGTTGGCGGCCAGGACGTCCAGCGCGGTCGGCTCGGTGATGACGCACGCGTCGGCGCGCCAGCCGCGGTCGAGGGTCGCGTAGGTGCCCAGACCCCCGTCCTCCTCGCCGACGACCGCCGCGAGCAGGACGTCGCCGGGCAGCCGGGTGCCGCTGCGGTGCAGGGCGAGCAGGGCGGCCAGTGCCGCGGCGAAGCCGCCTTTCATGTCGCAGGCGCCGCGGCCGTACACGTGACCGTCGGCGACCCGCCCGGAGAACGGGTCGTCGGACCAGGTCGACAGGTCACCGGGCGGGACCACGTCGAGGTGCCCGTTGAACATGAGCGTGCGGCCGCCGCCGGTGCCGGGCAGCCGGGCGACGAGCCCCCACGCCTCGGACCGCTCGACCTCCATGCCGGGGAAGTCGGGACGGCCGGCGAGCTCGGCGACGGGGATCTGCCACAGGTCGGTCTCGACGCCTTCCGCCGCGAGCAGGCCGGCGACGTGACGCACGATCTCCCCCTCCGCTTGGGTGCCACCCACACTGGGTACGCGGACCAGGTCGACGAGCGTGCGGATGGTCTCGTCGCGGGAGCTGAGGAGAGCGTTGTGGACGTCCATCCGGGCAATGTATGTCGTTGACGCTGCTGTCGTACAACATCCTGACCGGCGCGAGCGGCGGGCGGCTGGACGCCGTGTGCGAGGTCGTCGATGCTGCGGCGCCCGACGTCGCCGCGGTGCAGGAGCTGCGCGGCGACCCGCCCCTGGCGGAGCGCACCGGGATGAGCCTGCACGTGGCGCCGCCGCGGACCGGGCAGCCGGTCGGGCTGCTGGTCGCGCCGCGCCTGCGGATCCTGCGCCGCGGCGCGGTGCCGGGAAGCTTCCATCACGGGGCGGCGTGGGTGGAGATCGACACGGCGGCGGGTCCGCTGACCGTGGTCAGCACGCACCTGTTCCCCTATTGGGGCAGGATCCGCCTGTACGAGGCCCGGCTGCTCGCGGCCTTCGCCGGGCGGCGGGAGCGGGTCGTCCTGATGGGCGACTTCAACTCGCTGTCCCCGTCGTCCGGCCCGCCGGGCGACGTCCGGCGGCGGCACCGCACCTGGTTCGGGCGGGGCGGGGTGGACACCCGGGCGATGGCGCTGCTGGCCCGCCGCGGCCTGGTCGACGTGTTCCAGGCGGTCGGCGAGGGGCCGGGCTGGACGGTGCCGACGGCGCTCGGCGGCGAGGAGTTCACGCGGGCGCGGCTGGACTACATCCTGGCGTCGCCGGCGGTCGCCGGGGACTTCAGGACGTGCCGTGTGGTGACCGGCGGCGGGACTGCGTCCGCGTCGGACCATTTTCCGGTGCTGGCGACGTGCGCGACGGACCCCGCGGGTCGATCTGCTCCTTGACCGGCGCCGGTCTGCGGTGCCCGCCGAGCGGCGGGTTCGCGACCCAGTGGATCACTGGCCCCTGGCCGGGTGCGGGCAGCCAGCCCAGAAACCGCGTCCACAGCTGGTCGGCGCCCAGCTGGCGCAGGTCCTCGGCGGCGTCGGCGACCCGCAGCGCCATCATCGTGCGCAGCGCGGCGGGGCTGTCGCCGTGCTCCGCAACGAGCTGGTCGCGCTTGGCCTGGCACGGCCACGGCTCGCGACATCCCGTGCACAGCCAGGTCGGCCGGGCCGGGATGTGCGCGATTGTCACCCCAGACTCCCGGGCCGGGCGAGCTCGAGGCGTCGCAGGGCGTAGACGAGGACCGAGTTGCGGGCGGCGACGTACTGGTCGCACGGCCACGGCTGGTGGCAGTCGCGGCACTGCTCCGCACGGTGGAGTTTGGCGGCCAGCCAGCTCTTCGGACGGGGCTGGTGGCGGCGGCGCTGGCGGACGAGCTCTTTGAGGTCCATCGCGGGGGGTCCTTGTCAGGTCGCCGATGTGGGGTGGGTGGGCAGCTCACGACGGAGCGAGGTGTGCAGGACGTGCTGGTGCGTCACCAGGGGGGTCCGGCGGCGCTGGGTGTGGCGTTTGGCGCGGTACATGGCGGCGTCGGCCCGGTGCACGGCATCGGCGAGGTGCGCGCTGGGCTCGACCGGGACCAGCCCGACCGACGTGCTGACCGAGACGACCTGACCGCCGAGCCGCATCGGGGCGGCGAGCATGTCGGCGAGCCGGGCGGCCTGCTCGTCGGGCTCCCCGTCGCGTTCGGGGATGAGGCCGGCGAACTCGTCGCCGCCGAGCCGGGCCACGATGCCCCGTCTCGGGCCCTCGCCCGCGCACGAGGCGAAGCGGTGCCCGATGGTGACCAGGACCTCGTCGCCGGCGGAGTGCCCATAGACGTCGTTGATCTGCTTGAACCCGTCGACGTCGAGCACCACCGCGACCAGGGGGTGCGCGTGCGGGTCGCCGACGAGCTCGGCGCCCCGTGAGTAGAAGGCCCGGCGGTTGGGCAGGCCGGTCAGCGGGTCATGGCAGGCGGCGTGGCGCTCCGCGGTCAGCTGGCGCCGCAGGCGGGTCACCCGGCGCTGGGACACCCACGCCGCGCACGCTCCGGCCGCCACGGCCGCACCGGCCAGGAAGGCGAGAGGGTCCATGCGCGCGTCCTCCAAGATCGTAGCTGGGGAAGCCACCCGATCATTTGGGCACGAACGTCCGGTTCTGGTCACAAATTGTGAGCGTCCCCGCACATTCGCACATGCGCTAGCATGCGCGTTATCGGCTGCATACGCAAGAGCCGATGCACGTGCAGACGCCGATTCTCGGCAAACTTTCAACTACATGTTGCAGAGAGATGCCCATGGAACAGACGTACAACGGGATGCCGGCCGGCGAGCTGCCGGGCGTCACCTGGCAGAAGAGCCGCCGTAGCAACCCCAGTGGCAACTGCGTCGAGCTGGCCCCGCTGCCCGGCGGGACCGGCTTCGCGATGCGCAACTCGCGCGACCCGCAGGGGCCCGCGCTCATCTACACCTACGACGAGATCGCCGCCTTCATCGCCGGCGCCCGCGACGGCGACTTCGACAACCTGCTGGACGGCTGAGGATGTGACGGTCGGGGCGGGCTCGCTGGAGATACCGCCGATCGATGCGAGCCCACTCCCGCTTACTGTCGGGTCATGGCATGCTTACTCCGGCTCGCCCACGGGACGGCTCCACCATGGGACGGTTCGCCAGGACGGACCGCTCAGGAATGGATCGCCGCGGGGACAGTGGGTGACAGGGCAGTGTCCAGGACTCGGAGGCAGTAGGTGACGACCGGAACACCGGAAGGCGGCGCGGCCGGAGGCCCCACGGTCCTCCGGATGCTGCTGGGCGCCCATCTGCGCCGGCTCCGTGAGGCGCAGGGCGTGACCCGTGAGGACGCCGGCTGGGAGATCCGCTCGTCGGAGTCGAAGATCAGCCGGATGGAGCTCGGCCGCGTCGGCTTCAAGGAGCGCGACGTCGCCGACCTGCTCACCCTGTACGGGCTCGACGACGACGAGGAGCGCACCCGGCTGCTCGCCCTCGCCCGCGACGCCAACAACCCCGGCTGGTGGCACCGCTTCGGCGACGTGCTGCCCAACTGGTTCCAGTCCTACCTCGGGCTCGAGGCCGCCGCGGCCCTCATCCGCACGTACGAGGTCCAGTTCGTGCCGGGCCTGCTGCAGACCAAGGAGTACGCGCGGGCCGTCGTCCTGCTCGGCCACGGCCGCGCCAAGGCCGACGAGATCGACCGCCGGGTCGAGCTGCGGATGGCCCGCCAGCAGGTCCTCACCCGCGCCGACGCGCCCAAGCTGTGGGTCGTCGTCGACGAGGCCGCGCTGCGCCGCCCGATCGGCGGCACCCACGTCATGCGCGGCCAGGTCGACGCGCTGCTGGAGGCCAACACGCTGCCCAACGTGCGGCTGCAGGTCATCCCGTTCAACGCGGGCGGCCACGCCGCGGCCGGCGGCGCGTTCACCATCCTGCGCTTCCCGGACCAGGACCTGCCCGACGTCGTCTACATCGAGCAGCTCACCAGCGCCCTCTACCTCGACAAGCGCGACGACGTCGACCTGTACGCCGAGGCGATGGAGCGGCTGTGCGTCGAGGCCCGCCCGCCGACGGAGACGCAGAAGGTCCTCGAGGAGATCCGGCGCGATCTCGAGGCATAGCAGAGGCGTAGCAGGGGGTAATTTCCCTTGTATGGGATCTTTGTCAGGAACCGTCGCACTGGTCACCGGCGCCTCCAGCGGGATCGGTGAGGCGGCCGCCCTCTCGCTGGCCTCCCGCGGCGCGGCCGTCGCGCTCGCCGCCCGCCGGGCCGACCGGCTCGCCACGCTCGCGGAGCGCATCCGCGCCGACGGTGGCACCGCCCTGGTCGTCGAGGCGGACGTCACCGAGCAGTCGGCCGCCGTCGCCGCGGTACACCAGACGGTGAGCGAGCTCGGTCGCCTGGACACCCTCGTGAACAACGCCGGTGTGATGCTGCTCGGGCCCGTGGTCGACGCGCCCGTCGAGGAGTGGCAGCGCATGGTCTCCGTCAACGTCATGGGGCTCATGTACTGCGCCCACGCCGCGCTCCCGCACCTGCTCGCCGCGGCGGCCGACGGTCCGCGCCGGGTCGCCGACATGGTCAACGTCAGCTCCGTCGCGGGCCGGGTCGCCCGGAACGGCAGCGGCGTCTACAACGCCACCAAGCATGCCGTCGGCGCCTTCAGCGAGGCACTCCGCCAGGAGGTCACCGGCCGCTACGTCCGCGTGTCACTGGTCGAGCCGGGGGCCGTCGCCACCGAGCTCGCCGGCCACAACCGCCCCGAGATCCTGGAGGGCCTCAACCAGCGCTTCGCCGACATGCAGCGCCTCGAGGCCGAGGACATCGCCGACACGATCACCTACATCATCACCCGGCCCCGGCACGTCGCGGTCAACGAGCTGCTGGTGAGACCCACGCAACAACAGGCCTGAATCCCGTTTGCTCTGCTCAAGGGCGGGCACGAGATGGACGAACGCGACAATCACGAGTTCTTCGGAGGAACGAATGAGTGGCGTGACCGAGACCATCGACGTCCACGTGCCCGTGCGCACCGCATACAACCAGTGGACGCAGTTCGAGTCCTTCCCGCAGTTCATGAGCGGCGTCGAGTCGATCAGGCAGGTCGACGACCGCCGCACCCACTGGGTGACGAAGGTCGGCGGCGTCCGGCGCGAGTTCGACGCCGAGATCACGGAGCAGCACCCCGACGAGCGGATCGCCTGGAGGAGCGTCGGCGGCGACACCAAGCACGCCGGCGTCGTCACCTTCCACCGCCTCGGCGACCGGGACACCCGCGTGACCGTCCAGCTCGACTGGCAGCCCGAGGGTGTCGTGGAGAAGGCCGGCGCCGCCGTCGGCGTCGACGACCTGCAGGTGAAGGCCGACGCGAAGCGCTTCAAGAAGTACGTCGAGGAGCACGGCGCCGAGACCGGCCAGCGGCGGGGCGACGACCCGCGCGCGGGTCTGTAGCCCGATCTCGTCGCAGGTTTCAGTCGCAGGTTTCAAAGGGGGCGCCGCTTCTCGCGGCGCCCCTTCCCGTGCCGCTCAGCGCAGCGCGCGCTCGATCCGGTCCAGGGCGTCGTTGCGGGGGGTCGCGCGGTCCAGGAGGTTGGCCTGGCCGGAGGCGAGGATGCCGGCGACGACCGGGGTCTCGGCCTTCTCGATCTCGCGGTCGGCGGCCTCGGCGGCGGCGCGGGCGATCTGTGCCGCCTCGCGGCCGGGGAGCGCCTGCCACGTCGGCAGGAGGGTGTGGTTGAGCGCGTCGTCGTACCACGGCGGCACGCTCGGCGGCGGCAGTTCGCCGGAGCGCCAGCGCCGCACCAGGGTCTGCGCCCACCGGTCCCAGAACGCGAGCTGGGCGAGCACGGTGGCGACGCTCCAGCTGGGGGTCACCGGCCGGGCGAGGTCGTCGTCGCCGAGGGAGTCGATGAGGGCGGTCAGGCGTTGCCGCGTGGCGGCGTTCTCGTCCAGGGGTACGCGTTCCACTCCTGCAACGGTAAGGGCGCCGGTGCGGGTCCGCACGGCGAGCGCGACGGCCGATTCCCGCCAGCCTCGAACCCCTTGCGTGGGACAGGATCGGGGCATGTTCACAGTGCACGCGATCGACCCCGCGATCCTGGAATCGGTGCGGGGCAAGGGAATCGACGTCTCCGGCAACCCTGTCGTGGAGCAGGACGCGAGCGGGGGCGAGCCGCTGCGGTGCTGCCTGCGTGACGCGGTGGCGGGGGAGCGGCTGATGCTGTTCGGGTTCGAACCGGTGCTGCCGGCGAGCCCGTACCGGGAGATCGGCGCCGTCTTCGCCCACACGCGGCGGTGCGACGGGCCCGCCGGGACCGGATACCCGGAGGGCTGGCGCGGCCGGTCGCAGGTGCTGCGGGCCTATGACGCGCGCGGATGGATCCATCCCGCGACCCGGGTCCACGACGGCGAGGACCCGGAGGGCGTCATCGCCGACGTGTTGTCGGATGCGGCGGTGGTACGGGTGGACTCCCGCAACGTCGCCTACGGCTGCTTCATGTTCACGGTTACCCGATCTGTTTTGTAGGGAAATCGCCCTGAAACATTGACGGGCGTGCGCACGTCGTGATCTGATCCCGACCCAGAGGATTTTTCACATTCGATGGGATCGAGGAAACCGCCGTGTCCGTGTTCCGTCGTACCGCGCTCGTCGTGGCGGGCGTGCTGGTCTCCGCCGGCGCGGCGGTCGTGCCGGCGCTGCCCGCCGCGGCCGCCCTGCCGACCGCCGCCGTCGCCCTCGGCGACAGCTTCATCAGCGGGGAGGGCGCCGGCAGCTACCAGCCGGTCGTCGACGTCAACGGCGTCGCGCAGCCGTTCCCCGGCTGGTCGGCGCCCAACACCAACGCCTTCTTCTGCCACCGGTCCGCCAACGCGTCGCTCAACCAGGCGGCGCTGCCCGGCATCCAAGCCCGCTTCAACCTGGCGTGCTCCGGCGGGCGCCCGCACGACATCGCCAACCCGTCCGGCGCCCGCGACAAGGGCCGCTCCGTCGCCGCGCAGCTCGACCAGCTCCGGGCCGTCGCGCAGACCCACGACATCGACCTGGTGCTGATCGGGCTCGGCTCCAACAACAGCTCGTTCACGTTCGGCGACGTGGCCGAGAAGTGCGCGAACCGGTTCATCGCCGACGCGTGGACCGGCTGGTGGGAGTTCTGGGCATACCTGAACGGCCCGGTCGAGCAGGAGCCGTGCACGGCCGCCGACCTGGCGACCGCGGCGCAGGTCCAGGCGGCGACCGCCGAGACGATCGCGGCCGCCCGGCAGATCATCGCCACCCTCGACCAGATCGACGCCGACGGGCAGCACCGGGTGGTGTTCCAGGACTACACGAACCCGCTGCCGCTGGACCTCGACCAGACCTACTGGGAGGAGGACGGCCGGCAGGACGACCGGGACAAGTTCCGCGACCTCGGCGCCGAGCGGTACGCCGCCGGCTGCCCGATCCACCGGGCCAGCCTCGCGCCCGGGCACGGCTTCTCGCAGGGCCTCGGCACGATCGTGCGCACGACCCGGGACACCCTCGCCGCCGAGTTCCCCGGCGACGACCTGGTCTACCTCGACGTGCAGCACGCCTTCGACGGCGCGCGGCTCTGCGAGCGGTCCGGCAGCCCCGGCAACGCCCTGGCCACCCCGATCCGCCTGCAGGACGGCGCCTCGGGCGTGTTCGTGACCAGCCTCGCCGGCAAGGACAAGATCGCCATCCAGCGGATCGCGAACACCTGCGTCACGTACTTCCAGACCTGCCAGGAGTCGTGGCACCCCAGCGCCGCCGGCCACGCCGTCCTCGGCAAGTGCCTCACCGGCGCCGCCACGGCCACCGCCCGCACCGTCACCTGCACCCGTAAGCCCGACGGCACGATCGTCACGGCCTGACCCACCGGGCGCCCCTTGCTACCCCGAACGGCAAGGGGCGCCCGGGCTGGTGCTGGTGGTCCGGGCTCAGGGCTCGCGGACCAGGAGCGCGCGGGCGGCGCGGCCCCACGCCGCCTCCACCGGCTCCTCGATCCACAGCCTGAGCCGCGCCGGCACGCCGGTCACGACGAACCCTGTCTCAGCCCCGCCAGCCGTCGGCGACGACCGTGATCGAGGCGTTGATGCTGACGACGGCGCCGATGCGGTGTGCCATGGCGGGCGCGCTACCGGCGCAGGGCGCGCTCGTAGCAGACGGACAGGGCGGAGCCCGCGTAGACGCCGAAGAGCGGGATCTCGTGGTAGCCCTCGCGCCGGTAGAAGCGCTGGGCGTCGGGCTGCTCCGTGCCGGTCTCCAGGCGCAGCGTCGTCCAGCCGCGGGCCAGGGCGGCGTCCTCCAGTCCGCGCAGGATCGCGGTCGCGACGCCGGTGCCGCGGGCGTCCGGGACCACGTACATCCGCTTGACCTCGGCGGAGGTCGCGTCGAGGTGCCGCAGCGCCCCGCAGCCGACCGGGCCGCCGCCGGCCGTCGCGACCAGGAACAGGTCGATGTCATCGCCGGACGGCGGGCCGCCCGGCTCGTGGTCGTCGCTGCCGTAGCGGGCGTCGAGCTCGGCCCGCTGCGCGGCGCGCAGGGCGGCCCCGTCCAGGTCGTCCCAGGCCCGCTCCTCGATGATCCAGTCGGTCATGGGTGGTACCGTAACAGTTGTTACGAGACGGATGGAGTGCGACGCGTGCCACACGAGGAGCGGCTGTCGAAGGCGGTCTGGGACGTCCTCGCGGAGCAGGGCCTGGAGCGGCTGACGATCCGCGCCGTGGCCGCCGCCGCGGGCTGCACGACCGGCCTCGTCATGCACCGGTTCCCCAACCGGCGGGCGCTGCTGCGGCACGCCCGGCAGCTGCTGCACGAGACGACCAAGGCCCGCGTCGAGACCCTGGAGGCCACCGCGGCCTCGCCACGGGCCGCGCTGCGCGCGATCCTGCACCAGGGGCTCGCCCTCGACCCGCAGACGGTCGCGGAGAGCGCCGTCTGGCTCGGGTTCCTCGCCGCGGCCGTCGCCGACGAGGAGCTCACCGACCTGCACCGGGTCAACAGCCGGGCGTGGCGGACGAGGGTCGGCCGGCTCGTCGAGGCGTGCGGCCCGCCGCAGGACCCGGCCACCGTCACCGTCGCGCTCATCGCCATGGTGGAGGGCGCGGCGGCGTTCGCGGCGGCCGACCCGTCGGCGTATCCGCCGGCCGTACAGGAGGCGATGCTGGACTCCGCGCTCGCCGCCTTCGGCCTGTCGGAGGACCCCGGCGGGCGGCGCTAGCGCGGGCTCTTCCGGCGGATCGTGTACTCCAGGCGCAGGAACGGCAGCCCGAACACCGCGAACGCGTGCACGGCCCGCAGCTCACCGTTCTCGACGTACACGTCGAGCTCCTCGGCGAAGCCGCTCACCGCCAGGGTCGTCAGCTCGCGCGTCTGCGCGTCGATGTGGCTCAGGTAGTGCCCGGTCTGCCCGTCGTGCGCGGAGCTGGTGAGGACCAGCCCGTGCTCGCGCTGCCGTGGCGCGAGCGTCGCGGTGAAGTTCGCCTGCGGCAACGGGAAGCCGACGCTGACATAGCCGCGGCCCTCATGCCGGTACGTCGTGTAGATGCCGACGTAGATCGGCTCGTCGGTGTCGGCGTAGCTGCGGATCCAGCCGCGGGTCTGCAGGCCGTCGCCGGTGGTGACGGTGTCGATGCGGCTGCGGACCCCACGCAGCGCCTCCCGCTGGTTCATCGGCACGTTCGCCTGCCCGAGCGGCCGGGCGACGAGGTTGCGGTACAGCAGATACCCGGGCCGCACCCAGGCCCGCCAGCGGGGCACGATGTCGAGCGTGAACCGGGTCGTGTGCTCGTAGAACTCCCGCACGAGCGGCGGCACCGCGCCCGGGTCGAATCCGGGCCCCGCGAGGACGTCGAGGTCGGCGACGATGCCGACGTCCGGCGCCGCCTCCCGGTACGTGCCACCGGTCGCCTCGGCGAGCGCCCGCACGTAACCGGTGCCCACATACCTGGTCCGCGCCTCGAGGGGCACGACGAACGGCAGCCGCTCCGCCGGCACCCGCTCCGCGAGGAGGCTGACCTGCGGATCCCGGAACACCAGCTGCGACACCGTCCGGAACGCCACGACGCTCGCCGCGGCGACCTGCGCCGGCGGCCGGTCGCGCATCGCCGCGCCGACGGCGAGCCCGACCACCGGCCCGAGCGCCACCTTGTGCGGCCTGATCCCCATCGCCCCGGCGACCGCGCCGCTCGCCACGCCCACCGCGAGCGGGCTCGCGCCGGCCTTGCCGGCGGCCCACCCGACCGGTGCCGCGATCGCGCCGCTGGCCGCGACCCGCGACCACACCGCGGGGATCTCGCCCGGCCGCTGCCTGGCCCGCGCGAGCGCGTCGACGCCCGCAAGGGCGCCGGCGCCCAGCACCGCACCCGCGACCGCGCCGCGCGCCCCGCGGTGCGCCCCGAGGGCCGCGCCGGCCAGCGCACCCATCGCCGCGGCGAACCCGATCCCCTGCGCCCGCTTCGCGTCCATGGCGTCTGTTGTACACGCGGGCCGTCCGGCGGCGTCGGCCGGTCGGCGACCGCCGGGGTGTGGTGCAAATTCGTCTGATTTTTGAGAAATACCCACTTTGTCGGACAGGTGCCATAGCGTCCCGCTGGAGTAGATCAATCAAGCGCACCAGGGACCAGGGGCATGATGTCGCCGAGGAATTTCCGATCGCATCGATTGGCGGCGGCATGCGCCGTCGCGTCATTGCTGGCACTGATCGGGCTGTCCGCGCCCGCCTCAGCGGACCCCGGTGGCACCGGACGCAGCCCGGGCGCCGCGGCCCGCGTCGCCGCGCCCGCTGCCGGCGAGCCCAGCGGCAAGCCGGCCGCCAGCCGGTCCGGCAGCGCCAAGGCCAGCCCCAAGGCCAGCGCCAAGACGAACGCCAAGACGAACGCCAAGACGAACGCCAAGACGAACGCCAAGACGGGCGACAAGACGGGCGACAAGACGGGCGACAAGACGAACCTCAAGGCCAGCGACAAGGTCGGCAAGAGCGGGGCGGCGGGCAAGGGGAACCCCGGCACGCCGGCCGGCGCCGGCAGCCCGGCCGCGACGGCGCGGTCAGGCTCGGCCGCCACCAGCGCCTCCGCCTACGGCAAGACCATCCGCGGGTTCGCGCGGACGCTCTCGACGCACGCGCGGCCGGCTTCCCCGGCGCTGAAGCCGCCACCGCCGCCGCCCGTGCCCTGGCTCGGCAAGAACACCCTGGCGTCCCCGGGGACGGCGACCGTGGAGGCGACGCCGAGTCCCGGCGGAGTCGGCGATCCGCTGGGCCCGATCATCACCTCGATCGTCGAGACCGCGACGACGTTCGCGGTGGCGTGGACCCCGGTCCCCGGTGCCACGAGCTACCTGGTGAGCGTCAACGGCAACGGCATCTCCCAGTGCACGGTCAGCCCGTGCACGTTCTCCAACCTGATCTTTCCCGGCGTCAACCGGGTGGTCGTGTACGCGTACGTGGGCGGCCAACCCCGCTCCAGCGCCGTCTGGCTGGCGCAGCTGCAGGCCCCGGCCGGCGTGCCGCAGGTGACTTCCTCCCGGACCGGCACGGACATCACGATCACCTACGCGCCCGCGGTCGGCGAGACCGGCATCGACGCCTACGAGACGGACGTGACGGTCTCCGGCAGCAACCCGGCGGTGACGGTGCCGTGCACCGTGGCCACCGCCACCACCTGCACCATCGCCGGGCAGGCCGGCACGAGCTACCAGGTCAAGGTCCGGGCCCACAACAGCGTCGGCTGGTCGAGCTACCAGACCATCACCGCCACCGTCCCGCCGGTGCCCCCCGCGCCGACCGCCCAGGCCACGGTCAGCGGCACCACCGTCACGGTCACCTGGGCCGAGCAGCTCGGCGTCACCGGGATCACCGGGCACACCGTCCTGGTCAACCGGACCGACGGCGGGAGCCCGGTCCCCGTGACGTGCAACGCCCCGCTGCCGGCGCCGACGGTCGAGGTCGTTTACCCGGACGGTTGGGTGAGCGGATCGTCGTGCACGTTCACCGGCGTCGTGGGCGCCACGTACTCGGTCGAGGTCCGCAGCTACAACTCCGTCGGCCCGTCGACGGCCGGCACCACCACGGCGGTCCTCGCCAACGCGCCCGCGGCGCCGGCCGTGACGACGTCGGTCTCCGGCAGCGCGATCACCGTCAACTGGACGCCGGGCAGCAACGGCGGCGCGGCGATCACCAGCTACGTGGTGACGCTGGTGCCGCAGAGCGCCCCGCTGACACCGACGCTGCCCTGCGCCCCGCCGCTCGGCGCGCCGACGCCGCCGGTCAGCTGCACCGCGACCGGCGTGCCCGGCCAGACGTACGACGTCGCGGTCTCGGCGGTCAACGTCGCCGGCACCTCCACCGCCGGCACCGCCACCGCCGCGGTCGCCGCGGTGGCCCCGGCCGCGCCGACGGTCACCGCCGGCACCTCCGGCACCACGATCACGGTCAACTGGACCCCGAACGCCACCGGCGGCGCGGCGATCACCGCGTACCAGGCGACGCTCACCCGGCAGGGCATGCCGGCGACGGTGCTGACCTGCACCCCGGCCACGCCGACGAGCACGACCTGCAGCACCACGGGCGCGCCCGGGTCGGTCTACGACGTCGTCGTCACCGCGACGAACAGCGCCGGCACCTCCCTGGGCGGCACCGCCACGGCGACGGTGGCGGCGGTGGCCCCGTCGGCGCCGACCGTGTCGCCCACGGTCTCCGGCAGCGTCATCACCGTCGCGTGGACGCCGAACTTCAACGGCGGCGCGGCGATCACCAGCTACGTGGTGACGCTCGTGCCGCAGAGCGACCCGACGGCACCGTCGCTGCCCTGCACCCCGCCGGCCGGCGCGCCGACGCCGCCGGTCAGCTGCACCGCGACCGGCACGCCCGGCGAGACCTACGACGTCGCGGTCGTCGCGGTGAACAGCGCCGGCAGCTCCACCGCCGGCACCGGCACCATCACGGCCGCCGCGGTCGCCCCGGCCGCGCCGACGGTGACCGCCGCGTCGTCGGGCACCACGATCACGGTCAACTGGAGCCCGAACGCCACCGGCGGGGCGCCGATCAGCGCGTACCAGGTCACCGTGACCCGGCAGGGCACCCCGGCCACCGTGCTGACCTGCGTGCCCGCGACCCCGACCGGCACGACCTGCAGCGCCACGGGCGTGCCCGGCGCGACCTACGACGTCGCCGTCACGGCGCAGAACAACGCCGGCGTCTCGGTCGGCGGCACCGCGTCGGTGACCCTCGAGGCCGCGGTGCCGGCCGCTCCGGCGGTCAGCGCCTCGGTCGACGGCGGCCTGATCAAGGTGGCCTGGACGCCGGGAGAGACCGGCGGCGCGCCGATCCTGTCCTACACGGTGACGGTGTCCCGCTCCAGCGGCGCCGGCCCGGCCTCGCCGGAGTGCGCCACCGCGTCGCCGCTCGCCACCACCTGCAGTTTCTCTGGCATCCCCGGCGCCGGCTACACCGTCTCGGTGGCCGCGGTCAACGTCAAGGGCGCCTCACCGGCCGGCACGGCGTCCGTCACGGCGCCGGCGGTCACCGCCCCGGTCGTGACCGTCGTGCCCGGCGACACCACGATCGACGTGACGTGGACGGTGCCCCAGCCGGCTGGCGCGGTCACCGGGTACACCGTGACGGCGACCCCCGCGACGGGCTCACCGGTCACCGCGACGGTCACCGGCGGCTCGACGACGAGCCACAAGCTGACCGGCGTGACCAACAAGGTCACCTACCAGGTGACGGTGGCCGCGACGGTGGCCGAGGGCGACGCGACGGCCAGTGCCCCGCTCGCGGTCACGCCGGCGGCACCCGTGACGGTGCCGGCGACCGTGCCGCCGACGGCCGTCGACGGCGTCCTCACGTCGAGCGCCGGCACGGCGCTGCCGAGCGCGGGTCAGCCGACGGTCCTGGTCGGCACCGGGTTCGCGCCGCGGACGTGGGTGCAGCTGCTGGTCTTCTCCAGCCCGACCGCGCTGGGCACCGCCCTCACCGACGAGAACGGGTCGTTCAGCAAGCAGGTGACCGTGCCGGCGGGCCTGGCCGGCCAGCACACGTTCGTCTCGATGGGCACCGACCCGTCCGGCACCCTGCGGGTGCTGAAGCTGGCGGTCACCGTCGGCGCCGCCCCGGCGGACGTCTCCACGCCGAGCAGCGGTGGCGGCCTGCCCGTCACCGGCCCGTCGGTCACGCTCCTGACCCTGGCCGCGCTCGCGCTGATCGTGGGCGGTGCCGCGAGCCGGGTCGCGGGCAGCCAGATGCTCGCCGAGCGGCTGCGGTTCCGCCGGCGTCGCTGACCGGAGAAGCTGCCGGCCGGATCCCGTTCTGTGGGGTCCGGCCGGCGGCCTTTTCCCACCGCCGGACCGGCGTCAGTAGCGGGCGGCGTACGTGGTCGGGGGCTCGCCGAACATGGCGGCGAAGTCCCTGCTGAGGTGGGCCTGGTCGACGTACCCGAGGTCGGCGGCGAGGCCCGCCCAGTCGACCGGGGCGCCGGGCGCGGCGGCCAGGACGTCGGTCACCTCCTGGAGACGGAAGCGGCGCAGCAGCCACTTCGGGCTGACACCGACGTGCTCGGCGAAGAGGCGTTGCAGGTGCCGTACGCCCAGCCCGCACGCGCCGGCCAGATCGTCGACGCGGCGGAGGCCAGGAGTGGCGGCGGCATGGCGTACACATGCGGCGGCCGCGTCACCGGCGGGGTCGGGCGGCGGGAGCGCCCCGGCGAGGAAGGCGTCGACGGTCGCGCTGTCGCCGGGCGGCACGGCGGGGATGCCGGGGAAGACCTCCGCGGCGGGGACGGTGCGCCCCGTCAGGGAGCTCACGGGCGCGCCGAGGAACCGGCGGAACGCGCCCGGGACGAACGCGACGCCCTGGACGCCGCCGGCGCCGTGCAGCATCCGGGTGAAGCAACGCCGGTGGACGCCGCGGAGCAGAGGCTCGCCGTCGGTGGGGAACGTCAGCTGCACGCTCGGCGTCGGCGGGAGCAGCTGGCGGTAGCCGGGCTGGCCGGTCAGGTCCCAGGTCGCCCACCAGTACCGGGCGACGACCCCCTCCAGGACCGGCGACGGCGACGCGGCGCCGTGCCGCTGGAACGCCGACCACGCACCGCCCAGCTCCCTCGGGTCGCGCACCCCGCAAGGGTAGCCGTCGCGTTTGTCCAAGACCCGCGCCTGCCGCGGCGCCTACCGTTGCGCGGATGGAAGGACACCTGCTCATCGGCCTCGCCACGCCGGTGACCCTGAAGATCGTGGACGGCATCGACTCCCTGGACGCGGCGACGCCGTGTGCCGGGTGGGACGTCCGGGCGCTCGTCAACCACCTGCTGCACTGGGCGCCGCCCCTGACCGGCGCCGCCCGCAAGGAGACCGTCGACCCGGGCCCCGAACAGGACCGCACCGCCGGCGACTGGCGCACCCTGCTGCGCGCCCACCTCGAGTCGCTCGCCGCGGCCTGGACCGCCCCCGCGGCGTGGTCGGGCACCACCCGGATGGGCGGCCCGACGGACCTGCCCGCGGACATGGTCGGCGGCATGGTCCTCGGCGAACTGGTCCTGCACGGCTGGGACCTCGCCCGCGCCACCGGCGTCGACCCCCACTGGGACGATGTCGTTGTGCAGCGGGTGTACGAGGAGGTCGCCCGCACCGCCGACATGGGCCGCCAGATGAACGTGTACGGCGCCGAGGTCCCCGTCCCTTCGGCCGCCCCGCCACTGTCCCGCGCCCTGGGCCTCAGCGGCCGCAACCCGTCCTGGACCCCCTGACCGCCCTGCAACGCCGCGCGATCACCCGCCTGGTGTGCGCGGGAGCATCGCGCAACGTCTATCAGGAGCGGACCGGCTGACCGGCTACGGCGCGGGCCCGACAGCGACTTCCCAGCGGTGCACGAATTGCCCCAGGTCACGACCCGCCGGATCGCGGAGCGGCGGCTGGAAGACGCCGGGTCATGGGGCGCCGGGTCGCGGAGCGGTGCGCGAGGGGCGCTTGGTCCACGGAGCGGCGAGTCATAGGGCGGCGAGTGGAAGGCGCCTCTGGCCCTGGGGCGGTGCGTTGCGGAGCAGCGGGTGGAAGGCGCGCCCGGTCAAGGGGGCGGCGGGTTGCGGAGCGGTGCGTGAAGGACGCCTTGTCGGCGCAGTGGCGAGTCGTGGGGCGGCGGGTGCAAGGCGCGCCTGGTCTTGGGGTGGCGGGTCGCGGCGCGGTGTGTCGAGTGCGCCTGGTCCACGAAGCGGTGGGTCGCGGCGCGGTGCGTGAAGGGCTCCTGGTCCGGGTAGTGGCGGGTCGCGTAGCGGTGTGTGCCGGGTCGCGGTGCGCCGGGCGAAGGCTCGGTCAGGTGGTGTGGAGGGCGCCCGATCCACGCAGTGCCGGGTCGTGGGGCGGCGGCGGAGTGGAAGGCGCACCCAGATCAGGGGAGGCGGGTCGCGGAGCGGTGCGTGAGCCGCTGGCCGCGGGCACGGCGGGCGAAGTGTTCGGCGAGGTGGTGTGGAGGGCGCCTGGTCCGTGCGGTGGCGGGTCGTGGGGCGCCGGGTCGCGGAGCGGTGTGCGAGGGGCGCCTGGTCCACGGAGCGGCGAGTCGTGGGGCGGCGGTGGAAGGCGCGCCTGGTCTTGGGGCGGTGGGTCGCGGCGCGGTGCGTGAAGGACGTCTGGCCCGCGCAGTGGCGGTCGCGGAACGGTGTGGGAGCCGGCCCGCGGGTGCGGCGGGCGAAGGGCTCGGCAAGGTGGTGTGGAGGCACCTGTCCGCGCGGCGGTGGGTCGTGGAGCAGCGGGTCGTGGTGCGGTGCGGGGCGATGGGCCACGGTGTGGCGGGCGGAGGGTTCGGCGAGGTGGTGTGGAGGGCGCCCGGTCCACGCAGTCGGGTCGCGGGTCAGCCGGTGTGGGGTGTCGGGTCACGGTGTGGCGGGCGGAGGGCTCGGCGAGGCGGTGTGGAGGCACCTGTCCGCGCAGTGGCGGGTCGCGCGGGGCGCGGTGCGGCGGGCGTCCGATTCGCGCAGGGACGGGTCGCGGAGCAGCCGGTGGGGGCGGCGGGTTACGGGGTGGCGGGGGAAGGGCTCGGCGAGGTGGTGTCGGATGCCGAGGGGGATGGGGACGTGGAGGTCGACGGGGACTCCGAGGGCGACGGGGACTCCGAGGGCGACGGGGAGGCGGAGGGCGACGCCGACGGGGAGGCGGACGCGGACGGGCTGGCCGGGGGAGACGTCGAGGGCTTGGCCGACGTCGGCCTGGTCGTCGGTGGACGGGTCGTCGGCTGGGTCTGCGGAGGTGTCGTCGCCGGGGGCGGTGGGGCGGGGGCCTGGGTCGTGGCGGTGGGGACGGGGCTCGCGCCGGCGGTGGCGGTCTGCAGCTGGCCGGTCGAGGGAGGCGTGCCCTCCGCCTGGGGCTGCCCGATGGCGGCGACCGCGGCGAGCGACACGACCGCGGCGACCGCCGAGCCGACGAGGGCCCGGATCGCCCAGCGCCGGCCGCCGCGGGTGGCGGGCGCGGTGGCGGGTGGCGGCGGTGTGGTGCGGGCCGAGCGCAGGTCGACGAGGGTCACGTCGTTGAGGTGGGCGGTGGAGCGGGACTGCCCGCCGAACGGCAGCCGCGACAGCACGATCCGGGTGTGCGCCGCCGAGCGGGCGCCGAGGTGGGTGGCGGGCCGCACCCAGGGCCGGTGCGCGGCCGGTGGCGTGGCGGACCGGACGGTGGAGGCGTCGCGGCGCAGGCGGACCGGGGGGAACGCGCGGGGCAGTGCCGACAGGCCCCGGACCGAGAACGGCAGGACCGAGAAGGGCAGGCCCGACGACCGGCGGGCCGGTGACAGCGGCGGACCGCCGGCGGCGAGGGTCTCGTCGGCGACAGAGGAGGTGGAGGCGGCGGACATGGTGTACCAGGCGGGCAGGTCGACCCTGGTGCGGGCGATCCGGGCGAAGCCGAGCGCGGCCTCGTCGCTGCTGGGGCGCAGCGCGGGGTCGGGGGCCGTGCACCGCTCGATGAGCACCGCCAGCGCGGCGGCGTCAGAGCCGGAGCCGGACGCGGTGGGGTCGAGGGCGGACGCGAGGAGGGCGCCCAGCGCGTACACGTCGAGGCTCACGTCGTGCGGGTCGTCGCCGCGGCGGTCGGTGAAGCCGAAGACCTTCGCGCCGACGTCGGTGAGGGCGACCTTCGCGGCGGTGAGCGCGCCGTGCGTGACCCACTGGCCATGGGCGTGGGCGAGGGCGGCGCCGACCTCCGCGCCGGTCTGGGCCGCCTCGAGGGTGGTGAGCGGGCCGTGGCGGAGCCGGTCGGCGATCGTGACGCCGTCGATGAACTCCATGACCACATACGGCACGTCGCCCCGCGACGGCAGGTCGACGGTCCCGACGTCGTAGACGGCGGCGACCCCTGTGTGGGTGAGGCGCGCGGCGGCGTGGCCCTCGGCGAGGAACTCCGCGGCGAGCTCGGCGCGGTCGGCGCGCAGCAGCCGGACCGCGACCTGACGGCGCAGGAGCTCGTCGTGCCCCTCCCAGACCTCGCTGGTGGAGCCCGCACCGATCAGCCGCTCGAGCCGATACCGGCGTTGCAGCATCATCGCGACCGGGGGTCCTCACTGCTCGCCGGATGGTCAGCTCCAATTATGCCGACCTCACCACGTCAAACGCCCTGATGAGACCGGAACGTTGTCAGATCTGACCCTTCCGGCGCCGGCGTGAGGCGCCGGGCGATGCGGCGGGCGAGGCACCGGCCGAACCGGCGGGCGAAGCGGTGGGTGACGAGCCGGCGGAAGCGGTGGATGCGGCGACGGCCGAAGCGGTGGGCGACGCGGCGAACTGGTCGACCACCGTGCACGCGTCGGCGAGCGGGTCGTGCTCGTCCACCCGGGTCGCGGCCCTGCGCAGCAGCGCCCGGAAGAGCTCCCGCTCCGCCTCGTCGAGCGCGCTGAGCACCCGCGACTCGACGTGCGCGAGCTTGCCCTGCAGCTCACACATCGTGGCCCGGCCCGCGTCGGTGGCCACGATCCGCCGGGCGCGCCGGTCGGCGGGGTCGGGCCGCCGCTCGATGAGGCCGGCCTGCTCCAGGTCGTCCAGCAGGTAGGTCATCACGGTCCGGTCGATGCCGAGCTTGTTGGCGAGGGCGAGCTGCGTGCCCTCGGCGCCGGAGGCGGCGGCCGCGAGGACCTGGTAGCCGCGGGGGCCTCCCGGGACGCCGGCGATCACGTGCCCGGCGCCCTTCGCGTAGGCGCGAAGCATGACGCCCAGCGCCCAGCCGAGGTCCGACTGGAGCTCGTCGCGAACCTCCGGCGCCTGCGTCATGCAGCAATGATAAGCAGCTCACTCACTCTTGCGGGAAGATGTTCTGCTGTGCAGACTATCTGTACAGAAGCGCAAGCATTGATGGGGAGCCCGAACATGCATCTGTTCCGTCTCGACGCCAGCATCCGCACCACCGGATCGGTCAGCCGCGCCCTCGCGGACACCGCCGAGCGGGCCTGGCTGGCCGAGCATCCCGGCGCCACCGTGACCCGGCGCGACCTCGGCGCCCACCCGCTGCCGTCCGACGCGTGGAGCACCCTGGCCCGCGCCGCCGTCGACCCGTCCGCTCCGGCCCCCGCCGACGAGGCCCGCGACCTGGTGGACCGGCTCGCCACGGAGCTGCTGGACGCCGACGCGTTCGTCTTCGCGGTCCCGCTGTACAACTGGAACCTCCCGGCACAGGTCAAGGCCTGGATCGACCTGCTCGTGCTGCACCCGCGCCTCGGCGTGCACGGTGACCAGCCGCTGCTGGGCAAGCCCGCGGTCCTCGCGCTGAGCCGCGGCGGCGGTTACGGGCCGGGCGCCCCCAAGGAGGGCTGGGACCACGTCACGCCCTACCTGCGCCGCCTGCTCGGCGAGGTCTTCGGGCTCGACCTGCACATCGCCGAGGCCGAGCTGACCCTCGCCGACGTGACCCCCGCGATGGCGCCGCTGCGTGGGCTGGCCGCCGAGTCGCTGAAGAAGGGGCACGAGCAGGCGGCGGCGCACGGTGTACGGGTGGCCGAGCTGATCAGAGCCTGACGGCGGCTACATCGGGGGCAGGTTGCCCGTGACCTCGATGGCGGTGGCGATCAGCGACTGCAGCCGGGCGGTGAGGGCGAGCAGCAGCTGGTGGGCGGCCGGGCCGGAGTGCGCGGCCGCCTCCCGGAGCGTGTCGAGGTCGACCTGAAGCTGCGACAGCTGGCCGGGCAGGTCGCCCTTGCCCGGCACGAGGGCGCCCGCCATGTCGGCGAGGCTGACCCCGTTGGCCTCCAGGGCCCTGATCGCGGCGATCCGGTCGACGCAGTCCGGGTCGTAGAGCCGGAAGTTGCCCGCGGTCCGGTCGGCCGGCGCGATCAGCCCGAGCCCGGTGTAGAAGTCCACCGTGCGGGTGGACACGCCGGCTTGGTGTGCGAGCTCCCCGATCCGCAGCAGTCTGGACATCAGCCAACCCTACAGTGTTGCGTGTTAGTCTCCGCGAATGGTCTTCAAGAGCCTGAAGCGCGCGCTCGGTGTCGGTGGCCCGACGGTCGACACCGTCCTGGACGGTCCGGACGTGCAGCCCGGCGGGTACGTGCAGGGTCAGGTCCGGTTCGCCGGTGGAGACCACGAGGTCGAGGTCGAGCGGATCGTCGTCGCGCTGCAGACGCGCGTCGAGGTCGAGGGCGCCGACAGTGAGTACGACGCGACGGTCGAGTTCCAGCGCCAGCAGCTCACCGGTGGGTTCCGGCTCGGCCCGGGGCAGCAGCACGCGGTGCCGTTCCAGCTGCCGATCCCCTGGGAGACGCCGATCACGCACATGTACGGGCAGCGCCTGCACGGCATGACCATGGGCGTGCGCACCGAGCTCGAGGTCGCCAGGGCCATCGACAAGGGTGACCTCGACGCGATCAACGTGCACCCGCTGCCGGTGCAGGGCGCCATCCTGGACGCGTTCGGGCAGCTCGGTTTCCGGTTCAAGGCCGCCGACCTGGAGCGCGGGCACATCCACGGCGTGCACCAGACGCTGCCGTTCTACCAGGAGATCGAGTTCTACGCCGCGCACCAGTACGCGAGCCGCATCAACGAGGTCGAGGTCACGTTCGTGACCGACCCGCACGGCACGCAGGTCATCATCGAGTTCGACAAGCGCGGCGGGATCTTCACGGAGGGCACCGACTCGATCAGCCGGTTCCAGGTCGGGCACGCGCAGGCCGGGGCGGTCAACTGGCCCGCCGAGGTCAACAACTGGATCCAGCAGGCGACGCAGCGACGGGGCTGGCATTTCTGAAGCAAGCCACCGACCGGTACCGTTAGCGGCACGTCAAAACTGACCGTCGGACACGGGAGGCCCGGGGATGCGTGAGCTCGTCGTCGTTGGTGTGCGGGCGCAGACCTGGCAGAGCCGTCCGATGGTGCTGCTCAAGGACGAGCAGACCGGCCGCCACCTGCAGTTCGTGGTCGAGGGCGGCCCGCGGGACATGGTCGAGCCGGTCAGCGCCGAGCTGTTCCAGCGGGCGCTGACCGCGCTGCGCGCCCCGCTGCGGGCGATCGAGGTCGTCGCGGCCACGGGCCCGTTCCAGCTGGTGCTCGGCGACGGCATCCGCGTGCCGGCCGCTCCCCTGGAGGCGATCGGCCTGGCCCGCCACTGGCGGGTGCCGATCGTGGCAAGCGAGGAGCTGCTCGCCCAGGCGTCCGTCGACGCCCCCGAGGGCGCCACGCAGCCGCTCGACCTGACCGCCCACATGGAGAAGCTGCCGTCGGGCCGCGCGACCCTGCTGATCCGCAAGGGCGCCGAGGCGGGCGCCGAGTTCGCCCTCGACGGCGAGATCGTCCGCTGCGGCCGCGACGCCGCCAACCAGATCGTCCTGGACGACAACACGGTCTCCCGCAAGCACGTCGAGTTTCACCGCAACCCGAGCGGCTTCGGCTATTCGACGCTCGACCTGGGCAGCCTCAACGGCACGTATGTCAACGGCGAGCGCGTCAAGAGCGCCACGCTGAAGGACGGCGACGAGGTCCAGGTCGGCAAGTTCACGCTGTCCTACCAGCTGCGCTGACCCGGACCCGGTCCGCGACCCCCGCCGCGACCCGCCCGCCTCACCAGGCGGACGGGTTGTAGTCCTTCAGGAAGCAGCCGTAGAGGTCCTCGCCCTGCTCGCCGCGCACGATCGGGTCGTACACGCGAGCGGCGCCGTCGGTGAGGTCGAGCGGGGCGTGGAAGCCCTCCTCGTGCAGGCGCATCTTCGTCGGGTGCGGACGCTCGTCGGTGATCCAGCCGGTGTCCACCGCGGTCATCAGGATGCCCTCGGTCAGCATCTCCTCCGCGCTGGTGCGGGTCAGCATGTTGAGCGCGGCCTTCGCCATGTTGGTGTGCGGGTGGCCGGGCCCCTTGTAGCGGCGGCTGAACTGGCCCTCCATGGCGGACACGTTCACCACGTACTTGCGGCGGGCCGGCGCGGCGGCCATGACCGGGCGCAGCCGGCTGACGAGGATGAACGGCGCCGTCACGTTGCACAGCTGCACCTCGAGCAGCTCGAGGGGGTCGACCTCGTGCACCCGCTGGGTCCAGCTGTTGATCGAGGCGAGGTCCGGCACGAGCCCGCCGGCGTCGATCGCGGTCAGCGCGGCGACCTTCTCCGCGGTGGTGTTGCGGCTCGTCAGGGCCAGGGCCGTGAGCGCGTCCGGCGGGATGAGCGGCGACGAGCCGGCTTCCAGGGTCAGCTCCGCGTGCGGGTCGGCCTTGTGGAACGTCAGCAGCTCCGGCATCGGGCCGTCCAGCTCGACCGGCGTGGACTCCGCCGCGACGAGGTGGGAGTAGGAGCCGGGCGCCCGCTTCACGGTCTGCGCGGCGTTGTTGATGAGGATGTCCAGCGGGCCCTGCGCGGCGACGTCGTCGGCGAGCGCGACGACCTGGGCCGGGTCGCGCAGGTCGATGCCGATGATCCGCAGCCGGTGCAGCCAGTCGGCGCTGTCGGGCATCGCCGCGAAGCGGCGCACCGCGTCGTTCGGGAACCGGGTCGTGATCGTCGTGTGGGCGCCGTCGCGCAGCAGGCGCAGCGCGATGTACATGCCGATCTTCGCCCGGCCGCCGGTCAGCAGCGCCCGCCGGCCGGTGAGGTCGGTGCGGGCGTCGCGGCGCTGCCGGTTGAGGCGCGCGCAGTCCGGGCAGAGCTGGTGGTAGAACGCGTCGACGTCGACATACCGGTTCTTGCAGGTGTAGCAGGACCTCGGCCGCAGCAGCCGGCCCGCGGTCGCGCCGATGGTCGGTGAGACCAGGGCGATGCCCTGCGTCTCGTCGTCGATGCGGCCGGGCGCACCGGTCGCGGTGGCGGACGTCACGATGCGGTCGTTCTCGGTGATGGCCGCGCGGCGGTCGCTGCGCCGCTGGCGTTTGACGCTCTTGTACAGGTGTGACGTCGCCCTGCGCACCCGCACCACGTCAGGGTGGTCCGGTGGGAGCTCGTCGAGCTCCTCGAAGACGGCGAGGCAGATCGCGAGCCGGTCGGGGTCGATCCCGGGCCCGAACGGCACGCCCTCGCTGTCGACCGGGACGCCCACAGGGGCGTCGGCGGCACGGCGGGGCATGGTGTCCTCCGGAGCGTCGGCGGGGGAGTGGCCGGCCCTCGGAGCAGGGGCGGAGACGAGAGTGGGGTCGTGCGGGGTCACCCCGGAACTGTACGCGAAACGTCGAACGGGTCCGGGTGGCGCCATTGCCGCCCCGGACCCGCCGCTGCCGCGACGTCCCCCGTCCCCCGTTGATTTCAACCGGTGGCCGTCGCGCTGCTTTCGACAGTAGTAAGTAAACCCGATTTTCCGGTTATTTCGGACAAATCAGGGGGTCTCCGCCCGAACGTGTTCGGCGGGTGCCGGGTCGCCGCCCGTGCGGAGGTTTCTGGCCAGGGGCACCAGCAGCGGCGCGGCGAGCGCGATGACCAGCGGCGACAGGAGGAACCCGATCCGCGGCCCGGTCGTCGCGTCCAGGATCGCGCCGTCCACGGCGGCGCCCGCCGCGGCGCCGACCGAGAACGCCGTCGCCACCCACGCGAACGCCTCCGCCGCCGTGCCAGCCGGCGCGATCCGGTCGACGGTGACGAACGTCGCGGCCAGGAACGGCGGCAGGAACAGCCCCGAGAGGACCGCGAGGAGCAGCAGCAGGACCGGCTGGGACGGGGTGAGCAGCAGCGGCGCATACCCGAGGCCGAGACACAGGGCGAGCAGCGGCAGCCGCCGCCCGTCGACCTTCACCCGGGTGTTGACGAGCCCGCCGATGAGCGCACCGGTCGCCTGCGCCGCCAGGATCCAGCTCGACCAGCCACGGCCGCCGACCGACTCCGCGTAGTCGATCACCGCGACGGGGAGGCTGCCGACACCCGTACCGACGAGGACCACCGCGACGAGCAGCAGCCTCAGCCGGCCCGAGCGCAACGCCCCGGCCCAGTGCCGCTCCGCGTGCTCACCGCGCCACCCGCGCACCACGGGCGTCGTGACGAACCACACGGTCCCGGCCAACTGCAGGCCCGCGGTCACGTACAGGCCCGTGACGGGACCGCCGGCCGCGACGGACGCGCCGGCGACCAGCGGACCGAAGATGAAGATGAGCTCCTGCACCGCGATGTCCAGGGTGTACGCGGTGGGCACCTGCTCCTCCGGCAGCAGCGACCGCCACAGCACCCGCAGGCCCGCCTCGAACGGCGGCGCGCCCAGGCCCGCCAGGAGCACCGCGAACAGTGCCGCCCACAGCGGCACGCCCGACGCGAGGAGCACGAACCCGGCGGTCGACACGGCCGCGCCGGCCAGCATCACCGGCGGCTGCCTGAACCGGTCGGCGACGCGGGCGAGGACCGGCCCGCCGACCGCGACCCCCGCCGTGTAGACGCCGACGAGCGCGCCGGCCGCGCCGATCGACAGCGTCTCGCGGGCGAACAGCAGCAGCGCGACGGGTGCGGCACCGAGCGGCAGCCGGCCCAGCAAGCTCGCGGCAAGGACCCTGGCGACCTGAGCGGTCCGCAGCACGACGGTGAGCATGCCAGCGATCATGCGCGCCCGGCGTGACCCGGGTCGAGCTGGGTATCGCGGTGTGACGCTCACGACGGAGGCTTGTATGGCACCCCACATCGTGGTGGTCGGCGGCGGGTTCGCGGGGTTCCATGCGGCCCGGCGGCTGACCCGGCTGACCCGCGGGCGGGCGCGGATCACGCTGCTCAACCCGACTGACTACTTCCTGTACCTGCCGCTGCTGCCGGAGGTGGCGGCCGGCGTCCTGGAGCCCCGCCGGGTGGCGGTGTCGCTGCCCGCCGCACTGCCGGGGGTGCGGTTCGTGCTCGGCAACGCCACGCACGTCGACCCGCACCGGCGCACGGTCCGCTTCGAGGACGGCGCCGCGCGGACCCGGCAGCTCACGTACGACCGGCTGGTCATCACGGTCGGGAGCGTCAACAAGCTCCTGCCGATCCCCGGCGTCGCCGAGCACGCGCACGGCTTCCGCGGCATCCCGGAGGCGCTGTACCTGCGCGACCACCTGATCCGGCAGGTCGAGCTCGCCGCGTCCGCCGACGACCCGGCGGAGTGCGCGGCCAGGCTGACGTTCGTCGTGGTCGGCGCCGGCTACACCGGCACCGAGGTCGCCGCGCACTGCCGGCTCGCCGTCGCCGACATCGTCAGCCACCAGCCGTCCCTCGCCGGCGTGCCGGTGCGCTGGCTGCTGCTGGACACCGCGCCGCGGGTGCTGCCGGAGCTGTCGCCGCGCCTCTCCCGCACCGCGGACCGGGTGCTGCGCGCCCGCGGCGTCGAGGTGCTGACCGGCGCGTCCGTCGCCGCGGCCGAGTCGGACCGGGTCCGGCTCACCGACGGGCGGGTCGTGCCGACCCGCACCCTCATCTGGTGCGTGGGGGTGCGGCCGGACCCGCTCGTCGAGGACCTCGGGCTACGCACCGAGCAGGGGCGGCTCGTCGTCGACGAGTACCTGACGGTGCCCGGGTTCCCGGACGTGTTCGCCTGCGGGGACGCCGCCGCCGTGCCCGACCTGACCCGGCCCGGCCGGCTGACCCCGATGACCGCGCAGCACGCCGTCCGCCAGGGCGCGCTCGCCGCGCGCAACGTGGTCGCCTCCTTCGGGATCGGGAAACGGCGCCGGTACAAGCATCACGACCTCGGCTTCCTGGTCGACCTCGGCGGCCCGGACGCCGCGGCGAACCCGCTGCGGGTCCCGCTGTCCGGCCTGCCCGCCAAGGCCGTCACCCGCGCCTACCATCTGCTGTCCCTGCCGGCGAACCGCGCGCGGGTCGCCGCCGACTGGCTCGTCGCCTCGCACCCGCCCGCCGTCGGCCTCGGCCTCGCCTCCCCCGTCTCGCTTAACGACGCCATAAATACGCGTTAGGCGGGATTTGCAAATCGCAGAAGGGCTCGTTAAGCGCACCTCCGATACGTTTTTCCGCACCTGCTCGACAAAGGTGTGGAAGGAAAATTGGCGATGCGTAGATCCGTGCTGTATCCGCTGGTCGCACTGGGTGCGACGGCCGGCACTCTGTGGTTCGGCTCGCCCGCTTCGGCGCACGGATACGTATCCTCACCGCCGAGCCGGCAGGCGCTGTGCGCGCAGAAGAAGGTCGCCGACTGCGGTCCCATCCAGTACGAGCCGCAGAGCGTCGAAGGCCCGAAGGGGCAGAAGAACTGCAACGCCGGCAAGCCCGAGTTCGCGGTGCTCAACGACAACAGCCGCAACTGGCCCGCCACGCAGGTCGGCACCTCGGTCACCTTCAACTGGGTCCTGACCGCCCGGCACTCCACCAGCACGTGGGACTACTTCATCGGCAACACCCGCATCGCGCAGTTCAACGACGGCGGCAAGCAGCCGAACGCGACCGTGTCGCACCAGGTGAGCCTCGCCGGGTACTCGGGCCGGCAGACGGTCCTCGCGGTGTGGAACATCGCCGACACGGTGAACGCGTTCTACAACTGCGTCGACCTGCAGATCGGCTCCGGCGGCGGCTCCACCCCCACGCCCACCGCCACGGCTTCGCCCAAGCCCACGGTCACGGCCACCGCTTCGCCGAAGCCGACCGCGACGGCCACCACGTCGAAGCCGCCCACCACCACGCCCGCCCCTGGCGGGGCCGCCTGGGCCGCCGGCGTCACCTACCACGTCGGTGACGTCGTCACGTACGACGGCCGCAAGTACCAGTGCCGCCAGGCCCACACCGCGATCTACAGCTGGGAGCCGATCTACACGCTCGCGCTCTGGCTGCCGGTGTGACCGCCGTGACGCGTTTCCGCACCGCCGTCGCGCTGCTGGTCGGCGCCGCGCTCCTGCTCACCGGCTGCAAGGACGTCGACCAGCCTGCAGGCGGCCCGCAGCGGGGTGCCGCGGCCGCGCCGCAGGGCGTCGCCGCCGTCGCCGAAGGCCCGCACAACGCCTACGACGTGCTGTTCCTGCAGATGATGATCGGCCACCAGCGGCAGGGCCTGGAGATGCTGAAGCTCGGCAAGGCCAAGGGCGTCCGCGAGGACGTCGTCAACCTCGCCGGCGCCATCGACGTCGTCGAGGCCGAGGAGGTCGACCGCATGAAGGGCTGGCTCACCGGCTGGAACGAGCAGGCCACCGGCAGCGACGACCACAGCAGCCACGCCGCGCACGGCGGCCAGCCCGCCACCGGCGAGGCGGAGATCAAGGCCCTGCGGGACGCGTCCGGCGCCGACTTCGAGACCAAGTTCCTCAACCTGCTGATCGCCCACCAGCACAACGCGGTCGAGATGGCGCAGCAGCTGAAGGCGAACGGCCAGAACAGCACCGTCAAGCAGTTCGCGGAGCGCATCGAGCTGTCCCGCACGCAGCAGATCAGCCAGATGCTGGCGCTCGTCAGCGGCTGACATGTTCCAAGAGGCCGGACGGGGGGAATCACTCCCTCGTCCGGCCTTCCTGTCTGCGTGAGGTGAGCGAGATGTCTTCCGAGGCCATGAGCCGCTGCCCCGTCTGCGGCGCGCGCGTCCACGTCAACGCAGGCTCCCCGACCCCGGCCCACCAGCCCGACGGCGTCACCGGCGCCGCGAGCCAGTGCGACGGGACCGGCCAGCCCTCCCGTTGATCTGCCCGGGTGACCCGCCCTCCGCAGGCTTTTCACCCGTTTTGTGGCGCTGTCGTCGCCGGTACCGGCGGCACGATCATCGACATGTTGCACCTCGACCCTGACAGCGTCCTTGTCACCACCGCCGCGGAACTCCAGACGCGCCACCTCGAACGCGACCCGGACGACCCGGCCCGCTGCGGCGCCTGCGGCGCCCTCCTGCCCTGTCCCGTCGAGGCCGCCGCGGCGCTCGTCTGCCGCGCCGGCGGCCTCTGGCTCGAGGGCGACACCCTCGTCGACGCCCTGGAACCCCCCACCCAGCTCCTCGCCATCCTTCCCGCGCCCGTCTGAACGCTCGAAGCGCCACGGCCGGGCGCCGTGACGCGGGTGGTTGTCGAGGGGGCGTAGGGTGGCTGACGATGTTCGCGCTGCGCACCAGGCTCGCCGGTGTCGTCGCGCTGGTGGCGCTCGGCGCCGCCGGCTGCGGCGGCGACCCCGCCCCCTCGACCGCCCCGCCGACCCCGGCCGCGTCGGAGTCACCCGGCCGCCAGGTGGGATCCGGTCCGTCGTCCTCGCAGGCAGCAGCGCCGAGCGCCGGCTCCACCGCGGGCGCCGCCGCCGGGCAGCCGGTCAAGCACGCGTTCCCGGTGCAGGGCAAGGCCTCCTACGCGCGGACCCACCACGACTACCCGGCCAGCGACATCATGGCCGCCTGCGGCCTCACCGCCGTCTCCCCGGTCGACGGCACGGTCCTGGAGGTCACCCGCACCGACACCTACCAGGCGAAGGTCAACGACGGCGCCACCCGCGGCGGCCTCTCCGTCAACATCCTCGGCGGCGACGGCATCCGCTACTACATGTCCCACTTCTCCACGATCGACCAGGGCATCGAGGCCGGCACCCCGGTCAAGGCCGGCCAGCCGGTGGCCAAGGTCGGCCGCACCGGCGACGCCAGCGCCTGCCACATCCACTTCGGCATCTCCCCGGCCTGCCAGAAGACCACCGACTGGTGGACCCGCCGCGGCGCGATCTGGCCCTGGTCCTACCTAGACGCCTGGAAAGCCGGCACCGAGAAGTCTCCGGTAGCCGACGTTGAGCAGTGGCAGCAACAACACGGCTGCCCCACCAAACCCCTGGTCAACCCGTAGCCCCGGCCCGTCGCCCTCCCCACCACCGGCCCCTGGCCGCGCCGACTGCCTGACAGCGCCACCGTCCGGCGGGAGACGGCCAGCATCCACGGGAGCGGCGAAGCCCCCCGCGCGACCAGGCGACGCGGGGAGCGCGCAGTGTGGGTGTGCGGGCGGCACGGCCAGGCGGTGCGGGGAGCGAGCGAGAGCGGGCCGAGCGGCCAGACGACACAGGCAGCCCGCACAGCCACGGGCCGGACGTGCGACGCGGGCAGGCAGCATGGCGCCGGGGCCGGGCGTGTGGTGTGGTCGGGCGTGTGGTGTGGTCGGGCGTGTGGTGTGGTCGGGCGTGTGGTGTGGTCGGGCGTGTGGTGTGGTCGGGCGTGTGGTGTGGTCGGGCGTGTGGTGTGGACGGTGTGGTTGGTCTGGCGTGGGCGAGCGTGTGGCGTGAATGCGCTGGCGGGCGGCAGCGGGAGGCGATGCGGGCAGGCGGCGCCGGCGAGCGCGGAGTGGTTGCGTGGGCGGCCGGCGCGGCGACGAGGCCGGGCAGCCAGTGCGGGCGACGCGGGTCAGATGGCGCGGTCGGCCGTGTGGCGTAGGCAGGCAGGACAGGCGGGCGGCGCTGCGGGCGGACGCGGTGCGGCGCCTGGCTGTGGGAGCGGCCCTGGGGCGACTTCTGCAGGTCGCCGTCGGGGCAGGTTCAGGTCGCGGCAGTGGTGGTCCGGACGAACTTGCCGGAAGCAGGCGTCGACATTCGCGGCGCCCAGGACATCGGCCGCGCCCGAGGTGGCGGCGGGGCGGGCGGGCTGACGGTGTGGGTGCGCAGGCGGCGCGGGTGGCCGGCGCGAGATCTGCCCGGACGGTGCTCTGGCGTGTCCCGGCCCGGCGAGGATCAGGTTGTGCAGGTGGAAGGCCTGGGAGCCGGTTGCGGGAGTGACCTTGAGGGTGCCTTCGGGATGAGTTCGCCCTGGGGCAGGTGGAGGTCGCAGAGGCTGCCGGGTGGAGGGGGTGCCGAGGTTTCCGGATGCAGGTGTGGACGTGGTTGGCGCCCGGGAGTCGATGACGCAGGCCGATTGCCGGCGGGTAGCAGGGGCGAGCGAGCGGGCGGCATGGGCGAGCGGCTGTAGAGAGTCAGCTGCGGGAGTAGGCGAGCGGGACGGCGTATGAGTCGGCCGCGGGAGTAGCCCTGCAGGTGTCTTCGGGATGAGCCCGACCGGGGCGGATGCAGGTCGCGGAGGCTGCCAGGGGAAGCGTCGCCGGGCGGAGCTTTCCGGATGCAGGTGTGGACGTGGGTGGCATCCAGGATGCCGGCCGGCCAGGCAGGCGGAGCGTCGGCAGGAGGCGCGGCAAACGAGCGAGGCGACGCGCGCGAGCGGTGCAGGCGGGGCGGTGCAGGCAGGGCGGCACAGGCAGGGCGGCACAGGCAGGGCGGCACAGGCAAGGCGGTGCAGGCGAGATCGCACAGGCGGAACTGCGCGGACGTGCGGCCGCGGGAATGGCCCGGCACTGAGCTGGGCGGGCAGCGCGGGAGTCCGCTGCAGCGCGGTCGTGAGCGGGTCCTCGGCATGGCGCTATCCAGGAGCAGGCGTGGACGTCGCGGAGCCCTGGACGGAGGCCGGGCAGGCCGCGCTCGGGTGTCCCGCCGCTCAAGACCACACCCGGGCGGAGTCGCGGTGGACCGCTCCAACACCGCAGAGGGTGGATGGGCCTCGCCGTGGCGGAAGGTCAGTCGTAGCAGAGGCAGAACGGGTGGCCCGACGGGTCGCTGTACACGCGGAAGCCGGCCTCCTTCGTCGAGAGCAGGGTGGCGCCCATGCGCAGGGCCTTGGACTCCGCGGCGTCGATGTCGTCGACCTGGATGTCGAGGTGGATCTGCTGGGGGAAGTTGGGGTCGGGCCACAGTGGCGGGCGGAACTCGGGGGCGTGCTGGAAGCTGAGCTTCGTCGTGCCGTCGCCGATGTCGACCCAGTCGCCGTCGACGCGGGTGATGGGCAGGTCGAGCAGCTCGGAATAGAACCGGGCGAGCGCATGCGGATCAGGGGAGTCGAGCACCACCGAGGTAAGTTTCGCCGTCATGCCTCCATCGTGCCCGACGGGTATGACAAAAAACCCTGGGCCTGGATCGCCGTGATGGCGACGGTGTTGACGATGTCCTTGACCGTGGCGCCGCGGGACAGGTCGTTGACGGGTTTGCGCAGGCCCTGCATGACGGGGCCGACGGCGACGGCGCCGGCGGAGCGTTGGACGGCCTTGTAGGTGTTGTTGCCGGTGTTGAGATCGGGGAACACGAACACGGTCGCCTGGCCGGCGACGGCGCTGCCCGGGAGCTTGGTGGCGGCGACGGAGGGGTCGATCGCGGCGTCGTACTGAATGGGCCCCTCGACGGGAAGGCCGGGGCGGCGGGAGCGGACGAGCGAGGTCGCCGAGGCCACCTTCGTCACGTCGGCTCCGGCGCCGGACGTCCCGGTCGAGTACGACAGCATCGCCACCCGCGGGTCGATGCCGAACTGTGCCGCGGTCGACGCCGACGACAAGGCGATGTCGGCCAGTTGCTCCGCGTCGGGGTCCGGGTTGACGGCGCAGTCGCCGTACACCAGCACACGGTCAGGCAGGAGCATGAAGAAGACGCTGGAGGCGACGCTCAGGCCCGGCACCGTCTTGATGATCTCGAACGCGGGCCGGATCGTGGCGGCGGTGGTGTGCGTCGCCCCCGAGACCATGCCGTCGGCGAGGCCGAGGTGGACCATCATCGTGCCGAAGTAGCTGACGTCGCGGACCACGTCCCGGGCCAGGTCCAGCGTTACACCCTTATGTGCCCGTAAATCCGCGTAAACCGGGGCAAAGCGCTCCAGGAGCGGGGAGGTCGCGGGGTCGATCACGGCCGCGTCCGAGATGTCCAGACCGAGGTCCCGCGCCTTCGCGGCGATCACCGAAGGGTCACCCAGCAGCGTCAGCGACGCCACGCCGCGGCGCAGCAGGATGTCCGCCGCCCGCAGGATCCGCTCCTCCGTCCCCTCCGGCAGGACCAGGTGCCGCTTCGCGGCCCGCGCGCGGTCGATCAGGTCGTACTCGAACATCAGCGGCGTCACGCGCGTCGACGCCGTCAGTTCGAGGGCCGCCTCGAGGGCCGCCGTGTCCACGTTCGACTCGAACGCCCCGAGCGCCGCCGCCACCTTCCGCGGGTTGGCGGGGCCGAGCCGGTGCTCCATCCGCGTCGAGGCCGCGATCGTGTCGTAGCTCGCCGCCGGTACCGACAACACGGCGAGACCGGTGTTGAGCCGCTCGAACAGGGCGAGGGCCGCCGGGTCGGGCGCGATCCCGAGCGTGAGCACGATCCCGGCGAGCGGCACGGTCCCCGACGCGTGCGCGGCGGCCGCGGCGACGAGCAGGTCGGCCCGGTCGCCGGGGGTGATCAGCAGGCAGTTGGCGGTCAGGTGGTCGAGCACGGCCGGCACCTGGGCGGCGCCGACGACGTAGTCGAGCACGTCACGCTCGAGCGACGCGGGGCCGGCGCTGACGACGGTCGCGCCCAGCGACGCGGCGACCTCCGCGACCGTCGGCGCCGCGACCGTCGCCACGTTCGGGATCGTGTAACAGGGCACCGGCAGCGCCGGCGGCTTCTCCGACGACTTGTTCACCACGACCGCGGCGACGGTGGCGTCGTGCTCGACCAGCCCGTGGTACGCCTGCCGCGCCACCGACTCGACCGTGTCGGCGTCCAGGCCGGCGCCGTTGACGACGGCGACCACGACCGCGCCGAACTCGTTGGCCAGGCGGGCGTTGAGCGCGAGGCTCGGCGACTGCTCGTCGTCGAGGTCGCTGCCGATGACGACGACGGCGTCATGGTCGCGGGCGATCGGCCGGAACCGCTCCACGATCCGCCCGACGAGGCCTTCGCCGTCGCCCGCGGACAGCATCTGCGCGGCCTCGGCCGCCGTGACGCCGAAGAGCTCCTGATGGTCGCTGTCGATGTGGTACCGCTCGCACAGCAGCGCCAGGGTCGAGTCCTTCGCCGTCCCGTCGACGAACGGGCGGAACACCCCGATCCTGGGCACCTTCCGCGACAGGAGCTCGGCGAGGCCGAGCGCCACGGCGGACTTGCCGGATCCAGGTCCGTGTTCGACCAGGTACACGATGCGAGCCACACCGCTAGTCTGCCTGTCATGATCCTCGTGCTCAACAGCGGCTCGTCGTCGGTGAAGTTCCGTGTCGTCGACCTGTCCGACCCCGCGGCCGCCGGACCCCACGGTGTCGTCGAGCGGATCGGCGAGCCCGGCGGGGTCGCGGACCACACGGCCGCGCTCGGCGAGATCCTCGGCGGCCTGGACACCGCCGGCATCGTCGCCGTCGGGCACCGGGTCGTGCACGGCGGCTCCACCTTCACCGAGCCGGCCCTCGTCGACGACGCGATGTTGTCGGTACTGCGGGAGCTCACGCCCCTCGCGCCGCTGCACAACCCGGGTGGCATCGTCGGCATCGAGGCGGCCCGCGCGGCGCTGCCCGGCGTCCCGCACGTCGCGGTGTTCGACACGGCGTTCCACGCCTCCCTGCCCGCGGAGGCGCGCACCTACGCCCTGGACCGCGACCTCGCTCGTCGGTTCGGGATCCGGCGGTACGGCTTCCACGGCACCTCGTGCGACATCGTCTCCCGGCGTACCGCGTCGCTGCTCGGCCGCCCGCTCGCCGCCCTGAACATGATCGTGCTGCACCTGGGCAACGGCGCCAGCGCCACGGCGATCCGCGGCGGCCGCAGCGTCGAGACGTCGATGGGCCTCACCCCGCTCGAAGGCCTCGTGATGGGCACCCGCTCCGGCGACGTCGACCCCGCGGTCCTGAGCTACCTGCACCGCGCCGCGGGCCTCTCCGCCGCCGAGGCCGAGGACCAGCTCCAGCGCCACGGCGGCCTGAAGGGCCTGTCCGGCGCCAACGACATGCGCACGGTCCTTGCCCGGCGCGCGTCAGGCGACCCCGACGCGTCGCTGGCCTTCGACGTGTACTGCCACCGGATCCGCAAGTACGTCGGCGCCTACCACGCGGTGCTGGGCCGCCTCGACGCGATCACGTTCACGGCGGGCGTCGGCGAGCACGCCGCCCCGGTCCGCGCCGCCGCCCTCGACGGCCTGGACACCTGGGGCATCACGGTCGACCCGGCCCGCAACGCCGCCCACGCCCCGATCATCTCCCCGGACGGCGCCCGCGTGACGGTGTGCGTCGTGCCCACCGACGAGGAACTCGCGATCGCCGAACAGGTCCGGGCCGTGACCGCGTCAGACGGGCTTTAGACCGGCTCCGGCTCCACGACGTTCGACCCCACGGTGTACGACCCCGCGGCCGGCTCCGCGCTGACGGTGACGATGCCCCGGCGGCGCGCGAGCCGGGTGACGACCGCGGCGTACACCAGGTTCACGACCAGGTTCAGCGCGAAGATCTGCCAGTCCAGGTCGTCATAGGGCCCGAAATAGGTGAGCCAGCCGTACAGCGCGTCGTAGCCGAGGCCGGTCAGGTAGAGGCACGTCATCAGGGCGATGCCCGCCTCCAGGCCGCCGGTGCGCACCGCCAGCCAGCCCAGCACTGCCCCGGTGACCAGCCAGTCCGCGAACGACCACGGCCCGTCGGTGCCGAATGCGGCGGCGTAGAGGACCGCCTGGACGGCGATCGCCGTCCACAGCTTCTTGCTGAACCCTCCGACGGCCTGCAGCAGCCAGCCCCGGAACGCGTACTCCAGGGCGACGGCCATGAGCACCGTGGGCGCGAGGAAGATCAGGACGTTGCGCCCGAACTTGCCGGCGCCGACCGGCGTTCCGTTGTCTCCGTCGCCCATCGCCTCGTAGACGAGTTCGCCCCCGGCGATCCACCCGACCGTCGTCACCGCCGCCACAAGCAGGCACCCGCCGAGCCAGCCCAGGCGGACCCGGCCGGTCACCGACGCGAGCGTGCCGACCGGGCGGTTCTGCACGTCGCGGGCGGCCAACAGCGCCGCCGGCAGGAGCAGGCCGACGGTCAGCACGGACAGCCAGGCCGCGCTGGTCGGGCTGAACCTCAACGCGCCGTTCACGCCGGTCGGCTCGTGCACGATGAGGCTGACCGCGTCGACGGCGACGGCGAGGGCGGGGAGGCTTCCGAACCAGGCGACGGCCAGGATGAGCGTGCCCACGACCGGCCGCCACCACCGGTGCGCCTCGGTGCGGGCGAGGCGATGGAACGGCGTCCCCGGCTCGGGCAGGCTCAACATGCGCACATTAGAGCAGGCGTGAACGACGGCCGCGGTGGTGCTTCGCCGCTGCCTGGGCGTGCTCGTCACGGGCGGGCGTGACCCGGGTCCACGGTGTTCGCCGTGACCGGCCAGGCGTGGTTCCGGGACCGCCGCGGCGGCCGGGCCTTCGGATGCCGGCAGAACCAGGCCGTTCGGCACAAGGGCGGGAGGGCCGCCGCATGGTGGTGTGGCGGGGGGTGCGGTGGCGGGTGGGCGCTCCTGGCCAGGGCGACCACCGGATGCCGCGCATGCGCAGAAGCGGGCGCGCGCCAGCGCAGGCCGTGCGAGCGCAGCGAGCATGGGGGCCGCGGGTGGGAACCCCCGCCCCGCGCCGGGAGGCGCGGAGTATTACAGCGCTCAGCGCCAGCCGCGGGGGTGGTTGGCGGTGCGGGGGCCGCTGCCGCGGGTTGTGGCGCCCGCGGCTTCGGCGAGGATGTCGGCGAGGTCGTCGAAGCCGTCGCGGACCAGGCCGGCCGTGATCCGGACGTGGTCGCTGTCGAGGTGGCTCACCTCGAAGGGGGCGCCGGGGGCGACCGCGATGCCGTGCGCCGCCAGGGTGAGCATGGCCACCTGCTGGTTCGCGACGGCCATCCAGAGGTTGATGCCGTCGGCGGCGGTGGCCGTGACGCCGCGGGTGTCGAGGGCGTCGAGCAGGGCGGTGCGGCGGCGGGCGTACTCGTCGCGGGCGTGGACCACGGCGTCCACTGTGGACGGGTCGGTGAGGAGCTCGACGAGGACGGCCTGCAGGAGGCGACTGGACCAGCCGGGGCCGAGCAGGCGGCGGTCGGCGACGGCGGTGACCACGGCGGCGGGGCCGCCGATCGCGGCGAGGCGCAGGTCGGGGCCGTGGCTCTTGGAGAAGCTGAGCACGTGGACGGTCCGGTCGGGCAGGCGGCGGCCGAGGCTGACCGGGGGAGCGGTCGCGATGTCGCCGGCGTGGTCGTCCTCGATGACGGTGACGCCCGGGTGGCGGGCCAGGACGCGGGCGAGCTTGTCGGCGCGGGCCTGGGTCATGCTCGCGCCGGTCGGGTTGTGGGCGCGCGGCTGCAGGTACACGGCGACGGGCTCGCACTGCGTCAAGGCAAGAGCGAGGGCGTCGGGGCGCATGCCGTGCTCGTCGATGGCGACGCCGACGACCGTGGCGCCGACGGCTTCGAGGAGGTCCAGCATCGGCGGGAACGCGGGGTTCTCCACCAGGACGTGGTCGCCGAAGCGGACCACGGTGCCGGTGATCCTGTCGAGGGCGTCCATCGCCCCGTCGACGACGGTGAGCTGGTCAGGGGGGAACGGCCAGCGGGCCCGCAGGACGTCCTCCAGCGAGGGCAGGACCGCGCCGTCGAGGTAGCTGGTGGTCAGGCGGGCGTCGCCGATGCGGCGCAGCGCTTCGGTGAGCGACGGCAGCAGGTCGTAGTCGGGCACGCCGGTCGAGAAGTCGCGGAGCAGCTCCGAGGGGCCGAGCTCGCCGATGCGGCCGCCGAGCTGCGCGTACCGCAGACGCTGGCGCGGCAACGAGGGCGTGGCCACGAACGTGCCGGAGCGGCCCCGGGTTTGGATTGCGCCGGCCCGGGCAAGGCTGCGCCACGCCTCGGACACGGTGGTGGGGCTGATGCCGAGCTCGCGCGCGACGTCCCGCACGGTCGGCAGGCGGGAGCCCGCGGGCAGCGTCCCGGCGGTCACCAGTCGGCTGACGGCGGCGGCGATTCCCCGGGCGCTGCGGTCGTCGACCGCCCCGGCGATGAGCGCGAGCAAATTACATCTCCGAAACATTCTGTAACGCTTGGACCATTGTCCGCCTAGATTTGTGTCGTTAGTGTCCTACGGCATCCGACCCGAGACAAGGTCAACGTAAAGCCCAGCACTGTTGAAGCCGCAGAAGCCCAGAGAGGGGCAGCCATGGCAGACGTGATCCGGGCCGCCATCGTCCAGACGAGCTGGACGGGCGACAAAGAGTCGATGATCAAGGCACACGAGGAGTACGCGAGGCAGGCCGCGGCGCAGGGCGCCAAGGTCATCTGCTTCCAGGAGCTGTTCTACGGACCCTACTTCTGCCAGGTGCAGGACAAGGCCTACTACGAGTACGCCGAGTCCATCCCCGGCCCCACCACCGAACGCTTCCAGGCTCTCGCCGCGGAGCTGGGCATGGTGATGGTGCTGCCGATGTACGAGCAGGAGCAGCCCGGCGTCCTGTACAACACCGCGGCCGTGGTGGACGCGGACGGGAAGTATCTCGGCAAGTACCGCAAGAACCACATCCCGCAGGTGAAGGGCTTCTGGGAGAAGTTCTACTTCCGCCCGGGCAACCTCGGCTACCCCGTCTTCGACACCGCGGTCGGCAAGGTCGGCGTCTACATCTGCTACGACCGGCACTTCCCGGAGGGCTGGCGGGCGCTCGGTCTCAACGGCGCGCAGATCGTCTTCAACCCGTCCGCGACCAGCCGCGGCCTGTCCGCGTACCTGTGGCAGCTGGAGCAGCCGGCGAGCGCCGTCGCCAACGAGTACTTCATCGGCGCGATCAACCGCACCGGCATTGAGGACCTGGGCGAGAACGACTTCTACGGCACCTCGTACTTCGTGGACCCGGAGGGGAAGTTCGTCGGCGAGGTCGGCGACTCGCACAACCCGGAGCTGATCGTCCGCGACCTCGACATGGGCCTGCTCGCCGAGGTCAGGGACCGATGGCAGTTCTACCGGGATCGGCGCCCGGACGCGTACGGGGACCTGGTGAAACCGTGATCCTCATCAAGGGCGGGACCGTGATCGGTCCCACGGGTGCGCTCCCCGCCGACGTGCTCGTCGTCGGCGAGCAGGTGTCGGCGATCTTCTCTCCCGGGCAGGGGCCGGCCGAGGGCGACTTCGAGACGATCGACGCGACCGGCAAGTACGTCATCCCCGGCGCCGTCGACGCGCACACCCACATGGAGCTGCCGTTCGGTGGCACGTTCGCCAGCGACACGTTCGACACCGGCACCCGCGCCGCCGCCTGGGGCGGCACGACCACCATCATCGACTTCGCGGTGCAGCGCACCGGCGAGGTGGTGCAGGACGGGCTCGCCGCCTGGCACGGCAAAGCCGACGGCAACTGCCACATCGACTACGCGTTCCACATGATCCTCGGCGGCGTCGACGACGAGTCGCTCAAGGCCATGGACACCCTCGTCACCGACGAGGGGATCACCAGCTTCAAGCTGTTCATGGCGTACCCCGGCGTCTTCTACAGCGACGACGGCCAGATCCTGCGCGCCATGCAGAAGGCCCGCGACAACGGCGCCATGATCATGATGCACGCGGAGAACGGGCCCGCGATCGACGTCCTGGTCAAGCAGGCCCTCGAACGCGGCGAGACCGACCCGATCCACCACGGCCTCACCCGCCCCGAGGCCCTGGAGGCGGAGGCGACCAGCCGCGCGATCTGGCTCGCCGGGGTCGCCGCCGACTGCCCGCTCTACATCGTGCACCTGTCCGCCAGCAAGGCCCTCGAACAGGTCGCCGCCGCCCGCGACCTCGGCCGCAACGTCTTCGCCGAGACGTGCCCGCAATACCTGTACCTGACGCTGGAGGACCAGCTCGGCGCGCCCGGCTTCGAGGGCGCCAAGTGGGTCTGCTCGACGCCGCTGCGCAGCAAGCACGAGACGCACCGCGCCGACCTGTGGCAGGGGCTGCGCACCAACGACCTGTCCGTCGTGTCCACCGACCACTGCCCCTTCTGCTTCAAGGACCAGAAGGAGCTCGGCATCGGCGACTTCTCGAAGATCCCCAACGGCATCGGCAGCGTCGAGCACCGCGTCGACCTGCTGTACCAAGGCGTCGTCGACGGCAAGCTCAGCCTCGCCCGCTGGGTCGAGACGATCGCGACCACCCCCGCGCGCATGTTCGGCCTGTTCCCCCGCAAGGGCATCATCGCGCCCGGATCCGACGCCGACATCGTCCTGTACGACCCGGCGGCCCGCACCCGCATCGGCGTCGAGACGCACCACATGAACATGGACCACTCCGCCTGGGAAGGCTACGAGATCGCCGGGAAGGTCGACACCGTCATGTCCCGCGGCCGCGTGATCGTCGCCGACGGCGCGTATCACGGCGGCAAGGGCCACGGGCAGTTCGTCCGCCGCGGACTCTCCGACTACCTGATCTGAAACCGAGGCAACAAGACATGCGTGAGATCAAGCATTGGCTCGACGGTGCCGCCGTGGAAGGCACCAGCGGCCGCCGGCTGCCGGTCTGGGACCCGGCGACCGGCGAGCAGCAGGCGTACGTCGTCGCCGCCACGAAAGCGGAGACCGACAGGGCGGTCGCCAGCGCCCTGAAGGCGTTCCCGGCGTGGCGGGCGGCGTCGCTGTCCCGGCGCGCCGAGGTCATGTTCCGCTTCCGTGAGCTGGTGGACGCCAACCGCAAGGAGATCGCGGCGCTCGTCAGCGCCGAGCACGGCAAGACCGTCGCCGACGCCGCCGGCGAGGTGGCCCGCGGGCTGGAGAACGTCGAGTTCGCCACCGGCGCCCCGCACCTGCTCAAGGGCGGCTACAGCGAGCAGGCGTCCAACGGCGTCGACGTGTACTCGATCCGCCAGCCCCTCGGGGTGGTCGCCGGCATCACCCCGTTCAACTTCCCGGCGATGGTCCCGATGTGGATGTTCGCCAACGCGCTCGTCTGCGGCAACACGTTCGTGCTCAAGCCGAGCGAGAAGGACCCGTCCGTCTCGCTGCTCCTCGCCGACCTGCTCCGCCAGGCCGGGCTGCCCGACGGCGTGTTCAACGTCGTGCAGGGCGACCGGGAAGCCGTCGAGACCCTCCTGGCCCACCCCGACGTGCAGGCGCTGAGCTTCGTCGGCTCCACCCCGATCGCCAAGGCCGTCTACGAGGCCGGCACCAGGGCCGGCAAGCGGGTCCAGGCGCTCGGCGGCGCGAAGAACCACATGGTCGTCCTGCCCGACGCGGATGTGAACTCCGCCGCCGACGCCGCGGTGTCCGCCGGGTACGGCTCGGCGGGGGAGCGGTGCATGGCGATCTCCGTCGTCGTCGCCGTCGGTGCCGTCGCCGACCCGCTGGTGCACGCGATCAGCGAACGGATCGGCCGGATCGCGGTCGGCCCGGCCAGCGACCCGGCCGCGGAGATGGGCCCGCTCATCACCCGCGAACACCGCGACAAGGTCGCCGGCTACCTGAGCGAGCCCGGGACGGCCGAGGTCGTCGTCGACGGCCGCGACGCCCCGGTCAGCAACGGCCCCGGGTTCTTCCTCGGCGCGTCACTGGTGGACAAGGTCAGCACCGACTCCCCGCTGTACACCGACGAGATCTTCGGCCCGGTCCTGTCCGTGGTCCGCGTGGACTCCTACGACGAGGCCCTGAAGCTCGTCAACGACAACGAGTACGGCAACGGCACCGCCATCTTCACCCGCGACGGCGGCGCCGCCCGGCAGTTCCAGTACGACGTCGTCTGCGGCATGGTCGGCGTCAACGTCCCGGTCCCGGTCCCCGTCGCCTACTACAGCTTCGGCGGCTGGAAGTCCTCGCTCTTCGGCGACCTGCACATGTACGGCCCCGAAGGGATCCAGTTCTACACGCGCAGCAAGGTCGTCACCTCCCGCTGGCCCGACCCGGCCACGTCGGAGGTCGACCTGGGCTTCCCCAAGGTGAGGTGACGTATGGATGTAGGGGTGGTGCTCCAGTGTGACCCGCCTGCGACGCAAACGGTCGAGCTCGCGAAACAGGCGGAGGCGGCCGGGTTCAGCCACGTGTGGACGTTCGACTCGCACGTGCTGTGGCAGGAGCCGTTCGTCATCTACAGCAAGATCCTCGCCGACACCGAGCGGGTGATCGTGGGGCCGATGGTCACCAACCCCGGCACCCGCGACTGGACCGTGACGGCGTCGCTGTTCGCCACCCTCAACGAGATGTACGGCAACCGCACCGTCTGCGGCATCGGCCGCGGCGACTCCGCGGTGCGGGTCCTCGGCAGCCGGCCGACGACCCTCGCCGAGCTGCGCGAGTGCGTGCAGGTCATCCGCGAGCTCGGCAACGGCCGGGAGGTGCACCTGCGCGACCGGGACCTGCGGTTCGCGTGGGCGCCCGACAGCCGCCTCGAGGTGTGGGTCGCCGCGTACGGGCCGAAGGCCCTCGCGCTCACCGGCGAGGTCGGCGACGGGTACATCCTGCAGCTCGCCGACCCCGACATCGCCGCCTGGATGATCAAGGCGGTGCGGGACGCGGCCGAGAAGGCGGGCCGCGACCCGGCGGCGATCAAGTTCTGCGTCGCGGCGCCCGCGTACGTGGGCGACGACCTCGAACACCAGCGGGACCAGACCCGGTGGTTCGGCGGTATGGTCGGCAACCACATCGCCGACATCGTCGAGCGGTACGGCAGCGACGGCGCGGTCCCGACGGCCCTCACCGACTACATCAAGGGCCGCAAGGGCTACGACTACGCCGAGCACGGGCGGGCCGGCAACCCGCACACCGACTTCGTGCCCGACGAGATCATCGACCGGTTCTGCGTCCTCGGCCCGGTCGAGCAACACCTGCAACGGCTCAACGAGCTGAAGGAACTCGGCGTCGACCAGTTCGCCGTGTACCTGCAGCACGACGCGAAGGAATCGACGCTGCGCGCCTACGGCGAGCAGATCATCCCGGCGCTGTCATGAAGAAGGTCCTCGGTGCTCTCGGGGGGCTGGTCGTCTTCGCCCTGTTGTGGGAGGGGTACAAGGCGGTCGGCGACCCCGAGGGCACCGCGGTCCTCGGCGTGAAGGTGCTGCCCCGCGCCGACGACCTGTCGATGCCGCACCTGTGGACGGTCGCGCAGCGGCTGGGGCGGCCGGAGCTGACCGGCGGCCGTCCCGTGTGGCAGGTCGTCGCCGACGCCTGCCTGTTCACGCTGGGTGTCACCGCCGTCGGTTTTCTCGTCGGTACGGCGATCGGCTTCGTCCTCGCCACGCTGATGCAACGGTTCCGGGTCGTGGAGCGGGGCCTGCTGCCCTACGTGGTGCTGTCGCAGACCGTGCCCCTGGTGGCGCTCGCGCCGCTCGTCGCGGGCTGGAGCGGCGCCCTGTCGTTCGGCCCGTACCCGTGGCAGGACTGGATGACGGTCGCCGTCATCGCCTCGTACCTCGCGTTCTTCCCCGTCGCCGTCGGACTGCTGCGCGGCCTGCAGTCCCCGTCGGCGTCGGGCGTGGAGCTGATGCGCTCCTACGCCGCCGGCTGGTGGCGCACGTACCTGAAGCTGCGGCTGCCCGCCGCGCTGCCGTTCCTGTTCCCCGCGCTGCGCCTCGCCGGTGCGGCCGCGGTCGTCGGCGCGGTCGTCGGCGAGATCTCCACCGGCACCCGCGGCGGGATCGGCCGGCTCGTCATCGAGTACTCCAGGGAGGCCACCTCTGACCCCGCGAAGGTCTACACCGCCATGCTCGGCGCCGCCGTCCTCGGCCTCGTCGTCGCCGGCACCGTCAGCCTGCTCGAGCTCCCCCTCATGCGGCACAGGCGTAGGGTCGAGGTGAACGTCGTATGAGCGCTGTCTCGATCGCTGGTGTCAGCAAGGTGTTCAACGCGGGTCGCCCCGACGAGGTGACCGCGCTGTCCGACGTGGACCTGACCGTCGACAGTGGACAGTTCGTGTCGCTGATCGGGCCGTCCGGGTGCGGCAAGAGCACCCTCCTGCGGCTCATCGCCGACCTCATCGAGCCTACCGCGGGCACCGTCACCGTCGCAGGGAAACCGGCCGCGCAGGCCCGCCGCGACCAGGAGTACGGCATCGCCTTCCAGCAGGCCGGCCTCTTCGAGTGGCGCACCGTGCGGCGCAACGTCGAGCTCCCCCTCGAACTGCGCAAGGTGCCCAAGGCGGAACGCCGGCAGCGGGCCGAGGAGATGCTCGCGCTCGTCGGCCTCGCCGACTTCGCCGGGCACTACCCGGCTCAGCTGTCCGGCGGCATGCAGCAGCGGGTCGCGATCGCGCGGGCCCTGGCGGTACACCCGCCGCTGCTGCTCATGGACGAGCCCTTCGGCGCCCTCGACGAGATGACGAGGGAGCGGCTGCAGGGCGAGCTGCTGCAGATCTGTGCCAAGACCGGCACCAGCACGGTCTTCGTCACGCACTCGATCTCCGAGGCGGTGTTCCTGTCCGGCAAGGTCGTCGTCATGTCCGCCCGGCCCGGCCGGATCACCGCGACCGTCGACATCGACCTGCCGGCCCGCGACGAGGCGGCCCGGCAGTCCCCGGCCTACTTCGAGCACGTCACCGCGGTCCGGAAGGCGCTGCGGGCATGAGATACCTCCGATCGGTCCTGCCCCCGGTGCTGGTCGGCGTCGTCGCGATCGTGCTCTGGGAGGTCGTCGTCACGGCCGGACGGATCGCGCCGTTCATCCTGCCGGCGCCGTCGGCGATCTGGGCGCAGCTGGTGGAGCAGCGCGGCAACGTGCTCGACGCCGCGCTCGCCAGCGGCGCCAACGCCCTCGTCGGGCTCGTCGGCGGCACCGCCGTCGCGATCCTCGCCGCGCTCGCCACCAGCCGGTCGAAGCTGCTCAGCGACGTCGCCGTGCCGTACGCGGCGGTCGTCAACGCGCTGCCGATCATCGCCCTCGCCCCGATCCTCAACAACATGTTCGACTCCACCAGCAGCCTGCCGCGGCGGGTCGTCGCCGGGATCATCGTGTTCTTCCCGGTCTTCATCAACACGCTGCGGGGGCTGCGGGAGGTCGACCCCACCCACCGCGAGCTGATGGCCAGCTACGCGGCGGGCGGCTGGACGTTCGCCCGGCTCGTGCGCCTGCCCGGCGCGCTGCCCTACGTGTTCACCGGACTGCGGCAGGCGTCCTCCCTCGCCGTCATCGCCGCGGTCGTCGCCGAGTACTTCGGCGGCCTGCAGGACGGGCTGGGGGCGCGGATCACCTCCGCCGCCGCGTTCACCGCGTATCCCCGAGCGTGGGCGTTCGTGGTCGGCGCCTGCGCCCTCGGCCTCGTCTTCTACCTGACCACGCTCCTGCTGGAGCGTCTCGCAATGCCCTGGAAGGCCCGTTCGTAGTTCGTTCGTAGTTTTTTCGAGGAGCGCCCATGCGGATCAGGTCCCTCATCACCGGCGCCGCCGTCGCGAGCCTCGCGCTCGCCGGCTGCGGCACCGCCGACACACCGACGACGACCACCACCGGCAGCGGCGGCGTCACCACCGTGAAGCTGCAGCTGCAGTGGTTCTTCCAGGCCCAGTTCGCCGGCTACATCGCCGCCGCCGACAAGGGCTTCTACAAGGAGCAGGGCCTCGACGTGCAGCTCATCGAGGGCGGCGTCGACATCGTGCCACAGACGGTCCTCGCGACCGGCAAGGCCGACTACGCCGTCGCCTGGGTGCCGAAGGCCCTCGCCTCGCGCGAGCAGGGCGCCGGCATCACCGACGTCGGGCAGATCTTCGCCCGCTCCGGCACCTACCAGGTCGCGTTCGCCAGCAGCGGCATCAAGTCTCCGGGCGACTTCAAGGGCAAGAAGGTCGGCAACTGGGGCTTCGGCAACGAGTTCGAGCTCTTCGCCGGCATGACGAAGGCCGGCCTCGACCCCGGCAAGGACGTCACCCTCGTGCAGCAGCAGTTCGACATGCAGGCGCTGCTGAAGAAGGAGATCGACGTCGCGCAGGCCATGTCCTACAACGAGTACGCGCAGCTGCTCGAGGCCACCAACCCGGCGACCGGCGCGCTGTACCAGGCTTCGGACTTCTCCATCATCGACTGGAAGACCGTCGGCACCTCGATGCTGCAGGACGCCGTCTGGGCCAACACCGACAAGCTCAAGGACAAGGCGTACCAGGACCAGACGGTCAAGTTCCTCACCGCGACCATCAAGGGCTGGGCGTACTGCCGCGACAAGCCGGAGGAGTGCCGCGACATGGTCGTCGCGAAGGGCTCCAAGCTCGGCAAGAGCCACCAGCTGTGGCAGATGAACGAGGTCAACAAGCTCGTCTGGCCCGCCGCGAAGGGCGTCGGGCTCGTCGACGAGGCCGCCTGGAACCAGACCGTCGACATCTCGATGACGACGAAGAACCAGGTCGGCGACACCGTCCTGAAGAAGAAGCCCGAAGGCCTGGCCTACACCAACGACTACATGCAGAAGGCGATCGACGCGGCCAAGGCCGCCGGCGTCGACGTCCTCGGCACCTCGTTCACCCCGCAGACGGTCACGCTGACCGCCGGCGGGGCGTGAGCCCCGGGCGGCCGCCGGCGTGCGTGACGACGCGCCCGGCGGCCGCCACCGCCTCCCGCGCCGCCTCCCGGGGCGTCGCCCCGTCCAGCAGCGCGGCGGTCAGGGCGGCCGTGAGCGCGTCGCCGCCGCCGGTCGTGTCGACGGCCTCGCCGGCCGCGTGGGGGACCAGCTCGTGCCCGTCACGCCAGGGGACCGGCTCGTGGCTGTCGCGCCAGGGGGCCCGCTCGTGGCCGTCGCGCCACACGAACAGGTCACCACCGTCCGCGAGCGCGAACGCGAGCAGCCGCAGCCCGGCGTCCAGCAGCGCCGGCGCCGCCGCCAGGACGTCCTTCTCCCGCGCCGGCACCCCCAGCAGCAGCTCCGCCTCGTGCGCGTCGGCGCGCAGGACGTCGGCGCCGTGCAGGAGCGACCGGTCGGTGACGGCACCGTCGAGGACGGTCAGCCCGCCTGAAAGTTCCACGGCGGCACGGACCGCGTCGAGGGGCTGCTGCAGCTGCACGAGCACCGCGCCGGCGGCGCGCAGCACGTCTTCGGCGGCCCGCACGTCCGCCTCGGTCAGCAGGACACCCTGCGGCAGGTGCTCCAGGTAGCGCCACCGGCCGCCGTCCTCCAGGGCCTCGACGATCAGCCCGGTCGCCGTGCCCGGCCGCCGCACCACGTGCGTCACGTCGATGCCGTCGAGCGCGGCCCTGGCCAGCAGCGCGTCGCCGACCGGGTCGTCACCGGCCACCGCGACGAGCGCCGTCGCGACGCCGAGCTGCGACAGGCCGACGGCCTGGTTGGCGCCCTTCCCGCCGAGCTGCTCGAGCCGCTGCCGGACCGCACCCGACGCGTGCACGTCCGGCAGGCGTTCCATGACCATCACGAGATCGCGGGCCAGCTGCCCGACCACCACCGCACCCATGTCGCGTCCGTTACCCCGGCGGCCGCTGGTTGACGCGGCCCGCTGGTTGACGCGGCCCGCCGGTTGCCCGTCACGGACGGGGGCGGTGCCGCGCGGCCGTCTTCTTGGCACGGTACAGGAGCGTTCCTAATCGATCTCCGATCGCGTCACCTCCCGTCGCTCAGCGTGAATGTACGCCGAATCAGAGCAGGCCGCGCCGCCCATCACCCGTTGTCGAGCGCCCGATCGCACTACGCGTTGAGGTAGGCGAGGACCGCGAGGACGCGGCGGTTGTCGTCCTCCGACTGGGGCAGGCCGAGCTTGGCGAAGATGTTGTTGATGTGCTTGCCGACGGCCTTGTCGGTGACGAAGAGCCGGGACGCGATCGCGGCGTTGGAGCGGCCCTCCGCCATCAGACCGAGCACCTCGCGCTCGCGCGGGGTGAGGGCCGCGGTCGGGGTGCTGCGGGCCAGCAGCTGGGACACGACCTCCGGGTCCATGGCGGTGCCGCCGCCGGCGACCCGGCGGACCGCGTCGACGAACTCGCCGACGGTCGCGATCCGGTCCTTCAGCAGGTAGCCGACGCCGCCGCGGCGGTCGGAGAGCAGCTCCCGCGCGTACAGCTGCTCCACGTGCTGCGACAGCACCAGCACCGGCAGGCCCGGCACCGCGGCCCGGGCGGCGATTGCCGCGCGCAGGCCCTCGTCGGTGAAGGTCGGCGGCAGCCGCACGTCGACGACGGCGACGTCGGGCCGGTGCTCCAGCAGCGCCTCGTGCAGCGCCTCGCCGGTGTCGACGGCCGCGGCGACCGTGAAGCCGTACGAGCTGAGCAGCCGGATCAGCCCGTCGCGGAGGAGGGCGAGGTCCTCGGCGATGACAACGCGCACGGCAGCTCCATGGTCAGCACGGTCGGGCCACCGGGCGGGCTGTCGACGCGCAGGACGCCGTCGAACGCGCCCAGCCGGCGCGCGACCCCGGTCAACCCGGAGCCGCTTCGCTCCTCGGCGCCGCCGACACCGTCGTCGCCGACGGTGATGTGCAGCGCGCCACCGAGGTGGGTCAACGATACCCAGGCCGCCGACGCGTGCGCGTGCTTGACGACGTTGGTGAGGGCCTCGGCGACCGCGAAGTACGCCGCGGACTCCACCGGCGCGTCGGGGCGGCCGTCCAGGTCGACGGTGACGGTCACCGGCAGGGGCAGCGTCAGCGCGAGGGCCCGCACGCCGCCGTCGAGGCCGCGTTCGGCGAGGACCGGCGGGTGGATACCGCGCACCAGGTGCCGCAGCTCCGCGAGCGCCAGCCCGCTCGCCTCCCGCGCCTCGGCGATGAGCGCCTGCGCGGCGGCCGGGTCGCGGGCGACGAGGTCCTCGGCCATCCCGAGGCTCATCGACAGCGACACGATCCGCGCCTGCGCGCCGTCGTGCAGGTCCCGCTCGATCCGGCGCAGCTCCGCGGCCTGCGCGTCGACGACGTGGGTGCGGGTCTCGGTGAGCCGGTCGACCCGCTCGGCGAGCGTGGCGAGCGCGGCGCCGCGGGTCGGGGCGAGCAGCAGCCGGTCGAAGTGCGCCAGCGTCCACAGCAGCCACGGTCCCGCGTACAGGGCGCCGGCGGTGACGAGCGCACCCTGCGGCGGGACGCTGACGACGTCGAGGGTGTCGGAGATCGGCCAGGTGACGCCGTAGCCGTACCGGCCGGTCGCGGCGTCGATGATGACCGCCACCCCGAGGAGCCCCTCCAGGCCGTACACCAGCAGCACCGGACCGGCGAGACCCAGCAGCAGCCCGACGGGGGCGCCCGCCAGGAGCCACAGCAGGTCCCGCCACGTCGCCGGGTCGCGGACCAGCCACCACCACCGGCGCGGGGTCCCGACGAACGCGCCCGCGGGCAGCGGCCGGTACGGCCGGGGGATGTCGACCCACGACCAGTCGCGTGCCGCCCGCCGGTGCAGGTCGGCGTACGCCCGCACGAGCATCGCCACCAGCGGCGCCAGCACGAGCCCCAGCCCGATCACGCTGAGCGCCAGCGACACCACGGACAGGATGAGCAGCACCAGCTTCACCGGCGGCGACAGCAGCCCGAGCAGCGCGACCCGCCCGATCGCGACGGCCCCGGCCCGCACGAACGCCTTCACCCTCATGTCGCCATTCTCGCGGCGCCCCGGCCCGGAAACAGTGGGCCTAGCCCTACCGTCGCGGGGCCGATAGCAGCCGTGGACGGCGGACCCTATAGTTCTGGGCCGTTGACCGTCACGGGGAGGAACAGGTTCGATGTGGCCATTCCGGCGAAGAGCCGCAGACAGGATCGAACACCTGGACATCGACCCGGCACAGGGCGACCCTGAGGCGACCCGGCTCATCGCGGCCGCGAAGCGCGGCGACTGGCAGGCGGCGGCGGAGACGCTGCGTGATGTCGAACACCCCGACGACCGGTACTTCTACTGCCGCGTCCTCGGCGAGCACGCCGGCGACGGCGCGTGGATCGACGAGTGGATCGCCGCGGTGCCCGGCAAGGCGACCCCGCTCACCGTCAAGGGGCTGCACGCGATCGACTGGGCGTGGCAGGCCCGCGGCAACGGCAGCGCCTCGACGGTCAGCGAGGACGCGTTCAAGGTGTTCTTCCGCCGGCTGAAGCTCGCCGAGGACTGCCTCGACGACGCGACCGAGCTCGACGCCGACGACCCGACGCCCTGGGTGGGGCTCGTCACACTCGGCCGGGCCAGGCAGCTCGGCCTCGACGAGACCCGCCGCCGGTTCGACGAGGCGGTCCGCCGGCACCCGTGGCACCGCGACGCCCACTCGCACATGCTGCAGCAGCTGTGCCGCAAGTGGAGCGGCTCGCACGAGCTGATGCACGACTTCGCCGAGTCCGCGGCCGCCGCCGCACCGCCCGGCTCGCCGCTCGGGGTCCTGGTCGCCGACGCGCACATCGAGCACTGGCTGGACCTGCCCGAGGGCGAGGACGGCGAGTACATGCACAGCCCCGAGGTCGGCGAGCGGCTGCGCCTCGCCGCGGACCGCTCCGTGCGGCACAACCGCTACGAGCGGCGCCCCGGCTGGGCCGCCGGCGACAACGCGTTCGCGATGGCGTTCACGCTCAACGGCGACCGGCCCGCCGCCGCCGAGCGCTTCGACGTGCTCGGCGACCGGGTGACGCGCTGGCCCTGGTCGTACCTCGCGACCCCCGACGTCGCGTTCACCAGGGCCCGGTCGACGGCGCGCGCCAGAGACAGCACGGCCTGACGATGACCGTCGCCGTCCGCGCCTTCCTGTCGCTGATCATGCTGGCCGGCTTCTACGTCCTCGCTCTCGTACAGTTCGCGGCCGGGCTTGCCCTCGCGATCTGGGTGGCGAGCGTCACCACCGGCTTCATCGGCGTGAAGCTCGGCGTGGCGGTGTTCGTCGCGAACGTGTGGGCCGTCGGCTACGGCAGTTGGAAGGCGCTGCGCGCCGACGGCGCGGGCCCGCAGGGCATCCCGCTCACCCCGCACAACGCGCCCGGGCTGTGGCAGACGGTGCGCGAGCTGGCCGCGGCGGTCGGCACCCGCGCCCCGGATGAGATCCACCTGGTGCCGGAGGTCAACGCCGCCGTCAGCGAACGGGCCCACCTGATGGGGCTGATCGGCGGGCGCCGCCACCTGTACGTGGGGATGCCGCTGCTGCAGACGCTGACCGTCGCGCAGCTGCGGTTCGTCCTCGCGCACGAGCTCGGCCACTACTCCGGCAGCCACACGAGGTTCGCCGGCATCTCGTACCGCGGCCGCCTCGCCCTCGCCCGCACCATCGGCCACCTCGGCACGTCCAACGTCGCCGGCTGGGTCTTCCGCGCCTACGCCGCCCTGTTCCTGCTCGTGCACAACGCCGTCAGCCGCCGCCAGGAGCTCGAGGCGGATCTCGCCGCGGTACGGGTGGCGGGCCGGCTGCCGGCGGCGAGCGCCCTGCGCGAGGTCGAGGTCCTGGACCAGGTGTTCGGCTTCTATCTCGGCACCGTCGTGCGCCCCGGCCTGGACGCCGGCTACCTGCCCGACGACGTGTTCGGCGGCTTCCCGCCGCTGCTGCGCGCCCGCGCGGAGGAGGTCTCGGCGGTGCGCGCCCGGCTCGTCACGGCGGCGCGCCCGCACGACCGCTGGGACACCCACCCGCCGCTGGCCGCCCGCGTCGAGGCCGTCATGGCGGCGCCGGAGTCCTCCTTCGCCGCCGCCGCCGGACCCGCCGCCGTCCTCGTCGCGGACCTGGCCGCCGCCGGCCGCGCCCTGCAGGCCGTGGCGCTGCCGGCCGCCATGGTCCTGCCCTGGGACGAGTTCCGCGCCGCCGTGCAGACCTCCGACCTGCAGGAGCAGTCCGACACGATGCTCCGCGCGTTCAGCCGCGCCGTCGGCCGGCCCGTCCCCGACGTCGGCGCCGTCCTGGACCTCGTCGCCGCCGGCCGCCTCGACGACCTCGCCGGCCCGCTCTTCCCCGACGCGACCCGCCGCGAGGCCCGCACCCGCTTCGCCGCGCCGCTGGAGACCCTGCTCCGCCTCGCCGCCGTCCGCTCCGGCGTGGCCCGCTGGCAGGTGTCCTGGACCGCGTCCGCCTTCCTGGTCGACCTCTCCGGCGCCCGCCTCGACCTCTCCCAGCCCGCCGGCCTCGCCTGCGACCCGGCGACCGTGGCCCTCGCCCGCCAGCAGCTGCACGCCCGCGGCGTCGACGTCACCACCGCCCGCCACGTCCGCCAGCGCGTCGGCACCGAGCACGCCGGCATCCTCGCCGGCATCACCACCGCCATCGTCGACGGCTCCCGCGCGGACCTGCTCATCCTCAGCCAAGGGCTGCTCGTGATGCCGGGGATGCCGCGGTACAAGACGGGCATGGCCCGCTACCGGATGCGCCGCTGGCTCGCCGACGGCAACCCCCGCGAACTCGCCACCACCCCCGGCGCGCGCTTCATCCCGTACGAGGAGATCACCGCCGCCGTCCGCACCACCAAGCTCCGCTTCCACTGGCAGCTCACCCTCCACGACGGCACCCTCGTCGAGGTGCGCAACGGCCCCCAGAGCGAAGAACACGCCGACGCCGAGTCCGTCTTCACCAAGTCCATGCACGACGCCACCACCTGACCGCGGCCGCATACGAGTCCGCAGGGGGTCATACCCGGTCGGTGCGGGACAGGACGCCGGTGATGGTGCGGCCGTTGTTGTAGCGGTCCGTGTGAGGCAGCGGCACCTCGGCCAGCTTGCCGTCGTACAGCATCCACAGGCCGAAACAGTCGTCCTCCTCGTCGCGGATGAGCACCTGCACCGACTCCGGCCGCGGCCAGGGCAGCGACTCGAGGAGCGGCAGCAACCCCGCCCAGGTCTGGCGCTGGAACTGGATGACCCAGGCGTAGCACTCGGACGAGCCGAAGTTCGTGCCGTAGAACTGGTTCTCGTCGACGCGACCGAAGCACTGGTGCCAGCCCCGCTGCGGGTCGGGCAGCGTGAGCGGCTCCATCACCTGCTCCGCTTCCTTCGCCAGCACGATGACCTCGGTAAATCTGCTCATCCGCGCAGTATCGCGACCATGATCGACCGACACCAGCGGGTTTGTGTCGAGGGCAGATCATGGGGCGGTGGATGAGGAGACGTTCTGGCAGGCGGTCGAGCCGGCCGGGGAACGGCGGTTCCGGGCGCTGGAGGCGCGGCTGGCGCGGTTGCCGGTTGCGGAGATCGTGCGGTTCCACACGATGATGGTGGAGAAGTGCGACCAGTTGCTCACCTGCGAGCTGTGGGAGGCGGCCCAGATCGTCACCGGGGCCGAGGTGTCGGAGGACAACTTCTACTGCTTCCGGCCGTGGGTGGTGGCGCTGGGGCGGGAGATGTTCGAGTGGGTGCTGGACGATCCTGACCTGCTGGCTGAGCATCCGCAGGTGCGGCGGCTGGCGGGCATGCGGGGTGAGCGCTGGTCGGACGAGGACTATCCGCACGCGGAGGAGCTGCTCGGCGTGGGTGAGGCCGCGTTCGAGCTCGTCCTCGCCAAGCTGCATCCGACGTACGCGGCGCTCGTGGAGCTTCCGGACGCGTTCGAGCGCAGGCCGCGCGGGATTCCCGGCGCGCGGTGGCCGGCGGGGTTCGGTGAGGCCGGGCGGCTGGAGAAGCTGTACCCGGACCTCACCGAACTGTTCGCGGGGGCGGGGAAGGGTCAGGAGGTGTAGAGGCCGCGGCTGTAGCGGTCCTCGGCGTAGTACTCCTCGAGCTGCTCGAGCGACTCGTTGGTGTTCAGGACGCTCTTGATGAGCTTCGCGTGGGACGGCAGGTCCTCGGGGGTCCAGGTCTCGGGCTTCCACAGGTTGGAGCGCATGAAGGCCTTCTGGCAGTGGAAGAAGATGGTGTCGATGTCGACGACGAGGGCGAGGATCGGCCGGTGGCCCTCGACGACCATCGAGGAGAACCACGGGGCGTCGGTGAGCAGGCGGGCGCGGCCGTTGATGCGCAGCGTCTCGCGGCGGCCCGGGATCAGGAAGATCAGGCCGACGTGAGGGTTGGCGAGGATGTTGTGGAAGCTGTCGGCGCGCCGGTTGCCGGGGCGCTCCGGCAGGGCGATGGTCCGCTCGTCGATGACGTGGGTGAAGCCGGGCGGGTCGCCCTTCGGGGAGACGTCGCAGTTGCCGTCGGCGTCGGAGGTGCCGACGAGGACGAACGGCGACAGCGCCAGCCAGTCCCGGTCGGTCTGTGCCAGGGTGCTGCGTTCCTTGCTCGCGGCCCGGGGCATCGGCGACCCGAGCAGGTCCTCCAGTTCAGCGGTCGAGGTGATCTGCATGGTCCTCAGCATAGGACCCGTAACAACCTGTAACGATGAAGCTATTGTACGGCCGGACGTGTGCGATTAGCGTCGGCTCATGACCGGACACATCTCCGACGCGGACGCCTACCGTGACGACCGCGCGCACGTCTTCCACTCCTGGTCGGCGCAGCGGGCGCTGGACCCGGTCGTCGTCACCGGCGGCCTCGGCAGCACGTTCTGGGACGCCGCCGGCACCAGGTACCTCGACTTCTCCTCACAGCTGGTGAACCTGAACCTCGGGCATCAGCACCCGCGGGTCGTCGCCGCGATCCAGGAGCAGGCGGCGCTGCTGTGCACGGTCGCGCCGAGCTTCGCCAACCCGGCGCGCAGCGAGGCCGCGCGGCTCATCGCGGAGGTGGCGCCCGGGGACCTGTCGCACGTGTTCTTCACCAACGGCGGCACCGAGGCCAACGAACACGCCGTCAAGATGGCGCGGCTGACGACCGGCCGGCACAAGATCCTGGCCGCGTACCGGTCGTACCACGGCGCGACCACCGGATCGATCACGCTCACCGGCGATCCGCGCCGCTGGGCCAACGAGCCCGCGATGCCGGGCGTCGTGCGTTTCTTCGGCCCGTACCCCTACCGCTCCTCCTTCCACGCGGACAGCCCGGAGCAGGAGACCCAGCGCGCCCTGCAGCACCTCGAGGAGGTGTTCATGTTCGAGGGGCCGGGCACGATCGCCGCCGTCGTGCTGGAGACGGTCGTCGGGACCAACGGGATCCTCGTGCCGCCGCCCGGGTACCTCGCCGGGGTCCGCGAGCTGTGCGACCGGCACGGGGCGCTGCTGATCTGCGACGAGGTGATGAGCGGGTTCGGCCGGTGCGGTGAGTGGTTCGCCGTCGACCGGTGGGGTGTGGTGCCGGACCTGATCACGTTCGCGAAGGGCGTCAACTCCGGTTACGTCCCGCTGGGCGGGGTCGTGCTCGGCGACAAGGTGTACGACACGTTCGCGGAGCGCCCGTTCCCCGGCGGCCTCACGTACTCGGGCCACCCCCTGGCCTGCGCGGCGGCCGTCGCGACCATCGAGGTGATGCGCGACGAGCGGATCCCCGAGCGGGTCAAGGACCTCGGCGAGCGGGTCGTCGCGCCGCGGCTGGAGAAGCTGCGCGACCGGCACCCGTCGGTCGGGGAGGTGCGCGGCCTGGGCCTGTTCTGGGCGATCGAGCTGGTCCGCGACCGCGACACCCGCGAGATGCTGGTGCCCTACAACGCGTCCGGCGCCGCGGCCAAGCCGATGGCCGACGTCGTCGCCGCCTGCAAGGCCCGCGGCGTGTGGCCGTTCACGCACTTCAACCGGCTGCACGTGGTGCCGCCGCTGGTCGTCACCGAGGAAGAGCTGCTGCAGGGCATCGACGCGATCGACGACGCCCTCGACGCGGCCGACGCGCACGTGGCGTGACCGGGCCCGGCGCTGCTGGAATCTTCTCAGCAGCGCCACCGTCGCGGTCAAGGCCCGAACGGATACGCCCGCAGCGTCGTCTGCTCCAGCCCCTCGGCCGTGGCCCGCAACGACACCCAGCCCTTGCCGCCCGGGTGCGCGACCGCGACGTGCGTGGCGGTCACCAGCGCGGGGAACCATGAGCGCCCGTCGTCGTAGGACACCTCCACACCCGGCCGCACCGCCGTCGTCGCCTGCGTCGTCATCCGGTACGGGAAGCGAAACGCCCGGCCGGCGGCGGCGGTGCCGTCGGCCCGCAGTACAGGCGCGAAGGACACCGCGCGCAGCGGCATCCGCCGCCAGTCCCCGCCGGGCACATGTTCGGACCGGAACGTCCAGGCGACGTCGACGACGGTCCCGAACGCCGCCGGCTCCGCCCGCATCTCCAGGCGGAACAGTCCCGGCTCCGGCGGCACCTCGAACACCCCTTCCGCGGCGTCGGCCTCGGCGACGAGCACGCCGTCGCGGTACACGGCCGTCCGCGCCCTCGCGTACTCCGCGCTCCCCGGATGCCCGGCGCCGTCCCCGTGCAGCCGGGCCGCGACGACGAGCGTGTCACCGTTGCGCGACACCCACTGCTCGGGCAGCTCCTGTACGTCGACGCCCGGCGCCGCGACCCCCTCGTTCCACGCCGTGCCGGCCGGCCCTTCCAGCCGCACCCCGGCGGCCGGCTCCTCGAACGTGGTCCGCCACGTCACGCCGCCCGCGTCGAGGTTGTAGTGGTCGTCGCGGCGCGCCGGGAGCGCCTCGAGCGGCAGGGCCGCGGCGAACACCCCGCCCCCGCCCGGCATCCGCGGCCTCGTGTACGTGACGCCCGCGCCGCCGACCCTCGCCCCGAACCGGCTCCTGACGGTGCTCAGCTGTCCCGGGGTCAGGGTGCGGGCGAGGCCGGCGGGCAGCCGCCCGTACACCATCCAGGCCAGGAAGTAGACGGCCCCGGCGGCGGTCATGGTGACCGCGACCATGACCCGGAACCCGTCGACCGGCCGCTCCCCGCCCAGCGCCCCGTAGTACACGCCACGCAGGTCACCGCGCACCGCGAACCCGTTCTCCCACGTCTCACCACCGGTGACCGGCATCCTGTACCTGACCTCGAGCAGCTCCGGCACCGCGTCCTGCCGCGGCACGGCGATCGCCACGGGCCGCCCGGCCCGCGCGTCGGCGGTCAGGGTCACCGCCCCGTCGACCCGGATTCCGGGCTGCACGAGCCAGGTCCGCACGCGGTCCTCCTGCACCTCCACCGAGACCAGGTACGTCCCCCGGTCGACCGGCACCCGCACCGTCCCCTCGAACGGCACCCCGATCGGCTCCGCCGGCCGGTCGGTGCGGACCAGCTCCAGGAACGCCTTCGCCGGCCCGCCGCCCCGGCCCACGGCCAGGACGACGACTTCGGCCGTCCCGGTTGTCCCGGCTGCTACGGCGACCCCGGGCGCTCCGGGCGCTCCGGGCGCGAGCGCCGTGCCGGCGGCGGTTGCCCCGGCCACGAGGATGGTTCGTCTGCGAATCGTCACACCTGTACACGCGACGACCTACGCCCTGGTTCCCTTCTTTCGGCCGGTGTGCGGGGGGTGTGGTTGAGGAAGGATGGGTGGTGAGCGGTTGAGGGGAGGTCGCTCATGCCACGGCCATACTTTTCTTTGTCCGCACCGCTTTCCGGCCCGGCGCCGCGGGTTTCGGAGGTCGACTGGGCCGCGGTCGGCGCCGCCCGGCGCGCCTCCGCCGCTGAGGAGCACAGCCGCCGGCGGGAGGCCAGGTCGCGCGCCAAGGCGGAGTTCGCCGAGGCCCGCACGCACGGCCTCGCCGCCCGCCACGCCACCAAGCTGACCCGCCTCAGCAACGCCCGCACCCTCACCACCGCACCCCCACCGGCAACACGCCCGACCGCCCCACCCCCGCCGACCGTCCCACCACCGCCCCCTCCGACCGTGTCACCGCCGATGTCTCCCGGCCGCGCCACCACGACCACCGCCTCCGACCGCCTCACCGGCACCGCGTGCGCCGTTCAGCCCGTGCTGCCCTCGGCCGCGCACTCGACCACCTCGCCGGCAACGTCCGTGGCGGTCGGGCCAGCGCCGTCAACCACCCAGCGGGCAACGGTTCCGACTGCACCGCCACCTTCAACCGCTTCGCCACCGACGCTCGCGACGGTCCAGCTGGTGACGCCCTCGGTCGCGACGGCGGCAGCACGCTCGACCGTCTCGGCAACGTCTGCGGGCACCCCAGCGGCGACGCCCTTGGCTGCGACGTCAGCAGCGGACTCGACCGCCTCGGCACCGCCTGTGGCCGCCCAGCCGGTGCCACCCTTGTCTGCGACGTCGGCAGCGGGCTTGACCTCGTCTGCGGGCACCCCGGCGGTGGCGTCTGCGGGCACCCCGCCAGTCAGGCGTTCGACGGATCCGCACGCGAGCGCGCGGCCCGGCGCACCGGCATCGGCCCCGCCTGCGACCGCCGTCCCGGGCACCCGGGGGAACTCCCCGCGCCGCCCGCACCCTCGGCGCCGCCCGCCGGTCCAGGTCCACCGGCGACAACGGTTCCCATCTCGGTCCATCGGGCGGTGCACCCGAGCCACGCCGTGCTCGTCGGAGGCAACGCCTTCGCTCGCCCCACCGGCGTTGAGTTCCACGGCTCCAGCGGTGTCCCGAGCCCCGCCGACATTTCCACGTCTGCTGGCGACCACGGAGGTCCAACTCGTGGGGCCGCGCCGGTCGCCGGTGCCACGCCAATTCCCGGTGGCGCGCCGCTTGCCGGTGGCGCACCGAGCCGCCCTGGAGCCGCACCGAGTCTAGGGGTCTCAGCTGGTGAGGTTGTGGTCTTGGGCATGATCTGCTGTTCGTGGCGGAAGCTGCCCTCGAGGGCTTTCGGGGTGTCCCGGCCGACGGTGCACCGCCGGTTCATCGAGTGGACCATGCACGGGCTGTGGGAACACCTCCACCACGAGCGCTGCTCCCGCGGCTGGAGTCCCTCATACCTGTACAGGCCGTCGCGGCTGGCCGGTCCTACCGCATCTGGCCGTCCACCTGTCGGGTCCCTTCCGTCGTGTTCGCCGCGCTGTCCTGTCGTGTTCGACTGCCCGCCGTCCCACTGGCGCTCGAGAAGGACCTCGTCGAGCGACTGGTGTCCATCCTGTTCACAGTGGGTCAGTCGGTGGGGTGGTGAGGGGTGGCAGTAGGTCGCTGTTGCTGAGGGTGTACGTCAGCGGAGGGTAGGTGAAGGCCGTTTCGGTGTTCTCGCGGCGCCGCAGCAGGAAGAACTCGTGTTGCTGGGCGGCGTCGGCTGAGGTCAGGTGCGCGCCGTTGGACAGGGTCGCATGGCCGTCGTGGTGGCGGACGAAGGTCTTCGATGTCCGGAAGGTCACGCCCAGCCAGCGGTTCTCGGGCATCTGGGCGGGTCTGTCCAGCATGATCCGGTGGCGGTGGCGGCGGTTGGTGTCGAGGGAGAACACGATGACGCTGTTGTGGGGCATCGGGATCTCGTAGGTGGCGCCGCCGGGCTCCTTCGGCTCGACGACCAGTTTCCGCGGTGGGTGCACCTCGGGTCGTTCGTAGCAGGAGAAGACGGCGATGGACGACCCGTCCGCGAGGTCGAGGGCCTGGTCGCTGTGGCCGCCCATGGTGGTGTACGCGTTCGTGTAGCTCTCGACGAGCGCGTTGTTGAAGGCGGCAGGGAGCGCCGCGCAGGCCTGGACCTGTCGCGCCAGCCGCTCGTACACCGGCGGAAAACGCTGCGCGGGCAGGCTGTAGCGGGTGGTGGTGCGCACGATCGGCACGTCACCCGTCTCGCCGGTCCCGACCAGGACGGCGCCCAGCCGGCCCTTGCCCACCGGTTCGAACCGCACCGACGCGAACAGCTCCTCGAACGGGTTTCCGCCGGCGGTCAGGGTGTACGAGCGGAACTCAGACCCGGGGTGCAAGGTAGTCCCCCGAGTTCATGCTGAAGCGCAGCTCGTCGCCGTAGTGGACGAACGACTGGGTCCGGTTCTCCTCGGCGTACAACCTGCGCAGCTCGGCCATGCCCTCCGGCGTGGGCGGTCCCAGCTCGACCGGACCGGCGTCCGTCTTGAGGAACGTCTGCCCGTCCCTGTGCACGGCCTCGGCGCTCGAACAGCGGACCACATAACCGAGGCGGGTCGGCAGCAGCCCGGCGTCCAGGGTCGGGGGCCGGACCTCGTGCGTGTACAGCCGGTTCGTGGACAGCGGCATGAAGAACACGGAGCCGGGATAGAGGGTCAGGGTGAACTGCTCCGGAAGGTCGGCCGGCGCCTTGAGCCGGAAGTGCAGCCTGGTGAGCCCGCTGACACCGTTCAGGCCGTGGTCGAAGGGTCCCAGGGGGCGCAGCTTGTCGAGCCCGTCGTAGAAGGTGCAGAAGGCCATGACGCCGTTGCCGGGCATGTCCTTGGTCTTGTCGGCGTGCGCCGAGATCTTGGCCTTGGACTGCTTGCGCTCGTCGGTGCCCGGGGTGTTGTGGTAGATCTGCGCGAGGACGTGGTTCAGCGGGGCGTGGCCCCGGAACACGTGGGCGGCCTCCCGGTTCAGGGCCTCGACGATGCGCGTGTCGGTCGCGGCGAAGTTCTCGGTCGGGCCTGAGAGGTTCGTGGAGCACCGGAGCAGGCGGAAGTGCAGGTCGGCGCCGTCCCGTGTGACGGGGGTCAGGTAGATCCCGGTGCGGTGGGCGGTGCCGGGCTTGGTGGACTCCGTGAGGGACTGGAACGCGTGCTCCGAGCTGATCCGGCCGAAGTGGCCGGCGCCGGGGTCGAAGAACCGCCGGTAGTACACGCCGGCGCCGTGGACGCGGACTGGAACCTGCCCGAGGTCGACGACCGGCCAGGGCGCGCCGTCGTGGCCGTGCGAGAGCTCCTTGACGACGAACACCCGCGCGGCCCCGTCGAGCGCGTGCGCGCCGATGCTGGACACGTCGCCGCACAGGTAGACGGTCCTGCGATGCACGGCGGGCAGCTCCTGCGGCGTGCTCACGGCCCCGAAGAAGTCCCTGACCAGCGGATCGTCGTGCAGGGCCGCCGGCGCGACCAGGATGTTGCCCGCGTCCTCGATGCGGGCCTCTGCGGTGTGCATGGCGCTGTACCTGCCATTCGAATGCGACGTCACGGGTTGGCACCGTCGTTGGTGCGTTGCAGGTCGAAGCCCCAGCGGACGAGCTCGGGCAGGTCATCGGCGGGGACGTCGTAGGGCAGCAGCGCGAGGGCGCGGCCGATGTCGACGCCGGCGTCGACGAGTTGCGGGTCGTGGGCCGCCCGCAGGAGGACGTCGATGGTACGGGGGTGCTTCCAGGACGCGAGGTCGACGATGCCGGCGGCGCGCAGCGGCACATCCTCGGACGGGTCGAACAGGAGGGTGGCGAGGCGTTCGGCGCGGTCGTCCCAGGGCAGCTCGCCGGGCACCCGCAGGGCCTGCAGGAACTGCTCCGGCGGGCGGTACCCGTGCACCTCGACGTAGTGCAGGAGCATGACCGGGGCGGCGTACACCTCGCCGTCGTGGGCGTAGTAGTGGTATTCGCCGTTGCCGTCGTGGGGGGCGGTCGTGCCGGGGCACCACGGGCAGTCGTGCCAGCCGAGCATCACGTTGGACCGCGCGCGGGAGGCGGCGCGCAGGGGTCGCGGGTCGACGTCCGGGGCGGGCGGTCGCGGGATGAAGGAGGGTCCCAGCCAGCCGACGTTGCGCATCGGGAGCGGGAACTCGTAATACTCGTACGGCGACAGGTCGGGGTACTCCACGGCTACCGCACCGCGTGGATCAGGAAGCGGTGGGCGTGCACGACGACGGGGCCGGCGGCGTGCAGGCGGCGCAGCGCGGGCTCGTAGCGGGTGACCGTGAAGTCGGGGATCTGCCAGGAGACCATGCGCAGGTGGAACACGAGGGCGCCGACGCCGAGCGGGGACAGGCGGGCGGCGGCGACCGGGACGTTCGGTGCCCAGGACTCCGTCGCGACGGTGCGCGGGGGGAGCGGGGCGAGGGAGGCCAGGAGCTCGCCGCCGCCGGTGTCGACGTCCAGCAGCGACGACGCGCCGGCGATCAGCGGGCGGGCGAGGGCGGGGTAGGACCAGGACGGGTCGCCGCCGTGCGATCGACCGGCGAGCCAGGTGAAGTCCCAGCCGGCGACCGGGGCGGCCAGGGCCTCCTCGACGAGCTGCTCGAAGGACGGCGTCACGGGAGGGGCAGCCCGACCAGCTTGCCGACGTGGGTGCCCCGCTCCAGGTCGGTGTGGGCGGTGCGGATGTCGTCCATCGCGTACGTGTGGACCGGGCCGAGCGTCACCTCACCGGCGGCGATCCGGTCGAGGAACCGCTGCAGGACCGCGGGTGGCAGGTCGCTCGCCTCGCCGCCGTAGGCGGTCAGGCGGACACCGGTCGGCAGGTAGCCGATGGGGTAGAAGTCGCGGACCAGCCACTCGTTGGACAGCATGCCGGTGAAGCAGACCGTGCCCCGGACGCGGGTCGCGGCCAGCGTGTCGGGCAGGGTGGGGGTGCCGACGAGCTCCAGGGCCGCGTCGACGCCGTCCGGGAACAGCGCCCTGACCTGAGCGGCGACCGAGCCGTCGTCGACGAGCGGGTGGGTGACGCCGACCGCGGTCAGCGCCGCGAAGCGGCCGGGGGAGCGGGTCGTGGACAGCACGGTCGCGCCGAGGTCGCGGGCGAGGGCGGCGGCGGCCAGGCCGACCGACGACGTGCCGCCGCGGATCAGCAGCGTCTGGCCGGGCCGCAGGTCCAGGGCGGTGACGAGGGAGCCGTACGCCGTCTGCAGCGTCTCCGGCACGGCGCCGATCGCGGGCCACGGCAGTTCGGACACGAACGGGATGACCTGCGCGGCGGGCACGACCGTGTACTCGGCGTAGCCGCCGTCGAAGGTGCGGCCCATCCCGCCCATCATCGTGGCGACCTGCTGGCCGACGGTGAACGAGGAGTCACCCGGGTCGTCCACCACGCCCGTCGCCTCGATGCCCGGGACGCGGGGGAAGACCACGCCCTCCGCGAGGCCGAGGCGGGTGTGCAGCTCCGACCGGTTGAGCCCGAACGCCCGCACGCGGATCCTGACCCAGCCCGGCGGTGGCGACGGTGTCGGCACCTCGACGACGCTCAGGTTGGACACGGGACCCGGGCCGGACAGCATAACCGCGCGCACAGGTCAGACTAGCAGCGCTACAGTGCGGCGTGCCCACGGTTATTGACCGGCTGCGCGCCGCCGGATGCGTGTTCGCCGAGGACGAGGCCGCGCTGCTCACCGAGGCGGCCGCCGGCGACGGACAACGGCTGGCGACGCTCGTCGAGCGGCGGGTGCAGGGGTACCCCATCGAGTACCTCGTCGGGTGGGCGTTGTTCGCGGGCGAACGGTTCGCCATCGAGGACGGGGTGTTCATCCCGCGCCACCGCACCGAGCTCCTGGCCGTCACCGCACGCACGTTCATCCACAGTGGACACACGGTGCTGGACCTGTGCTGCGGCACGGGGGCGCTCGGCGCGGTCGCGACCCGCGGCAGGGAGGGAACGAGGCTGGTGGCGGCCGACGTCGACCCGGCCGCGGTGGCCTGCGCGCGACGGAACCTCCCGCACGCCGAGGTGTACGAGGGTGACCTCTTCGACCCGCTCCCGGAGGACCTGCGCGGGCGGGTCGACGTGCTCCTCGCGAACGTGCCCTACGTGCCGACGGCGCAGATCGCGTTCCTGCCCGAGGAGTTCCGGGTGCACGAGCGGCGGGCCGCGCTCGACGGCGGCGACGACGGCCTGCGCGTGCTGCGCCGGGTCGCGGCCGAGGCGCCGCGCTGGCTGGCCCGCGACGGGCGCCTGCTGACCGAGGCCGGCGACGCCCAGCTGGACGCGGTCCACGCGGTCCTCGCCGGGAGCGGCCTGACGCCGACGACCGTCACCGACCCGGAGACCGAGACCAGCGTCGTGGTCGGCAGTATGAGCCGGACGATATATCCATAAGTATCGAATCGATGGATACCATCCTCCCCATCATCCAACTCGTTGGGGAGGCTCCGGATGGTTCGAAGGTTCCTGGCGGTCCTGACCGCCGTCATCGCCACCGTCGGCGTGCTGCCGGGCGTCGCGCACGCCCAGCAGGACGTCGTCGGCGGCACCCGTGCGGCGCAGGGCGAGTTCCCGTTCATGGTGCGGCTCTCGATGGGCTGCGGCGGCGCGCTGTACAGCCCGCGGCTGGTGCTCACCGCCGCGCACTGTGTGGGCGCCACCGGCACCAACACCAGCATCACCGCGACGCTGGGCGTGGTCGACCTGCAGTCGGCCAGCCGCGTCCAGGTCAAATCCAACTACGTGTACCGGGCACCCGGGTACAACGGCAACGGCAAGGACTGGGCGCTGATCCGGCTCGCGTCGCCCGTCAGCGGCCTGGCCCTGCTGCCGATCGCGACGAACACCACGTACAACACCGGCACCTTCACCGTCGCGGGATGGGGTGCGGCGCGTGAGGGCGGCGCGCAGCAGCGCTACCTGCTCAAGGCGACCGTGCCGTACGTGGCGGACTCGACCTGTGACAACTCCTACCCGGACCTGATCCCGAACGACGAGATCTGCGCCGGGTACGCCGCCGGCGGCACCGACACCTGCCAGGGCGACTCGGGCGGCCCGATGTTCCGCCGCGACGCCGCCAACGCCTGGATCCAGGTCGGCATCGTCAGCTGGGGCAACGGCTGCGCCCGCCCGAACTACCCGGGCGTCTACACGCAGGTGAGCACGTTCGCCTCGGCGATCGCCTCCGCTGCGGCGAGTCTCGGGGGCTGACCCCGGAGGACCGGAGGGGGCCCGATGTCGGGGCCCCCTACGGGCCTCAGATCTGCCTCAGATCTGCATCGCCACCCGCTGGCCGAGCTCGTGGCTGATCCGCTCGAACGTCCCCGCGTTCTCCTGCTTCTGCACCAGGTTGGTCTGCAGGATCTGCGCGCACTGCGTCTCGCCCATGAGCAGCGCCTTGTCGATCAGTCCGCGGTAGCCGGCGATGCCGAAGTGCGCCAGCTTCGTCTCCGCGTCCACGGCGTAGATCTCCATCGCCTCGGTGGAGGGCCGCTGGCCGGCGAACGCCTGGAACTCCGCCCGCATCCCGTCGAGCGTCGAGCACGGCACCTCGACCGGCTCCATCTCCATCATCGCGAAGCACGTCTCGATGTTCTGGATCTTCTGCTGTCCCTGCTGCTGCTGGGCCCGCAGGATCTGGGCGAGGGGGCTTTGTTCGGCCTGGCCGAGCATCTCGCCGACGAGATGGTTGCTCTTGCGCTCGGCGTCGTACATGCCGGACAGCTCGTAGAGGAACAGGTCGGACGGATTGTCGATGGTCATGCGGCCCCAGCTACCCGGCGCTGCAAGTTTCACACCGCTCGCGCGGCCGACCTGCGGCCCGGCGCTGACATCGTTGACCGTGAACTGAACCGCTTCATATGTTGCGTCCAACACCCCCTAGGAGGACCAACATGAGAACGCGGATCACCCTCGCGGCGGCCGCGGCGCTGGCGGTCGTGGTGTCGCTGCTCGTCGCCGTGCAGCCGGCGTCGGCGGCGACCGGCTTCACCGTCAGCAACGGCCGGCTCTACGACGCCAACGGCGCCGAGTTCGTCATGCGCGGCGTCAGCCACGCGCACACCTGGTACCCGACGCAGACCAGTTCGTTCGCCAACATCAAGGCGCTCGGCGCGAACAGCGTCCGGGTCGTGCTCGCCACCGGCGACCGCTGGACGAAGAACGACACCGCCGACGTCGCCAACGTCGTGTCGCTGTGCAAGGCCAACCGGCTCATCTGCGTCCTGGAGGCGCACGACACCACCGGCTACGGCGAGCAGAGCGGCGCGATCACCCTCGACCGGGCGGTCGACTACTGGCTGAGCGTCAAGAGCGCCCTCGCCGGCCAGGAGAAGTACGTCATCGTGAACATCGGCAACGAGCCCTACGGCAACAACGCCGCCACCGTCGCCAACTGGGCCACCGACACCGCCAACGCGGTCAAGCGCCTGCGCAGCAACGGGTTCGAGCACACCATCATGGTCGACGCGCCCAACTGGGGCCAGGACTGGTCCTTCACGATGCGCGACAACGCGGCGACCGTCTTCGCCGCCGACCCGCTGAAGAACACGGTGTTCTCGATCCACATGTACGGCGTGTTCGACACCGCCGCGGAGATCAACGACTATCTCAACCGGTTCGTCACCGCGAAGCTGCCGATCGTCGTCGGGGAGTTCGGGTTCAACCACTCCGACGGCAACCCCGACGAGGACACCATCATGGCGACCACCCAGTCGCTGCGGATCGGCTACCTCGGCTGGTCGTGGAGCGGCAACGGCGGCGGCGTCGAGTACCTCGACATGGTGACCGGCTTCAACCCCGCGCAGCTCACCAGCTGGGGCGAGCGCATCTTCAACGGCGCCAACGGCATCAAGGCCACCGCCAAGGAGGCCACCGTCTACGGCGGGGTCACGTCGCCGACGTCGTCGGTGTCGCCGTCCCGTTCGGTGTCCCCGTCGCCCTCCCGGTCGGTGTCGCCGTCGCCGTCGAGGTCGTCGTCCCCGCCGCCGTCCGGCGCGTGCAAGGTCGCGTACAGCGTCACCAACCAGTGGCAGGGCGGGTTCCAGGGCGACGTGAAGGTGACGAACACCGGTGCCAGCGCGATCAACGGCTGGACGCTGACCTGGAGCTTCGCGAACGGCCAGGTCGTCACCCAGTCGTGGGGCGCCACCTACGCCCAGTCCGGCGCCGCGGTCACCTGGACCAGCGTGAGCTACACGGCGAGCATCCCCGCCGGCGGCACCGTGACGTTCGGGTTCCTGTCCAACTGGAACGGCACGAACACCGCGCCGACCGCGTTCACGCTCAACGGGACGCGCTGCGCATAACGTACCCTCGCCGCGTGGACCCAGTGGTGATCGTGGGGGCGGGACCGGTCGGTGCCGCCTCCGCGATCCTGCTCGCCCAGCGCGGCGTGCCGTGCCTGCTGCTGGATCGCTACCCCGAGCCGTATCCGCTGCCCCGGGCCGTCCACGTCGACGACGAGGTCATGCGCATCCTGCAGGAGCTCGGCGTCGCCGACGCGTTCGCCGCGGTCAGCCGGCCGGGGCTGGGGCTGCGGCTGCTCGACGGCAGGCACCGGGTGATGGCCGAGTTCCGCCGCGACCCGGGGCCCGGCCCGCACGGCTGGCCGCAGGCCAACATGTTCGACCAGCCCGACCTGGAGCGGCTGCTGCGCGCGCGGGTCGCCGAGCTGCCGCTGATCGAGTTCCGCGGCGGGGTCACCGTCACCGGGGTCACGTCCACCTCGGTGACCCTCGCCGACGGGTCGTCGCTGCGGGCGTCGGCGGTGCTCGGCTGCGACGGCGCCAACAGCACCGTCCGGGCGGCCATCGGCGCCGAGCTGGAGGACCTCGGGTTCGAGGAGCGGTGGCTGGTGGTCGACGGCGTCACCGACCGGGACCTCGACGCGTGGGGCGGCGTCCACCAGATCTGCGACCCGCGTCGCGCCGCCACCTTCATGCAGCTGGGGTCTCGCCGGTACAGGTGGGAGTTCCGGATGCACGACGGCGAGCCGGCGCTCGACGTGGACGAGCTGCTCGCGCCCTGGCGGGCCGGTGCGGCGGTGACGGTGGTCCGGGCGGCGCAGTACACGTTCCGGGCCAGGATCGCCGACACGTGGCGGCGCGGCACGGTGTTCCTGCTCGGCGACGCGGCCCACCAGACGCCGCCGTTCATCGGCCAGGGACTCGGCGCCGGCCTGCGCGACGCCTACAACCTCGCGTGGAAGCTGGCGGCCTGGCGCGCCTCCGGCGACCCGTCGGCGCTCGACTCGTTCCAGCGCGAACGCAAACCGCACGCGAAGGCGCAGATCCGGCTCGCGATCGTGGCGGGGTGGGCGATGACCGGGGGCCAGGACCGCGCGGCGGCGGTGCGGCGGGTCGTGCTCGGCGCGGTGTGGCGGCTGCCCGGCCTGAAGGGCCTCGCGCTGCGCTCCACCAGCCCGCCGCTGCGCGGGGTCGGCCCCCTCGCCCCGCAGCCGTTCGTGGTGCGCTCCGGCCGGACGGTCCGGCTCGACGAGGCGCTCGGCGACGGCTGGGCGGTCCTCACCCGGCCCGGCGTCGTCATGAAGCACGGCGGCGCCACGGTGATCGCGGTGACGCCCGAGTTCGACCCGTCCGGCGCGCTGCGGCGCTGGATGGGCCGGCGCCGCGCGGTCCTGATCCGGCCGGACCGCGTCGTTATCCGGTTGCGGCGGGGCCGACAATGGAACGGCCATGGATCACCAGCAGCTGGTCAAGCTCAGTAAGCGGATGTCGAAGGCGCTGCGCCACGACCCCGCGCGGGTCGGCCTGACCCTCGACCCGAGCGGCTGGGTGCCCGTCGGGACGTTCCTGGACGCCATGGGCATCACCCGGGCCGACCTGGACGAGGTCGTCGCCGGCAACGACAAGCAGCGCTACGCGGTCGAGACGGGACCCGGCGGCGTCGAGCGGATCCGCGCCAACCAGGGGCACTCCGTGCCGGTCGACCTGGGGCTCACCCCGCAGGAGCCGCCGGAGGTGCTCTTCCACGGCACCGGCGCCGCCGCCCTGCCGTCGATCCAGGCGACCGGCCTCAACCGCGGCGGCCGCCACCACGTGCACCTGTCACCCGACACCGCGACCGCCCGCCGGGTCGGCACCCGCCGCGGCGGCGCCGTCGCCGTCCTCACCGTCCTCGCCGGGGAGATGGCCCGGGCCGGCCACGTGTTCTACGTCTCAGGCAACGGCGTGTGGCTCACCGACGAGGTGCCGCCCGCGTTCATCCGTCTCTGAGCTTGCTGTCCAGGACCTTCTGCAGGGGGATCGACTCGCCGTCGCGGCCGCCCTCGCCGACGATGAGCCGGGGCGCGTGCGGCTGCGGCGTCACCCCGGTCAGCCACGCCGTCGCGCTCGACGGCACCAGCAGCGAGTAGTACCGGCCGTCGTCACCCACCGCGATGGTGTGCTCACTGTTGAGGTACCAGCCGCGCAACGGCGTACGGTAGGAACGACCGCCATACGAGCGGGCCCGCAGCGACTCGGTCGGCAGGCCCGCCGCGAGCGCGTCAGCCACGAACCGCTCGATAAGCGCCGTCGCCTGCTCGGCTTCCGCGGCGCGGCGCCGGTCGAGCTCGGCCCCGTGGTGCGCCACCGCACGGGCCCGCTGCGCCTGCCAGTCGTCATCGGCCACTCGCTCGTTGTACCAGTCGGCTGGTCGCAGGTCACATCCAGGCAGACCGCTCAGGCGGCGGGACGCCGGGCCTGGGATGCTGGTAGAAGCCACGAATTTCGCGATTGAGGAGCCCCACCGTGACCGAAGACACCGGCTTCGCCGAACTGGGCTTGCGGGACGAGCTGCTCAAGGCGCTGACCAACCTCGGCTACGAGGAGCCCACCCCGATCCAGCGCGAGGCGATCCCGCCGATGCTGGAGGGCCGTGACCTGCTCGGCCAGGCGGCCACCGGCACCGGCAAGACCGCCGCCTTCTCGCTGCCGCTGCTGCAGACGATCCCCTCGCCCGGCGGCGACAACCCCTCGGCGCTCATCCTCGTGCCCACCCGCGAGCTGGCCGTCCAGGTGTCCGAGGCGATCCACCGCTACGGCAAGGACCTCGGCACCCGCGTCGTGCCGATCTACGGCGGCCAGCCGATCGGCCGCCAGCTGCGCGCCCTGGAGCACGGCGTCGACGTCGTCGTCGCCACCCCCGGCCGGGCCCTCGACCACATCAGCCGCGGCACGCTGCGCCTGCACGACCTGCGCGTCGTCGTGCTCGACGAGGCCGACGAGATGCTCGACATGGGCTTCGCCGAGGACATCGAGGCGATCCTGCAGGAGACCCCCGAGGACCGGCAGACGGTGCTCTTCTCCGCCACGATGCCGCCGCGCATCGACGGCCTCGCCCGCAGCCACCTCAACGACCCCGTCCGGATCCAGATCGGCCGCGCGCCGACCCCCGCCGGCGAGGCCCCGTTGGTGCGGCAGGTGGCGTACGTCGTCAGCCGCGCCCACAAGCCCGCCGCCCTCGGCCGCATCCTCGACGTCGAGGCCCCGGGCGCCGCGCTGGTCTTCTGCCGCACCCGCGACGAGGTCGACCAGCTCACCGAGACGCTCAACGGCCGCGGGTACCGCGCCGAGGCCCTCCACGGCGGCATGGGCCAGGAGCAGCGCGACCGGGTCATGGCGCGCCTGCGCAACGGCACCGCCGACCTGCTCGTCGCCACCGACGTCGCCGCCCGCGGCCTGGACGTCGAGCACCTCACCCACGTCGTCAACTACGACGTGCCCTCGGCCCCCGAGTCCTACGTCCACCGCATCGGCCGCGTGGGCCGCGCCGGCCGCGAGGGCATCGCGATCACCCTCGCCGAGCCCCGCGAGCACCGCATGCTGAAGACCATCGAGCGGATCACCAAGCAGCGCATCCTCATCGAGAAGGTCCCGACCGTCGCCGACCTGCGCGCCCGCCGCCTCGAGCTCACCCGTGCCGCCCTCCACGAGCTGCTCGCCGCCGACGGTGAGGCCCTCACCCAGTTCCGCGTCGTCGTGGAGACCCTCAGCGACGAGTTCGACCTGATGGAGATCGCGATGGCCGCGGTCAAGATCGCCCACGACGCCACCGGTATCGGCGAGGGCGACCAGGAGGAGATCCCCGACATCACCCTCCGCGCGCCCCGCGAGCCCTCCGACCGGTTCGGCTCGGGCTCCGGCGTCGGCGATGGGCGGTCCGGTGCGGGCTCGGGGGACCGGCCGGGTCCCGGCCGCCGGGTCGCGGTCCGCGACGCCGACGGCCGCGGCCGGGGCCGCGACGCGGGCGGCCGCCGCGTACCGGCCGGCGGCATGACCAGGCTCTTCGTCGGCGCGGGCCGCGCGGCCGGCATCCGCCCCCAGGACCTCGTCGGCGCCATCACCGGCGAGTCGAGCCTGAGCGGCCGCGACATCGGCGCCATCGAGATCACCGACCGCTTCTCCCTGGTCGAGGTCCCCGAGGGCGCCGTCGAAGAGGTCATCGACACGCTGCGCCGCACCACCCTGAAGGGCCGCCGCCCCGTCGTCCGCCGCGAGCGCTTCAGCCACTGACCCCCACGCCCTCATGCGATCCCGCCGCCGAGCCACTCGGCGGCGGCCCGATCCCCGGGGCGGCGCCAGGCACGATGCTTGGGGCGGCGCGAGGAACGGTCGGTGCGGGGCAGGACGGGGCCGGCCGCCCAGCCGGGCCGTGACGTCTGCGGAGGCGGGTGACCACCCACCGGTGGACGGTGACCGACGCCGCGCCCAGCCCGCCGAGGCCGTGCGGCGAGGGCCGCCGCCCCGTCGTCCGCCGCGAGCGCCTCAGTCACTGACCCCGCGCGCCCAATGTGAGTCGCCGTCGAACCATTCGGCGGCGGCCTGTGAACCCTCGCCGCCGTCCCGGTTCCCAGGCCGTCACCCCGTCCCGGGCCACGCGGCACCGGCGGGCCGCGCCCGGACTGCGGTGCTCGGGAGGGGAATGTCCCATTCTCGGGACGGCGCCAGGCGCGATGCTAGAGGCGGCGCGAGGAACGGTCGGTGCGGGGCAGGACGGGGCCGGCCACCCAGCCGGGCCGTGACGTCTGCGACGGCGGGTGACCACCCACCGGTGACCGACGCGGCACCCGCCCGCCGGGCTCGCCGCGGGTCCGGTGCCGCTGACGATCACGGAGGTGACCGCCGGATGATGGGGCTTGCGCTGCGGCTGCTCCGTCCGTATCTGGTCGCCGCCGCCGTGGTGAGCGCAGTCGCCACCGGGTACGTCTGGTTCGCGGCAGGCACCGTGCAGCGGCAGCTCGACCAGGCCGGCGTGCCGCGGTGCGGCGACCCGAACGACTGCTACCCGCACGGGGCGGCGCTGGACGCGGTGCTGGGGATGGAGCTCGTCGCGGCGTTCGTGCCGGCGCTGCCCGGGCTGGTCCTCGGTGCGGCGCTGCTGGCCCGCCGGCCCGGGGGTGACCCGCCGGCGGAGCGCGGGCGCTGGGTCCTCGTCAGGTCCGGCTGGGTGCTCGGCGCCGGCCTGATCTGCTGCGGCGCGGTCGGGGTGGCGCACCGATCGGTCGCGACCCGGTACACCGCGCTGGCCGACGACACGTATGAGCTGCTCCAGCTGCTGCATCTCAACAACGCCGCGTACATGGTGGCGCAGACCCTCGTGGTCGCCGCGTTCGCCGGGGTCGCCGGCCTCGGCGCCGGCCGGGTGCCGCGGACGCTGGTGCTGACCGCGCTGGCCGGGCCGTTCGTCGTCATGGTCGGCGACGGGGTGGCGGCGCTGCTGTGGACGCTGCTCGGCGCGCTGACGGGGTGGACCGGCCCGGCGGGCGGCGACCTGTTCGTGCTCGACCCGTTCGCCTACACCGCGAGCGCGGTGCTCGCCGCCGGTGCGGTCGGGCTGGTGCTGCTCGCGCGCCGGGCGGCGACGGGTCTCAGAGGGGGAGCGCCTCACCCGGCAGGTTGAGGGTGAGGGACGCGCCGGTCGGCGGGGTGTCGAAGTCGAACGTCGAGGTGGCCGTGGCGCCCGGCCGGACGTCGAAGGCGCTGGTCGTACGGGAGCGAAGGACGACGGCACCGGCGGACACGCTGATGTCCGTGGCGGCGACGTGGCGCGGCGCGCGGCCAGGGTTGCTGAAGCGGACCGTGATGCTCATGTGGTCGCCGGTGAGCACGTCGACGTCCGTGACCACCGTCGCGGGGGCGGCCCGGTGCGGCGCGGAGGGTCCGGCCTCGGCGAACGTGGGGGACACGACGCCGGCGACGCCGCCGATCGCGAGGCCCGCCGCGGTGGCGAGGAGGACCGCGTTGAGCGTGCCCCGACCGAGTCCCATGACCATGCGTGTCCCTCCCGAAGGTGTCGGCAGGCAGCGTCACACGACCGGCTGAGGTTCGACTGTGGTGCGACTGAGGTGCGGACCTCAGCATGTCACCCGGGCGGCCACCGTCGGTGCCGAATCGGTGGACGTCTTGTCCTCCGAGCGGGGGCCGTGCGACTCCAGCACCACGGGCGCCGACAGCTGCTCCTCGACCGCGGCGGTCCAGTCGTCCACCGGGACGAGGCGCGGCCGGCTGGACGCCATCGCGCGGGTGAGGCGCTCCTGCCGGTCCAGGTCGCCGGTCGGGCCGCGGGTGGGCTTGACACCGTCGTAGTCAACGCACATCCGCAGGTCCGGATGCGCCGAAGCGGTGTCGAGGTGGGTGAGGGCGAGCCCGTCGACGCCGCCGCAGACGTCCAGGGCGTACCGGTGCGCGACCGCGTCGAAGTGGCCGACGCGGAACGCGCCCTGCCACGGGTTCGCGGGGTTGTTGGGGTCGGTGACGGGCAGCGACGGGTCCTCGGTGACGAGCGGGCCCGCGCCGTGGCGGGTCGTGAACGTCCGCAGGACCCCGAGCCGGTAGGCGGGCTCGCCGGCCAGGAGCGTCTCGGCGTTGGCGAACGTCGTCGTGCTCCAGGTGGTGTACGGGTGGAACCCGTGCCACTCGTCCAGCAGTACACCCTGCGCGCCCTCGAACACGCACGGCCCCTCGATCCGCAGTCCGTCCACAATGGACACGGTGGTGGCGAACGCCGCGTACGCCTCGACGCACGCGTCGACCGGCGGGCCGTCCACGCCCAAATTGGAGCGGAGTCGGCGGAGCTTCGCCCGCAGCAGCGGCGGATCCGTGCAGTCGCCGGCCCGCGGCGCGTCGTCGGGGTGGCGCAGCGCGTACGCCATGGCCTCCCCGACGCCCATCCCGCACGAACCGTGCCGGTCGGCGCCCCGGGCGATCTCCTTCGCCCGGTTCGCCTCGCGGTGGTACGGCGTGGACAGCAGCGCCGCCCGGTCGACGGTGAGCCGGGACCATACGTCGTGGACGCCGAGTCCCACCAGGTGGTCGGCCTCGGCGGCCAGGGTGAGGGGGTCGACGACCATGAACCGCGACAGGTGGGTCCGCACGCCGGGCCGGAACGTGCCCGACCCGAACTGTGCGAACGTGTGCTTGCGGCCGTCGCCGAGCACGACGGTGTGCGCGGCCTGGGCGCCGCCGTTGAAGCGCACCACGGTGTGCACGTCACGGGTGGCGCAGAGGTGGTCGACGACGGTCCCCTTGCCGCAGTCCCCGTATCCGAGGTCCACCACGATGACGTGCTGCATGGCTTACAACCGTTCCACGCTGGTGGTGCCGGACATGGTGGGCGCCGAGCCGGTCGCGACGGGCGCGCGGCCGCCGCCGATGCGGGCGAGGGCCTTGCCGACGGTCGCGGTCGCCGCCGAGCCGGCCTCGCGCAGGTCCTCGAGGCCCTCGTCCAGGTCGATGGAGTCCTCCCCGAGGCCGACCGTGAGGGCGATGGTCTCGCACACCGCGTCCAGGTCGTCGAGGGCGATGACGTTCTGGCCGAGGAGGTCCTTCCAGAAGTCGAGGATGGTGGTGTTGCCGGCGTACGACGAGCCGGCGGGCAGGATGTAGTACGTGTCGTACATGCGGCGGACCTCGTCGACCATCGCCCGCAAGCCGATCGCCTCGCCGAGCTTGTCGCCGATGACGTCGCGGACCTCGCCGGGCTTCACCCGCGAGTAGGCCTGCTCGTCGCCGATGATGAAGAGGTACCCGCGCTTGCCGCGCTTCTCGTAGCAGTCGATGCTGGTGTGCCGGGCCATGAAGTACATCGCGAGCTCGTAGGACTCGGTCATCTGCCCGCCGCCGCCACCTTCGAGCACGAAGCGGCCGAGGTCCTCGTCCAGCCGGTTGTCCGACTCGAACTGCCCGACCTGCAGCGGCACCCGGTCGCAGGTGGCGTCGCCGATCGCGCCGAACAGGATCTGCGGGTCCTTCACGTATCCCTTGCGTAGCAGCAGACCGAGCAGCTGCGGCAGCTTCTGCTGCAGCACCCGGGGCACGGAGCCCATCGAGCCGGTCACGTCGAACATGACGGCGATGGCGACCGAGTCGGGGTGCTCGTCGGAGTCCCGGCTCTCGCGCTTGCCGACGCCCTTCGGGTCGAGTGCACTGTGGACGGTGCGGGCGCCGGAGTCGCTGTACGCGAACGCGCTGGCGCCGGTGGCGCGACGGTAGCGGTCGGCGGCGTCGTAGACGTCGGTCGACCAGATCCCACTTCCCATGAGGGTCTCCTTCTCAAAGCGTGAACGGTCGGAACTTGCGCGGGCCGTACAGGCGGTGCAGCAGGTCGTCGAGCTCGCCGAGCAGCTTCCAGGCGTCGTCGGGGCGCTGCCTCGGCGACGCGAGCCGGCAGCCGTCGGCGAAGCGCCGCAGTGCCTGCGGGGCGCGGTCGCCCATGAGGTCGGCCATCAGCCGGGCGGCCATGGCCAGGTCGGTGTACGGGCCGGGGGTCTCGCGGGCGAGCACCTCGGCCGGGTAGTGGTCGCGCCGGTGCGGCACGATCGCCGGGATCCGGTCGCCGGGCTCGGTGACGCTGTAGCACCAGTCGACGAGCACGACCCCGTGGTCCTCCGGCTGGATGAGGACGTGCTCGGGCACGATCGCGCCGTGCACGACGCCGGCGCGGTGCGCGAGGCCGAGCGCCACGAGCAGCCGCCGCCACATCCACGCCGCGTCGCGCGGGTCGAGCCCGTTCGGGCGGCGCAGCACCACCTCGGCGAGGCTGTGCAACCCCGTTGCGGAGGTCGCAACGACGTTGCCGCGCCTGGTCGTGGCGTCCTCCTTGTGGCGGAACGTGTCCACGAGCCGCGGCACGTAGGGCAGGTAGCGCGGGTCGCCACGGTCGGCGATCCGTTGCAGCGCGGTCGCCTCCCGCGCCATGAGGTCGTTGCACGCCGGGTCGCGGACGAGCTTCAGATGGCCCTCCGGCACGGCGTACAGGTTGGCCAGGTCGCCCTCGAAGGCGAGCGTCGCGGTCGAGTAGGCGCCCTTGGCGCTGCGGATCGTGCCGTGGTTGCGCCACAGCTCGGTGAGCCGGGCGAACGCGGCGGCGCCCTGCGGACCGGCCACGTCGGGGTGGGTGAGGCGGGCGAGCCGCCGGTAGGTGCCGGCCGGGTCGTCGCCGTCGAACAGGCTGCCGCCGGCGGACTCGATCAGTGCGATCGCCTCGGCGGTGGTGGTGCTTCTGGTTGCACCGCTGCGGGTCACCGGACCGTCTCCTCTCGGCTGGGCATGAGCAGCGCGGGGTGCAGGAGGCGGGCGTCGCCGGCGCGGTAGAGCTTGGCGCGCGGTCCGCCGCGGGCGCCGCCGCGTTCCGTGGTCGTGTTGGTGCTCTCGACGAACCCGGGGACCGACAGCACCTTGCGGTGGAAGTTGCCGGCGTGCAGCGGCTCGCCCCAGACCGTCTCGTACACCGCGCGCAGCTCGGCGATCGTGAACTCCTCGCCGACGAACTTCGTCGCCAGGGGCGTGTACTCCAGCTTCGACCTGGCGCGCTCCAGGCCGTCGGCGACGATCGTGCCGTGGTCGAACGCGAGCTCCGTGGGCCGCTCGTCCATCGGCACCCAGGCCGCCTCGCGGGCGTCGGAGCCGGACACGGGATCGGGCAGGTCCGGCGCGAACGCGACGTACGCCACCGAGAACACCCGCATGCGCGGGTCGCGGTCCGGTGCGCCGTACGTGCCGAGCTGCTCCAGGTGCAGCCGGCGGTGCGCGGTGGCGACGCCGGTCTCCTCTGCCAGCTCCCGCGCGGCGGCGGTCGGCAGGTCCTCCCACTGCCCGACGAACCCGCCCGGCAGCGCCCACATGCCCTCGCTGGGCGGGCAGGCGCGCCGCACGAGCAGCACGTTGAGCACGCCGTTGCGGATCGTGAACGCCACGATGTCCACGGTCACCGCCACCGGCGGGTAGGCGCGCGGGTCGTAGCTGGCGAGGAAGTCGGCGTCGTTCACGATGAGTCCTTCTCAGATAGAGTATTTCTCGATCTGAGAACAACATACGACGCACCGCTCCCCGGCGCAACGAGGATTTCCTGTCGCGTTTGCGGCTGATGTACGGCGCTGCTTGTCGGGTTGTGGTGCCTCGTCCGGTCTGGCGCTACGCGGTGGCGAGGCGGTCCCGGAGGTGGTGGCCGTGGGCGGCGGAGATCTGGGCGGCCACGGCGGACCGGATCAGGTCGCTGCGGTGCCGGACGCTGCCGCCGGGCCCTTCCACCAGCAGGTGCGCGTGGACGAGCCGGTCGACCGCGGCCAGGACCTCGTCGAGGTCCAGCCCACCGGCCGCGGCCAGCTGCTCCACCCGCAACGTGCCGAGGGCCGCGGTCAGCCGTAGGATCTCCCACGCCGCCGGCGGCATCCACCTGGTCCGCTGCCTGGCGAGGTGCATCGCGACCGCCTCCGCGATCGCCGGGTCCCCGCCTGCGGCTCCTCCCGTGGCCCCTCCCGCAGCCTCTCCCGCGGCTCCTCCCGTGGCCCCTCCTGTGGCCCCTCCTGTGGCCGCGACGAGCGCGGGGATGCCGCCGCTGGCCTGCAGGACCTCGACCGGCAGGTCGCGCTCGCCGAGCGGGTCGAGCCGCAGCACCAGGTCCGCGTCCAGCGCGTGCAGGGGGCGGTCCGCGATCGCCGACGGGTAGCGGTACGACACCACGACCCGCACTCCGCGCTCCCGAAGCCACCGCAGCTCGCTGACCGAGTCCGCGTCGAGATGCTCCGCGTCGTCGACCGCGACGACACACCCACCCAGCTCCGCGGCGATCGCGTCCAGCTCGGCGGGGTGCAGCGTGCGCCGCTCGTGCATCGCCGCGTCGAGGGTACGGTCCGCGGGCCGCCCCAACTGGTGCAACGCCGTGCGCAACCAGCCGAGCCGCAGCGCCCCGCCGGGCCCGGGGCCCCGCCCCAGCCCGACCCGCTCCGGCGCCTCGTCCCGCAGCCGCCCCAGCAGCGCGGACTTCCCCGCCCCGGCCGGCCCGACCACGTGCACGACCCCCGGCCCGTCACGCAGCGCGGCCAGCTCACCCCGCCGCCCCACGAACCCCGTGGCGTCCGCCGACCCGCGCGCCGCCTGCCTGCCGGTCTCTCCGCAGGCTTCTCTGCTGCTCTCCCTGCCCGCCTCTCTTACGACGGCGAGCCGCCGCTCGACCGGCTCCGCGCCGCTCTCCCCGGCATCGGACGTGGCCGGACCGGTGGGCACCGCGGCACGCCGGTCGGCCTTGCGCCGGTCCCCGCCCCGGCGGCGGTCCCCGTTCGGCGCGCTCTCAACCGGTCGGGCGGCGGCGGTGTTGAGCTCCGCCAGGAGACGGTCCCGCAGCGACGTCGTGTCGGCGGACGGTGCGATCCCGAGGTCGTCGGCGAGCGCCCGCCGGCACAGGTCGAACCACCGGACGACCTCGTCGGCCCGGCCCAGCGCCGCACCGGCGACCATCGCCAGCCGGTATCCGCGCTCGGTGAACGGCTCCAGCTCCGTCGCCTCCCGCGCCAGCCGCAGCGCCCTGGCCGGGTCCGCGGTCGCCGCCGGCTCGGCCAGGTCGAGCAGCGCCGCGACGAGCACCGCCTTGACCTCGGCCCGCGCGGGCGCGGCCCAGTCGGCGTACTCGTCCTCCACGAACGGCAGCTCCGGCGCCAGCTCGACGATCCGCTCCCGCACGTCCAGCTGCCCCGGCCGCCGCTCCGCGACCTTCGCGGCCGCCCGCAGCTCAGCGAGGTCGAGCCGGGCCCGGTCGGTGGCGAACACGTACCCACCGGCCCGCGTCACGATGAACGACCTCGCCGTCGGCACCCCCGGCTGCAACGCCCGCCGCAACACCGACACGTAGTGCTCCAGCGCCGCCGTCGCGTTCCCGGGCAGGTCCACCCCCCAGACCGCGTCCGCGAGCGCATCCTTGGACTGCACCCGGTCATGCCGCGCCGCGAGCACCCCCAGCACCTGCCGGGCCCGCCGCGGCAGGTCATCCCCGGTCATCCGCCGGCCGTCACCGTCAATGATCTCGATCTGCCCCAGCACCCGCACGTCCACAGCCGCCGCAATCGGCAGCCCCCGCCACACCTTGAGCGGTTCCCTCCGCCCGGCCGCCTCTCCGCCCGGCCGCCTCTCCGCCCGGCTGTCTCTTCGCCCGGGCGGGTCGCCGCAGCTGGAACGGCTCCTTGGACAAGCGGCCTTCTCCGGCTGGCGCCTTCCCTGCATTGACGGTGCCATGCAGACCAGCCGACTTCTCCCGCAGGAGGACTTCACTCAGTGGGGTGAGTTCGATTCAGCCTGGTGCGCCTCCGCCTCCGCCTCCGCTTCCGCTTCCGCCCGGGCCGGTTCGCCCCTTCGCCGCGCCGGTTCGACCTCCGCCGGGCTGGTTCGCCCCTCCGCTGGGCCAGTTCGCCCCTCCGCTGGGCGGGTTCATCCCTTCGCCGGGCCGGCGCCGCTCCCTCGAAGCCGGTGCCGCTCCCTCTGGGCCGGGTCCGCTCCGTCGAGCAGGTTGCCCTCCGCCGGGCGCGTTGCCATTGCGGGTGCGGCTCCTCCAACGGCGTCACGCATTGCCCTCCGCCGAGCGTGCTTGCCCTCTGCAGACATGGTCCCTGCGCCAGTGCGGTCCCCTGGCTGCCGGCATGGCCCCGCGTGGTGCGCTCGACGCGGCGGGCTTCCCTTCAGCCGGACCACAGGCCGGCTTCAGGCCGTCATGGTTTCCTCCCGTGCATGAAGATCATGGCCAACGTCGCCCCGGTCGCTCGTCTGTCGTCGCGCATCGCTCTCGCGGTCGCCTTCCTCGCCGTGCTGAGTGCCGGGCTCGTCATGATGGTCGTGTCGGCGCTGCGATAGCGGGACCGGGTGGCGAGGGCTCACTCTGTACATCACCCGCTAACTCAACGCGAGATCCAGACGTGCCACGATCGGCCGCGGTGCGGTCATCCTCCACGCCTCCGTGATCAGATCGGCGAGCTCGTCCTCGTGCGCCTTGCGTAAACGCACCTGCACCCAGCCGAACCGGCCGGACACGTGTGACTTCTTGTAGGCCCGCGGGTCGTCCTCGACGAGCGCCGCCTGCTCCTCACGGGACGTCTTGACCAGCATGGTCCAGTCGTCCTCGCACAGGTAGGCGAACCCCCGGTCACGCACCCGGAAGCCGAGATGGTTGCCGTGCTGGCGCTGCTCCACCTCGGGCAGCGTCAGGACCATCCGGAGCGCCTCGTCGACGCTCACCCCGCGGCTGGTTCGGATTCCCATGTCTGTAGGTGTAACAGGAGGGTCTGACACTTTTCCGAGGATCCGATTTTCCCCATTTGCTCAATTTCGTGATCAACGCCGTTCCCGCAGCGTGCGGCCGCCTCACCCGAAATTGTCGGTGGGCGTCGCTATGGTGACCGCCATCCGAAACGGACCACGGGGAGGCGGCACATGGGCACGTTCGGGGTTCCGGCCTCCTGGCTGCGCGACATCCTGCCGCGGCGCGGCGGGGCGCCCGCAGGGTTCAGCCCGAGCGCGACCTGGGCCGCCGACATCGCCGCGCTGCTCGACAAGCGCCCCAGCCTGCGCGCCGCGCTCACCAACGCCGACACCCCCGCCGACGTGAGCGCCGAGGGCCTCGCGCACCTCGACGGCGACGCCGCCAGCACCCCGCTCGGCGCGGCCGCGGTCGTCGCCGCGTATGTCGGGCCGCCCGACCAGCGCTGCCGGGCCGCGGCGGCGGTGTTCGCCGACGGGTGGGTCGCCGGCCGCGGGCTGCCGTTCGCGGTCGAGGCCGCAATGGAGCTGCAGGGCCTCGGCTATGGCAGCTTTGGCGCCGGCACGACCCTGGTCGGGCAGCCCGTGGTCCGTTACCTGCGGGGCTCCGAGGGCGCGTTCTCAGTCCTGGCAAGGGTGCGGGCGGCCCTCGCCGCGGCGCCCGAGGAGGTGTACCGGTCGCTCGTGCGGCGGCTCGCCGCCTGGCGGGAGCGGTCGGCGACGCACCGGGTGGTGGCGGCGTTCCTCGCGCCGACCGAGGCGTCGTGGGTCGAGGAGGAGGTGCGCGGTCACGTCGTCGGCGACGACTGGCGCACCCGGCTGACCCTGGCGTCGGTGACGACCGCGGCGCAGGCCGAGACCCTTGTCGGGTCCTATCCGCCGTGGGCGATGTTCGCCGACGCCACGTTGCTGCCCACGATCGCCGACGGGCTCGGTGTCGCCGTCGTGCCGCCGCTCGTGGTGTGGCTGGACCGGTTCGGGTCGGCGTCCGCCGACGGCCGGCGAGCCATGCTGTCGATTCTCGCCACGATGCCGACCGACGAGGCGCTCCAGGCCCTCGTCGACCGGGCCGACAAGCGCGACGTCCCGGCCGCGCTGACCGAGGCGTGCGACCGGTTCCCGCAGCGGGCGGTGCGGCTGCTCGCCGAGGGGGCGTCGCGCCCGCGGATCGCCCAGCGGCTGCGCACCCACGTCGCCCGGCACCGTGCCGCCGCGGAAGAGGTCCTGCCGGCGCTCGCCGGCGCCGCCGCCACCAGGGTCGCCGCCGAGCTCGCCGCGCTCGACCGCCGCGTCGTCGCGCCGCCCAAGGCGCTGCCGCCGCTACTCGTCACACCACCATGGGTCTCGGCCCGGCGGACCGGCCGTAAGCCCCTCGTCGTCCCCGGGCTGCGCTGCACCGACGAGCCGGTGATCGGCTGGGAGCCGGGGGAGCAGGCGGAATGGCTCGACCGGGCCGGCACCGCCGGCCAGTGGGGGCCGCTGCGGTCCGACTGGACCGCACTCGCCCGCGACATCGAAGCGGGGCGGTGCGCCTGGTTCGACAAGTTCGGGTTCTTCCTCCGCGCGCCCATGGAGATCGCCGCGCCGGTCGCCGCCCGCTGGCGGCCCACCCGGCGCTGGGACCGTGAGCGCTGGGCGCCCCCGCTCATCGCGAGGTTCGGCGTGCTCGTGCTGCCGCTCGTCCTCGAGGTCGACCGGTCGGGCGCGAGCCCGCTGCTGATGCCGTTCACCGGGCCTGAGGTCGCCGCCGCCGTCGCCCGCGGGCTCGACGGCGGCCGCGCCGCACGGCAGCGCGCCACCGACTGGCTGCGCCGGCACCCCGCTGCCGCCGCCCGGGCGCTCATCCCCGCTGCGGTCGGCCCGGCCGGGTCCGCGCGCCGCCTTGCCGGCCAGGCGCTGCGCGTCCTCGCCGGCCTGGACCACCGCGACACGGTCGAGACCGCCGCCCGGTCCTACGGTGCCGTCGCCTCAGCCGCGGTCATCGACCTCCTCGACACCGACCCCCTGCTGGTGCTGCCGGCGCGCGTGCCGGCGCTGCCCGACTGGGCCGACCCGGCCGCCCTCACCCCGATCGAGCTGCGCGGCGGCGCCGGCACGGTCCCGCCCGACGCCGCGCGGCACGTGCTGACGATGCTTGCCATGTCGAAGCAGGGCGAGCCCTATGCCGGCCTGGCCGTCGTCGCCGAGGCGTGCACCCCGGCGTCGCTTGCCGCGTTCGCGGTGTCGTTGCTGGAGCGCTGGGTCGAGGCCGGCGCCCCGCCGCGCGCTGGCTGGGTCCTTGAGGCCCAGGCCCTGCTCGGCGACGACGAGACGGCCCGCCACCTCGCCGCGCACATCCGCGCCTGGCCCGGCGAGGGCGCCATGGCCAGAGCCGCTTCGGCCGTCGACATCATCGCCAGGATCGGCACCGAGGGCGCCCTCACCCACCTGCACCGCCTCACCACCACCGTCCGGGCCAAGCCGATCCGCGTCCGCGCCGAGGAGCGGCTGGCGGAGGTCGCCGCGTCCCTCGACCTGTCCCCGGACCAGCTCGCCGACCGGCTCGTCCCCGACCTCGGCCTCGATGCCGCCGGCACGCTCACGCTCGGCTACGGCCCACGCCGGTTCACGGTCGGCCTCGACGAGCAGCTCAGACCGTTCGTCACCGACGGGACCGGCGCCCGGCGCAAGGACCTGCCGAAGCCCGGCACCCGCGACGACCCCGCCCTCGCCCGCGCCGCCGCGCAGCGCTTCGCGCTGCTGAAGAAGGACGCGCGGGCCGTCGCCGCCGACCAGGTCACACGCTTCGAGCACGCCATGGTGTCGGGCCGCCGGTGGTCCGCCGCCGAGTTCCGCCGCTTGATCGTCGACCACCCGCTGGTCTTCCACGTGGCCCGCCGCCTCGTCTGGGCGGTCTTCCCCGCCGAACCGTCCGCCGGGCAGGCCGAGCCCTCCGGTCCACCCGGCAGCTTCGTCCCGGGACGCGACCGCGCTCTCGTGGTGGGTGGCCATGCCGTCTCGGCAGGTGTCGTCGCGCCTTCCCGCACCATGCAGGCCGCCGCTTCCGACGCCACCGCGCCGTCCCGCACCGTGCTGAGCGCCGGGATCGGGGTCGCGGCAGCTGATTCGGATGGAAGTGGCGGGCCGGTGCAGGGTGCCACAGTGCTGGGCGGTGGGGTTGAGGTCGCGGCTGTCGGTTTGGGCGGGGGTGGCGGGCCGGCGCGGGGCGTCACCGCGCTGGGCGGTGGGGTTGAGGTCGCGGCCGCTGGTTCGGGTGGAGGTGGCGGGCCAGCGCGGGGCGTCGTGGGGGTGCGGGTGGCGGAGGATCGGACGTTCGCCGGGGTTGGTGACGAGTCGGTGACGCTGGCCGACGACGCGGTGGTCGGGGTCGCGCATCCGCTGCACCTCGGTGACGGGGTGGCCGCGTGGGCCGGGGTGTTCGCCGACTATGCGATCCTGCAGCCGTTTCCGCAGCTCGGGCGAGGCTCCCATGCGCTCGCCGCCGAGGAGGTGGACCGTGACGCGCTGGTCCGGTTCGTCGGCGTGAAGGCGCCGAGCGAGAGGTTCGCCGCGTTGCTCCGCGGCGCGTGGCGCCGGACCGGCAGCGGGCTGCGGGACGGGTGGGGGTCGATCGAGAGGGATCTCCCCGGTGATCGGGTCGCCGTGGTCGAGCTGGACCCCGGGCTGCACCACGCCGACCCGACCGTCGACCCGGTCCAGGCGATCGCCGACGTCTGCGTCGTGCGGCGGCACGCCGGCCACCTGGGGACGGAGCGGCTGCGGCTCGCCGACCTTGACCCGATCGGGGCGTACGAGCTCGTCCGTGACCTGGAAGCAGCGACCGCATGACCAAGGACACCGCGAGCGGCACGGGCTCGCCCGGCGAAGTGTGCCCGGCCCGCCTCGGAGAAGCGGATCGGACGGATGAAGCAGGTGCAACTGGCGTCGCGGGTCCGGCCGGCGTCGCGGGTCCGAGCGGTGTCGCGGGCGGGGTCGTGGGTCCGAGCGGTGTCGCGGGCGGGGTCGTGGGAGTGGATGCGGGCGGCGTTGTGCGAGCGGGTGCCGCTTGCGAGGCGGGTCCGGGCGGAGTCGTGGGAGTGGGTGTGGCTTGCGAGGCGGGTCCGGGCGGAGTCGTGGGAGTGGGTGTGGCTTGCGAGGCGGGAGTGGGAGGGGGTGCGCGCGGCGTGAAGGAGACGGCGGGGCAGGCGTTTCTGGAGTTCTGGATCGGTGGGGGTGGCGTGGCCAGGTGGGAGAGGGACGGGCCGGGCATGGTCGGCGGGCTCGGCCCCGTTACCGTGTCCGAGATCATCAGAGACCTGTGGGAGGTCAGGCTGTGAGCGCTGCGCACGAGTTGCTGGAGGAGGGCACCGCCGTGCAGCGGCCGCCGGCCGAGGTCCGGTACGCCGACGAGCTGGCGAAGCTCCGCGACACCGACAGCGGGGAGCGGCCGCCGGGGTGGGCGTTGAGCCTGACGGCGGCGCGGCGGTTCATCGTGGGGGACCCGTCGGCGGGGATCAGCCGTAAGTTCGTCGGTGACCCGTCGCTGATCGACCGGGCCCTCGTGTCGCTCGCCACCAGCCGGGGGCTGATGCTGGTCGGTGAGCCCGGCACCGCCAAGTCGCTGCTGTCGGAGCTGCTGGCGGCGGCGGTGAGCGGGGAGTCGACGCTGACCGTACAGGGCGGGGCGGCGACGACCGAGGACCAGATCAAGTACTCGTGGAACTACGCACTCCTCGTGGCGGAAGGGCCCAACCAGCGGTCGCTCGTGCGGGCGCCGCTGTTGCGGGGGATGGCCGAGGGCAAGGTCGTGCGGTTCGAGGAGATCACCCGCTGCCCGCTCGAGGTCCAGGACTGCCTGCTGTCGCCGCTGTCGGACCGGGTGCTCGCGATTCCCGAGCTGATTGGGCCGGAGGCGATGGTGTTCGCGCGTGACGGGTTCAACGTGATCGCGACCGCCAACACCCGTGACCGGGGCGTCAACGAGATGAGCGCGGCGTTGAAGCGGCGGTTCAACTTCGAGACCGTGTTCCCGATCGCCGACTTCGACACGGAGCTCGCGCTCGTCGAGGCGGAGGCGGGTGCGCTGCTGCGCCGGTCCGGGGTCACCGCCGCGCCGCGCCGCGACGTGCTGGAGGTGCTCGTGACGACGTTTCGGGAGCTGCGGACGGGACAGTCGGCGCGCGGCGACACGATGGAGCGGCTGTCGGCGGTCATGAGCACCGCCGAGGCCGTCTCCGTCGCGCACGCCGTCGGGTTGCGCGGCTGGTTCCTGCGCCGGGAGGCCGGCACCGCCGAGGACCTGGTGTCGTGCCTCGCCGGTACCGCCGCGAAGGACAACACCGAGGATCTGGCCAAGCTGCGGCGGTACCTGGAGCAGCAGCTGACCTGGCGGACCGGCGCGCAGTGGAAGGCGCTGCACGCGGCCCGGCACCAGCTGCCGGGGTAACGGCGATGGTCACCACGTTCATCGGCGTGCGGCACCACAGCCCGGCCTGCGCCAGGCTCGTCGCCGGCACGATCGCGGTGCTGCGGCCCGCGTACGTGCTCGTCGAGGGGCCCGCCGACATGAACGACCGCATCGGCGAGCTGCTTCTCGGGCACGAGCTGCCGGTCGCGGTGTTCAGCAGCTACCGCGACGACGAGCGGCACTGCGCGTCGTGGGCGCCGTTCTGCGCGTACTCGCCGGAGTGGGTCGCGCTGCAGGAAGGTCACCGGGCCGGCGCGACCGTGCGCTTCATCGACCTGCCGGCGTGGGACCCGGCCCTCGGGCAGCGGGAGAACCGGTACGCCGACGCCGAGCAGCGCTACGCCGAGGTCGTCGACCGGCTGTGCACGGAGTTCGCCGTCGACAACGTGGACGCGTTGTGGGACCACCTGTTCGAGATCCCGCCCGATGACGGGATCGCCGAGCGGCTCGCCGCGTACTTCGACCTGCTGCGTGGGGAGACCCCGGCGAGCGAGGGCGACGTGAGGCGGGAGGCGTACATGGCCCGCTGGATCCGCGCGGCCGCCGCCGACGCGGGGGACCGTCCCGTCGTCGTGGTCACCGGCGGGTTCCACCGGCCGGCGCTGATCCGCCTGACGGACGGGGGCGTCACACCGGTGCCACCGCCAGACGCGGACGAGGGTGGCGCGTCCCCCGGAGTGTCGGTGGGTGCCGGGGACGGGAACGCTGGGCGGTCCGTTGTGCCGGCGCCGCGAGCAGGTGCGGACGAGAGTGGGGCGTCGCCTGAGGAGCCGGTGGGTGCTGAGGGCGCGGATGCGGACGGGGGCGCCACGCGGTTCGGCGTGCCAGTGCCGCGTGAAGGTGCCGACGGGGGTGGCGCGTCGGTGGGGGGCGTGGGCGGGGACACGGGGTGGCCTGAGGTGCCGGTGTTGCCTGAGGGGGCGGTCGGGGGCAGTTTTCTGGTGCCGTACTCGTTCCGGCGGTTGGACTCGTTCGACGGGTACCAGTCGGGGATGCCGTCGCCGGAGTACTACCAGCAGCTGTGGGACGGGGGGCCGCGGCAGGCCGCCGATCACCTGGCCGGGGCTGTCGTCGGGCGGCTGCGGGAGCGCAAGCAGCGGGCGTCGACGGCGGACCTGATCGCGGCGCGGGCGTCCGCAGCGGGGCTGGCGCTCGTGCGGGGACATCAGTACCCGGGCAGGACCGACATCCTCGACGGGCTTGCCGGGGCGCTCGTGCACGACGCGCTCGACGAGCCGTTGCCGTGGGCGACCCGTGGGCGGCTGCGGGCCGGCACCCACCCGGTCGTCGTCGAGATGGTCGCGGCGCTCAGCGGCACCCGCGTCGGCCGGCTGCATCCATCGACGCCGCTGCCGCCGCTCGTGCACCACGCGGATGTCGAGCTGGAACGGGAAGGGTTCGGCGTCGACGGTACGGTCACCGTCGCGCTCACCGAGGACGACGGCCTGCGGCGCAGCCGGCTGCTGCACCGGCTGCGGGTGCTGCGGATCCCGGGGTTCGAGCGGCGGCGGGGGCCGCGGACCGGGGTTGATCCGGTGCTGGAGGAGCAGTGGGACGTCACCGTCCATGAGCATCGGCTGGTCGCGTTGATCGAGGCCGGGGCGTACGGGGCGACCCTCGACGAAGCCGCCGCGGCCGTCCTCGCCGAACGGATCCGCGGGGCGGACGTCGCCGGTCTCGCCGACGCGTTGTTCGACGCGGCGCTGTGCGGCACGGTCCGCCTGTCGGACCAGGTGCTGCACGACCTGGGCGCGGCCGTCGGCACCGCCGGGGACCTCGGCGACCTCGGCCGGCTCCTCGCGGTCGTGCTGACCCTGTGGCGGCACGACCGGCTCCTCGGCACCGCCGGCAGCGTCCCCCTCGGCACGGTGATCGCCGCCGCCCACCAGCGGGCGTTGTGGCTCGCGGAAGGTGTACGGGGCAGCGCCTCCCCGGCCGACCCCGCCCGCATCGCGGCGGTCGTCGCGGTCCGGGACACCACGGTGCACGCCGGGCCGCGCCTCGCCCTCGACCGCGACGCCGCACTCGCCGTGATGCGCCGGGTCGCCGAGGACCGGGAGTCCCCGCCCGACCTCCGCGGCGCCGCGTTCGGCTTCTGCTGGTCCGTGGACACCACCGACCCGGAGGAACAGGGCAGCGGCTGGGAGGACCCGGTGCGGGCGGTGCGCGGCGCGGCGGCCCCGGGCACGGCCGGCGACTGGCTGGCAGGGCTGTTCGCGGTGGCGCGCGAAGAGGTGCTGCACTCGCCGCGGGTGCTCGACGTGCTCGACGACCTGATCAGCGGGATGGGCGAGGCGGAGTTCCTGATCGCGCTGCCGGCGTTGCGGCAGGCGTTCACGTACTTCCCGCCCCGGGAACGGGAGACCGTCGCCGGGCACCTGCTCGCGAGGCGCGGGCTCGGCGGGAGCCCCCGGTCGCTGCTGCGCAGGCGGAGCACCGACCCGGCGTTCGTCGCCGCCGCCCTGGAGCTCGAGGCCCGGGTCGACGCGGCACTCACCCGTGAAGGACTCCTGACATGAGCCCGCCCGACCACGACAGCCCCGGCCCGGACAGCGCTGCGCAGGTCAGCGCGGAGCGGGACAGCGCTGCGCAGGTCAGCGCCGACCAGGACCGTGCCGTGTCGGACAGCGTGGCGCAGGACAGCGCCGCTCAGATCAGCGCGGAGCGGGACAGTGTCGACCAGAAGCGTGCCGCGATGGAGCTGGAGCGGTGGCGGCTGGTGCTCGGCGAGGCCGGCCAGTCGGTGCTGGACGGCGGGCAGCTCAGCGAAGACGGGCTGGGGCGCGACGCGGCCCTCGACTGGCTGTACGGACGCGACGACGACCTCGAACGGCGAGGCATCCGGCGCCCGCAGACACGGCACGGCGGCGACGGCGAGTCGGTGGTCACCACGGTCGACTGGCTCGACGACATCACGACGCTGTTCCCGAAGGAGACGATCGAGCGGCTGCAGCGCGACGCCGTGGAGCGGTACGAGATCCACGACGTCGTCACCGACCCCGCGGTCCTCGCCCGGGTCGAGCCCAACCCGACGCTGCTGAGAGCCGTCCTGCGCACCAAGCACCTGATGAACCCCGACGTGCTGGTGCTGGCGCGCAGGATCGTCGACAAGGTTGTGCGGCAGCTGGTGGAGAAGCTCGCGACGGAGGTGCGGCACGCGTTCTCCGGGGCACGGTCCCGCAGCGCGAGCCGGTTCAAGGTCGCCAGGAACTTCGACGTGAAGCGCACCCTGAGGGCGAACCTCGGGCGGTACCGGCCGCAGGAGCGGAAGGTGTACGTCGAGTCCGCGTACTTCATCTCGCGGACGCGCCGGCACCTGGACCGGTGGCAGGTGATCCTGCTCGTCGACCAGTCGGGGTCGATGACGGGCAGCGTCATCCACTCGGCCGTCACCGCGGCGTGCCTGTGGGGGCTGCCGGGCGTGAAGACGCACCTCGTCGCGTTCGACACGGCGGTGGTGGACCTGACCGCCGACGTCGACGACCCGGTGGAGCTGCTGATGAAGGTCCAGCTCGGCGGCGGTACTGACATCGCGCGGGCGGTCGACTACGGCGCCGGACTGATCGAGCAGCCGCGCCGGGCGATCCTGGTCGTGATCAGCGACCTGTACGAGGGGCCCACCGGCGGCGAGCGGCTCGTCCGTCTCGTCAGGGACGTCACGGCCCAGGGGACGAAGGTGCTGTGCCTGGCGGCGCTGGACGAGGACGCCGACCCGGCGTTCGACCGGGACATGGGCGCCCGCCTCGCCGACGCCGGCGCCTCCGTCGGTGCCATGACCCCCGGCGAGCTGGCGGCGTACGTCGCGGAGCAGGTGGCCCGATGAGAGCGGACCTGCTCGCGCTGACCCAGGAGTCGCTCGCCGCGCTCACCAACCGGGGACTGGTCAAGCGCGCGACGAGGGAGGTCGAGCAGGCGCCCCCGGCGATCAGTGAGGACCCCGACGGCACGGTCCGCGGCACCTACCCGGACGGCCCCGAGACCGCGCTCCCGCAGGGCGGCCTCGAGAAGGGCAGCTGCACCTGCGGCGCGACCGGGATCTGCCGGCACATCGTGGGCCTCGTCATCGCGTACCAGAGCGGCAACGAGACAACCGAAGACGTCACGCGATGGTCGCCGGGGGTGTTCACCGACGAGCAGCTCGAGGCGCGGATCGGGGCGCGGCAGCTCAACGCCGCACGGCGGGCGCACCGGGCCGGGTACGTCGCCCGCGTCCACCGGCCCTCCGCGGCGGACCCGGCGCCGCGGGTGGAGCTCGGCTCGGCGACGGTCCGGTTCCTGGTCCCCGGCGATCTCGGGTTCGTGCACACGGACGCGGTCGCCGGGGTCCGCGACGACGTCATCGCGCTCGCCGTATGGGCGTTCCAAGCCGCCGACGCGAAAGCCGCCGACGCGAAAGCCGCCGACGCGAAAGCCGCAGACGCGAAAGCCGCAGACGCGAATGCAGACCCGAAAGCCGCCGATACAAAAGACGCGAAAGCCGCCGCAGAAGCAGCTGATACAGAAGCCGCGAAAGGTGCAAAAACCGACGGGCAGGACGTGCAGGTCGACGTCGGAGGGCCCGCCACCGCCGACACCGGGACCGACGCATCCCTCGACGCCGCCGTACACCTCGCCGGCGAGATCCTGCTCACCGGCGCGACCCACGTCGGCCCCGGGCTGGCGGCCACGGTCGCCGAGGTGCGGCAGCGCCTGGACCGGGCCGGGCTGCGCTGGCCGCTGCTCGCCGTCGGCGACCTCGAGGAGCAGCTCGCGGCGTACGGGCAGCGCGCCACCTCCTACAGCCACGAACGGCTCGCCGGGCTGGTCGCCGAGCTGCACGCCAGGCACCGCGCGGTCACCAGCCGGTGTCACGCCCTTCCGGCAGCTCCCGGCGCCGGCCTGCGGGCCAGGATCCTCGGCACGCGGGAGGCCGCGGAGACCCCGATGCGCCGCGCCCGGCTCGACGGGCTCGGCTGCCGGCTCAGGACCGTCGGCGACGAGACGCAGGTCGAGATCTACTTCGCCCACGCGGACAGCGCCACCGTGCTGGTGCTGCGCCGGCCGTACCGGGAAGGCGGCCGGGTGGCCGGAGCCACCGCCGCCCAGCTCGCCGGCGGCACCGTCGTGACCGAGTCGGCGGTCCGCAGCGCCAGCCGCACCGTGCGCCTCGCCACCAGCCGCGTCGCGAAGACCACCGTCACCCCGTCGCAGGGCATGTGGACGGCCCTGCCGGACGCGCTCGTCGTGCGGGACCTGCGGGACCTCGCCGCGCACCTCGACGGGCTCCCGCCGCGGGTCGTGCGGCCCAGGGTCGAGGCGGAGCTGGTGCGCGTCGTGGAGGTCGCGGAGGTCCGGTCCGTGCACTACTCCCCGGGCGCCCAGCGGCTCGACGCCGTCGTCGCGGCCCCGGCCGGCGGGGTGGCGACGATCACCGCGACCCACACCGCGGCCGCGCCCGGCGCCCTCGACGCGATCGCCGCGGCGCTGCGGGGTCCGGTCCGGGCCGTCGCCGGCATCGTCGGCAGGACCCGCGGCATGATCACCGTCGAGCCGCTCGGGTTCGCGGTCGGCGCCGACGCCGTCGTGGTCCCCGACCTGGCGCCGGCGGGCGGGTTCCGGGTCGACGGCGGGCCGGTGCTCGACGAGGACCCGCTCCGGCACGCGGTCGGCGCGGCCTCGGCGCTGCTCGCCGAGGTGCCCCACCGGGGCCTGCGGATGCTGCCGCCGACGTTCGCCGGCCGGCTGCGCGACGCGGAGCAGACGTTGCTGCGGGTCGGGCTGCGCCGCGCGGCCGCCTCGGTCGGCGCCCTGCGGGAAGGGCTGGGACCCGACCCGGACGACGCGACCGTGCGCCTCTGGGTCGACGCGTACGTGCGGCTGCTGGTCACCGCCGAGCTGCAGTGACCCGGCCGTGACGGACCGTCGAGGCGGCGGCGGTTTTGTCCGGTCTGCGTGTGCCGATTCTGGGCCGCAAGAGGGATCACATCCGCCCGACGGCGTGTCGATCATGAACCGTGGCTAGGCTGACGCGCCGGAAGTGAAGGACAGCTGAACAGGGGGGCGCAGCATGGCCGACTCGTTCGTGCATCTCCATGTGCACACCGAGTACTCCATGCTCGACGGAGCGGCGCGACTGAAGGACATGTTCAAGGAGGCGAACCGTCTCGGCATGCCCGCCGTCGCGATCACCGACCACGGCAACATGCACGGCGCGTACGACTTCTACAAGCAGGCGACCGCCGCCGGCGTCACCCCGATCCTCGGCGTCGAGGCCTACGTCGCGCCCGAGTCGCGGCTGCACAAGCAGCGCGTCAAGTGGGGCCGCCCCGACCAGAAGGACGACGACGTGTCCGGCTCCGGCGGGTACACGCACAAGACCATCTGGGCGAAGAACAGGACCGGCCTGCACAACCTGTTCCGGCTCAACTCGCGGGCGTCGATCGAGGGGCACTTCGTGAAGTGGCCCCGGATGGACATGGAGATCATCGCCGAGCACGCCGAGGGCCTGATGGCCACGACCGGCTGCCCGTCCGGCGAGGTCCAGACGCGGCTGCGGCTCGACCAGTTCGACGAGGCGCTGAAGGCCGCCGCCAAGTACCAGGAGATCTTCGGCAAGGACAACTACTTCCTCGAGGTCATGGACCACGGCCTCGACATCGAGCGGCGCGTCCGCGAGGGCCTGACCGAGATCAGCAAGCGGCTCGACATCCCGCCGGTCGTCACCAACGACTCGCACTACACGCACCAGGCCCAGGCCGAGGCGCACGACGTGCTGCTGTGCGTGCAGACGGCGGCCAACATCAACGACCCGAACCGGTTCCGGTTCGGCGGGTCGGGCTACTACCTGAAGTCCGCCGACGAGATGCGCGCCGTCGACGGCTCCGACCTGTGGCAGCAGGGCTGCCGCAACACGCTGCTGGTGGCCGAGAAGGTCGACACCGACGGCATGTTCAAGGAGCGCAACCTGATGCCGCGCTTCCCGGTGCCGGAGGGGGAGACCGAGGAGTCGTTCTTCCGGGCCGAGGTCGCCCGAGGGATGGCGCGCCGGTTCCCCGAGGGCATCGACGAGGAGCACCAGCGGCAGGCCGACTACGAGACCGACATGATCGTGAAGATGGGCTTCCCGGCCTACTTCCTCGTCGTGTCCGACTTCATCCTGTGGGCGAAGAACCAGGGCATCGCCGTCGGCCCGGGGCGTGGCTCGGCCGCCGGCAGCCTGGTGGCGTACGCGATGGGCATCACCGACCTCGACCCGCTGCCGCACGGCCTGATCTTCGAACGGTTCCTGAACCCCGACCGTATCTCGATGCCCGACATCGACATCGACTTCGACGAGCGCCGGCGCGGCGACGTCATCCGGTACGTGACGGACAAGTGGGGCGAGGACCGGGTCGCGCAGATCGCCACCTTCGGCACGATCAAGGCCAAGGCCGCCATCAAGGACTCGGCGCGGGTCCTGGGCTACCCGTTCGCGGTCGGCGACCGGATCACCAAGGCGATGCCGCCCGCGGTGATGGGCAAGGACATCCCGCTCACCGGCATCTTCGACCCGAACCACCCGCGCTACTCCGAGGCGGTCGAGTTCCGCGCGCTGTACGAGAGCGACCCCGACGTCAAGAAGGTCGTCGACACGGCGAAGGGCATCGAGGGGCTGATCCGCCAGACGGGTGTCCACGCCGCCGGCGTCATCATGTCCGCCGAGCCGCTGATCGAGCACGTGCCGCTGATGCGCCGCGACGCCGACGGCGCGATCATCACGCAGTTCGACTACCCGACGTGCGAGACGCTCGGGCTGCTGAAGATGGACTTCCTCGGCCTGCGCAACCTGACGATCATCGACGACGCGGTCAAGAACATCGAGCGCAACCACGGCATCAAGCTCGACCTGCTCAGCCTTTCGCTGGACGACAAGGCCGCCTACGAGCTGCTCGCCCGCGGCGACACCCTCGGCGTGTTCCAGCTCGACGGCGGCCCGATGCGCTCGCTGCTGCGGCTGATGAAGCCCGACAACTTCGAGGACATCTCCGCGGTCCTGGCGCTGTACCGCCCGGGCCCGATGGGTGCGAACTCGCACACCAACTACGCGCTGCGCAAGAACGGGCAGCAGGAGATGACGCCGATCCACCCGGAGCTGGAGGAGCCGCTCCAGGAGATCCTGGGCCCCACGTACGGGCTGATCGTCTACCAGGAGCAGGTGCAGCGCGCCGCGCAGAAGCTCGCCGGCTACACCCTCGGCCAGGCCGACCTGCTGCGCCGGGCCATGGGCAAGAAGAAGAAAGAGGTCCTGGAGAAGGAGTTCGTGCCGTTCAGCGACGGCATGAAGGCCAACGGCTACAGCGCCGACGCGATCAAGAAGCTGTGGGACGTGCTCGTCCCGTTCGCCGACTACGCGTTCAACAAGGCGCACACGGCCGGCTACGGGCTCGTCTCGTACTGGACGGCGTACCTCAAGGCGAACTACCCGGCGGAGTACATGGCCGGGCTGCTGACCAGCGTCGGCGACGACAAGGACAAGATGGCCCTGTACCTGTCGGAGTGCCGGCGGATGGGCATCGACGTGCTGCCGCCGGACGTCAACACGTCCGCGGGGCCGTTCACGCCGGTCGGCAAGGACATCCGCTTCGGCCTCGCCGCCGTGCGCAACGTCGGCCACAACGTCGTCGACGCGATCGTGCGCTGCCGGCAGGCCGCGCCGTACAAGGACTTCCACGACTTCCTGTCGAAGGTCGACGCCGTCGCCTGCAACAAGAAGACGATCGAGTCGCTGATCAAGGCCGGCGCGTTCGACTCGATGGACCACCCGCGCCGCGGGCTCCTGGCGATCCACGCCGACGCGATCGACGCGTACGCCGACATCAAGAAGAACGAGGCGATCGGCCAGTTCGACCTCTTCGGCGACGCGTTCGGCAGCGACGACACCGGCGGCGGCGCCCCCGCCATGACCGCCGCGATCCCGCAGATCGAGTGGGACAAGCGGGAGCTGCTCACGTTCGAGCGGGAGATGCTCGGCCTGTACGTGTCCGACCACCCCCTGTTCGGCCTCGAGTCGGTGCTCGCCAAGGCCGCGGACACGGCGATCAGCAGCCTGTCGGAGGAGGGCTCGGTGCCGGACGGCGCCGTCATCACCCTCGCCGGGATGCTGACCGGCGTGCAGCGGCGCATCACCAAGCAGGGCAAGCCGTGGGCGTCGGCGAGCCTGGAGGACCTCGGCGGCGCCGTCGAGGCGTTGTTCTTCCCCAACACGTACGAGCTCGTCGGCCAGTACATCGCCGAGGACGCGATCGTCGTGGTCAAGGGCCGCGTCGACCGGCGGGACGAGACGCCGCGGCTCATGGCGATGGACCTGTCGATGCCCGACGTCACCACCGCGGACGAGAACCGGCCGGTGGTGCTGTCGCTGCCGGCGAACCGGTGCACGCCGCCGCTGGTCGACCGGCTCAAGGAGATCCTGCTCAACCACCCCGGCAAGGCCGAGGTGCACGTGAAGCTCAGCCACGGCTCGCGGATCACCCTGCTGCGCCTCGGCCCGTACCGGGTCGAGCCGACCACCGCCCTGAAGGGCGACCTGAAAGCGCTGCTCGGCCCCAACAGTTTCTCGTAGGACGGTCAGGATAGGGTCGGCGGGTGCAGACGTCGCGTCGGTCGCTGTGGCTCTCGCGGCGCGCCCGCTGGTCCGCCGCGGTCGTCGCGGTCCTCGTCGTCGCCGTGCTCGCCGGCGCGTTCGTCTACCGGCTCAACCAGCGGCCGTATGCGTTCGACCGGCTGACCCGCACCGGCGAGGCCGCCTTCCCGGGCGCCGTCGAGGGGCCCGGCCTGCGCGCGTTCCTGGACAGCGGCCGGGCGTTCGTCGGCTATCAGGCCGGTCCGGGAGCCACTGGGCGCTTCCACCTGCGCGCGGTCGACGTCGACAAGCCCGGCGAGCCCCCGATCTGGACCAACTCGGCCCTCACCGCCGTCGAGTCGTTCAGCTTCGCCCGCGGCTCCGTGATCGTCACCGGCGCCCCGGACACCGCCGGACACCGCACGATCACCCTGCTCAACGCGAACAACGGGGTGCCGTTCATCAGGTTCGACGTCGTCGCCGGGGACCGCTGGGAGCTCGTCGGCAAGTACTTCGTGCGGTACCGCGGCGCCGACCACAAGCTCGTCGTCACCGACGTCGGCACGCAGAAGGAGATCGCGACCCTCGATCAGCCGGGTGGCGCCGGCAGCTTCTGGCTGACCGACAACTGGAGCCACCAGCAGGTCCCGACGTCGCCGGACGGCGCCGCCCTCGACGAGCCGCTGACCGTCGACCCGCACCTGGTCCGCGCCGTCGCCGGCGGTGGCATCGAGGTGATCAGCCTGTCCAGCGGCAAGCCGGACGACGCCGCGCCGGCCGTCGCCGCGCCCGAGGACCTCGTGTACCCGTACGAGGAGCAGGTCTTCGTCGCCGGATCCGGCCCCGGGTACCGGATCCAGGCCCGCGACCGGTTGAAGCTCGACAAGGTGCAGTGGACGTGGACGTCACCGGACCCGCAGGTGCGGGTGCGGTCGCTCGCCGCCTGCGGGGAGCGGCGGGTCTGCGCGGTCGAGGGGCACCGGGTGACCGCGCTGGACATCCGCACCGGCGAGGTCGCGTTCCGCGTCGACGTCGACGCGCCCCGCACCCTGCTGCCCGTCGGCGAGCGGCTGATGCTCCGCGACGCCGATGGCGCGGTGCTGCTCGACGACGCGGGGCAGGTCGTGCGGCGCTGGCCCGGCCGGCGCGCCGCCCGCCTCGACGACGGCAGCTACCTGCTGCTGCCGGTCGACGTGCCGGCCGGCCCGTACACCTGGCTCGGCGTGCAGGCCGACAACGGCGCGACCCGCGACCTCGGCGCCCTGGACGTGCCGGTCGACACGTGCACGTGGAGCCACACGTACCTGGCCTGCGCGGCGGCGCCCGGACGGTTCGTCTTCTACCGGGTCAGGACGCCCTGGTACTCGGGGCGGCTCTGACGGCCCGGCGCCGCGCCAGCCGGAAGATCGCGACCGCGCCGATCGCCACCCACACGACGTTGAGCACCGCGGACGGCCACGCGCCGTTGACGGCCGAGTTGAGCGCGAGAGCCGCGCCGCCGGTGATGTTGAGGCCCTGGAACACGGCACCGTCGCCGGTGATCCGTTTCGTGGAGACGAGGGCGTACGCGGCGAGCAGCCCGGCCGCGCCCGCCCAGCCGATCAGGGCGATCACGACAGCACCGCGTAGGCGCGGACGGTGAACGTGCCCATGCCGGCGATCCGCGGCGGCACCGCCGTGAACCGGAACCCGTCGACCGGCAACCGGTCCAGGTCGTTGAGGTGCTCCACGACGTAGATGCCGGCGTCGAGCAGGCCGGTGTGCGCGGGGCGGGTCAGGTCGGCGACGTCGTCGATGTTGACCGAGTCGATGCCGACCAGCGCCGGGCCGCTGCGCACCAGCCACTCGACGGCGTCGCGGGTCAGGAACGGCGCGTCCGGGTCGCCGTAGGCGGGCTTCCCGAAGTGCTTCGACCAGCCGGTGCACACGAGGACGGCGCAGTCCGTGACGTCGCCGTACGTGCCGGCCTGCCGCTCCAGCAGCGCCGCGTCGACCGCGCGGACACCGGTCGCGTCGACGAGGACGCCGGGCAGGTCCGCGACCCGTTCGAGGGGGACGTCGGTGAGGTCGCCGCGGCCCTCGAAGCGGTGCGCGGGCGTGTCCAGGTAGGTGCCGGTGTTGGCGATCAGGTCGATGCGGCCGATCTGGAAGTCGGTCCCGGGCGCGTACCTGCCGCGGGCGTCCTCGCGGGACAGGTAGTCGCTGATCACGGGCCCGGGCATGCCCGGATAGGTGACCAGGCCGGCGTGGACGGGGTGGCTCAGTTCGATGAAGCGTCGCACACCTGCGATCGTGGCAGACAGCGCAGCTAACGTGTGAGCGAGAATTCCTACAGTTGCACTGAAGCAGGACTGCATGAACCTGGACCCGCGCCGCCTCGCGGTGCTCGCCGCGATCGCCCGCCGCGGCACCCTCGCCGGCGCCGCCGCGGCGCTGCACGTCACCCCGTCGGCGGTGTCGCAGCAGCTCGCGCAGCTGGAGCACACCGTCGGCCGGCCGCTGGTGGACCGGTCCGGGCGGCGCGCCGTGCTCACCGCCGCCGGCCGGGTCCTCGCCGTCCGCGCCGAGGCGATCGAGCGGGAGCTGGCCGAGGCGGAGCGGGAGCTGGTCGCCATGTCGGGCCGCGCCGCCGGGCTCGTGCGTGTCGGCGCATTCGCGACCGTGATCCGGCACCTGCTGATCCCCGCGATGGCCCGCCTCGCCCGCGACCACCCCGACGTGACCTGCTCGATCACCGAGCTCGACGGCCCGCCCGCGCTGCGCGAGCTGCGCCTCGGCGGCCTCGACGTGACCATCACCGAGCGCGACGCCTCGCTGGGCCTGGAGTCGCGGCGGCAGGTGAGCGTGGTGCCGCTCGGCGAGGACCCGTACCGGGTCGTGGTGCCCGCGGGCTGGCCGCCCGTGCTCTCCTACGGCGACCTCGCCGACTGCCCGTGGATCGCCGGGCCGCCGACGTCGACGACCGGGCAGGTCCTGGACCGGCTCGGCCGCGAGCGCGGCTTCACCCCGCGGCGGGTGCACGCGTGCGTCGACTACCCGGTCGTGCTCGCGCTCGTCGCCGCGGGGCACGGCGCCACCATCGTGCCGGACCTGGCGCTCCGTGACGCGTTGGCGGCGGGTGTACGGGTGACCGACCTGCCCGTCGCGGGCGCCCGGCGGCTGGACGCGCTGGTCACGGCGGGCAGAGCGGCGCTGCCGGCGGTGACGGCGCTGCTGTCGGTGCTAGTAGATTGACATGTGCACGTGGTTGGTGTGGTCGCTGCTCGGGTCGCCCTGGCCGCTGTTGTAGGCGTGCCAGCCGCCCGCCGGCGTCCAGATCTGCTTGAACCAGATCACGTACATCACGCCCAGTGCCTGCGCGTTCTTGATCAGCCACGCGGCGAGCTGGGTGCCGTACTCCTTCGACGCGCCCGCCGCCACCCCGCCGAAGCCCTTCACGTCGGCGGCGAAGTCGCAGGCCCGGCCCTTCGGGTGCTCGTAGGGCTCGCCCGGTGCCCGCCAGCACGACACGAAGTGCAGGAACCCGGCCCTGCGCACCTCCTGCAGCGCGTGCAGGGTCCGCGGCGTGAGGCAGCCGCCGGTCGTCGGGTCGTCGGTGCCGCACGACTCCGCCGCCCAGGAGCCGTCGGCCAGGCGCGGCGCGGGCTCGGCCACCTTGGTCGTGGTCTTGCCGCTCCACGTGGTGGACACGTCGACGGCGGCCATCGACTGGGCGAGCGCCTCCTCCAGGTCGGCCTTCTGCTTCGCCATCACCGCCATGCTCGCCTGCTGCGTGCCGACCTCGGCGTCGATCGTCGCCTTCGTCCTGATCAGCTCGGTCCGCATCGCCGTCAGCCGGGTGAGCCGGGCGGCGTTGCGCCGGGCGATGACCTCCAGGGTGCTCACCCGGTCGGCGAAGACCCCCGGCGTCCGGCTGTCCAGCAGCGTCGCCGCGCTGCGCAGCCCGCCGCCGTTCTGGTACGCGGCGACCGTCATCGTCTGGGTCTCGTCGCGCAGCTTCGCGTACTCCGGCTCCAGCTTCTGCTGCTGTTCCTCGAGGGCCTTCTGCCGTTGCAGGGACGCGGTCAGGGCGTTCTGCGCGTCGATGTAGGCGCGGTTCGCCTCGTCGAGCTTCTGCATCAGGGCAGGGTCGCCCCCCTCGCCGGCGTTCGCGGGCGAGGCCGTGCCGAGCACCACGGTCGGGGTGAGCAGGATCGCGAGCGCTGTCACGACGGCGACGATCCACGGAGGTCTGGACATACTGTCCCCTTCATCGGCCGCCGACCGGGCGAGCTGACGGATTCGGGCCGGAATCATCGCCAAGGGTGGTGGACTAGCCTCCTAGGAAGGATTGGGGGACATGAACCGGGTCATTGAGGGGTAAGCGGTCAAAGTCAAGGCAAGCAACGGAAGGGGTCTCGGACATGTCGAGAAGTGCTACGAGCACACCGGCCACCGTCGAGGACTGCCTGCGCGTCGGCGCCGGCTTCTCCCAGGGCGACAGAGTCTGGATCGCCGAGCAGTTCGCCACGCTCGACACCCACCTGGCCGCGTTCCCGGTCGACGCGACGGAGATCGAGGTGTCGGTGAAGGACCGCAACGCCCGCGGCCAGAAGGTCACCCTCGAGTGCTGGACCCCCGGCCACCCGAAGGCGGTGACCACATCGACGGAGGAGGACCTGCACGCCGCCATCCTGGAGGTCCGCGACGACCTGCGCCGGCGCCTGGCCGAAGCCAAGACCCGGCAGGTGCCGCGCCACAACCGTCACCTCCGCGAGAGCACGATCGCTGACGTCATCTCCCCCGAGCTGATCCCGCGCCCCAGCACCTGAGCGTGCGGTGTCTCGCGGCCCGGCCACCGGCTTTCCGGTGACCGGGCCGCCGCCGTCATCGTCGCGTCACGGGCCTTTGAGCATGGTGGTGCGGGGCCGTCACGGGCAGGCGGCGTCGCGGTACAGCGCGCCGGTCGTGACGTGCTCGTCGAGCGCGGCCTTCACGACGAGGCGCTCCAGGCCGTCGAGGAAGCCGAGGGGGCCGCGCTCGCCGAGGAACCCGTGCTCGGCGCACAGCATCAGCTCGGCGGTGTCGCTCAGGTCGGTGAGGAACATGAAGAAGTTGGCGCCCTTGGGCAGGCGGTCGATGACGGGGGCGCGCAGCTTCGTCGCCGGCAGCGCCGCGTGGATCGCGTCGGCGAGGTCGGCCGGCGGCGCCGGCGGTGGCTGGTCCTGCGCGACGAAGCGGGTGTCGTTGAAGAAGCAGTAGCCGTCGGGTGTGATCCCGCTGCGGGCGGCGATCTCGGCGAACAGCGACTCGAGCCGGCGTGGGTCGTACTCGCAGTGGGCGTACGCCAGCAGCGCGGCGTCCGAGGCGCGGTGCAGCAGGTCGCCGACGGTCTCGGCGGGCCGGCCGGTGAAGTCGAGCCGGAAGAGCGCGTTCTGGTTGAAGGCGCCGACCAGCGCGCGGCTCGCCGGCCGGAAGCGGGTCGCCACGATCATGCGGAGCAGGGCCTCGGTCTCGCCGGTGTACGCCGCGAGCTGCAGCGCCGTCCCGGCCAGGAGCACCGTCGCCGGTGGGACGCCGGCCCGGGCGGCGAGCCCGTTCGCGGCGAGCGCCAGGGCGGGGGACTGGATCAGCCCCCAGTCGAGGTTGGGCGGCCGGCCGTCGCGGACGCTCTCGATCATGCGGGTGGGGACGCCGGTGAGGTGTTTCGCCCAGTAGGCGAGCGCCTTCGCCTCCCTGCGCAGGCCGACGGCGGACGTCTCGTACTCGACGCGCTGCAACGGCTGCTGGCCCGGCTCGACCGCGACCGGTGGGTCCTGCAGCAGGTTGAGCAGGTCGCCGCGCACGATCGCGAAGCTCCCGCCGTCGACGGCCATGTGGCTGGCGGCGAGCAGGACGGTGACCGGGGCGTCGTCGCGGACCAGGATCGCGACCCGGAGCGGCAGGTCGGCGCCGATGTCGAACCACGGGGCGCGCAGCGCCTCCCCGAGCTCCGCGGCGGCCTCGTCGGTGCCGCGGTCGCCGATGTCGTGGACCCGCAGCGGGATGTCGCCCTCGCCGACGACCCGCTGCCGGGGGCCTTCGGGGGTGTCGGCGTACAGGGTGTGCAGCGAGTCGTGCCGCTCGACGAGCCGCCGGAGGGCCGCGAGCACGCCGTCGAGGTCGTTGTGCGGTGGGACGGGGCACCGGGTGAGCAGGTTGAGGGTCGAGTCGCGCGGTGGCAGCCAGCGCAGCACGTCCCAGATCGCTGTCTGCGCCCAGATGAGCGGTCCTTCGGCGGTGCGTCCGGAGCTGAAGTGCACGCTGGCGGGGTATGCAGACATGGAGCCACCTTCCGACCGGGTCAGGGGGTGAGCGCCTCAAAAGCTACGACCGAAGTTGAACTTTTTCAATCGTCCGTACGAATCTTGCCAACCTGGCTCGGGTCGGCAAACAATGGCGCAGTTCGATAGGTTGGTGTGTATGTGGCGGATCACCGTGGACCACACGTGCATCGGCTCGGGCAGCTGTCAGGGCATCGCCCCGGACCGCTTCGAGCTGGACGACGTCGAGGGCCGGGCCCACCCGGTCGACCAGGACGTGGCCCCCGGCGACGAGGCCGTCCTCGACGCGATGGCCTCCTGCCCCATGGAGGCGATCAGCGTCGTCGACCTCACCACCGGGAAACCCGTCGACATCTGAGTGTCGGTGAGGGCCGGCCCGGTTGGACACGGGGGCGGCGGAGGTTGAATGCTCGGCGGTGTGAGCAGGTCGACCGGTCAGCGTCTTCTCGGGCGTGACGATGAGGTGCGCACACTGTCCGGGCATCTGGACGCGGTCGACGTCCGGGGGTGTGCGGTCGGGTTGCTCGGCGAGCCCGGAGTGGGCAAGAGCGCGCTGCAGGCGGAGGTCGTGGGGCACGCGCGGACCCGTGGGTTCACGGTGCTGGCGGCGCGGGGGAGCCAGTCGGAGACGCATCTGCCGTTCGCGAGCCTGCACCAGGTGCTGCGGCCGCTGCTGCCGCGGGCCGAGCGGCTGCCGGCCATGCAGCGCGACGCCCTGCTCGCCTGCTTCGCCATGGGCGACTCGGCCGAGGTGAACCCGTTCTTCGCGTTCCTGGCCGTGCTGGAGCTGCTCGTCGACCTGGCGCGGCGGACGCCGGTGCTGGTGTGCCTGGACGACCTGCACTGGATGGACCGGCCGTCGATCGACGCGCTCGCCTTCGTCGCCCGCCGGATCGACAGTGAGCGGGTGGTCGTGCTGTGCACGTCGCGGACCGGGCCGCTGCCGTTCGCCGACCCCGGCACGGTCGAGTGGATGGAGCTCGGCGGCATCGACGAGGCCGCCGCGGCGGCGTTGCTGGAGGCGCGGGCGCCGCGGCTCGCCCCGGCGGTGCGTGACCGGGTGCTGCGGCAGGCCGGCGGCAACCCGCTCGCCCTGATCGAGTTCGCGACCACGCTGGAGTCGGGGGAGCACGCGTGGACCGAGCTCGACGACGACCTGCCCATGACCACCCGCCTGGAGCGGGCCTTCGCCGCGCGGGCCGAGCACCTGGGCCCGGCCGTGCGCGCGGTGCTGACCGTGGCCGCGGTCGACGACGGTGACGACGTCAACGACGTGCTCGCGGCGGCGCGGATCCTCCACGGTGCGCCGGTCGACCGGGTCGCGGCGCAGCCGGCGTTCGAGCACGGGCTGCTGACGGTGGCCGGGGACCGGTACCGGATCACCCACCCCCTGGTCGGCTCGGCGCTGCGGCAGGCCATGCCGCCGGCGACGCGCCAGCAGGCGCACGAGGCGCTCGCCCGGGTGCTGGCCGCGCAGCCGGACCGGGCGGTGTGGCACCGGGCCGCCGCGGTCTCCGGGCGCGACGAACGGATCGCGGCCGAGCTGGAGCAGGCGGCCGGGAACGCCCAGCGCCGCGGCGCGATCGCGTCCGCGGCGGCGTGGCTGGAGCGGGCGGCGGCGCTGAGCCCGGACCCGCAGGCGCAGGCCGCGCGCCTGCTCAGCGCCGCGGAGCTCGGCTACCAGCTGGGCCGCTTCGACCAGGTCGAGCAGATCAAGGCGCAGGTCGCGGGGGTGACGCTGCGGCCCCGGGACCGGTCGCGGCTGATCTGGCTTGAGGGCGTCTTCCACGACGGGTCCACGGGCGAGCCGGCAGAGGTGCGGCACCTCGTCGACGAGGCCCGGCACGCCACCGCCGGCGGGGACGTCGAGCTCGCCATGCAGCTGCTGGTCGGCGCGGCCCGCCGGGTCTGGTGGCGCGACCCGGGGGAGCGGCTCCGGCACGCGATCGTCGAGGCCGCCCGGGAGGCGGACGTGCTGGCCGGCGACCCGCGGCTGCTGGCCATCCACGCGCTGTCGGAGTCGCACGAGCAGGGACCGGCGGTCATCGAGCAGCTCGCGCGGTGGCCCGCGGACGCCGGCGGCCGCCCCGACCTGGCGGGCCTGCTGGGCATCGCGGCGTTCTGCACCGGTGACTTCCCCCGGGCCGTGACGTTCCTGTCCACCCCCGTGCACGAGCTGCGCGCGCAGGGCCGCATGAGCCTGCTCGCCGAGGCGCTCGCGATCCGGGCGTGGGCCGAGATCTACCTGGGCACGTTCGACGCGGCGAGCTCGGCGGACGAGGCGATGCGGCTCGCGGACGAGACGGGCCAGTCGCTGTGGGCCGCGACCGCCCGCATCGCCGTGGCCCTGATCGACGGCGTGGGCCGCGGCTGGGACACGCACCACGTCCTGCTCGCGGAGGCCGAGCACACGGCGCTGCGGACCCCGAACGCGGCGTCGTCGCTGCTCGCCGGTGTGCAGCTGGCCCGCGGGATCGCCGAGCTGGGCGCGAACCGGCCCGAGCCGGCGTACCGCGAGCTGCTCCGCGTATTCGAGCCCGCGGATCAGGCCTTCCAGCGGGTGCAGCAGGTGTGGACGCTGGGCTATCTGGCCGACGCGGCCGTCCACACCGGCCGGCACGCCGAGGCGAGGTCGGCGCTGGCCGCGATGGAGCGGATCGCGGGGTCGTCGCCGGCGACCGGATCGACGATCGCCCTGGAGTACGCCAGGGCGGTGCTGGCGGATCACGGGTCGGCCGAGACGCTGTTCCAGCTCGCCGTGGACGGTGCGAGCCGCCGGCTGCCCTGGCACCGGGCCCGCGCCGAGCTGGCCTACGGCTCGTGGCTGCGCCGGCGGCGGCGGGTCGTCGAGTCCCGCGAGCCGCTGCGCGCGGCGCGGGCCGCCTTCGAGGCCGTCGGCGCCCGCGCGTGGGCGCAGCGGGCCGACCAGGAGCTGCGGGCGACCGGCGAGCGCGGGTGGCAGCCGACCCCGCACCCGCGGGACCGGCTGTCGCCGCAGGAGACCCAGATCGCCGAGCTGGCCGCGCAGGGCCTGTCGAACCGCGAGATCGGCCAGCGGCTGTTCCTGTCGCACCGCACGGTCAGCTCACACCTGTACCGCATCTTCCCGAAGCTCGGCGTCGGCTCCCGCGGCCAGCTCGCCGCCGCGCTGTCCCACCAGGTTCAGTCGTCTGACGCTAGCCGGGACTGAAGCCCGCCGGCGTACCGTGCTCACGACCGCTGCACCTGCCCGCGTCGAGTGGAGACGAACCGTGACCACGCCCGTGCTCTTCATCCATGGCCTCTGCCTGCACGCCTCGTCGTGGGACCCGTGGATCCAGCTGTTCCGGGACGCCGGCTACGACCCGCACGCCCCCGGCTGGCCCGGTGACGGCGCCACGGTCGAGGCGTCGCGGCAGCACCCCGACGCGATCGGCGACCACGGCATCGACGACGTCGTCGAGCACTTCGCCGGCGTCATCGATCGGCTGCCCTCGCCGCCGATCCTGATCGGGCACTCGTTCGGCGGGATGATCGCCCAGAAGCTGCTGGGCCAGGACCGTGCCCTCGCCGCCATCGCGATCGACGCCGCCCAGATCAAGGGTGTGCTGCCGGTGCCGCTGTCGGCGCTGCGGGCCACGCTGCCGGTCTTCAGGAACCCGGCGAACCTGCACCGGGCCGTCTCCCTGACCGCGGAGCAGTTCCGGTTCGCCTTCGCCAACACCGTCTCCGAGCAGGAGTCCGACGAGCTCCACGAGCGCTGGACGATCCCCGCGCCGGGCAAGCCGCTGTTCGAGGCGGCCACCGCGAACTTCGACCCGCACTCCCCGGCGAAGGTCGCCACCGACAACCAGACCCGCGGCCCGCTGCTGCTGATCGCCAGCGGCAAGGACCACACCGTCCCCGAGTCGGTGACCCGGGCGACCCTCAAGCAGTACCGCCACTCCGAGGCCGTCACCGACCTCGTCACGTTCCCGGACCGGGCGCACTCGCTGACCATCGACTCCGGCTGGCGCGAGGTGGCGGACACCTGCCTGACCTGGCTGAAGCAGCAGTCCCTGTGAACCTCGGCCGCCCCTGCCGGCGAGCCGTCGTGACCGGCGCGAGCAAGGGCATCGGCCTGGCGGTCGCCGGGCGCCCGGGTCGCCGCCGGCGCCCGCCACGGCTCCGCCGAGCTGAGCGCGCTCCCGACGAGGGCGCCGCCTGAGGTTCGCTACGCCGAGCGGTGGAAGGCGGCGAGGATGGCGTCGGCGGCCTGGCCGGGGGTCATGGTGCCGGCGCGGACCTGGGCCTCCAGGTCGGGGGCGAGGGCCCGCACGTCGGCGTCGGCGCGCAGCCGGTCCAGGAGGGTCGCGCGGGCGGTCTCCCAGATCCACGCGACCCGCTGGGCCTCGCGGTGGCGGTCGAGGGCGCCCGACGACGACAGGTGGTCGTGGTGGGCCTCGAGGCGGGACCAGAGGTCGGGCAGGCCGGCGCCGGTGAGGCCGCTGCAGGTGACGACCGGCACCTGCCAGTCGCGGGCGCCGGACGTGTGCAGCAGGCGCAGCGCGCCGGCGAGCTCGCGGGCGGCCTTGCGGGCGTCGGGCTCGTGCGGGCCGTCGGCCTTGTTGACGGCGATGACGTCGGCGAGCTCCAGGACGCCCTTCTTGATGCCCTGCAGTTGGTCGCCGGTACGGGCGAGCGCCAGCAACAGGAACGTGTCGACCATCCCGGCCACGGCGGTCTCGGACTGGCCGACGCCGACGGTCTCGACGAGGACGACGTCGTAGCCCGCCGCCTCGACGACGGTCATCGCCTCGCGGGTCGCGCGGGCCACGCCGCCGAGGGTGCCCGACGTGGGCGACGGCCGTACAAAGGCGGCGTCGTCGACGGCGAGGCGGGCCATCCTGGTCTTGTCGCCGAGGATGCTGCCGCCGGTGCGGGTCGAGGACGGGTCGACGGCGAGGACCGCGACCCGGTGCCCGGCGCCGGTGAGGAACGTGCCGAGCGTGTCGATGAACGTGGACTTGCCGACGCCGGGGACGCCCGTGACGCCGACGCGGCGGGCCCGGCCCGCGTGCGGGGTCAGCGCGACGAGCAGCTCCTGCGCCTGGGTGCGGTGGTCGGGGCGGGTCGACTCCACGAGGGTGATCGCCCGCCCGATCGACGCGCGGTGCCCGGCGAGCACCCCCTCGAGGAGAGCGGTCACCGGCGCAGTTGGGCGAGCAGGTCCAGGGCCGCGGAGGCGATCACCGTGCCCGGCGGGAAGATCGCGGCGGCGCCGGCGGCGCGCAGCTCGTCGAAGTCCTGCTGGGGGATGACGCCGCCGACGATGACGAGGATGTCGTCGCGGCCGAGGGCGGCGAGGGCGTCGCGCAGCGCGGGGACGAGGGTGAGGTGCCCGGCGGCGAGGGAGTTGACGCCGACGATGTGCACGTCGGCCTCGACCGCCTGGCGGGCCACCTCGTCCGGCGTCTGGAAGAGCGGGCCGACGTCGACGTCGAAGCCGAGGTCGGCGAACGCGGTCGCGACGACCTTCTGGCCGCGGTCGTGGCCGTCCTGGCCCATCTTCGCGACGAGGATGCGGGGGCGGCGCCCCTCCTCCTCGGCGAACTCGGCGGTGGCGGCGCGGACCCGGTCGATGAGCTCGTCGTTGCCGGCTTCGTCGCGGTACACCCCGGAGATGGTACGGATCTGCGCCGTGTGCCGCCCGAACACCTTCTCCAGGGCGTCGGAGATCTCCCCGACGGTGGCGTGCGCGCGGGCCGCCGCGACCGACAGCTCCAGGAGGTTGCCGTCCGACGCGGCGCCGGCCGACAACGCGTCCAGGGCGGCCTGCGTCGCGGCGGAGTCGCGGGAGGCGCGCAGGCGCGCGAGCTTCGCCAGCTGCTGGGCGCGGACGGAGGAGTTGTCGACCTTCAGGACCTCGATCGGCTCGTCGGCGTCGGGCCGGTACTTGTTGACCCCGATCACCGGCTGCCGGCCGGAGTCGATGCGGGCCTGGGTGCGGGCCGCCGCCTCCTCGATGCGCAGCTTCGGGATGCCCTCGTCGATGGCGCGGGCCATGCCGCCGGCCGCCTCGACCTCCTGGATGTGCTGCCAGGCGCGGGCCGCGAGGTCGTGGGTGAGGCGCTCCACGTATGCGCTGCCGCCCCACGGGTCGATGACCCGGTTCGTGCCGGACTCCTGCTGCAGCAGCAGCTGCGTGTTGCGGGCGATGCGGGCGGAGAAGTCGGTCGGCAGCGCCAGGGCCTCGTCGAGGGCGTTGGTGTGCAGCGACTGGGTGTGGCCCTGGGTGGCGGCCATCGCCTCGACGCAGGTGCGGACCACGTTGTTGAACACGTCCTGCGCGGTCAGCGACCAGCCGGACGTCTGGCAGTGCGTGCGCAGGCTCAGCGACTTGGGGTTCTTCGCGCCGAACTCGCGCACGAGCTTCGCCCACAGCAGCCGGCCGGCGCGCAGCTTCGCGACCTCCATGAAGAAGTTCATGCCGATGGCCCAGAAGAACGACAGCCGCGGCGCGAACACGTCGACGTCGAGGCCGGCGTCGCGGCCGGCCCGCAGGTATTCGACGCCGTCGGCCAGGGTGTAGGCGAGCTCCAGGTCGGCGGTCGCCCCGGCCTCCTGGATGTGGTAGCCGGAGATGGAGATCGAGTTGAACTTCGGCATCTTCTCCGAGGTGTACCGGAAGATGTCGCTGATGATCCGCATCGACGGCGCGGGCGGGTAGATGTAGGTGTTGCGGACCATGAACTCTTTGAGGATGTCGTTCTGGATCGTGCCGGACAGCTGCTCCGGCGCGACGCCCTGCTCCTCGGCGGCGACGATGTAGAGGGCGAGCACGGGGAGCACCGCCCCGTTCATCGTCATCGACACGCTCATCTTGTCCAGCGGGATGCCGTCGAAGAGCTGCCGCATGTCGAGGATGGAGTCGATCGCGACGCCGGCCATGCCGACGTCGCCGGCGACCCGCGGGTGGTCGGAGTCGTAGCCACGGTGGGTGGCGAGGTCGAAGGCGACGGACAGGCCCTTCTGCCCGCCGGCGAGGTTGCGCCGGTAGAAGGCGTTGGACTCCTCGGCGGTGGAGAACCCGGCGTACTGGCGGACCGTCCACGGCTGCGTGGTGTACATCGTCGGGTAGGGCCCGCGCAGGAACGGGGCGATCCCCGGGTATGTGTCGAGGAAGTCGAGCCCGTCGAGGTCGGGTGCGCCGTGCACGCCGGCGACGTCGATGCCCTCCGGGGTCGGCCACGCCTCGGCGGGCTCCGGCGGGGTGGCGTCGACGCGGGGGGTGCCGAGGGCGACCTCGGTGAAGTCGGGGATCACGGCGCCACCAGTCCCAGGTCCAGATGTGTGCGGCGGAGCACGGCGAGTGCGTCGCAGCCGGTGTACAGGTAGTCGTCGACGTGCTCGTAGCCGGCGGGTTTCCCCGCCAGCCAGACGGTCTTGACGCCCTCGGCCTTCAACCGGCGGGCGGTGTCCTCGGCCTCCTCGGCGTAGGAACGGTCGGAGCCGCAGATGCACGCCACGGTCGTAGACGGTCCATTGTGGACGGCTCCGCCGCGGCCCGAGTCAACGACTGTGGTCCGGATGCCGCCGGCGGCGAACAGGTTGGCCGCGAACGACGCCCGCGCGGTGTGCGCCGCGACCGGGCCGAGCGTGACCAGGCTGACGACCTGGTCCGAGCCGTCGGCGGCGTCACGCAGGGACTCGAACGCCTCGGCGTACCGGTGCCGCGGCAGCCCACCCGAAGGTGCCTGCGGCGCGGGGGAGCGGACCGGCCGCCGCTCCTCCAGGGACGCGAACTCGCTGACGCCGGTGATCGGGTCGAGGCGGTGCGCGATCCGGTCGGCGCGGCGCTGCCAGGTCGCGGCGACCCGGTCGGCGACGAGCCCGCCGCCGAGCGCGGCGCCCATCCCGCCGGCCCGCTCCACCTCGACGAACACGTCCCAGGCGGCGTGCGCGAGCGCGTCGGTCAGCGACTCCACGAACCATGAGCCGCCGGCCGGGTCGAGGACCCGCGCCACGTGCGCCTCCTCGACCAGCAGCGTCGAGGTGTTGCGCGCGATCCGCCGGGCGAAGCCGTCGGGCAGCCCGAGCCGCGCGTCGAACGGCAGCACCGTCACCGCGTCGGCGCCGCCGACCCCGGCGGCGAAGCAGGCGACGGTGGTGCGCAGCAGGTTCACCCACGGGTCGCGGGCCGTCATCATCGCCGCGCTCGTCACCGCGTGCTGCACCTGCGCGCCGAGGTGCGGCACGTCGCAGACCGTCGCGATCCTCGACCAGATCCGCCGCGCCGCCCGCAGCTTCGCGATCGTCGCGAACTGGTCCTGGCCGGCCGCATAGCGGAACTCCAGCTGGCGCAGCGCCATGCCGGCGCTCATCCCCGCGTCGACGAACGCCCGCAGGTACGCGACCCCGGTCGCGGCGGCGAAGCCGAGCTCCTCGGCGTCGCTGCCGCCGGCCTCGTGGTAGGGCGTCGCGTCGACCGTCGCCACCGGCACGTGCCGCGGGGCCTGCTTCGCGAGCCGGCCCAGCATGCCGAGGTCGGCGGGCTCCCCGGTCTTCGCCTGCCACCCGAGCGGGTCGGCGCCGAGGTTGCCGCGCTTGTCGTCACCCGGCAGCCCGAGGAACACGCGCGCGGCGTCCTCCGTCGCGGCGCCGCAGTCGAGCACGACGGGGGCCAGGTCGAGGTACACGCCGTCGAGGACGTCGGGGATGCTGCCGGGCGCGATCCCGTCGAGCCAGATCGAGGTCGCCCCGTTCTCCAGGTCGGCGAGGATCGCCTCGCGGGTCGCCTTCGCGTCGGGGTCCGCGTGCCGTTGCCGCACGTCCCACGGCCGCGGCTGCGCGCTGCCGCCGCGGATGAACGGCGCCTGACCCGGCCACCCGGCCGCCGGCAACCCGGCCGCGTCGGCGGCGGTGTACAGCGGCGCGACCGCGATCCCGTCATAGGTGGCGCTGCCCAGCAGCTCCGCGACCGCCTCCGGCGGCGTGCCGTCGTCGGCGGCACCGGTCTTGCGCAGCACCGCCAGGGCCAGCCGCTGCCACTGCTCCAGGTCACCGTCGGCGAAGTCGGCGCCGAGGCGCACAGCCTCACTCATGACCGGATGTTAAGGGCCCGCGACGGCGACCCCGCAGCCGTTGTGAAATGGTCCACCCGTCGAATATCTCATCGTTTCGTCCGCTTCGCCGCTCCGACAAACCCCAGAAATGTGAAGCGCGGTGGACCGGACCAGGCCTGGTCGCGCCGCGGGTGACCGCCCCGGTGGCTGGGGCGGTCACCCTGTGTGGGCCGGTGGGGCGTGGGTCAGGAGAAGTAGCGCAACCAGACGTAACCCCAGGCGATGACGGTGGTCATCACGGTGGTGACGATGCCGTAGCGGGTGAACTGCCAGAAGCTGATCGGCTCGCCGGAGCGGGCGGCGATGCCCAGCACGACGACGTTGGCGCTGGCGGCGACGGCGGTGCCGTTGCCGCCGAAGTCGGCGCCGAGGGCGAACGCCCACCACAGCGACTGGCCGGTGGCCGGGTCGGGGGTGGTCGCCACGATGTCCTCCACGATCGGGGCCATCGTCGCCACGTACGGGATGTTGTCGAAGAACGCGCCGAGCACGGCGGATCCGAACAGCAGCCCGGTCGCGGCGAGGAACCAGTCGTCGCCGACCTGGCCGGTCGCCCAGGTGCCGATGTGGTGGATGACGCCGGTCTCGACGAGGCCGCCGACCATCACGAACAGGCCCATGAAGAACACCAGCGTCGACCACTCCACCTCCTCCAGGTAGGCGGCGGTGGGGACCTGGGACACGAGCACCATCAGCCCGGCGCCGAGCAGCGCGATGATGGCCGGCTCGACGTGGATGACGGCGTGCAGCGCGAAGCCGGTGACGACCAGCCCGAGGACCGCCAGGCACCGGATCAGCAGCCGCCGGTCGGTGATCGACGCGCGCTCGTCCATGGCCATGACCTCGGCGACGCGCTCGGGGTGGTACTCGAAGCGCTTGCGGAACATGACCCACGCCAGCAGCACGAACAGCACGAACAGGACGACGACGATCGGTGCCATGTGCACGACGAAGTCGTTGAACGTCAGGCCGGCGCGGCTGCCGATGATGATGTTCGGCGGGTCGCCGATGAGCGTGGCGGCGCCGCCGATGTTGGAGGCGAGGGCCTCCGCGATCAGGTACGGCGCGGCCGGGATGCCCAGCTTGCGGCACACCAGCACGGTCACCGGCGCGACCAGCATGATCGTGGTGACGTTGTCGAGGAACGGCGACGCGACCGCGGTGATGACCATGAGCATCACGAGGAGTTTGTACGGCCGGCCGCCGGAGCGCTTCGCCGCCCAGATGGCGAGGAACTCGAAGACGCCGGTCTGCTTGATGACCCCGACGATGATCATCATGCCGAGCAGCAGGAAGATGACGTTCCAGTCGATGCCGGCGTGCTCGGAGAAGAACACGTCCTTGCCGGGCACCAGGCCCAGCAGGGCCATCATGCCGGCGGCGAACAGGGCGACGGCGACCCGGTGGACCTTTTCGGTGGCGATGAGGGCGAACGCGACCGTGAAGATGACGATCGCGGCGATGGCGCTCACCGGCGGCCCGGCGGGCCGTGCGGCGTGACGAACTGACGCGGGCGTTGCGGTATGCGGTACATGACGGAACCTCCTGAGGGACAACGCGACGAAACCGTCGACCCCGGCGGGGTCACGGCTGTGGAAGGCGTGGAACCTCAGGAAGTGGGCGGGCCCCGGCACCCCGGGGTGGCACCGCATCGTCCACTGTGGACGTGGGATGGGCCGGCCGCCGCGGACCAGCGGGCCGCCGGCGGCGTGACGTCGACGGTGGCGGGCAGCACCACGAGCCAGTGCGCCCCGTCGGCGCCGGTGTCGCCGGTGCGGGGGAGCTTGCGCCCCTGGGGCGCCTCCGCGCCCGGTGCCGCCGACGCGACGCTCGCCGTCCGCGCGACCTGGAACGTGTCGCCGGGCAGCGTGTGGTGGGCCTGGGTCAGGCCGAGCAGCATGGCGCAGATGCTCAGCGCGAGGCTGACCGCGGTCGTGCGCAGTGCGGTCCTCACGCCTCACCTCCACCCCGCTCGCCGAATCCGCAAGGCTACCAGCTGTCCGGCACCCGTCAGTGTGGAAAAGGCCGCGCGGGCCGCGGCGTGACGCCGGCGCGGAACTGCCCGATGCGGGCCACCACCTGCTCCATGCTGACCGTGTCCTCGAGCGTGTCCAGGTACAGCACCCGACTCGCCAGACCGACCTTCCCCTGCGCGCGCAGTGCGAGCGCCAGCGGCAGCCCGGCGTACACGTCGAAGCCGCCGCCCGCCCCGGCGACCAGGACGCTGCGCGCCCCGGCGAGCGCCGCGAACAACGGCGGCACGGCCAGGCTCATGACAGGCTCTGGTGCGCTCATGACAGGCTCTGGTGCCAGGCGGCGTAGACGCGCTTCGGGACCACCATCCGCCACGCGTCGACGATCAGGTCGCGCAGCTCCTCGCCGCCGAGCTCGGCGAGGTGGCCGCAGACCCAGTTGAACCGCAGGTCCGACAGCGGCGGCAGGAAGAACCGGCCGGGGTCGGTCGCCACGAGGGCGTCGCGCTCCTCCTTCGGGAACGCGAACCCCAGCGTCGTCTCGTCCTGCGACAGCGCCAGATAGACGATGCTGCCCACCCGGAACTTGACCCGGTCGCGGATCAGGTGCTCCGTCGTCCGCGGCAGGCTCAGCGCCACCGCGCGTACCTCGTCGACGCTCCCCATCGGCTCATCCTGGCATGCCGGACCCGCCCCGCAGGGCCCCTGCGAGCGGCGGGCAAACCCGCCCTGTTACCCGTCCTGGCGCGCCGCTCACATCGTCCCCGAGGCGTATGCCATCAAACCATCGCAAAACGGGCGAAGTTTCGTCCGATCGGGTGACCTTGACGTCACCCCGGGCCGCGCTCGTCGTTGCTGGGGGCAGCTAGGACCCCCTGCCGAGCGAGCGAACGGACCGACGCGATGAAACCGGGTATCGGTGGCGCGCACAGATCACGAGGCCGGATGCTCATGGCCTCGGCACCGCTCACGCTGACCGTCGCGGCGGCCGTCCTCGTCGGCGGGCCGCCGCTCGGGCTACCGGCCGAGGTCGCCGTCCTCGTCGCCGCCGCGGCCGCGGTGACCCTGCACGCCGCCTGGCTGCTGCGCCTCGCGATCGGTGCCGGCCGGCAGCACCCGCACGCGGACGAGGCCGTCGCCGCCGCGCCGAAGGCGCTGCCGCGCGGCACCGTGTTCAGTCTCGTGGCGCTCGCTCTGGGAGTCTTCGGCGCCGGGGTCTCCGCCGTGGCCACGCCCGTCGCCGGGTACGTCGCGCCGGTCGCGGGGGCGGCGCTCGTGGCCGGCCTGCTGAAGCTGCCCGGGGTCACCGTCGACACGCCCGGCGCGTTCCGGCGGGCGCTCGACGGGATCTGCGTCGCACTGTGGAAGTTCCTGACCCTGCTCGTCCTCGTGCTCGAACAGCACGGGGACCCCAGCCCCACCGTCTTCACCACCTGCCTGCTCGCGATCGTCGGCATCACGGTCGCGGTCGTCAGCGGCGTACGGGCGCCGTTCCCGCGCTGGGCCGCCGTCACCGCCGCCGGGGGCGTCGCGCTCCTGGTTCTCGGCCTGGCGGTGCTGCCGCTGCGGCCCGCCGGCGGCGGCACCTGGCTGCTCGTCGCGGGCGGCCTGCTCGTCCTCGGGTCGGTGCTGGTCTGGGCCGGGGCGTGCCGGTCGGTGTACGTCGACCGCCGGCCCGTCCGGCCCGCCACCGACGGCACGCTGATCGGCGACCCGCTGCTCGTCGCGCCCGTCCTCGCCGGCGCCGCCGCGGTGCTGTACGCGCTCGTCAGCCGCGGGCAGCTCGGCACGCCCGCGATGGTCATCGGCACGCTCGCCGTGCTGGCCGTCGCGGTACGCGAGCTGCTCGAGGCGGTCGCGCTACGCCGGTACAGCGGCCAGCTCGACGCGCAGGAGGCGACCTTCCGCACGCTGGTCGCCGGATCCTCCGACGTCATCGTGGTGCTGGACCGGGACCTGTCGGTGCGGTGGCAGTCGGCGGCCGCGGCGCGCCGGTTCGGGCTGTCGGACCAGGACGTGGTGGGCCGGCCGTTCCTGCAGCTGGTACATCCCGGCGACGCCGATGAGCTGGCCCTGGACCGGACGTCGCCGCAGCCGGTGCGGGCCAGGATCCAGGACGGGTTCGGGGCGTGGCGGCCGGTCGAGGTCAGCGTCACCGACGAACGCGGCAACCCCGAGGTCGACGGCGTCGTCGTGCACCTGCGCGACGTCACCGCCGAACAGGACCTGGAGCGCAGCCTGCAGCGCACGCAGCGGACCGACCCGCTGACCGGGCTGGCCAACCGCGGGACGCTGCTGGCCCACCTCGAAGACAAGACCGGCCACCTGATGATGATCGGCCTGGACGGCTTCGCGGGCGTCAACGACCTGCACGGCTCCGACGTCGGCGACGCGATGCTGGTCGAGGCCGCCGCCCGCATCCGCGCCGCGATCGGCAAGGGCGACGTCGCGGCGCGGCTCAACGGCGACGAGTTCGCGGTGTACACCGGGGTCGACAAGGTCCACGCGTTCACGCTCGCGACGCGGCTGCTCGGCGACCTCGGCGAGCCGTACCCGCTGCCCGGCGCCGACCTGCAGCTGTCCGCCGGGATCGGGCTCGCCCCGGCCGGCGGCGGCGCCGAGGAGTCGCTGCGCCGGGCCGGGCTGGCGCTGCGCCGGGCGAAACGCGGCGGGCGCGGCAAGGTCGAGTGGCACGACGCCGCCGTCGAGGACGCCTTCGTGCGGCGGGCCACGCTCGAGCAGCACCTGCCGCAGGCGGCCGAGCGCGGCGAGCTCGACCTCGCGTACCACCCGGTCTACGACCTCGTCGAAGGCCACCCGATCGGCGTGGAGGCGCTGCTGCGCTGGCGGCACCCCACCCTCGGCACGGTCCCGCCGCGGGAGACCCTGGAGGTGGCGCGGGAGCTCGGGATCACCGGCGAGATCCACGACTGGGTGCTCAACCAGGCGTGCCGGCAGCTGTCGTCGTGGCAGCACGAGGGGTACCAGCTGTGGATGTCGGTCAACGTGGCGATCGACGACCTCGTCGCCGAAGGGTTCGCCGGCCGGCTCAGCCTCGCCCTCGACAGCCACCAGATCGACCCGCCGGACCTGGTCGTGGAGCTGTCGGAGCGGGAGCTCGGGGTGGACCTCGACCGGGCCGTCGAGCCCCTGGCCACGGTGCGGGCCATCGGGGTGCGGACCGCGCTGGACGGCTTCGGCACGGGCGCCACGTCACTGGCGCACCTGCGGCGGCTGCCGACGGACGTGCTGAAGGTCGACGGCGCCCTCTTCGCGGCGCAGCCGGCCGGCGGCGGGGCCGCGGCGCCGATCATCGACGTCGTCGTGAGCCTCGCGCAGCGGCTCAACGTGACGGTCGTCGCCCACGGTCTGGAGGCGGAGCGGCACCTGCAGGTCGTGCGGACCGCGGGTTGCCGCTACGGCCAGGGCCACTACTACGGCACGCCGGCACCGGCGGAACGCATCGAGGCCGCGCTGGTGCGGCAGCGAACCTGGTGACCGCCACGGTCACGCCATGCGGCTGGTGACCGGCCGGTCCCGGTGCACGTGCAGCACGCTGAACGTGATCGGCTCGTCCGGCTTGCCCTGCCAGCCGACGGCGAGCCGGTGCGTCTCGCGGGTCGACGGGAACAGCATCTTGCCGGTCGCGACGACGGGCAGCCCCAGCTTCGCCGGCTGCGCGCCGCGGTTCTTCAGGTTGCCGCCGACGACGTTGATCAGCTCACCCATCGCGTCGGTGACGTCCTGGTCCGTGACCTCGTCGGGCTCCATGGCGAGCATCAGGCCGGTGATGTCGTTCGCCGCCGCCGCCGGTACGAGCACCCGCACGTGACCCTCCCAGGCACCGGTGATCGAGACGGCGGCGGTGATCGGACGCATGTCCAGCACCGGCTCGTGATCGGTCGCCTGGGCGTCCGGCTGCTGCAGGTACGCGTCCCAGACCTCGTTGACGATCTCGACGAGGTCTGTGTCGGCGAGGCCGGACTCGTTGAGCGAGGCGTCCACCATGCGCACTCCAGAGGTCATCGGAAGCTGTACCCGTTAACCGCATGGTGACAGCCGGAAGTAGCAGCCCCGGGGAAACGGGAAAATCACTCTGAGACGATCGCGGACGGTCACGGGCCGGCGGCTGCTAGGTTGCGCGGGTGGAGTTCGACGAGTCACGCTGCATCGACCTCGCGGGCCGCATCAACCGCGGCGACATGATGATCGGTATCCTGCCGCTCACGGCGGCCGAGGAGGTCGTCGCGGGGCTCAGCGCCGCCGGCCGGTCGGGCAGCGCCCGCGCCTGGACCGAGCTCGGCCACTGCTACCTCGGCGTGAGCGGTGCCGTGCTCGCCCCCGCCTTCCCCTCCGGCGGGACCACGCTGGACCAGGCCCGGCAGTGCTTCGCCGAGGCCGCCGCGCTCGGCGACCGCGACGGGGCGCTGCTCTTCGCCCGTTCGTGCGCCGACGGCCCGGCCGACGCGCAGCGGGCGGCCCGCGAGCACCTGCGCCCGCACGCCGCCACCGACCCCGCCGCCCGCTACCGGCTGGGCCTGCTGGAGCAGTGGCTCGGCGACCCGGCCGCCGCCGTGCCGCACCACGAGTGGGCCGCCGCGCAGGGCGACGCCGACGCCGCCTTCGAGCTGTACGTGCTGCACGCGACCGGCGAAGGCGTCCCCCGCGACGAGGACCTCGGCCGCCGCTGGCTGCTGCGCGCCGCCGACCTCGGCCAGCCACGGGCGCTGTACAACCTCGGCGCCGCCCACGCCACCGGCGACGGCTTCCCCGCCGACCTGACCCTCGCCGCCGCCTACTACCGCCGCGCCGCCGACGCCGGCAACCCACGCGCCGCCGCCATGCTCGGCTACATGCACCTGACCGGCGAGGGCGTCCCCGAGGACGCCGCCACCGCCGCCCACTGGTTCGACACCGCCGAGGACCTCGGCCACCCCGTCGACGACTGGCTCGACCACCTCGGCCTCGACCGCCCCCACTCGTGACATGACCGACCCTGCGCACCCGGCTCCGACCTCGGTTGCGGCTCTGGTTTCGGCGCGGCGGCCGGCGGACGTCGTCACCGCGGCGGGCCACCATCTGGGTGACCTGCTGACCGGCACCGGTTTCGCATGGTCGACCCGCCGGCGCAACCTCACCCGTACCGTCGAAAGCGTCACGCACGAGGTCTCCCTCCAGCCGTCGTCGATGAACCGCGCGGCCGGCACCATCACCGTGCAGACGGTCCTGATCCTGCACGACGCGGCCCTGACCACCTGGCGGCGGGCCAACCCCGGCCGCTGCCTGGTGCCGGACCAGGACAGCTGGGCGATCGGTCACCCGCTCGGGTACGCGGCCGGTCGCGCCAACGGCTACGTGTACGGCGACTTCCCCGACGGCCAGATCGACCTGACCGACCCCGCCCGCCGCCCCGCGGCACTCGCCACCTTCGCGGCCGTGGTGCGCGACGCGGTGCTGCCGTGGTTCGACGAGGCGGGCGACCCGGACCGGGCCGTGGTCACGGTGCCCGGCGACCGCACCAACTCGCCGTCGTCGCTGGTCGAGTGGCTGGCCGCCCGCGACCGGCCCGACCTCGTCGAGCCGTACCTGGAGCGCTGTCTGCGGAGAAACCCCACCTGGGGCGACCGCCTCCGCCTGGGCCACGAGCTCGCCGCCGCGGGCCGGCACCCGTTCCCCACCTACGGCGGGGATCTCGCGGTCTGCCTGGGTTGGTCGGCGAGCCCGGCTTCCGCCCGCAGCGGAATGGGGACACGGGGTGCGGCGGGTGGGGGCGAGGTCGCCTAGGGTCGGCGTATGGAGCACAGTTTGCGGTTCCGGCCCGAGTGGCGGCCCGACGAAGACCCGCAGCCGCCGCAGGCGCAGCACGCGCCGTGGCTCGACGAGCAGCTGTTCGGTCGGCGCATGGTGTTTCTGCGCGGGGTGATCGAGCCCGAGATGGCGGGCAGGGCGGCGGCGACGCTCCTCGCACTCGACGCGATCGGCGCCGATCCGATCACGCTGCACCTGTCGGCGGAGGAGGGACAGCTGGCGGCGGTGTTCACACTCGTCGACGCGCTCGACGCCGTGCACGCCCCGGTCCACGCGACCGCCGTCGGCCAGGTCGGCGGCGCCGCCCTCGGGGTGTTCTGCGCCGCGGCGACCCGCACGGCGTTCGCGCACGCCAGGTTCCGCCTGTCGGAGCCGAAGGTGACCAGCCCGGGCGGCACCGCCGATCAGGTCGTCGCCGAGGCCGGGCGCTACCTGCGCGACCTGGAGGACCTGGTCCTGCGCATCGCCGCCGCGACCGGCCAGCCCCGCTCCCGCATCGAGGACGACCTGTCCACCGGCCGCGTCCTGTCCGCCGAGGACGCCGTCGAGTACGGCCTGATCTCCTCCATCACCTCCCGCTGACCCACCCGTCCCGCCCGAGGCGTGCTCGCCTCAGACGCTCCATCGCGAAGTGCTCCCGGGTGGCGCTGGTCCCTGGGTCTTCCGTGGCTGCTCCCACGTGGCTGCTCCCGCGCGGCCCGGGACAGGCGTTGGTCAATGCTCGGCTTGCGGCATTCGTGCTGATGGAGTGTGGCTACTGGGGGCGGCCGAGGCCGGCCTCGCGGGCGCGGACGATGGCCTCGGAGCGGTCGGCGACCTGGAGCTTGGCGAAGACGTTCGAGACGTTGTTGCGGACCGTCTTCTGGGACAGGTAGAGGGTCTGGGCGATCTGTGCGTTGGAGCGGCCCGCGGCGAGGAGCTCGAGGATCTCGCGCTCGCGGGCGGTGAGCTCGGGGAAGGCCGTCGTCGCGGTCGGGGGGCCGGCGGCGAAGAACTCGGCGATGCGGCGGGCGAGGGTGGCGCCGAAGACCGCGCCGCCGGAGGCGACCGTGTTGATGGCGCGGACGATCTCCTCCTGTTCGGCGCCCTTCACGAGGTACCCGCGGGCGCCGGCCCGGACGGCGCTGAAGACCGTGCCGTCGTCCTCGGACATGGTGAGCACGACGACGCCGACGGACGGGGCCTCGGCGGAGAGGCGGCGGGTGGCCTCGATGCCGTTGAGGTCGGGCATCTGTACGTCCATGACGACCACGTCGGGGAGCAGGTCGACGGCGAGGGCGACGGCCTCCGCGCCGGTGGCGGCGGTGCCGACGACGTCGATGCCGTCGACGGAGCCGAGGAGGACGGCGAGGCCGTCGCGGAAGATCGGGTGGTCGTCGGCGACCAGGACCCGGACCGGTTCATCGGCCATCGGCCACCTCCTGACGTGAAGATCCTAGAGGCAGTGTGGCGCGCACGGTCGTGCCGCCGTCCGGCGGGCACTCGATCTCGCAGTTGCCGCCGAGCTCCGAGGCGCGTTCCCGCAACGAGATGAGCCCGACCCCGGACGGCGTGCCGGCGGCGATCCCGGCGCCGTCGTCGGTCACCGTCACCACCAACTTGTCCGAAGCAACGGAAAAATCAGCGGAAACCGACGACGCCCGCGCGTGCTTCGACACGTTCGTCAAGGCCTCCGAGGCGATCCGGTAAGCGGCCACCTCCACCGCCGCGGGCAGCCCCGAGGGCAGGGCACCCTCGACGCGGATCGCGAGGGCGGGCGTGCGGAGGCGGTCGGCGATCTGGTCGACGGCGCCGATCAGGCCCACGTCGTCGAGGGCCGGTGGGCGCAGGTCGTGCACGAGGCGTCGTACGTCGGCGAGCGCGGTCGACACGTCCTCCCGGGCCTGCCGCAGGATGTCGTCGGCCCTGGACGGCGAGGACTTGAGCAGGTTGCGGGCGGTGTCGATGCGCAGCGCCACCCCGCCGAGCGCCGGGCCGAGCCCGTCGTGCAGGTCGCGGCGCACCCGGCGGCGCTCCTCCTCGCGGGCCCCGACCAGGCGTTCCCGGCTCAGCTGCAGCTCGGCGGCGAGGTGGCTGGAGCGCGCCGCGGCCGCCGCCTGCCGGACCACGTCGGCGAGGAGCCGCTCGTCGCGCGGGGAGAGGTCGGTGCGGGGTCCGCCGGCGGGCAGGATCAGCCTGCCGACGGTTTCGCCGCGGTACGTGATGGGCAGCGTCTGCGTATCCGGGACCGGCTGCCCGTGCTCGGCGAGCAGGGTCGAGTCGCCGCCGCGGTGGACCTCGACGGCGACGTAGGGGGCGTTGAACGCCTCGGCGACGCTGCGCGCGACGGCGAGCAGCTGGTCCTCGGGGCTGTCGGTGCGTTCGAGCTGTTCGGCGAGGCCGGAGACGACACGGTACGGGTCGTGCCGCCGCCCGAGCACCACGCGCTGGACCAGCTGCCAGAGGCGGTGCCGCAGCGGGCCGTACACGAGCATCACGACGAGCAGGCCGGCGAGGGCGGCACCCTGCTCGCCGAGGAGGGTCGTCGCCGCGGCGAGCAGGATCGCGTCGACGGCGACGACGAGCGTGGCCAGGGCGCCGTAGAGCACGGTGCCGCCGAGGAGCCGGTCGATGTCCACGAGACGCGGGCGCAGGATGCCGACCGCGATCGCGCCGCCGGTGACGACGATCGCCACGAACAGGCCGAACGACAGCGCCGACTGGGGCAGCAGCAGCGCGGAGAGCATGACCAGCACGTCGACGACGCCGGCCCAGACCAGCCAGCGCATGCGGGTCTTGGCGAGGCCCTCCGCCTGCCGGTACCGGCGGAACACCACCGCGAAGGGCACCAGCAAGCTCAACGGCAGCGCCGCATAGCCGAGGCGGAGCAGGACGACCCAGACGCCGTCGGGCAGCGGGAGCGTGAGCAGGTCGATCGAGAGCTTCAGCGCCGCGGAGGGGTCGTCACCGCCGCCCTGCGCCTCGGCGATGCGGGTCGGGACGAACAGCAGCGTGACCGGCAGGACCGCGGTGAACCCGAGGCTGACGAACGAGGCCCAGCGCCAGCGCCCCTCCGGCGGCCGGCCGTCCGGGTAGAAGATCAGCAGCAGCGGCAGCGAGAACAGCAGCGCCGCGCCGAGCCGCTGGTAGAGCCACCAGGAGATGGTGACGCCGGGCAGCCAGGGGTCGTGGGCGGTGGCGTACGCGACCCACGACGCGAACGTGCCGTCGCTGGACCAGTGCAGGCCGGTGACGCACAGGATCCAGGCGACCGCGTTGCGCGGGACCTTGCGGGCCAGCAGCGCGCCCGGCACGGCGAGGGCCAGGCCGGCGAGGCCGGAGATCCAGCCCGCCTCGATGCCGTCGGTGGCGCGGCGCTCGGCGCCGATCGCGGTCTCCAGGACGATCGAGATGATCGTCGAGGCGAGTGCCAGCAGGACGAAGAGCCCGCCGGCGATGGTGGGGAGCCGCGTGCGCATGCGGCCATCGTGTCAGCCCGGCAGTCCCGCGGTCCCGGGGACAGCAGTCCCGTCCGGGCCGGGACACGGGAAGGGACGCCGTCGGGGGCGCGCGGCCCTGCCGCCCGGGTCGCGGTGGGACGCAGGATTCTCGGCATACCCGGCGAGCCCCGCCGCCTCACATAAAGGAACCTGCCATGACGATCCGCACCGAGCCCGTCCCCGCCCGCACCGACGTCCTCACCGGCCAGCAGCCCCCCGCCGCCATCACCGTCGGTGGCGTCCGCAAGCTGGGCCTGGCCCTGACCGCCGGCACGGCGGCGTGGGCGGCCAGCATGTTCACCGTCGGCAACAACCCGACCGACTCCCTCGGCCTGACCATCACCGACGCCACCGGCGGACTGTTCCAGCTGGGGCTGTTCGCGCTGCTCGCCGTCCAGGTCCGGACCCGCGCGACGGGCCTCACGAAGGTGGCCCGCGGCATGCTCGTGGTCGAGCACGTGCTGCTGGCGATCGCCACGCTGTGGAGCGTCCTGCACGCCGTCCCGGCGCTGCGCGACGCGGCGTGGCTCGTCCCGATGGACATCTTCTGGCCGCTGTCGATGCTCGGCATGGCCGTCATCGGCGTGAAGCTGGCGATCACCGGCCGGTGGAAGGGCGTCGTGCGGATCTGGCCGGTGGTCGCGGAGAGCTGGGCCGTCGTCACCGTCCCGGTCTTCGCCACCTTCGGCTCGCCGCTCGCGGACTACGTCGGCGGCGGCCACCTGCTCATCGGCTACATGACGCTCGGCGTCCTGCTGATGCTCCGCCCGCAGCTGACCGGCGCCCGCTGACCCCCGCCACCCAGCTGCCGCATCGGAGCCGCTGACCCACGCCGCACGGGAGCCGCTGACCCCGATTCCCCCTACCCGCGGAAGCCCTCGCCCGTCACGGCGAGGGCTTCTCGCATGACGTCGATCAGCGCGGCGCCCCCGGTGCGGTCCGGGTATGCCTGGACCGCGACCCGCACCGACGCCATGAACGCCGCCGCCATCAGACGGGCGCGGATCGGCCCTTCGACCCCGCGTGCGACCAGCTCGGCGGTGAGGCCGTCCTCCATCGAGGTGTACGTGGTGACCTGCTGCGCCGCGAGCGCCGGGTGCCGGCGGACGAGCCGCACCTGGGCGATCCAGCGCGGGTCCCGGGCGCCGAGCACCTGGAACACCTCGACGGCGGCGGCGGTCAGCACCTGCCACGGCGCCTCGCCGGCGGGCCGGGCCCGCACCGCGTCGATGAGCACGCACATGCGGGCGTGGTCGCCGTAGAGGAACGCCTCCTCCTTGCTGGCGAAGTAGTTGGAGAACGTCCGCCTGGACACGTCCGCCGCGTCGGCGATCGCCTCGACGGTGACCCGGTCGAGGCCGTGCTCGATCGCCAGCCGGACGGCGGCCTCGTGCAGAGCCTGCCGGGTGGCGGATTTCTTGCGTTCCCGCAGCCCGGTGCTCACGTTCCGAATGTTACCCACTTCTCACTGAGAAAACTTGCGCACTGGGCAACTTTTTCTGATGCTTGTAGAAGGCAAGTAATTGGGGAGGTGTCCATGCTGCGCGACGATCTGTACGAGCTGATGAAGGTCCTTCGTGTGCTCAAGCACCGCCGCCGGCATCCGGTCCTGCCGTCGGGCACGGTCGGGCTGCTGCAGGCGATCGACCGCTCGGACGGCGGCCGGCACCTGAAGGAGGTCGCGGCACGGTGCGCCCTCGACCAGTCGACGACCAGCCGGGCGGTCAGCGCCGCCTCGCAGGCCGGCCTCGTCCGGCGCGTCCCCGACCCGCACGACGGGCGGGCCACCCTCCTCGAGCTCACGCCCGCCGGCCGGCAGACCCTCGCCGACGCGGTCGCCTGGTACGACGACCTGCTCGCCGGCGCGCTGCGCGACTGGAGCCCAGAAGACCTCGAGCACTTCAGCGGCTACCTGCGCCGCTTCGCGAACGACCTGCACCTGGAGGCAACACGATGAGTCACGCCAAGCCGATGTCGCATCGGCAGATTCTCGAAGCGTTGAGCGGGCTGCTGCTCGTGTTGTTCGTGGCGCTGGTGAGCTCCACCATCGTCTCCACCGCCCTGCCGAAGATCATCGGGGCGCTCAACGGCACCCAGGGCCAGTACACGTGGGTCGTCACCGCCACCCTGCTCACCGCGACCGCCTCCACCCCCATCTGGGGCAAGCTGTCCGACCTGTACAGCAAGAAGCTGCTCGTCCAGATCTCCATCGTCATCTTCGTCGTGGGCTCGATCCTGTCCGGCCTGTCGCAGAACGCCGGTGAGCTGATCGCCGCGCGCGCCTTCCAGGGCATCGGCGTGGGCGGCCTGCAGGCGCTCGTCCAGGTCGTCATCGCGGCGATGATCCCGCCGCGGGAGCGCGGACGGTACAACGGCTACCTCGGCGGCGTGATGGCCGTCGCGACCGTCGGCGGCCCCCTCCTCGGCGGCGTCATCGTGGACACGTCGTGGCTCGGCTGGCGCTGGTGCTTCTTCGTCGGCGTGCCGATCGCCGTGATCGCGCTGTTCGTGCTGCAGAAGACCCTGCACCTGGTCACGGTCAAGCGCTCTGTCAAGATCGACTACCTGGGCGCCTCGCTCATCGCCGCGGGCGTCAGCGTCCTGCTCATCTGGGTCTCGTTCGTCGACGGCTCGTTCGCGTGGCTGTCGTGGCAGACCTTCGCGATGGTCGGCGCCGGACTCGTCCTTCTCGCCGCCGCGGTACTGGTGGAGGCCCGCGCGGCCGAGCCGGTCGTGCCGCTGCAGATCGTCCGGCAGCGCACCACCGCCCTGTCGATCGTCGCGAGCCTCTCCGTCGGCATGGCCATGTTCGGCGGCGCCGTCTTCCTCGGCCAGTACTTCCAGATCGGCCGGGGCTACACCCCGACCGAGGCCGGCCTGCTCACCATCCCGATGATGGCCGGCGTCCTGGGCGCCTCGATCATCGTCGGCCGGCTGATCACCCGCTCGGGCAACATCAAGCCGTACATCGTGGCCGGCACCGTCATCCTCGTGCTCGGGTTCGCCGCCCTGGCCACCATCGACCACGAGACGTCGCTCGTCTTCGTCGGCGCGGCCATGCTGCTGGTCGGCGTCGGCGTCGGCTCCTCCATGCAGAACCTCGTCCTCGCCGTGCAGAACACCGTGCCCCTGAAGGACATCGGCGCGGCGAGCTCGACGATCGCCTTCTTTCGCTCGCTCGGCGGCACCATCGGCGTCTCCGTCCTCGGCGCCGTCCTCGCCCGCCGCGTCACCGACAACATCACGCACTCCCTGGCCGCGGCGGGTGTCCCCGCCGGCTCCGGCGGCGGCGCCAGCAACCTCAACCTCGGCGCCCTCCCGCCCGCCCTGCAGCACATCGTCCGGGCCGCTTACGGCGACGCGACCGGCCACATCTTCCTCATCTCGGCCGGCATCGCGCTCGTCGGCGTGGCCGCCGCGGCCCTGATGCGCCCGACCGCGCTGCGCACCACCCTGGACCTGGACACCCCCGACCCCGCGACTTCGCCTTCGGAGAAGGTGACCGCCCCGACGCACTGACCCGTCCGCTCGACAACCCGGTGGATCGACGGATCCACCGGGTTGTCCGCGCTTCACGCGTCAGTCCGCGGGCAGCCAGGGCTCGAGCACGGCGGTGTCGGCGACGGCGGCCCGCACCGTGGCGCGTTCCTCGGCGGTGAGCGGGAGGCTGCGCAGCTGGGCGCCCCACTCCGGGATGCGGCCGGGGTCGTCGAGGGCCGTCGCCAGCTCGATGAGCGAGGCCAGGGCCACCGCGCGTTCGAGGGTGGCGGCGCCGTCGGCGTGGCGGCGGAGGCCGGAGTTCAGGGCGCGGAACGCGGCCAGGTCGTCGTGCTTGAACTCGCGCAGGATTCGGGCGTTGTCGAGGACCTTGGCCAGGCCCTGCAGGTGCTTGGCGCCGCCGTACTCCAGCTCGGCCGGCTCGTCGCGCTGGATGAAGACGATCGAGTTGCCGGACGGGTCCACGACCGTGAAGCGCGACGCGCCGGGGCGGAAGCGGGTGATCCGGGGCAGACCCTTCGCGAGGATCTTGCCGTACGAGCGCCGCATCGCTTCCGTGAACGCCGCGTGATACGGCGCGACCAGGTCGACCATCACCAGGCAGCCGCCGATGTCCTCCCGTGCCGCGTCGATGCCGCCCGGCGGCTGCTTGTAGTGCAGCCCGACCCCGCGCCACTGGAAGGCCAGGTACAGGTAGGGCCGGCGCTGCTCGTACGTGACCGCGAACCCCAGCGAACGCCAGAACGCCACGGTCTCCTCGGGGGCCACGCACGGCAGCAGCGGCACGGTGGTCTCGTTGGGCTGCACCAGTTCCTCCAGCATGGTGCGGCAGTGTGCCAGAACCCGGACGGACTCGCACATGCAAGAAATAATTGGTGAAATGCAAGAAATTGACACCGGTGGGTTGGTGTCATGGAGCCGGTGGACATCGACACCCCCGCGGCGCCCCCGAGGTGTTCGCGACGCTGACCCTGGAGCCCTACCCCAACGCGACGTCATCTGAAGAACGGGCCGATCCGGGGATGTGCGGGTGGCACGTTTCCGGGATTTTGGGTCTGGCGGACGCCCGTACCGTTAGGTCCAACAGCGCAACACCGAGATGACGCATCCGAGAGGACCACCCCCATGAGCGAGTACGGCGAGATCGAGACCAGCGAAGGCCACAGCGGCCTCGCGGAGGCGCACGAGGCGAGTGTCGGCGAGCAGGACTACAACTCGCAGTACGGCATCCTCGAGACCGACCACCAGAGCATCGAGCACACCGAGTACGAGAACGTCAAGCACATCGAGTACACGGACGCCGCGGGCAACCACTACGAGGTGACCGAGTACACGCGGTACGAGCACACCGAGATCGAGCAGGAGCACACCTTCGCCGCGTACGGCCAGGAGGGCTCCGCCGGGTTCGGTGCGGCCGAGATCGAGGGTGCCGAGGCGTCGGACGCGCACGTCATGTCGCTCACGGAGCGCTTCGAGAGCTTCCTCGGGAACGTCATGGACGGCCCGAACTACGAGATCTCCGACAGCAGCGCCTGACCACCCGCCGGGTGCGTCTCGACTGCGCTAGGAACGCCGGTCGGCCTTCGGGCCGGCCGGCGTTCCGCGGTTCCGGGAGCCCGCAGGGCAGGACCGGGCGTCAGGAGTACGTGGCGATGGCCGGCAGCATCTCCGCCATCCGGTCCCACGCCACCGGCGCCGGCACCCGCACGAACACGAACTCGACCACCACGCCGTCGGACGCCCACGCGCACCAGGCCTCGGGCGTGGGGAGCCCGACGGAGTCCCGGCACAGCGCGACGCCGCCGATCGAGAGCGGGCCGCGCCGCACCATCTCCTCGGCCCACAGCGTGGTCTGCGCGCGGGCCGGGTCCTGCGCGGCGAGCCACGCGTCGACCGCCGCCTGCGGGCCGTCCTGCGTGAAGCGCGCGCCGACCTGCCCGGTCAGCATCACCATGTACTGAGGGTCGAGCGGATCCTCGTAGGTCGCCGAGTACGGATCCGGGACCGGCGGGGGATCGTCCGACCGCCGCATCGTGCCCGCCTTCGCCGGTGCCTTGAGCGCCCACACCCGCGGCGGACCCGCCGGAGCGCTGCTGGGCGGCCGCGACGACAGGGACGGGGCGGCCGGCGCGGCGGGCCGGGAATAGGTGGGCGCGGTGGACCGGGGCAGCTCTGGCTTGTCGTTCAGGTAGGCGGACACACAGACGCACGCGACCAGGCTGACCACGCCGGCGAGGACGAGGGCCACCACGGCGGACGGCCGGGCCCCCTGGGCGAAGGACGGCGCGGGTGCCGGCTGCGGCGGTGGCCCGTACACCGGCGGCGTCGGGAACCCGTCGGCCGGCGCGCCCCGCTCCTCCGGGTCGCCCGGCGGCGGTCCGTCGGGCGGGTGCCAGCCGTGCCCGGACTCCGGTACCACCACAGCGACCCCCCCGTCACCACCCTTGAACCCGCGAAGGATACGGGATCAGGGGCCGTCCCGTCGGATGCGGCGGCGGTACGGTGGCGGACATGGCGACCATGAGGACCGTCGATGCGGGGCGCGGGCGTGCGGACCTCGGGATCCTCACGGCCGGGCTCGCCGTGTCGGTCGCCGGCGACGCCGCCGCGTTCATCGCGCTGCTGCTGCGCCTCCAGCCGCAGGGCAGCGGGTGGGTCGCCGCGCTCCTCGCCGCGGAGCTGGTGCCGGTCGTGGTGCTGGCCCCGGTGGTGGGCCGCGTCGTCGACCGGCTCGAGACGCGTGGCGTGCTGATCGTCGCGCTGCTCGGCCAGGCGCTGGTCGCGGTGCCGCTCGCGCTGCTGGACGGCCCGCTGCCGACGGTGCTGCTGTTCGCGGCGCTCGCGGCGCTGGCGGCGTTCGTCCGGCCGGCGACGAGCTCGCTGGTGCCGGCCATCACCGGGCCCAGCGGGCGGGAGCGCGGCTACGCCCGGCTGTCGCTCGGCTTCGGCCTCGGCTGGATCTTCGGCCCCGCCGTCGGCGGGCTGTTCACCGGCTGGTTCGGCGTGCGGGCCGCGGTGCTCGCCGACGCGGCCACGTTCGCGCTGCTCGCCGGCGCGTGCGCGCTGCTCACCGTCCGCCGCCGCCCCGACCCCTCGGCCGCGGCCGACGACCGGTCCGGCGGGCTGCGGCTGCTGCTCGCCGACCGGGTCCTGACCGTCGCGGTCCTCGGCGTCGCGATCAGCGTCGGCGCCGCCATCGTCGACAACGTCGCGGCGCCGTTCCGGTTCGTCGACCAGCTCGGCGCCTCCTCCGCGCAGTACGGCCTCTACCTCACCGTCTGGGGCGCCGGCGTCCTCGTGGGCTCGCAGCTGCTGCCCCTGCTGCACCTCAGCCACCGGGTCGCGGTCGCCGTCGCGTGCCTCGCCATGGGCGCCGGCATCGCGGGCATCGGCCTCGCCCCCGGCCTGCTGCTCGCCTACGCCGCCGCGGCCCTCGGCGGCGCCGGCAACGGCATCCTCAACGTCGCCCAGAACGCCCTGATCACCGCCCGCACCCCACCCGAACGCCACGGCCGCCTCTTCGCCACCGTCAGCGCCGTCAACCAGACCGCGATCGGCGGCGGCACCGCGGCCGCGGCCCCGCTGGTCGCCTGGCTCGGCGGCGGCGGCGCCCTCATCACCGCCGGCCTGACCACGATGGCCGCAGCCGCGGCCCTCCTCCTCGTCACCACCGGCGCCACCGAGCCCACCGAGCCCACCGAGCCCACCGATCCCGGCGAGCCCGGCGAGCCCGCCGCCGGCGCCAAGGAGCCCACGAGCGAGCAGGCGCCCGCCTGAACACCTCCACGGAGGGGTGGATCAAGGTGGGAGATACCGGGCAACGGTGTCGGGTGGGTGACAGGTCAGCGCAAGTGTTCGCCAAGTCCGCGCCAAGTGGCGACCTGCATGCTCTTCTCAGCGGCAACCGAAAGGGTCCCAACCCCCCGGGACCCTCGCACGGACTAGCTCGAAGGCCCCCCTTCGATACACATATATCGCTGGACCGGTAGAGCGGCGCTCCTCCCTCGCGCCGCTCTACCAAGCATTCCGGCGCGGGGTTCAGCCGGTGAAGAGCAGCAGCAGGCCCGCGACGGTGTAGGCGACCATCAATCCCAGCAGCGGCACCTGGCCGGTCATGGCCTGGGCGCGGGGGAAGACCTTCAGGGCCCGGTCGTGGGCGAGGACGGTGCCGACGAGGTGGCCGAGGATGATCGCGGTGATCTGGACGTTGGCGACGCCCGTCGGGGTGATCACGCCGGTCCACGGGTCGAAGTCCGGCCGGTCGAACAGGAGCGCGACGGTGCGCTGGCCCTCCAGGACGAACAGCGAGTAGTAGTGCGCCACGACGTAGCCGACGACGATCGGCACGATCGAGTGGGCCAGCTCGCCCGGCATGCGCTCCGCCGACGTGTGGCCGCGCCGGCCCGAGGTGCGGGTCGCCACGGTGTACGCGAGCGCCACCGCACCGATGACCGCCAGCAGGCCGAGGGTGCCGGTGACGGGGGCGGGCAGCCCGTTCTCCTGGGTGAACCGCAGCCAGAAGAGCGCGCCGGACATCGCGTCGTAGAAGGTGGCGCCGAGCAGCACGACGGCGACGGCGACGAGCCCGGGCGCGGGGCGCAGGCCGGCGATGCCGTCGAGGGGGTTGCGCCAGGCGAGCGTGCCGTCGGGGCGGCGGCCGATGACGGCGAGCCGGCCGGCGAGGTCGCTGAGCACCTCGAACGCGTCGCCGCGGGTGTGCCAGTCGGGGCCGTAGACGAAGGCGCCGGCGAGCATGGCCACGGCGTACACGGCCAGCCAGGTGCCGATGACGGGCAGGGTCGCCCGGTCGGGGGCGACGAGCTCCAGCCACGCGAACGCGAAGAGCCCCGCGGCGGCGGGCCAGTAGCCGAGGCCCTCGGGCAGCGGGCGGCGGGGCTTGAAGCCCAGCGACAGCGTGCGCAGCGGGTTCAGGGCCCGCCAGACGGGGCCGAGCAGGAGCGACAGCGGCACCAGCCCGACCCAGAACAGCACGTACACGATGCCGGCCGCCGGGTTGTCGGCCGTGTCGGGCAGCGTGAACGTCCACGCTAGAACGGCCAGCAGCAGGATGCCCACGAGCCGGGGGATGACGGCGGGCACCGGGATGGTCCGCACGGGACGGCCGGCGGCGGGGTCGAGCCGCGGGGCGCGCCACGCGACGCCGAGCACCACGAACGACACGATCAACGCGGCGGCGGCGCCGACCAGCAGCTGGCCCAGCGTGAGCGGCAGGTCCTGGCGGCCGCCGACACCGTGGGCCAGGACCGGCGCGAGGTCGGTGTTCAACGGACCACGAGCTGGAAGAGCACCAGGTGCGACGCGTGCGTCTCCACCTCGAACAGCCCGGTCCGGTCGACCCGCAGCTCGAGCGACGCGGGCGCCCCGGCCGGCAGCGCCAGGCTCTTGTCGTAGCCGTGGACGTGCAGCTCGTCGGCGACGTCGGAGGTGACGGTGATCCGCACCAGGTTGCCCTTGGCGACCTCGACCCGGCCGGTCGGCGGCGTCACCTTCTTCTTCGCGACGGTGACGACGATCTCCTTGTCGAAGGTCGCGACCGGCGACGGCGGTGCCGAGGAGGTTCCCGCCGTTGGTGACGGCGCGTCGGTACCGGCGGCGGCGGCCGTCGCGGTCGTGGTGGACGGCGCCGGCGCAGGTGTTGCAGGGTCGGCGGAGCACCCCGTGAGGGCCAGGACGAGCGCGGCGGCGAGGACGGTGGCACGAGCTGCAGGCACGGAAAGGCTCCCGAGGCGACGGGGGGTTTGTCAGGGCTGTGAATTTAGCGTCTTGTCGCTCATGGGGGAACCCGGCATCATGTGCCGATGCGATCGGTCCGTGTAGGTGCGTCGAAGATCGCGGTGCTGGCGCTCGTCGCCGTGCTCGGCGTCGTGCTGCCCGCACATCCTGCCTCGGCCCACGGCCAGCTGGCCATGTCCGACCCGGTGCAGGACAGCACCGTCGACAAGCCGCGCGCCGAGGTGGCGCTGTACTTCACCGAGCAGCCCGCCTCGTTCGCCTGGTTCACGGTCACCGCGCCGTCCGGGCTGCGGGTCGAGGGCGGCTGGCGGACCGGGGAGCCGAAGCGGCTCGACAAGCCCGTCCAGGAGTACTTCATGGTCGACGGGAAGTTCGAGCCCAGGTCGTACAACACCGGCTTCCCGGCGCTCGTCCCGGTGTCGCACTGGCCTGAGCAGGGCCTTTACACGGCCGCCTACCAGACGGTCGCCTCCGACGGGGAGGCCGTGAAGGGGCAGCTGCGGTTCACCTACAGCGGCCCGGTGACGCCGGCGCCGGCGGGCTGGACCGCGCCGACCGCCGGCCCGTCCGAGGCGCTGACCCGCGCGCTCAACAAGGAGGGCACCCCGCCGGCGGCGGTCGGGCCGACCCAGGGCCCGCAGCAGGCGCAGCCGCCGGTGTCGGCGCCGGCGCCGGTGAAGACGCCGTTCGTGCTCACCGACTGGCTGATCCCGGCGCTGCTCATCGTGGGTGTCGGCCTCATGATCGGGCTCGCGGCCCGGCGCGCGCCGGTGCAGCCGGAGAAGAAACGCCGCAAGGCCGCCCTCCGCTGAGGAGGACGGCCGCGACGGCACCGGTCAGCCGGTGGTGGTGCCGCAGGTCGCCTGGATCTGCGCGGTGAGCCGCTCGGCGAAGGCCGGGTCGGCGATGACCCGCTGCTGGTACTGCTCGACCTGCGCGTCGGCCAGCCCCGTGTACAGGGGTTTGCTGGCGTACGCGTCGGCCATCGCCGCAGGGTCGGTGTAGACCCGCGACTGGACCGAGCACAGGTGCGCCGCGGTCGTGTCCAGGAAGATCGTCTCCATCCGTTCGGGTGTCAACGACGCACTGGCGGACGGTCCGGCCGTCGACGGTGCGGAGATCTTCGCCGGGGTCTTCGAGCCCTCGTCGCCGCAGCCCGCCAGGCCGGCGGTGACCGCGAGGGCGGCGATGGTGAGCAGCACACGCGAGCGGATCATGTCAGCGTCCTCCTTATACGACGACCAGCGTGAGGTCGTTGGTGTCGGTGATGCCGCCGTACGTCTGCTTGACCGTCAGCTTGTAGGTGCCCACCGCCACGTTCGTGGCGTCGAACTTCACGGCGGCGAAGTCGTCGGTGCCGACGGCCAGCGCCGCGGCCTGGTTGGGCTGGGTGTACGCGCGCTCCTGCGGGTAGCTGACGACCAGGCCGGTCGGGCCGCCGGAGACGGTGATGCGCAGGTCGTCGACGCCGCCCTTGCGCGCCTGGAACACCAGCTGCGACCAGACCGGGGTCTTCTTCGGCACCGTCACCGTCGAGGTCTTCTGGGTGACGGCGTCCCCGGTGACCGACACGACCGGCAGGGTCGCGACCTGCGAGCCGGTGCGCTTCGTGCCGGTGCAGGTGGTCGCGCCGTCGGCCTTCTCGGTGTACGAGTAGTTCAGCGTCACCGGGTTCAGCGACACGAGCTTGTTCGTGGCGACGCTGATGTTGAACGCGATGTAGTCCACGCGCCCGGCGGCGAGCGAGTCACCCTTCGACAGCGACGAGTAGCTCTGCGTGTTCGACGGGTACGTGATGGTGAGGCCCGCCCCGGAGGCGGTGACCCGCACGTCGCAGACGTCGTCGGCCGCACCCCACAGTGTGCCCACCCAGCCCGACTGCCCCGGCAGCATCGGCGCGAGCAGCGGCACCACCAGGCCCAGGTCCGGGGTCGCGGCGCTGGCCGGCGCCGCGGCGGGAACGATGGCGGCCGCGCCCGCGGCGCAGGCGAGGGCGATCGAGGCTGAACGGCGCATCGGTAGAGGTCCTTCTCTGTTGATGATGGCTGCCTGATGACGAATTCCAGATCGGCCGGGCCGGCGGCCGGTTGAGCTAGCCGGTGAGCGCTATCCAGGTGTCGTACTGGTGCACCGCGATTCCCTCGAACGCGGCATAGCGCTGCGCGGCCCGGTCGACGTCGCTGAGCGTGGCCCGCATGGCGCTGTCCGTGCCGCCGTGGAACGTGCAGTACGCGCAGTCACCGAGCGCCTGCGTCTCCGCGCCCAGCCGGGCCGGTTTCGCCGCCTTCCCGGCCCGCCGCAGCAGGTCGTCGGCGACGCCGAGCATCGAGTTGCCGCCGGTCGCGGTGTTGCGGTAGCTCATCACCGTGACGCCGTCGACCCGGGCGAGCACGGCGTCGGCCAGGTTCTCCCCGCCGACCTGGACCGTCGGCAGCCAGAAGGGCACGTCGAGCTCGACCGGCGGGCCGATCAGCACCAGCTCGTCCAGCAGCCGCAGCAGCTGCGGTACGAGCGCCGCCTGCCGCTCCTCCCAGGCCGGCAGCAGGTAGGGCTCGACGTCGACGTGCAGCCCCCGGAACAGGCCGGACGCCGCGGCGGCCCGCGCCCAGGCGAGCGCGGTCGCGTGGTCGGTCGTCCAGGCCGGTTCGCCGCCGAGCGCGTCGAGGGCGATCCCGGCGTCGTCACACAGCGCACGCAACCGGGTCAGCTCCGTCACGTCGGCGCGCGGGTCGTAGTACGCGAAGATCGTCGTCACCGAGCGTGCCTTCGCCCAGTCGACGACGGCCTCCGGCCGCTCCCGCTCCCACAGCCACATGGCCCGGGTGCCCGGCGGCGCCACGCTCGTCTCCGGCGCCAGGGGCGGCAGGCGCGGCCGTACCGACGCGACGAGCAGACCCATGGTCAACACGACGCACAGGACGGCGTGCGCGACGCTCCTCCACATGTCATCTGTTCGGCCGGTCGTGCCCGGCCCGAAGGATTTGGGTCACGTTGACGTCACTGGGAGCCGTGGGACACGATGAACCCCGAGCGGTCAAAGGGAGGAACCCAGTGCGAATCTGGGACGGTCCCGCCACTGTGACCGGGGAGCCACCCTCCAGCGCAAGGGCCACGGCCGAAAGCCGGAAGGTCGGGGGATGGCGGCGATCCGGGAGTCAGGAGACTCCAGCCGCTCGTGCTCCATGACCCAGCGGGCGCGGACCCGCTCGAGGAGGATGTGCCCGTGACGTCGCCGTATCCGTTCTCGGCCGTGGTCGGCCTGCCCGACCTGCGCCTGGCCCTGCTGCTCACCGCCGTGTCACCGGCGATCGGTGGGGTCCTCGTCCGGGGTGAGAAGGGCACCGCCAAGTCGACCGTCGTGCGTGGCCTCGCCGCGCTCCTGCCGGAGGTCGACGTCGTCGCCGGCTGCCGCTTCGCCTGCGACCCTCTGTCTGCCGACCCTTCGTGCCCCGACGGCCCGCACACCGCCGGCACGCCCGCCGCCCAGCGCCGCTCCGCGCTGGTCGAGCTGCCCGTCGGCGCCACCGAGGACCGGGTCGTCGGCACCCTCGACCTGCAGCGGGCCCTCGGCGAGGGCGTGAAGGCCTATGAGCCCGGCCTGCTCGCCGCCGCGCACCGGGGCGTCCTCTACGTCGACGAGGTCAACCTGCTGCCCGACCACCTCGTCGACCTGCTCCTCGACGCCGCCGCGATGGGCCGCGCCCACGTCGAGCGCGACGGGGTCTCCGTCAAGCACGCCGCCCGCTTCCTGCTCGTCGGCACCATGAACCCGGAGGAGGGCGAGCCGCGGCCGCAGCTCGTCGACCGGTTCGGCCTGGTCGTCGGCGTGGCCGCGCCCGCCACGGTCGAGCCGCGGGCCGAGGTGGTGCGGCGGCGGCTGCAGTACGAGAACGACCCGGCCGGGTTCGCCGCCCGCTACGTCGAGCAGGACGCGGCCCTGGCGGGCAGGATCGACGCCGCCAGGCAGATCCTGCCCCGGGTCACGCTGCCGGACGCGCAGCTGGACCGGATCGCGCGGATCTGCATCGCGTACCGGGTGGACGGCCTGCGCGCCGACATCGTCGTGGCCCGCACAGCGGTCGCCGTCGCCGCCTGGCACGGCCGGACCGTCGTGACGAAGGACGACCTGCGAGCCGCGGCCCGGCTCGCGCTGCCGCACCGGCGCCGCCGCGATCCCCTGGACCCGCCGGGCGCGGACCAGGAGCGCCTGGAGGAGATCCTCGACCAGGAGCTCAACGGCCCCGACGACGCTTCCGACGACGGCGGCTCCGACACCGACGGCCCGGACGGCGGCCCTGACACCGGCGGCCCCGATGGCGGCGGCCCGGACAGCGGCGGCCCCGATGGCGGCGGCCCGGACAGCGGCGGCCCTGACGGCGGTGGCCCGCCTCCGCCGAGCGCTTCTACCGGCTCGTCCGACATTTCCGGCTCGTCGGGTCCGGTCGACGATCCGGGTGGCCGCCCGACCCCCGAACAAACGATGGTCAATACGTCGGACGTCGATGGGGACACCGGCCCCGCCACGGGCCCGGCCGGGGACCTCGCGTTCGCGCAGGCCCCGTACAAGACGCGCCTGCTGAAGATCGGTGGGAGGGCCAACCGGCAGCAGGGCTCCCACGCTGGGCGGCGCTCACCCGCGCACGGCCGGCACGGCCGCGTCGTGCGGTCCCGGCAGCCCAGCGGCAAGCTCGTCAGCCTGCACCTGCCCGACACCGTGCGCGCCGCCGCGCTGCGCGGGTCCCGCCGCGTCCACGCCCGCGACCTGCGCGAGGCGGTCAAGGTGGGCCGGGAGGCCAACCTCGTGCTGTTCGTCGTCGACGCGTCCGGGTCGATGGCGGCCCGGCAGCGGATGACCGTCGTGAAGACGGCCGTGCTGTCGCTGCTGCGCGACGCGTACCAGCGCCGGGACAAGGTCGGCATGATCACCTTCCGCGGCGCGGAGGCCACCACGGTCCTCGAGCCGACCGCCAGCCACGAGGTCGGCGTGCTGCGCCTCGCCGAGCTGCGCACCGGCGGCCGGACCCCCCTCGCTGCGGGACTGCGCCAGGCCGCCCGCACGCTGCACGGCGAGAAGCGCCGCGACGCCCGCCGCCGCCCGCTGCTCGTCGTCGTCACCGACGGCCGCGCGACCAGCGGCCCCGACCCGATGACCGTCGCGCCCGCGCTCGCCGGCATCCCCGCGGTCGTCGTCGACTGCGAGTCCGGCCCCGTGCGGCTCGGCCTCGCCGGCCGCCTCGCCCGGGCCCTGTCCGCCGACTGCCTGCCGCTGTCGGCACTGTCCACCGCCGCGATCCACACGGGGAGCTGAACATGCCGCAGGGCAAGGTCGAGAGCGTGCCGGACGACGGGCTCACCACCCGCCAGCGCCGCCGGCAGCACATCCTGGCCGTCCACACCGGACAGGGCAAGGGCAAGTCGACGGCCGCGTTCGGGATGGCGCTGCGCGCCTGGAGCGCCGGCTGGCCGATCGCCGTCTACCAGTTCGTGAAGAGCCCCAAGTGGCGCGTCGGCGAGGAGACCGCCCTCAAGGCCCTCGGTGAGACCGGCAAAGGCGGCCCCGTCGTGTGGCAGAAGATGGGCGAGGGCTGGTCCTGGATCCAGCGCCCCGGCACCGAACGCGACCACGCCGCCGAGGCCGCCGAAGGCTGGGAGCAGATCAAGCGCGACCTGGCCGCGGAGGCGCACCGGTTCTACGTGCTCGACGAGTTCACGTACCCGATGAAGTGGGGCTGGGTCGACGTCGCCGACGTCGTCGCCACCCTGCGGGACCGGCCCGGCAACCAGCACGTCGTCATCACCGGCCGCGACGCGCACCCCGACCTCGTCGCGATCGCCGACCTCGTCACCGACATGACGAAGGTCAAGCACCCCATGGACGCGGGGCGTAAAGGCCAGCAGGGCATCGAGTGGTAGCACGCATCGTCGTCGCGGCGCCGGCCTCCGGCCACGGCAAGACGACCGTGGCGACCGGGCTCCTCGCCGCGTTCGCGGCCCGTGGCCTGCGCGTGGCGCCGTTCAAGGTCGGCCCGGACTACATCGACCCCGGCTACCACGCGCTCGCCGCCGGCCGCCCCGGCCGCAACCTCGACCCGGTCCTCGTCGGCGAGGAACGGATCGGCCCGCTGTTCGCGCACGGCTCATCCGGCGCCGACGTCGCGGTCGTCGAGGGGGTCATGGGCCTGTTCGACGGGCGCACCGGCGCGGGCGAGCTCGGCTCCACCGCGCACGTCGCGAAGCTGCTCGACGCGCCCGTCGTCCTCGTGGTCGACGCGACCGCGCAGGCCCGGTCGATCGCCGCGGTCGTGCACGGGTTCCGGTCGTTCGGGTCCGGCGTGCGCATCGCCGGGGTGGTGCTCAACCGGGTCGGCTCCGACCGGCACGAGCAGATCCTCCGCGACGCGTGCGCCGAGGTCGGCACGCCCGTCCTCGGGGTGCTGCGCCGCCACGACGCGGTCGCCGCCCCGTCCCGGCACCTCGGCCTCGTCCCCGTCGTCGAACGCCACGCCGAGGCTCTCGAGTCCGTGCGGGCCCTCGCCGCCGTGGTCGCCTCCGGCGTGGACCTGGACGCGGTCCTCGCCGTCGCCCGCTCGGCGCCCTCGTTCGCCGCTGCGCCGTGGACGCCGTCGGTGGGTGAGCCCGTCGCCGGGCGGCCCGTGGTCGCGGTCGCCGGCGGGCCCGCGTTCTCCTTCAGCTACGCCGAGACGGTCGAGCTGCTCACCGCCGCCGGCGCTGAGGTGTCCATCGTGGACCCGTTGCGGGACGAGGCGCTGCCGCCCGGCACGCGCGGGCTCGTCGTCGGTGGCGGTTTCCCCGAGGTGTACGCCCAGCAGCTGTCCGACAACACGCCGCTCCGCGAGGCGGTCGCCGCGCTGGCCGCCCGCGGCGCCCCGATCGCGGCCGAGTGCGCCGGGCTGCTGTGGCTGGCGCGGACCCTGGACGGCCGGCCGATGTGCGGGGTGCTGCCCGTCGACGCCGCCATGACCCCGAAGCTGACCCTCGGCTACCGCGACGCCGTCGCCGTCGCGGACAGCGTCCTCGCCGCCGCCGGCACCCGGGTCAGCGGCCACGAGTTCCACCGCACCGCCGTCAGCCCGTCCTCCGGCGCCACGCCCGCGTGGGCCTGGCACGGCGAGCGCGGGACGGTCCGGGAGGGGTTCGCGGCTGGGTCGGTGCACGGGTCGTACCTGCACCTGCACTGGGCCGGCGCCCCGCACCTCGCGCACAGGCTGGTCTCGGCATGCGCGTAGTGCTCGGGTTCGGCGCCCGCTCCACCGCCACCGCCGCCGACGTCGAGGCCCTCCTGCCCGCCTTCACCGGCGACGTGGTGCTCGCCCTGTCCACCGTGGACACCAGGGCGGGCCTGGCGGAGGAGCTGGCGTCCCGGCACGGCTGGGAGGTCGTCACCCACCCGGCGTCCGCGCTCGCCGCCGTCGAGGTGCCGAACCCGTCCCCGCGGGTCGCCGCCCACACCGGCACCCCGAGCGTCGCCGAGTCCGCCGCACTGCTCACCGCCCGCACCGCCGCGTCCAAGCCCCTCCCCGGCCGGTCCACCGCGCCGCCGCCGGCTGGGTCCACCGCGCCGCCGCCGGCTGGGTCCGCCGCGCCGCCGTCGGCTGGGTCCGCCGCGCCGCCGTCGGCTGGGTCCGCCGCGCCGCCGTCGGCTGGGTCCACCGCGTCGCCGCCGGCTGGGTCCACCGCGTCGCCGCCGGCTGGGTCCACCGCGCCGCCGCCGGCTGGGTCCGCCGCATCGGCCTTGGCTGGGTCCGCCGCGACGGTCCCCGGCCGGCCTGACGTGCCACCCCCCGCACAGACGTTGGTCACTACGACCTCGCTCGATGGACCGGCGGTGCTCGTCGTCGCCAGGCGGTCGTCCGCGGTCGCGACCCTCGCCGTCGCGGCGGTCGCGCCCGAGGTGACCGTCGTCGGGATCGGCGCCGACGGCCTGGAGTCCGTGTCGCCGGCCGGGCGTGCCGCGATCGCCGAGGCCACCGTCGTGTTCGGCAGCGGCCGGCAGCTCGACCTCGCCGCCGTCACCGCGAAGCGGGTCGAGTGGCCGTCGCCGCTCGTGCCCGCCCTGCCGCGGCTGCTCGCCGAGCACCACGCCGACCGGGTCGTGGTCCTCGCCAGCGGCGACCCCACGTACTACGGCATCGGCAGCACCCTCGTCAGGCTGCTCGGCGCGGCGCACGTGCACGTGGTGCCGCACCCGTCGTCGGTGTCCCTCGCGTGCGCGCGGCTCGGCTGGGCCCAGGACGACGTCGAGGTCGTCAGCGCCGTCGGCCGGTCCGTCGACGCGCTGCGCCGCGTCCTCCACAATGGACGCCGGGTGCTCGTCCTCAGCTCCGGCACCGCCACCCCGCCGTCGGTGGCCGCGATTCTCGCCGAGACCGGGTTCGGCGACAGCACCGTCACCGTCCTGGAGTCGCTCGGCGGCCCGGACGAGCGGATCCACCACGACGTCACGGCCGCCGGCCCGCTGAACGTCGTCGCCGTCGACTGCCGCGGCAGCGGTGCCGCCCTGACGCCGGGACTCGCGGACGACACGTACAGCAGCGACGGCCAGCTCACCAAGCGCGAGATCCGCGCCGTCACCCTCGCCGCCCTCGGCCCCCGCCCCGGCGAGCTGCTGTGGGACGTCGGCGCCGGCTCGGGCAGCATCGCGATCGAGTGGCTGCGCGCGCACCGCTCGTGCCGCGCCGTCGCCGTCGAACGCGACCCCGTCCGGGCCGAGCGGGTCACCGCCAACGCCCGTACCCTCGGCGTCCCGCACCTGTCCACAGTGGTCGGTGCCGCGCCCGGCGCGCTCGACGGCCTCGCCCCGTCCGAAGCGGCACCGGACGCCGTCTTCATCGGCGGCGGCTTCACCGCGGCAGGGGTGTTCGAGCGCTGCTGGTCGGCGCTGCGCCCCGGCGGCCGGCTCGTCGTCAACGCGGTCACCGTCGCCTCGGAGCGGCTCGTCGCCGAGCTCCACGAGACGCACGGCGGCTCCCTGACCCGGATCGCGGTCCAGCGTGCCGCACCCGTCGGCGGGTTCCTCGCCTGGCGGCCGATGATGCCGGTGACGCAATGGGTGGTGTGGAAATGACGGTGTACTTCATCGGTGCCGGACCGGGCGCCGCGGACCTCATCACGGTCCGCGGCCGCGACGTCCTCGCCCGGACCCCGGTCTGCCTGTACGCGGGCAGCCTCGTGCCGGTCGAGCTCCTCGACGTGTGCCCGCCCGGCGCCCGGCTCGTCGACACTGCGAACCTCGACCTCGACCAGATTCTCGCCGAGCTGACCACCGCGCACGCCGCCGGCCTCGACGTCGCCCGGCTGCACTCCGGCGACCCGTCGGTCTTCAGTGCGATGGCCGAGCAGCTGCGCCGCCTCGACGCCGCGGGCGTGCCCTACGAGATCGTGCCGGGCGTCCCCGCGTTCGCCGCCGCGGCCGCCTCGCTGGGCCGCGAGCTGACCGTGCCGGGCGTCGCGCAGACCCTCATCCTCACCCGCACCGCCGCCCGCGCCACCCCGATGCCCCCGGGCGAGGAACTGTCCACACTGGCCGCCAGCCGCGCCACGATCGTGCTCCACCTGGCCGTGCAGCGCATCGCCGTCCTCGTCGAGGAGCTGGTCCCCTGGTACGGCGAGGACTGCCCCGCCGCCGTCGTCGCCCGCGCCAGCCGCCCCGACGAGGTCATCCTCCGCGGCACCCTCGCCGACATCGCCCAGCAGGTCCAGGAGGCGGGCATCCTGCGCACCGCCGTCATCGTCGTCGGCCGCGTCCTCACCGCCGAGGAGTTCCCCGACAGCCACCTGTACTCCACCACCCGCCACCGCTCATGAGCCTCGACCCGTACCTCGCCGGCGACGAGGTCGTGCAGGCGGACCACCCGGCCGTCCGTGCGGCCGCGACGGCGCTGCGGGGTGGGCGTGACGAGACCGGCTTCGCGCGGGTGGCGTTCGAGTTCGTACGGGATGAGGTGCGGCACTCGGTCGATGCCGGCGATCCGCGGGTGACGGTCACCGCGGCGGAGGTGCTCGAGCAGCGCGTCGGGCTGTGCTACGCCAAGTCGCACCTGCTCGCCGCCGTGCTGCGGGCCGAGGGCGTGCCGGCCGGCCTCTGCTACCAGCGCCTCGCGACCGGCGACGGCGGCTTCGTGCTGCACGGCCTCGTCGCCGTGCACCTCGACGGCCGGTGGCACCGGCAGGACCCGCGCGGCAACAAGCCGGGCGTCGACGCGCAGTTCTCGCTCGCCGGCCCGCGGCTGGCCTTCACCGTCGACCCGGCGGCGGGGGAGTGCGACTACGAGCCCGTGTTCGCGACCCCCGACCCGGGCGTCCTGGCCGCCCTGCGCTCCACCACCGACGTCCTCGCCCTGTGCGCCGCGGGCCTGCCCGCCTCCCTGAGCGGCCACTGACCTACGGCACCTCGATGCCGCGGACCACCGCCATTCTCCCGGCTCGACGGCACCGGTGCCGTGGTCGGCTTCGACTTCGGCAACGGCAACGGGTTCGTGGTGACGGCACCGGAGGCCGCGGCGATCGCCGACGGGCTGGCGGAGGAAGGCTGGTGGAGGCCGGGCCAGGCGGTCACGCTCGTCTCCCACGCGATCGCCGCGTTCTACCGCGCTGCCGCCGACGAGGGTCGCACCGTCATCGGCGGCGTCGCCTGACGGGCCGTCAGACGCGCGGCTCCTGCAAGACCGCCGCCGGGCGCAGTTCCGGCGCGGGAACGGGTTCGCGCAGTGCGGCGGACAGGGCGGCCGCCAGCACGGGCACGACGGCGAGGGCGATGAAGGCGCCGCGGGGACCGTGGTGGTCGGCGATGAGGCCGAGCAGCGGCATCGCCAGGCCGCCGGCGCTGACGGCCAGGCCCAGGGTGACGCCGGCCGCGGTGCCGGGGCGGGTCGGCAGGTAGTCCTGGCCCAGCTTGACCAGCACGGCGAACGGGATGTTCGTGACCAGGCCGACCAGCAGCACCAGCGGCAGCGCCAGGTAGGGCGACGGGCACAGGAGCATGACCGCGATCGCCGGGCCGAGCAGCAGGTTCCCCAGGCGAACGGTGCGCACGAGGCCGATCCGGTCGGCGATCCGGCCGCCGGCGAGGGTGCCCAGGACGCCGCCGCCGAGCTGCAGGGCGAGGGCGGTGCCGCCGAGGGTGGGGGAGGCGCCGAGGGTGTCGATCCAGTAGAGGGCGACGAACGTGTTGACGCCGAACGACACCGCCGAGCGGACGATCTCCACCGACGCGAGGACGGCGAACTGCGCGGGCCGGTCCCGCCCCTCGGCGGTGGCCCGCGCGGCGACGGCGCCCGTGGTGCGGCGCTGGTGGCGGAGCAGGACGAAGCCCATGAGCACGGCCGGCGGGATGAACAGGGCGGTGGCGCCGACGCCCCACGCGTCCAGCGCCGGGGTCGCCAGGGCGGGGGCGACGAAGAAGCCGACGCTGCCGCCCGCGGCGAAGTAGCTCATCGCGGTCGCGCTCGACCCCGCCGCGAGCCGCGCGTCGCGCCCCGCCGCCGGGTGGAACATCGCCACGCCGAGGCCGGACAGCAGCAGGAGGGTCCAGACCATGGGGTACGACGGCGCCACCCCGGCGAGGCCCGCGCCGGTGCCGGCCAGGGCCACCCCCACCGGCGACATCCACGGCAGGCGGCGCCGGTCGGCGAGCACGCCGAAGACGAGCTGCGGCAGGGAGCTGCCGAGCGCGGCGGCCATGGCGAGCCCCGCGGCGGCGACGTAGCCGTAGTGGCGGTCGAGGACGAAGTACGGCACCGCGGCGGGCACGAGCCCCTGGTAGAAGTCGTCGACGGCGTGCGCCGCCGCCCACACCCGCATGCGCCGCCACGGGGAGGCGATCGCAGTTGCAACAGTCACCCGTTCAAGATCGCAGCGGGTGTACGGTGCGGGCTTCCGGTATTCTGCCGATCGATGTCGAACATCCGCCACATGCCGGTCGCGCCGACGAAAGCCACCGAGCACGGCTCCGGCTTCCACATCGACCGGCACCGCCACGACCAGCATCAGCTGGTGTACGTGAGCCGCGGGGTCATCGCCGTGCAGACGGAGGCCGGCGGGTGGGTCGCGGCGGCGGACCGGGCCGTGTGGATTCCCGCCGGCTGCTGGCACGAGCACCGGTTCCACGGCGCGAGCGTGTTCCACACCGTCGGGTTCGCCGACGAGGACGACCCGCCGCTGCCGGCCGGCGCGCCGACCGTCGTCGCGGTCGGCCCGCTCCTTCGAGAGCTGCTCGTCGCCTGTACCGACGCGGACCTGCCGGCCGATGAGGAGACGCGGCTGAGGGCGGTGATCCGGGACCGGCTGCACCGCGCGCCGCAGGAGCCGGTCGCGCTGCCCACCGCCCGCGACGGGAGGCTCGCCGCCGCGTGCGCGGCCGCCGCGGACCGCCTCGACGAGCCGCGGACCCTGGCCTCGCTGGCCCGGGAGGCCGGCGCGAGCGAGCGGACCCTGGCAAGGCTGTTCCGCGCCGAGTTCGGGATGACGTATCCGCAGTGGCGCACCAACGTCCGCGTGTACCGCGCGATGATCCTCCTCGCGGGTGGGCTGCCGGTCACGGCGGTCGCGCACCGGTGCGGGTTCGCGACGCCGAGCAGCTTCGTCGACACGTTCCGCCGCGCGACCGGCCAGACCCCGGGCGTCTATGCGGCCCGCGAACGGGCCGGCTGAGGCGCGGCCGGCCCGTTGCCCTGCGCGTCCCGGAATGGAATCAGGTGCAGTGCTTGAGCTTCGGGCGGATCGACGCCGGCACCGTGTCCTGGCAGACGTTGTCGGTGCCGCCGATGAGCGCCTTCCAGACCTTGTTCGTGCCGTCGTACTTGAACACGACGACGGCCGTGTCCATCGCCTCCGGCTGCGTCAGGGCCGTCGCGTACCCCTGGTAGCAGCTGATGTCCTTGAAGCCCTTGCCGAGGATGATCGCCCCGGCGACCTCGGCGTTGGCCTGGAACGCCTTCTGCAGCGTGGCCGCGTCGACGGGGCAGCCCCCGCCGGTCGCCGCCGAGCCGGATGCGGCCGGTGCCGCGCTGGACGGTGCCGCCGCGCTGGACGTGCCGGCGGCCGGAGCGGTGCTGGTGGATGCGGGTGCCGCGGTGGTGTCGGCCGGGTCCTCGGAGGAGCAGCCGGCGAGGGCGATCGCCGCGACGGCGATCGGGAGCAACGCTCGTGTCATCACACGCGGAATCCTGTCGTCTCCGAGGGCCGCGTGGTTGTCGGCTAGCGGACATCTACATTGGACAGTCGGCGGATGTCAGGCGTCGATGCGCATGAGCTTCCGGAAGTCGTACTGGTAGCCGTACCTGAGGCCGGTGAGCTGCTCGTCGACGGGGCGGACGCGGTCGGCGGGCACCGCCCGGCGCAGCTCGGCGCGCAGCACGACGCGGGCCAGGCAGTCGCCGGTCAGGTCGAGGAAGTCCGGGCCGCCGACGGGCTCCTCGGCGGCCGGGAACCACGGCTCGTCGCGCAGCGGCTCCCACCATTGCTCGGGGACGAACTCCTGCAGCATGTCCACCGCCGGGGCGAGCCAGCCGTCCGGCGCATAGCCGGTGCTGTCGACCCAGACCGTGCCCGCGAACGGGCCGTTGAGGACCAGCCACGCGTACAGCTGGCTGCGGGTGCCGCCGAGGTGCAGCATCCCGTCGCGGGGGTCGCCGTCGATGTCGTAGAAGTCGTCCGGGTCCAGATGGTCCGCGTCCTCGCCCATCTCCTCCTGGTACTCCTCCAGCTGATCCGGCGTGCCGGCCCAGGCGCGGTCCAGCGGGAACGGCTCCGTGTTGCACCGGAAGTAGTCCTCGGCCTCGTCCTGCTTGGACAGTGGCGTGCCGTACGCGGCCAGGGCCAGCAGCCCCGTGTCGGCGTCGCCGAACTCGAGCAGGTAGCGGCGGTAGTTCTCCGGCAGGCGGATCCCGTGCCGGGACTCGAAACCCTCCACTGTGGACGGGTCCAGCGGGGCGGGTGCGGCCTCGGTCCAGCCGAGGTCGTGCAGGCGGGCGAACAGCCGCCGGATCCTGGCGAGGCGCGCCTCGATGTCGGTCACGGGGTCGACCCTAGCGGCCGCGTCTCCACCCGTGGGTTGAGCCCCGAGGTCCATCTCCGCGCCGGTCAGCGGGGGCGCAGGCCGTCCAGGGCGATCTGCAGCACCCGGTCGCGCTGGGCGTCGTCGCGGAAGCCGGCCGAGGTGAGGCCGCTGAGCATGCGGACGGTGTCGTCGAAGGTGACGTCGGGGCGGACGGCGCCGGCGGACTGGGCGTGGGTCATCAGGGGCTCGCCGACGCGGTAGATCTCCTCGCGGCAGCTGCGGAACATCGCCGAGTCGCGGTTGAGCGCCTCGTAGATGGCGCGCTTCGTCGCCGCGTACGACACGAACCTGCGCAACCAGGACTCCAGGGCGTCCCACGGCGGGAGGCCGGCGACGTCCTCGGCGGTCTGGCACAGCTGCTCGATCTCGCCGAGGTAGACGGTCTCGAAGAGGTCCTGGCGGGTGGGGAAGTTGCGGTACAGCGTCCCGATCCCGACGCCGGCGCGCCGGGCGACGTCCTCCAGGGACGCGTCGGTGCCGTGCTCGGCGAACGCGTCACGGGCCGCGGCGAGGAGCGCGTCGAAGTTGCGCCGGGCGTCGGCGCGCTGCGGGCGCCGGACGGCGACAGGGGACTCGGCCGACATGGGTGATCTCCAGCACGCAACGAAATAGTGGAACCAGGTGGAAGCGGAGGCACCCCTCCGCTAATGTGGAGGTGTACCTCCACTACTGTACCGCGTCCGGGGGAAAGATCCGATGACACGCGCACTCACCCTCAGCCCGCCGTCGCTCGCCACCGTCCAGCCGCGGGCGAGCCGGTTCCTCTTCGTCGCGCTCGCCACCGCGGCCGCGTCGTTCTCCCTGTTGCAGTCGCTGGTCACGCCGGTGCTGCCGAAGATCCAGCACGACCTGCACACCAGCCAGGGCACGGTCACCTGGGTGCTCACCGCGTGGCTGCTGTCCGCCGCCGTGGCGACGCCGATCATGGGGCGCATCGGCGACATGTACGGCAAACGCCGCACCCTCCTCGTCGCGCTCGCCGCCATCGCGGTCGGGTGCCTGATCGCCGCCGCGGCGCCCAACGTCGGCGTCCTGATCATCGGGCGGGTCGTGCAGGGCCTCGGCGGGGCGGTGTTCCCGATCTCGTTCGGCATCCTCCGCGACGAGCTGCCGCCGGCCCGGGTCCCGTCCGCGATCGGCGGGCTGTCCGCGGTGATCGCCGTCGGCGGCGGCCTCGGCGTGGTCCTCGCCGGCCCGGTCGTCGGCGCGCTGGACTGGCGGGCGCTGTTCTGGATCCCCGCCGTCGTCGTGGCGGGCACCGCGCTGCTGACGCTGCGGTTCGTCCGCGAGTCGCCGGTCGGCGACCCGGGTCAGGGCCGGGGCCGGATCAACTGGCCGGCCGGGGTGCTGCTGTCCGCGTGGCTGGTCGCCCTGATCCTGCCGCTGAGCAAGGCCCCGGTGTGGGGGTGGACGTCCGCGCGGGTCGTCGGGCTGCTGCTGCTCGCCCTCGTCCTCGCCGCCGCATGGGTACTGGTGGAGCTGCGCTCGGCGGAGCCGCTGATCGACATGCAGATGATGCGGCTGCCCGCGGTGTGGACGACGAACCTGGTGTCATTGCTGTTCGGCGCCGGGATGTTCGCGACCTACGCGTTCCTGCCCCAGTTCCTGCAGACGCCGCGGTCGACCGGCTACGGGTTCGGCACCACGGTCACCGGCGCCGGTCTCGCCATGCTGCCGATGCTGGTCACGATGGCCGTGGCCGGGTCTGCGAGCGGCCCGCTGACCGCGTACGTGCCGACGAAGGTCCAGCTGCTGATCGGCACCGCGACCGCGGCGGTGTCGTGCGCGGGGCTGACGCTGTTCCACGACGCGTACTGGCAGGTCGCCGTCGCGACGGGCGTGTTCGGGGTGGGGCTCGGGCTGACGTTCACGGCGATGGTCAACCTCATCGTGGCGACCGTCCCCGCCGGGCAGACGGCCGTGGCCAGCGGCATGAACGCCAACATCCGCACCATCGGCGGCTCGCTCGGCGCGGCCGTGGCCAGCGCCGTGATCACGGCCCACACGACGCCCGCGGGCCTGCCGCTGGAGTCGGGCTACACGTACGCCTTCGCCGTGCTGACCGCGATGCTCGCCACCGCCGCGGTGATCGCGACCGTGGTCCCTCGGGCCCGGAAGGCCTGAGGGACCCGGGAACCGCTCAGCCGCGGGCGATCCAGACGTCGTCGAGCATGCCGTGGAACTGGTCGTTGTCCTTGCCGTTGCCTTTGCCGCCGATGCTGAGCGGCACGGTGTTGACGACCGACAGTGTCGCCGGCAGAGTGGCCGTGCCGTGGACCACGTCGTCGACGAGCAGGGTGAGGGAGGTGCCGTCGCGGCGGCACTCCAGGCGGTGCCAGGCGCCGTCGGACACCGACACGTCCGACAGGGCCACGTGGATCGCGGGCCCGGCCGCGTCGGCGAAGACGCAGCTCGGCCGGCCCGCCGCGCCGTCGATCTGCAGCTTGTACTGGGTGCCGGAGGCCGAGTAGCCCTTCTGCACGATGTTCTGCCCGGAGCCGGTCTCCTTCTTCGGCAGGCGCACGGTCGCGCCGTAGCGGATCGGGCCGGTGCCGGGGTTCAGCTCCGGCGAGTCGGGCGTCTGCAGCACCGCGTGCGGGCACTTCTTGCCGGCGCACCGGGTCGGGAAGTCTGCCGCCAGGCCGGTGGTGATCTTTCCGGGCAGCTCGGCGAGCCGGACCTTGCCGCCGTGCCCGGCCGACGAGGTGAGCGTGTGCCCGTGCCCGGAGTCGTCCTCGACGACGGCGCCACCGGCTCTCTTGCTCGCGGTGTCGAAGGTGTACCGGGCGACGATGACCGGTGCGGCTGTCTCGGCTGTGGCGGCGGCCGGCTCGGGTGCGGGCCGGCTCGGGGCGGCGGACGCGGGGCCGGCGCCGCCGAGCGCGCAGAGTGCCGCGGCCGCCAGCACCGCCGGCCGGATGGCGCTCATCCGTCCGCCATACGTGTTCCCCCATGTGTTCATGCCCGAAATGTGTCATATTGACGCCGTAACCTCCGAGCATTTCCCCCAACGTGTCGGCCGCATTCCGTAACCGAACGGTTGACGCAGGGTCACCCAAACCGGATGTCCGGACATGATCGTCAAGGTTCTGGGAAACTCGAACCATGCGGTGGGCGGCGGTGGTTGCTGTGCTGATCGTGCTGATGCCCTCCGCCGGTCACGCCGCCGTGCCGGCGAGGGCGCCGGCGGCACCCGTCGAGATGTGCCGGATCACCGACCCAGCCGTGACCGAGGTGTCCGGGCTCGCCGTCACCCCCACGGGCTACCTCGTGGAGAACGACAGCAACCCCGACCCCGCCAAGACCCGCGTCTTCATGCTCGACAAGGCGTGCAGGGTGACCGGCGACGTCCAGTACCCCACGACCGCCCGGGACCCTGAGGACCTCGCCGTCGACCGGAAGGGCACGCTGTGGATCGCCGACATCGGCGACAACAGCCCCTTGACCGGCGGCTCCGGCAACCGCCGCAGCACGATCGCGCTGTGGACCATGGCCGCCGGCTCGAAGCAGCTGAAGATCCACCGCCTGGTGTATCCGGACGGGGTGCCCCGCGACGCCGAGGCGCTGCTCATCGACGGGCAGGGCCGGCCGGTGATCGTCACCAAGGACCCCAACGGTGAGGTGTTCCGCCTCGACACGCCGCTGCCGACCGACAACACCGAGGGCGCGAGGCTCACCAAGGTCGGCGCGTTCGAGCCGCGGCGCACCGGCACGTCCAACCCGTTGGGGTTCCTCGGCATCGCCTGGGTCACCGGCGCCGCCGTGTCCGCCGACGGCACCAAGGCGGTGGTGCGCACCTACGCCGACGCCTACGAGTTCGAGGTCAAGGGCGGCGACGTCGCCGCGGCGATCACCTCCGGCAAGGCCACCGTGACCGCGCTGCCCGACGAGCCGCAGGGGGAGGCGATCGCCTACACCGCCGACGGCGCGAGCCTGCTGACCGTCTCCGACCAGGACGGTCCGGCCGTGATCCTGCGGTACCCGAGCGGCCTGAAACTGGCCCCGCCGAGCAGCGCCGCACCGCCCCTGCCCGCCCAGGCCCAGGCCCAGGCGCAGGCCCGGACGGCGCCCGACTCGAAGCGGTCCACCCGCGCCCCGCTGCTGCTGGGCGCCTTCACGGTGGTCGCGTTGATGCTGGTCGCGGCCGTAGCACGACGCGCCAGGCGACGATGAGCACCCACGGTGTCGACGCGGGAGCGCTCACATGACACGATTCACCGACAAACAGCAGTCGGGGGAGGGGCACGCGGCGGTGGTGCGCATCGAGGTCGAGCGGGCCACGACCCGTGACATGCGCCGGCGCAACCGGTCAACGCTGCTCTCGGAGCTGTTCTTCCGGGGGCCGCTCAGCCGCCACGACCTGAGCCGCATCACCGGCCTGAGCGCCGCGACCGCCAGCAGCGTCACCGGCGAGCTGCTCCAGGAGCACCTCATCGTCGAGGCCGGCCAGATCGAGTCCGACGGCGGCCGCCCGCGCGTGCTGCTGCGCGTCAACCCCGACTTCGGCCGGCTCGTCGGCGCCGACGTCGGCGAGACCGGCGTCAAGGTCGAGCTGTTCGACCTGTCCATGACCCGCCTCGCGGCCGTCGACGAGCCGCTGCCGTCGTCGCGGCCCGCCCCGGAGGCCGTCGCCGGGCAGCTGCTCGCCGGCATCCGCGAGGTCCTCGGCGACACCGACCCGGCCGACGTCATCGGCGTCGGCATCGGCGTGCCCGGCACCGTCGAGCAGTCCGACCCCGTGCGGGTGCACGCCCCGACCATCGGCTGGCGCGGCACGTCCCTCGACGGGCTGCTGCGCGACGGCGGCGTCACCGCCCCGCTCTTCTTCGAGAACGGCGCGAAGTCCCTCGGCCAGGCCGAGATGTGGTTCGGCGCGGGCCGCGGCGCCGCCAACGCCGTCATCGTCCTCGTCGGCTCCGGCGTCGGCGCCGCCGTCATCACCAACGGCACCCTCTACCGCGGCGCGAGCAGCAGCGCCGGCGAGTGGGGCCACACCACGGTCGTCTACCGCGGCCGGCAGTGCCGGTGCGGCGCCCGCGGCTGCCTGGAGGCCTATGTCGGCGCCGAGGGCATCCTCGACCGGTACCAGCAGGTCAACCCCGGCCTGGTCCGCAGCGCCGACGAGCTCGCCGACGTCGCCGCCCTCATCGCGGCCGGCACGCCCGAGGCCGAGGGCATCCTCGCCGAGACCGCCGGCATGCTCGGCGCCGGCATCGGCAACCTGGTCAACCTGTTCAACCCCGAGCGCGTCGTCCTCGGCGGCTGGGCCGGCCTCGCCCTCGGCGCCCGCTTCCTGCCGCAGATCCGCGCGGCGGCGGGGGAGCAGGCCCTGGAGCACCCGTTCGGCCAGGTGTCGATCGAGCTGTGCGAGCTCGGCCCCGACGCCGTCGCGTTCGGCGCGGCCACCCTGCCGATGGCCGAGCTGCTGCGCCGCGCGTCCCGCCCCTGACCTGTGTCGCACTTCTGACCGCCGTTTGCCGAAATTCGCGTCGCGACCTGCGAAGATCGATGCAGTTCGCCTCGCGCCCCCTTGCCATCATGTCCCGCATGAAGGCACTGGCAGGCGGATGGGCGCTCACCGGCACGGGCGCCCTGCTCGGACTCGGCACCACGCTCACGCTCTGGGCCATCGGCCCGTCCAAGTTCGACCCGGCGCGCTCGTGCCACTACCGCTTCGACGAGAGCCGCACGTTCACGGCCGTCGAGCGCTCCTTCCCGCCCCGCGTCACGTGCGTCCGCGACGACGGCCAGACCTTCGAATACCTCTCCTCGACCACGACCCTCACCTCAACGGTCCTCCTCGCCGTGTCGGCGGCGCTGGTCCTGGCGGGCGCCGCCCTCCTCGCCGCGACCTGGCTGCGCCGCGACGCCGTCCCCGCCCCACCCCCGTCCGGCAGCCGCGCCGTGCACCTGTGGCTCGCCCTGCTGCTCGGCCTCGCCCTCACGTTTGTCGTGACCGGCCTGGGCCTGGCGCTGTACCTCTTCCTCGGCCCCCTCGCCGCGCTCTTCCTCGCCACCCCGGCCCTCCTCGGCGCCGCCGCCCTCGCCGCCGCCCTGGACCGCCACGCCGGCCCACCCCGCCCCGGCCCCCGCCGCCGCGGCACGACCGTCGCCCTCGGCGGCGCCCTCCTCGGCACGGCCCTGGTCCTCGCCACCTTCACCATCGACGCCCTCGCCGGCTGGACCCCGCTGACCTTCCTGCTCGCCGTCCTCCTGTACCCCGCGATCGCCGCCGCCCAGCACTTCCTGCCCAGCCCAGCCCCGTCCACCCAGCCCACTCAACCGGCCCGCCCCTGAACGGACCGCGCATCGGACGTGCCCACCTTTGCGTGGACCTGCGGGGGCGCCGGCCCGCCCCAACTGTGCGACGTCACCGGCTGACGCCCGCTGCCCGCTGCCGGTGCCGGCCGGGATCGGTCACCCTCACCGCGTAGCGCGGCCTCGTCGATGACCGTCCACAGCAGCGGCGTGCCCCGCGCGAACAGCATCCGCCGCCGGTGCATCCGCAGCGCCAGCCGCCGCTCGGCCTCCTCCGGCTCGTGATGGAACGCAGCCGGCGCAATTCCTTCGCGTACGCCGGCGTCTGCAGCAGCCCCGGCACGAACCGCAGCTCGTAGGTCCGGATGCTTCCGCGGCCGACTCCGGACCTAGATTGCCGCGGAAAGTCGAGCAGCCGCTCCAGGTCGCGGTTCTTGATGCCCAGGTCGCCGACCTCGATCCGGCTGATGTTCGACGCGGACCCGCCCAGCTGTCTTCCCGGCTGCTTCCCGGTCGATCCCGAGATCCGTCCGTCGACCGGAAGGTCGTCACCGGCCAGTCGGCGCTGAGCTCCAGCAGTACACAGGCGGCGACGGCGACCTGTCCGGGCAGCAGCCGGGTGATGAGCGGCGGTGCCGTGATCGTCGGCGGGAAGGCCCAGGTGGGGCTCGACGACCTGAGGATCACCGCGGATCTGAAGGCTGTCAGCGTCACGGCGGTGGAGGACGAGGACGGCTTCGGCGGCGGCTGGCGGGTCGTCGCCAGAGCGGTGTGCACCGCGACGCTGAGCGGGCTCGAGCTGGTCACCGCGACCGTCCCCGCCAGCTCCAGCACGATGAAGGCGCTCGGCGTGCGGTGCCCGGAGGGCAAGCACCTGCAGGGCATGGGCGCGGCGATCACCGGTGGGGGTGGGCAGGCCCGGCTGACCACCATCATGGCGGCCACCGATCAGGGGCCGGCGATGCTGGTCACCGCGACCGAGGACGGCAACGGCTACGGCGGCAGCTGGACCCTGGCGGGGCAGGCGGTGTGCGCGAAGTGAAGGCGGCCTGGACAGCGGTCGCGGTTGCGGCGGCGGTGACCCTCGTCGCCGGGCCGGCGCACGCGGACACGCCGTCGCACTTCGCCCGCACGTCCGACACCAACAGCCTGAACAAGGCGCAGCCGGGCGGCTGCGACAGCCCGGACGAATACCCGCTCGCGGTGAGCGCCGAGGTCAAGGACGGCGGGGCCCAGGTCGGCCGCACCAACCTGATCTTGTCGCCGTTCGGGGAGGTGACGGTCGTGGCGACCGAGGACGACACCGGCTTCAGCGGCGGCTGGCAGGTCACCACCAGCTCGGCCTGCCACCTGCCGCCGGTCGACTGGGAGGTCGTGGCGAGCTCCTCGGCGCAGCGGTCCGCGACCGCCACCTGCCGGCCCGGCATGAAGGTCTACACCGCCGGCGGCGGCGTCTCCGGCGGGCTGGGCAACGTCATGCTGGAGCGGCTGCGCATCGCGCCGGACCTCGGCTCCGTGACCGTCGCCGGGTCGGAGGACGACGACGGGTTCGCCGGCCCGTGGGCGGTCACCGCGCAGGCGATCTGCGGCACGCCGCACGCCGGGCAGACCCGCAGGTCCGCCACGACCGCCGTCGACTCGGCGGCCACGAAGACGGTCGTCGCGTCGTGCCAGGGGGCCGGGCGGGTCCACGGCGTCGGCGGCGAGATCACCGGCGGCGGCGGTCAGGTGCGCATCGTCGCGGTCAAGGAGGACGACAAGGTCAGCGGGGTCCGCATCACCGCGACCGAGGACGAGGACGGCTACGCCGGCGTCTGGTCCGCGACCGCCTACGCGGTCTGCGCCCCCTGACCGCGTCCCGGGGGTGCGAGACTCGCGGCGTGACGGGACAGCTGCCTGACGAGGTGCTGCACGACGGCGAGTGGCACGCCGTGACCGCGGTCGACGGTGCGGGGCTGTTCGACCCGGCCGGCCACGGCATCGAGGTCACCGCGATGAGCACGGCGTGCTGGCGCGGGTTCGTGTGCCGGTACCGGGTGGACGCCGGCCGCCTGCTGCTCCAGGACGCCGAGCTCGGCGCGCCCGCGACAGCGCCGCCGGTGCCGCTGTTCGGGGTCCTGCCGGGGCATTCGGCGTATCCGAAGGGGCTGCGCGGCCGGTGGTCCTATTCGGACGTCGACGCCCCGGTCGCGTTCACCGGGCGGCTGCTGGTCGGCGCCGGGATCGCCGGTATCGGGTTTCTCCACATGGGGTTCCGGCCGGCGTACGGGTACGAACGGGTCGCCGAGCTGCGCTTCGACGGCGGGGTGCGCACCGCCGCGCACGACCGCTCCGCCGAGCTCGCCGAGGTCCGCCGGCGGCTGAGCGAGGCGTGCAGCCGCCCGGGGCCGGCGCCGGGGGAGACGAGCGGCGACTGGATCGACCGGACGTTCTCGCTGTCGTTCGAGTACAGCTGGCCGGCGGACTGAAGAAAGGCCTCAGCCGTGCCGGTACGGCTGGAACTCCAGCGACGCCGGGTAGCCGGTGCCGGTCACGGCCTCGATGACGGCCCACAGGAAGTCCTCGTCGGGCCCCCAGGACGGGATCTCCACGGTCGCCTCCACGGGCAGCGGCGCGCCCACGTCGACGACCGCCTCCCCGTCGGCGTGGACGAGCTGCCGCACGACCTCACCGCCGCTGGAGAGCGTGAACGCGTAGGTGCTGGCGACGCTGGAGAAGATGACGCTCAGCGCGTCGCCGGGCGGGTCGCAGGCCGGGGCGAGCGCCATCGACGGGTCCCACACCTGCGCCCAGCCGCCCGTCTCCGCGGCGAACAGCACCCCGTCGGCGAGCCCGCTCGTGGCCTCGTCGGCGGGGACCGGGGCGCCTTCCGCGACCGCTGGGGACGCGAGCAGCCCGACGGCGTCCGCCGCCGAGGCGCCCCGCACGAACAGCGCCGACGTGTTCCAACCCATCCCGAAACCCTAGAGCAGCCAGTGGTCGTACGGATGGCGGCCCGGCCGGAAGCCGGCGGCCTCCACCATCGCGGCCGCCTCGGCGAAGCCGGTCGCGACCAGGTCGGGCCGGTGCGCGTCGCTGCCGAAGCACACGGCGCGCCCGCCGCAGTCGCGCCACCAGGCGACGAACTCGGGCTCGGGGCCGCGGCGGGTGTTGACCTCCAGGGCGCGGCCGGTGCCGGCGAGGGCGCGCAGCACCGCCCGGATCTCCTCCTCGAAGTCCGCGATGGTGAACGTGGTGCCGGCCGGCAGGTAGCGGACCGGGTAGTCGAGGTGGGTCAGGGCCGAGAACGGCGGGCCCGTCTCGATCATGAGGATCGCCTCGGTGAAGTAGTCGCGCAGCACGTCCGCGACGCCCCGCAGCGGGTACTCGTCCTCGACGAGGCGGAACCGGCCGTCCACCCGCAGCGAGTGCAGCGACCCGATGACCCGCTCGAACGGCGCCGAGGCCAGCAGCGAGGACGCCTGTGCCGGGAACCAGTGCGGCTCGCCCAGCTCGACCCCGGTGATGATCTTCAACGTCGGGAACTTCGACCGGCACCGGTCGATCGCCGCCAGGTAGCCGGGCACGTCCAGCGGCGGCGGGGCGAGGTTCCTGTCGTCGGCCATGTGCGAGAACCGGCGGCCCGGGACGGCGTCGACGTCCCAGACGACGAAGTCGGTGTGCTCGGTGAACGCGATCGCCGGCAGCCCGAGCTCCACGGCCCGCGCGCAGGAGCCCTCCATGTCGCCGGTCGCGGTGTCCCAGGAGAACTCGGTGTGCGTGTGCAGGTCCGCGGGGAGCATGCCGGTGATCGTGTCAGGAGATGCCGAGGCCCCGCAGGTGTGTGAGGGCGTCGGTGACGCTCGCCACCACGGGCACGCCGGGCGTGACGGGGGGCCGGTCGACCATGAGCACCGGCAGCCGCAGCGACCGTGCCGCGTCCAGCTTCGCGGCCGTCATCGGGCCGCCGCTGTCCTTCGTCACGAGGAGCTGGATGTCGTACGAGGTGAGCAGCGCCGTCTCCCCGTCGACGGTGAACGGCCCCCGGTCGAGGATCGACTCCAGCCGCGGCGGGTGCGGCGGCGCCACCGGGTCGACGCTGCGCACGAGGAACCAGCGGTCCGTCAGGGCGGCGAACGCGCCGAGGCCCTGCCTGCCGGTGGTGAGGAACACCCGCTCGTAGGGGGATGCCGCGATGAACGCCGCCGCGGCATCGAGGTCCTGTACCCGGTGCCACTCGTCGCCCTCGCCGGCGACCCAACCCGGGCGTCGCAGCACCACCAGCGGTACACCTGCCGCCGCCGCCGACGCGCTCATCCCCGCCGCGAACGGATGGGTCGCGTCGACGACCACGTCGACCGCCTCGGCCCGCACGTAGGAGGCCAGCCCCGCGGGGCCGCCGAACCCGCCGACGCGGACCTCGCCGGGCGGCAGGGCAGGGTCCGCGACCCGCCCGGCGAGGGAGCTGATCACCCGGCAGCCGCCGGTCAGCGCCTCCGCGAGCCGCCTCGCCTCACCGGTCCCGCCGAGGATGAGCACAGTGCGCACGCCGGCAAGAATGTCATGCGGCGACGTGCAGCTCGACGCGTCCCTTGCCGGCCGCCTTCGAGCGGTACAGCGCGGCGTCGGCGAGGCGGAACATCGTCTCGTCGTCCAGTCCCGGCGTGCGGACCACCACCCCGGCGCTCGCGCCGACCCGCACCGGGCAGCCCGACGACGCCACCCGCGCCACGATCCCGGCGATGATCCGGTCGGCGACCGCGACCGCCTCCCGCTCGTCGCGCACGTCGGCGAGCAGGACCGCGAACTCGTCGCCGCCGAGCCGGGCGGGCAGGTCGCCGGCGCGGACCGCGGCCCGCAGCGCGCCGGCCGCCTCGACCAGCACCCGGTCGCCGGCCGGGTGCCCGAGCGTGTCGTTGACCTGCTTGAACCCGTCGAGGTCCAGCCGTGCCGGCCGAGCCACAGGTAGACGAGCGTGGCGGCGGCGAACACGGCGAACCCGCCGGTCAGGACGGTGACGGCGGTCGTGCCGCCGAGCCGGCTGCGGGACAGCAGGACGATCGCGATCGCGATGCAGGCGATGTGCACGCTCGGCACGCCGGTCGCGACGACCCCGCCGAGGCTGCCGATGGCGTGCATCGTGTCGCGCAGCAGCAGCGGCCAGGCCGGCACGAACAGCGCCGCCGCGACCATCACCCCGTCGAGGGCCAGCCGGACCCGCTGCTCCAGGGACTGCGGGGCGGCGGGCGCGCTGAGCAGGACCGCGGGCGCGAGCCCGACCGCGAGCAGCGACGCCCAGTCCCCGGCCCGCGGCGGCGGCCCGTCCCGCCCGGCGACGACGTCCAGGACGTACAGCAGGCAGGCCAGGGTCCAGCCGCTGGACGCGAGCCCGGCGAAGAACCAGGCGACCCTGGCCCTGCCGGTGCCGGCGGCGAAACGGCGGAAGAGCCGCACGTTCGTGGCGAGGGCGAGGAGCGTCGTGGCGGCGCCCACGGTCGCGATCGTGCCGGCCGTGGGCGCCAGGGCCACCGCGACCTGGGCCGCGGCGCAGACCGCGAGCAGACCGGCGACGAACAGCATCGCCGGTCTGATCGGCAGTGGTTACGGGTAGTTGACCCAGTTCGCGACGTTCGTCGAGGAGTTCGACGGCCCGCCGGTGTTGTTGATGATGTGCGCGATGGTGCCGGTGCCGCCGAGGGAGACGGTGACCATGTTGTGGAACTTCACGTTCGGGGTCTGCGGGACCTCGAACGAGTGGCCCAGCACGACGCTCGGGTTGGTGCTGAAGAAGCAGTAGCTGCCCAGCCCCCACGCCTCGTGACTGGTGACGTTCGCGCCGACCTTGTACGCGGCCCAGCCCTGCGCCCCGCCGCCGCTGGACCAGCTGGACTGGTTCGGCACGTCGTACGGGATCTCGTTCTGGTAGAAGTACGTCCGGCCGCCGTTGCCGTTCCAGATCGTCTGGTACTGCTGGTAGTGCTCGACGAACAGGCCGTACATGGTGACGTTGTTGCCGTTGACGACGAGGCCGTTCGCGCCGGTGTTGATGTTCCAGCCGACGGTGCCGCCGTTGCCGTGGTCGGCGCGCCAGATCCACATGTGGTCGCCGATCACGTTGTTGCTGTTGACCCGCAGGCTGACGGTCGCCTTGCCGGCGATCGAGCCGCCGACGCGGAAGAACACGTCGTGCAGCGAGGTCGGGTTCGCCGAGTGGTCCGCGGTCGAGCCGTTCGGGCCGACCTCCATGAGGACCTGCGAGTTGGTGGTGCCGGCGTCGAAGAGGACCCCGGCGACCTTCACGCCGTCGACGTCGGCGACGGTCATCGCGGTCACGCCGTTGTCGGGCACGATCGTGGCCAGGCCCAGGCCGAGCACGACCGTGTTGGCGCGGGTGATCCGGATGGTGTCGTTCACGTGGTACACGCCGGGGGTGAACAGCAGGTTCTGCCCGGCGGCGAGGGCCGCGTTGATGCTGGCCGCGGTCGCGCCGGCCTTCACGATGTAGAACTGGCTGATCGGCAGGCTCGACCCGGCGGTGCTGCCGCTGGACCAGCTGTTGCCGCTGGCGTTGGTCCGCAGCGACGGCACGAACACCTGGTAGGCGCCGGCGCCGTCGACGTACAGGAACGGCTTCTCCCGCACGACCGGCGCGGTGCCGACCGTGGTGTACGGCGGGTTGGGGAAGCTGTTGCCGGGCGCGCCGGCGGTACCGACGAAGACCTGGTTCCAGTTGGAGCCGGACCAGCTGCCGATCTGCGAGTTACGGGTGATCCACTGCTGCTGGCTGCCGGACTGGATCTGGCCGTCGATCTTGCTGTCGGAGATCCAGCCACCGCTGGACCAGCCGCCGTCGGACAGCGCCAGGTTCCCGCGCACGTGCATCCGCCGGTACGGCGCGGCCTGCGACACCGCCCACCGGTCGAGCCCGCCGGTCGGGGTGACCGACAGGTTCTCCGCGGAGCGCCAGAAGTTCTGCGTCGCGTTCTGCGAGCCGTCCGGCCACCAGTCGGCCTCGGCGTGCACGGCGCCGTTGATGACCACCGAGTCCGGGCTCAGCCCGAGGCCGGCGACCTGGGTGAAGAACCCGACGTTGGCGTTGACGTTGTACGTGCCGGGCTTGAACAGCAGCGCGAACCGGGCGTCGCCGAACTGGTTCGTCACCTGCTGGTTGAACACGGTGTTGAGCCGGTTCTGGATCGTCGCCTGCGACATCGAGGAGTCGAACACCGACACGTTCGGGCCGAGGTCGGGGTTGTTCGGGTTGTTCGGGGGCGTGCTGGTCGGCGGGTTCGTGGTGCCTCCCGGGAGCGTCCACTGCTGGTTGGCGCTCGCGAAGCAGTCCCACAGCTGGAGCTTGGTCCCGTCGGCGGAGCTGGGGCCGGTCGCGTCCAGGCACTTGCCGAGCGACCGCAGCGTGCCGTCGCTCTGCTTGGACCACTGCTGCGCGGTGGTCCCGTTGCAGTCCCAGATCTGGATCTTCGTGCCGTTGGCGTTGCTGGCGGCGTTGACGTCGAGGCACTTGCCGAGGGCGCGGATCGTGCCGTCGTCGCCGACCGTCCACTGCTGGGCGCCGGTGCCGTTGCAGGTGTACAGCTGGACCTGGGTGCCGTTGGCGTTGCTGGCGGCGGCGACGTCGACGCACTTGCCGCCGTAGCCGGTGATCTGGCCGGTGGCGGCGGCCGAGGCGGTGGTCATGGCGACCACGGTGGTGCCGGTGACGGCAAGGACGGTCGCGCCGATGGCGAGACCGATCCTGCGTCGTGAGATGCGGGTCACGGGGGTCCCTTCTGGGCGGTTCGCCCGCCCTCGGGACCCATGTCGGGGGTAGGTCCGGGGCGGGCGGGGAGCCGCCCTCCGACGCCGGTGGGTGACGACGGAGGCCGAGATCTGTGAAGTTGCCTTACAGATCCATCGGAGGCTATTCCCGCCCCGGTACCTTAGTCAATACGCGACCTGAATTAAGGGGCTGGCCTGCGGATTTAGGCCTTCGCCAGGATCTCGCCCGCGCCGCCGACCGTCTCGTTCACGGCCTCCAGGTAGGCCTTCATGTCCGTGTTCTCCAGGCCCGTGCCCGCCACGACGACCGTGTTGCCGACGATGAGCGTCGGGTACATCTTCGCCTCGTCCTGCGCGTACGCCTTGGCCGCGTTGGCCGCCTTGAACTCCACGAAGATCGCCTGCTGCCCCCGCGACGGCATGAAGTCGCCCTTCTTCTTGTAGCAGTCGAACTGCTTGAAGTTCGCGACCGCGGACCGGTACTTCGAGGGCACGCCCGTCGAGTTCGTGTCCCACTGGCCGACCGGGCACAGCGGGTCCTTGGTGAACAGGTCACCGGTCAGCTTCGCCACCGTCTGGTACTGCAGCCCCTTCCCGGCCGCACCGCTCGCCTTCGCGCTGGCGCTCCCGGACGGCTGCCCACTCCCGGCGGGCGCGCCGCTGGCAACGGTCGAGGCCGCGGCGGCCGGCGCGTCCTTCTTGTCGTCGGCCTTCTTGTCATCACCCCCGCAGGCGGCGGTCAGCAGCAGGGTGGCACCGGCGACAACGGACGCGATCAGCAGACGCTTCATGGGGATTCGTTTCCTTATATATGTGGTGGTGCGGGGAAGGTGTCCGGGGGTTGTTTTCCTTGCGACGCCCATGAACCTACGCACCCCACCCGGCCGTTGAATCCCGGATGTATGCCACCCGACAACCACCGTGTCCCACCTCACTGCGCTGTGTTTCCGCCCCACCGCTTCGCGGCGGGTCCCGGCGGGGATTCTCACCCGCACCCCAATGCGCCGCTCCGCGGCGCACTGCCTGCGCTCGCGCGGGCATCCGCGGCCCGTCCAACTCCGGTTGGAACGCCCACTTGTCCGCCGCCGCGCAAGATCGAAGGACGAATCCGGCCCATGACGACCACTGCGATCCTTCGATCAAGCCCTGACGTTCCCCGCACTACCGCCCGCGACCGCGCTACCCGCGGCAAGGTGCTCGATCCGGGTTCCGCGGCGTGATGCGACCGCTACGTGCGTCCTGACACGGGGAAAGGCCGTACCCTCCCCCGAACCGCATGATCCAAGGATGGATCTGGTTGTCGGGGGACGGCCGCTTCCGTCCTTCGATCAAGGCGGCGGCTGGTCAGGAGGTGGCGAGGCGGAGGATGACCTCGGCGGCGCGGTCGATGTCTGACTCGTCGGTGGTGTGGTTGCTGACGGAGAAGCGCATGGCGGGACTGCCCTGCCAGGTGGTGCCGCTGACCCAGCAGGTGCCTTCCTCGCGGACGCGGGTGATGAGGTCGAAGGTCTGCGGGCCGAAGGTGAGCAGGACCTGGTTGAGGACGACCTCGTTGAGGACCGCGTCGCCCATGTGGGTGGCGAAGCGGGTGGCCAGCTCGCAGGTGCGGTCGATGAGGGCCTCGACGCCGTTCCGGCCGAGGGTGCGCAGGGCCGCGTACACGGGGAAACCGCGCGCGCGGCGGGAGAACTCCGGGTTGTGGTCGAGGGCGTCGCGTTCGTTGCCGCCCGCGTGGACGAGGTAGGCGGCGCGGACGCCCATGGCGGCACGGTGGGCCTGAGGGTGGGCGCAGAAGACGAGGCCGGAGTCGTACGGGACGTTGAGCCACTTGTGGGCGTCGGTGGTCCAGGAGTCGGCCCGGTCGACGCCCGTCACGAGGTGGCGGTGGCGGGAGCTGGCCGCGGCCCACAGGCCGAAGGCGCCGTCGACGTGGACCCAGGCGCCGGACGCGTGCGCGATGTCGCAGATGGCGGCGATCGGGTCGCACGCGCCGGTGTTGACGTTGCCCAGCTGGGCGCAGACGATGACCGGGCCGTCGATGTCGTCGAGCGCGGTGCGCAGCGCGTCCGGCTGCATGCGGCCCTGGTCGTCGACGTCCACCGGCACCAGCGCGGCGGTGCCGATGCCGAGGAACCGCAGCGCGCGGTCGATGGTCGAGTGCCGGTCGGCGCCGGCGACGACCGTGATGCGCGGGGCGCCGTGCAGGCCGCCGGCCTCGACGTCCCAGCCGGCGCGGCGCAGGACCTCGTGGCGGGCGGCGGCGAGCGCGGTCACGTGGCTCATCTGCGCGCCGGTGACGAAGCCGACCGAGGTGTGCGCCGGCAGGCCGAACAGGTCGCGGAGCCAACCGCCGGCGACCTCCTCGACGACCGCGGCGGACGGGCCGGCGGCGTAGAGGCCCGCGTTCTGGTCCCAGGTCGCGGTGAGCCAGTCGGCGGCGAGCGCGGCCGGTGTCGCGCCGCCGATGACGAACCCGAAGAACCTGCCGCTCGGCGACGCGACGATCCCGGCGTCGGCCGCGGCGGCGAGCCGGGCGATCACCTCACGCGCGTCGGTGCCCTTGTCGGGCAGCGGCCCGCCGAGCGCCGCCCGCAGCTCGTCCGGGCCGGCGCCGCTGCCGACCGGGCGGGACGGGAGACCGGTCAGGAAGCGGGTCGCCTGCTCGTACGCCTCGGTGAGCGGGCCGTGCCAGTCGGGTTGCTCCATACGTCCCATACTGTCCCGGCCGCCCTGGGAGAGCTAGAGAACGCCGAGGATCGAGCACGCTGTCGCGGATGAGGGCGGGGCAGCCCGGCCGGCGACGTGGGGTGGTCGGTGCGAGCCCGACGCCGTCGACATGTCACCGTTCAGTGCGCTCATGCACGACTTCTGCGGTACCGGCCGGGGGCGGTGCCGTGCTGCCGTTTGAACGCGGCGGCGAAGGCGAACTCCGACGAGTAGCCGACGCGGGCCGCGACGGCGCTCAGCGGCGCGCCGGACTCCTGCAGCAGCCGCGCGGCGGTGGTCATCCGCCACCACGTCAGGTACGTCAGCGGCGGCTGGCCGAGGAGCTGGGTGAACCGGCGGGCGAACGGGGTCCGGGACAGCCCGGCCTCGGCGGCCAGGGTGGCGACGGTCCACGGGCGGCCCGGGTCGCGGTGCATGGCCTGCAGGGCAGCGGCGACGGCCGGGTCGTTGAGCGCCGCTGCCCACCCGGCGGCGGCCTCACGGAGGGGCTGCCGCTCGATCCAGGCCCGCAGGACGTGCAGCAGCAGCGTGTCGAGCAGGGCGGGGACGATCGCGGCGGTGCCGAGGCGGGGGCGCTCCAGCTCACCGGCGAGCAGGTCCACGGTCGCGCGCAGCTCGGGGTGCCGGCCCAGGTGCGCGGGCAGGTGGATGAGCTCCGGCAGGTCCCGCAGCAGCGGGTGGACGCGGGTCCCGTCCAGCTGGTATCCGCCGCACAGCGTGACCGTGGCGGGGCCGTCACCGCCGGCGGTGTCGGCGACATACGGCTGGAGCGCCCTGGGGTCGGCCGGGTCGCAGGCGGGCGCCGGCGGTGTCCGCGGGTCGTCCGCGAGCGTGTGGCCGTGCCCGTGCGGACGCAGCACCACATCCCCGGGCGCGAGGGCGACCGGCTCGCCCTGCGGCCTGATGAGCCAGCACGATCCCTGCAGGATCACCTGGAAGCCCGCGGACCCCGGCACCGGCGCGAACTCCTGCGCCCACGGCGCGCGCCACGCCACCCGCGCCGACCGCGGCTGCCCCGTCCGCATCACCGCGATCACGTCGCTGAGCACGTCCATCCCGCCGATCGTACCGGCGCGGGACGATCACGCATGAAACAAGGCGTTCCAAGCATGGCTCGTCCCGCTTCCTCGCCATAGGTTCGACCGGTGAGAGCCATGCGAATCCATGTGTACGGCGACGCTTCGGTCATCCGCGCCGAGGACGTGCCCCGCCCGTCCGCCGGTCCGGGTGAGGTCCTGCTGCGGGTCGCCGCGACGTCGTTCAACCCGTCGGACGTGGGCCTGCGCCGCGGGCTGCTGCGGTCCGTCCTGCCGGTCGACCTGCCGCTCACGCTCGGCAGTGAGGTCGCCGGCACCGTCGTCGAGGTAGGCCACGGCGTGCACACCCTCGCCCCCGGCGCCCCGGTGATCGGCCGGGTCGACAGCGGCGGCACGGCAGCGGAGTTCGTCACCGCCGCGGCGGACACGCTCGTCGCCGCGCCCGCCACCGTCCCGCTCGCCCACGCGGCCGCCGTCCCCGTCGCCGGCCTGACCGCCTGGCAGGCCGTGTTCGACCACGCGAACGTCACGCCCGGCCAGCGGGTCCTGGTCAACGGCGCGGGCGGCGGCGTCGGCGGGTTCGCGGTCCAGCTCGCCAGGCACGCCGGCGCGCACGTGATCGCCACGGCCGGACCACGCAGCGCCGCCACCGTCCGCCGCCTCGGCGCCCACCAGGTCATCGACTACACGACCACCCCGCTCGCCGCCGCCCTCGACGAACCCGTCGACGCCGTCCTCAACCTCGTCGCCCTCGACCCGCAGCACGCCGCCGCGACGCTCCTGCCCCTCCTGCGCCCCGGCGGCGTCGCGGTGTCCGCCACGGTGCCGATCCCCGTCCCCGCCGGATCCTCGCTGACCACCGTGCAGTTCGTCGCACGCAACGACACCACGCAGCTCGCCGCGCTGGTCGCCCTCATCGACACCGGCGCGGTCCACCTGGACGTCACCGCCACCCGCCCGCTCACCGACCTGCCCGCCGTCCACGTCGCCGCCGAGTCCGGCCTGATCCGCGGCAAGACCGTCCTCGTGCCCTGACCCCGCGCCGCCGCCTTACGTACGTCGGCGACACAGGCCATCGGCGTCATGATCGAAGGACGGAAACGGTCACCCGAACGACCGGATTCGTCCTTGGATCAATGAAGGGGTCGGGCTGGCCGCGGGATGCTCGCGTGAGCGCCATCCTGCCGCGCGAGCGCGGGCAGTGCGCCGCGGAGCGGCGCATTGGGGTGCGGGTGAGAATCCCCGCCGGGACCCGCCGCGGCAGCGGTGGGGCGGAAGCACAGGGCCGGGCTAGTTGTCGTCCTCGAGGTCGCCCTCGGTTTCGAGGTACACCTGGCGCAAGGCGTCCAGGGTGGACTGTTCCGGGTGTTCCCAGAGGTTGCGGTCGGCGGCTTCCAGGAGGCGTTCGGTGATGCCGTGCAGGGCCCACGGGTTGGACTCGTCGAGGAACTTGCGGTTCTCGGGGTCGAAGACGTAGGACTCGGCGAGCTTCTCGTACATCCAGTCTGCGACGACGCCGGCGGTGGCGTCGAAGCCGAACAGGTAGTCGACGGTGGCGGCGAGCTCGAAGGCGCCCTTGTAGCCGTGGCGGCGCATGGCGGCGAGCCAGCGGGGGTTGACGACGCGGGCGCGGAAGACGCGGGCGGTCTCCTCGCTCAGGGTGCGGGTGCGCACGGCGTCGGGGTTGGTGCTGTCGCCGACGTACGCGGCCGGGGCGCGGCCCGTCAGCGCGCGGACGGTGGCGATCATGCCGCCGTGGTACTGGAAGTAGTCGTCGGAGTCGGCGATGTCGTGCTCGCGGGTGTCGGTGTTCTTGACCGCGACGCTGATCCGCTTGTACGCGCCTTCCATGTCGCCCCGGGCGAGCAGCCCGTCCAGGTCGCGGCCGTACGCGTAGCCGCCCCACACCGCGTACACCTCGGCCAGGTCGGCGTCGTCGCGCCAGTTACGGCTGTCGATGAGGGGGAGGATGCCGGCGCCGTACGCGCCCGGCTTGGACCCGAAGACGCGCAGCGTGGCGCGCCGCTCGTCGCCGTGCGTGGCCACGTCGGCGGCGACGTGGGCGCGGACGTAGTTGTCGTCGGGGGACTCGTCCAGCGCGGCGACCAGCTGCACCGCGTCGTCCAGAAGCGCGACCACGTGCGGGAACGCGTCGCGGAAGAAGCCGCTGATGCGCATCGTGACGTCGATGCGGGGGCGGCCCAGCTCGGCGAGGTCGACGGGGGTGAGGCTGACCACCCGGCGGGACGCGTCGTCCCAGACGGGCCGGACACCGAGCAGCGCGAGCGCCTCGGCGATGTCGTCGCCGGCGGTGCGCATGGCGCTGGTGCCCCACATCGACAGGCCGACGGAGCGCGGCCACGCACCGTGGTCGGCCTTGTAGCGGGCGAGCAGCGAGTCGGCCATCGCCTGACCCGTCTCCCACGCGAGCCGGCTCGGGATCGCCTTCGGGTCGACGGAGTAGAAGTTGCGCCCGGTCGGCAGCACGTTGATCAGCCCGCGCAGCGGCGACCCGCTCGGCCCCGCCGGGACATACCCTCCGTCCAGCGCATGCAGGACCATCGTCAGTTCGTCGCCGGTACGGGACAGCCGCGGCACGATCTCCCGTGCGGCGAACTCCAGCACCCGTACCACATCCGGCAAATCCGAAATGTCGGAGATGTCGGTGGTGGGCCAGCCCCGTGACTCCATCTCCGCCACGAGGGCGCGGGCCTGCGACTCGGCCTCGTCGACCGACACGCGCGCGGTCGAGCCCTCGGTCAGGCCGAGGGCCTCGCGCAGGCCGGGCAGCGCGACCGCGCCGCCCCACAGCTGCCGCGCCCGCAGCATGGCGAGGACCAGGTCGACCCGGGCCTCGCCCGCCGGCGCGACGCCGAGCACGTGCAGCCCGTCGCGGATCTGGACGTCCTTGATCTCGCAGAGCCAGCCGTCGATGTGCAGGATCAGCTCGTCGAACCCGTCGTCACCCGGCCGGTCGGCCAGGCCCAGGTCGTGGTCGAGCCGCGCCGCCTGCAGCAGCGTCCAGATCTGCCCGCGGATCGCCGGCAGCTTCGCCGGGTCGAGGGCCGCGATCGTCGAGTGCTCGTCCAGGAGCTGCTCGAGGCGGGCGATGTCACCGTACGACTCGGCGCGCGCCATCGGCGGGATCAGGTGGTCGACCAGGGTGGCGTGCGCCCGCCGCTTCGCCTGGGTGCCCTCGCCGGGGTCGTTGACCAGGAACGGGTAGATCAGCGGCAGGTTTCCGAGGGCCGCGTCGGCGCCGCACGAGGCGGACATCCCGACCGTCTTGCCCGGCAGCCACTCGAGGTTGCCGTGCTTGCCGACGTGCACGACCGCGTGCGCGCCGAACTCGTCGGCGAGCCACCGGTACGCGGCCAGGTAGTGGTGGCTCGGCGGCAGGTCGGGGTCGTGGTAGATCGCGACGGGGTTCTCCCCGAAGCCGCGCGGCGGCTGCACCATCACCACGACGTTGCCCTCGCGCAGCGCGGCGAGGACGATCTCGCCGCCGGGGTCGCGGGACGTGTCGACGAACAGCTCACCGGGCGCCGGCCCCCAGTGCCGCTCCATCTCCTCCCGCAGGTCGGCGGGGAGCGTGTCGAACCAGCTCCGGTACCGGGCGGCGGAGATCCGGATCGGGTTGCCGCGCAGCTGGTCCTCGGTGAGCCAGTTCACGTCCTGCCCGCCGGCGGCGATGAGCGTGTGCATCAGCGCGTCGCCGTCCTTCGGGAAGCCGTCGGCGCCGACGTACCCCTGCGCGTGCATCGCATCGAGCAGCCGCACGACGCTCGCGGGCGTGTCCAGGCCGACCGCGTTGCCGATCCGCGCGTGCTTCGTCGGGTACGCGCTGAGCATCAGCACGATCTTGCGGTCCTCGGGCCGCAGGTGCCGCAGCCGGGCGTGCGCGACCGCGGTCCCGGCGACCCGGCCGGCCCGCTCCCGGTCGGCGACGTACACGGTGAGGCCGTCGGCGTCGATCTCCTTGAACGAGAACGGCACCGTGATGATCCGGCCGTCGAACTCGGGGATCGCGACCTGCGTCGCGGTGTCCAGCGGCGACAGCCCGTCGTCGTTGGCGTCCCAGGTGTCGCGGGAGCTCGTGAGGCACAGCCCCTGCAGGATCGGCACGTCGAGCGCGGCCAGGGCGCCGACGTCCCACGCCCCGTCCTCGCCGCCGGCCTGCGCGTCGGCGGGCCGGGTGCCGCCCGCGGCGAGGACCGTGACGACCAGCGCGTCCGCCTGCCGCAGCGTGTCGAGCAGCTCCGCCGGGGCGGCCCGCAGCGACGAGGCGAACACCGGCAGGGCCCGCCCGCCCGCGTCCTCGACGGCCTCGCAGAGCGTCTCCACGAACGCGGTGTTTCCCGCCAGGTGGTGCGCCCGGTAGTAGATGATCCCGACGGTCGGACCGTCGGCCGTGGACTCCCGGTCCAGCTCTCCCCACGCGGGGGTCTGCACCGGCGGCGCGAACCCGTGGCCGGTCAGCAGGACCGTGTCGGAGAGGAAGTTGTGCAGCTCGGCGAGGTTGGCGGGGCCGCCCTCGGTGAAGTAGGCGTGGGCCTCCGCGGCGACGCCGGCGGGCACCGTCGAGTGGCGCATCAGCTCCGCGTCGGGCAGCGACTCACCGCCGAGCAGCACCACCGGCGCCGGCAGGCGCAGCAGCGTGTCGAACCCCTCCTGCCAGTCGCGGTAGCCGCCCAGGAACCGCACCACGACCAGGTCGGCGCCGTCGGCCAGGGCCGGCAGCTCCTCCACGGTGAGGCGGGACGGGTTGGCCAGCCGGAACGCCGCGCCGCTCGCACGGGCGCTGAGCAGGTCGGTGTCGGACGTCGACAGCAGCAGGATCACGCCGGGGTCCTCCCTCGGGGTCCGCGCCCCAAGTCGGTCGGGAAAGGTTCCGGCGGCGGAGAGTCTCCTGGCTCCCGGATCGGCGCTCGCCTCCGGCCTTCCCGGGCTCGCACCCGGTGGCCGTCGTCTCCGGCCCCCTGGGCGCTGGGCCCGGTGGCCGTCGTCGGAGGTCCACTCCCCGGTCACAGTGGCGGGACCGCGCCGGATTCACACCGGCTTCCTCCACACGTCGCCGTACAGCACCGCCAACTCTGCCGGTCACGGCTTCCTTGCGTCAAGCTCGCCCGGGCCGGCCGCCGCCGGTCGGCCCGCTTGGCCGGGTCGCTTGGTCGGCTTCCTTGGGTCGGGGGCGGCGCTGCGCAGTAGTATCCGGCGCGTGCAGGCTGCCAGTGGACGTGACGCTCCGGACCGGTGCCCGGGTGCCGTGCAGGTCCACGCGGCGGCCGACGGCGGTCTTGCCCGCGTCCGGCTGCCCGGGGGGCGGCTGCCCGTCCCAGCCCTCGCGGTCCTCCGCGCCGCCGCCGCGGACCTCGGCGACCCCGCCCTGGAGCTCACCTCGCGCGGAAACGTGCAGATCAGAGGGCTGCGGCCGGACGCGTCGCCGGAGCTGGCGGCCAGGCTCACCGCCGCGGGACTGCTGCCGTCGGACACCCACGAGCGGGTCCGCAACATCATCGCCAGCCCGCTCAGCGGCCGCGACGGCCTCGGCGAGCTGGACGTGCGGCCGGTGGTGGCCGCGTTCGACGCCGGGCTGTGCGCCGACCCCGCGCTGGCGGCGCTGCCCGGCCGGTTCCTGGTGACCATCGACGACGGGCGCGGCGACGTGTCCCCGCTCGGCGGCGACGTCGGCCTGCACGGCGACCGCCTCCTCCTCGCCGGGCTCCCGACCGCGGGCCGGGGCGGTGACAACCCCGCTGAGCTGCTGCTCCGGGCGTCCCGGGCGTTCCTGGACGAGCGCGCTGCGCAGGGCGGCACCGCGTGGCGGCTGGCCGAGCTGACCGACGGCCCGGCCCGGGTGGCGGCCCGCCTGGGGTTCGCCCCCGGTACAGACGTTGACCAATTCGTAGGCTCGCCTGGGCCGGCGGTCGGACGGGCCCCGCAGGTCGGGGGACTGGTCGCGCTGACGGTGGTCGTACCACTCGGGCTGCTGACACCGGAGCAGTCGGCGGCGCTCGTCGCGGCGGCGCCGGGGGAGATCATCGTCACGCCGTGGCGGACCGTCGTCGTGCCCGACGTGCCGGTCGAAGAAGCTGGACGTCTCGAGTCACTGCTGACGACCGCCGGCCTCGGCACCGACCCCGCGACACCGTGGGCCGGGGTCACGGCGTGCGCCGGCCGGCCCGGCTGCGCGAAGGCCCTCGCCGACGTGCGCGCCGACGCCCGCGCGGCCGTCCTCAGCGGTCTCGACCATGCGTTGCCGGTGCACTGGGTCGGCTGCGAACGGCGCTGCGGCGCACCGAAGGGAAGGCACGTGGAGATGCTCGCGACCGCCGACGGCTACCGGGTGCTGTCATGACGGCTCAGGAGACCGTCGCTGATGGCGCCTCCGGTTCCGTCCAGGACGGTGGCTTCGACTACGTCAAGGACGGCGCGGAGATCTACCGGCGGTCGTTCGCGACGATCCGCGCCGAGGCCGACCTGTCCGCGCTGCCCGCCGACGTCGCCCAGGTCACCGTCCGCATGATCCACGCGTGCGGCATGGTCGACCTCGCCGGTGACGTCGGGTACAGCGCGGACGTCGTGCGCCTCGCCCGCGCCGCCCTGCGCGACGGCGCCCCGATCCTGTGCGACGCGGAGATGGTCGCCTCCGGCGTGACCCGCGCCCGGCTGCCCCGCGACAACGAGGTCCTGTGCACGCTGCGCGACCCGCGGGTCCCGGCGCTCGCCCATGAGCTGGGCACCACGCGCAGCGCCGCCGCCCTCGACCTGTGGGGTCCGCGCCTCGACGGCGCGGTCGTCGCCATCGGCAACGCGCCGACGGCGCTGTTCCGGCTCCTGGAGATGATCGCGGCCGGCGCGCCCCGGCCCGCGGCCGTGCTGGGCATCCCCGTCGGGTTCATCGGCGCGGCCGAGTCGAAGGTCGCGCTCGCGGCGTCGGACCTGCCACACCTGGTCGTGCACGGCCGCCGGGGCGGCAGCGCGATGACGGCCGCCGCCGTCAACGCCATCGCGGACGAGAAGGAATGACCACAGTGGACACCGGTCGGTTGTACGGCGTAGGACTCGGCCCCGGCGACCCGGAGCTCGTGACGGTCAAGGCGGCCCGGCTCGTCGCCGCCGCACCCGTCGTCGCGTTCCACAGCGCCCGCCACGGGCGCAGCATCGCCCGTTCGATCGCCGCGCCGTACCTGCGCGACGGCCAGATCGAAGAGGCGCTCGTCTACCCGGTCACCACCGAGGAGGTCCGCGACTACCGGGCCCTCATCGAGGAGCACTACGACGCGTGGGCGGCCCGGCTCGCCGCGCACCTCGACGCCGGCCGTGACGTGGTCGTGCTCTGTGAGGGCGACCCGTTCTTCTACGGCTCGTACATGCACATGCACAAGCGCCTGTCGCACGCCTACGCGACGGAGGTCGTGCCGGGCGTCACCTCCGTCTCGGGCGCGTCCGCGGTGCTCGGCCGCCCCCTCGTCGAGCGCGACGAGGTGCTCACCGTGCTGCCCGGCACGCTGCCCGTCGACGACCTGGCCGCGCGGCTCGCCAGCACCGACTCCGCCGCCGTCATGAAGCTCGGCCGCACGTTCGGGGCCGTCCGGGACGCCCTGGAGCGCGCCGGCCGCCTCGATGACGCCTGGTACGTCGAGCGCGCCACCACCGCCAACGAGCGCGTCGCCCCTCTGTCCACTGTGGACCCGGCCGAGGTCCCGTACTTCTCCCTCGCCCTGCTGCCGAGCCGCATGCACGAGGAGACGGCGTCGGCGCTGCGGTCCACGCCGCCCGCGGTCGCCGCCGGCGAGGTCGTCGTCGTCGGGCTCGGCCCAGCCGGCCGGGACTGGCTCACCCCCGAGGCCCTGGCCGCGGTCGAGGCCGCCTCCGACCTCGTCGGCTACGCCCCGTACCTGGCCCGGATCCCGTCCAACCCCCGCCAGCGCCGGCACGCCTCCGACAACAAGGTCGAGTCGGAGCGCGCCGAGTTCGCCCTGTCCCTCGCGAAGGAAGGCCGCCGCGTCGCCGTCGTGTCGTCCGGCGATCCGGGCGTGTTCGCGATGGCGGCCGCGGTACTGGAGATCGCCGCCGAACCCCGCTGGAAGGACGTCCCGGTGCGCGTCCTGCCCGGCCTGACCGCCGCCCAGGCGGTGGCGAGCCGCGCGGGCGCCCCCCTCGGCCACGACTTCTGCGTGCTGTCGCTGTCCGACCGCCTGAAGCCGTGGGACGTCATCGCCGCCCGCCTCGAGGCCGCGGCCGGCGCCGACCTCGTCATCGCCATCTACAACCCGGGCTCGAAGAGCCGCACCTGGCAGGTCGAGGCCGCCCGCGACCTGCTGCTGCGCCACCGCTCCCCGGAAACCCCGGTCGTCCTGGGCCGCGACGTCGGCGGCCCGCAGGAGCGCGTCCGCGTGGTGCGCCTCGCTGACCTGGACCCGTCCGAAGTGGACATGCGAACCCTGCTCATCGTCGGCTCGTCCCAGACCCGCACCCTGACCCGCGGCGACGGCGCCCCCGTCGTCTTCACCCCCCGCCGCTACCCCTGACCCGCGGGTGCCTTCGTCAGGTACAGCTCCAGGATCGCGGGCAGCGGGGCCACCCCCGGGCCGCCGGCCTCGACCCAGGCGGTCAGGTCGTCGATGACGGCGTCGTCGAGCAGGTAGCCGAGCCACACCGGCCGGGCACCCGCCCGCCGGGCGGACGGGGTGGGGTGCACGACGACGATGTTGGAGCGGGCGCACGCGTCCAGGCTGCCGCTGACCCGGACCCCCGCCGCCCCGAGTGCCTGGCGGAGCCGCGCCACCTGGCCGGCGTGGTCGACGTCCGGGTGCTTGCGCGGCGAGCCGCAGCAGCAGTCGCGGCACACGGTGACGAGGGGTCGATCCACCCGTAGAGCTTACGGCCGGGCCAGGATCTCGCCGTGCAGGATGGAGAGCCAGCCGTCGGGGGAGGCGGCCCAGGTGCGCCAGCCGTCCGAGAGGCGCTGCAGGTCTGATGGGGTCGAGCCGCTGGCCAGGGCCTGCGTCGCCATCGCCGAGGCGCGGACCCGGTCCGCCCACATGCCGCCCCACCACGAGCGGTCCTCGTCGTCGGCGAAGCACCACGTCGAAGCTGTCGCCGTCACGTCGGTGAAGCCCGCCGCGCGCGCCCATGACAGCAGGCGGCGGCCGGCGTCGGGCTCGCCGCTGTTGGCGCGGGCCATCCGCTGGTACAGCGCCATCCACTCGTCCAGCTCCGGCAGCTGCGGAAACCAGGTGAACGCCGCGTAGTCGCTGTCCCGGGCGGCCACGTAACCGCCGGGCTTGCACACCCGGCGCATCTCGCGCAGTGCCTGCACGGGGTCCGCGACGTGCTGCAGCACCTGGTGGGCGTGCACCACGTCGAAGCTGTCGTCGGGGAAGTCCAGCGCGTGGACGTCGCCGACCACGTACGAGACGCCCCGCACCCCCGCCTTCGTGACCTCCAGTGCCTCCGCGGTCGCCTCCAGCGCGGTCACCGCTCCGGGCGCCACCGCCAAAGCCAGGTCGGCGGTGATCGTGCCGGGGCCGGCGCCGACGTCCAGCAGGGTCATGCCCGGCCGGAGCACCGGCAGCAGGTACGCGGCGGAGTTCGCGGCGGTGCGCCAGCGGTGGGAGCGCAGGACCGACTCGTGATGTCCATGGGTGTAGACGTTGTTGGCCATGTCCCAGACTCTAATATTCTCGTCTCTAATAATGGGAGACGATTCCCATTCAATGGACACCGTAAGATCGCCGGAGTGAGAACGTCGCTGCTCGTGCTGGCCTACTTCGCGTTCATCAGCCTCGGGCTCCCCGACGGCCTCCTCGGCGTCGGCTGGCCGTTCATGGCCGGCACCTTCCACGTGTCGACCGAGTCCGTCGGCTACCTGCTCGTCGCCGCGACCACCGGCTACCTCACCTCCAGCGTCGCCGCCGGGTTCCTGCTCGGGCGGGTCGGCGTCGGCTGGCTGCTCGCCGGCAGCACCGCCGCGACGAGCCTCGCCCTCGCCGGGTACGCCCTCGCCCCCAGCCTCTGGTTCGTCGTGCCGTGCGCGCTGCTCGGCGGGTTCGGCGGCGGTGCGATCGACGCCGGGCTCAACGCCTACGCGGCCGCGAACTTCAACGCCCGCCACATGAACTGGCTGCACGCCTGCTTCGGCCTCGGTGTCGCGATCGGACCGCTCATCATGACGTCCGTGATCAGCGGCGGCTCGCCGTGGCGCCTCGGGTACGCACTGGTCGCCACCGCCCAGCTGGCACTGTCGGTCTCGTTCGTCGTCAAGGCCCGCAGCTGGGGGAGGGCCCCGGTGCCGGTACACGAGACGCCACAACGCGGCCGGGACACCCTCAGGATGCCAGTGGTGTGGGTGCAGGTGGTCGCGTTCGGGGTCTACGTCGCGGTCGAGGCCGGCGCCGGCCTGTGGGCGTTCCTGCTGCTCACCGAGGGCCGTGGCGTGAGCGACGCGGTCGCCGGCGTGTGCGTGTCGGGCTACTGGGCCATGCTCTTCCTCGGCCGCGTCGTGCAGGGCGCCGTCGCCGACCGGATCGGCGTCAACCGCGTCATCGTGGGGTGCATGGCCGGCATGGCGGCCGGTGCGTTCCTGGTCGCGCTGCCCGGCCCCGGCTGGCTCGCCGCGACCGGCCTCGGCATCATCGGCTTCGCCGCCGCGCCCGTGTTCCCGCTGCTCACGCTCACCACCGCCGACCGCGTCGGGGCCGCGCACGCCGACCGGGCGATCGGGCTGCAGATCGCCGGCGCCGGGCTCGGTGGCGCCCTCGTCCCGACCGCGATCGGCGTCCTGCTCGCGCGTGCCGGGGTCAACGTCCTCGGGTCGGCGCTGCTGGCCCTCGCGTTGCTGTTGCTGCTCCTGTACTGGCTGACCCTGCGACTCTCGTCGCCCGGAGCGTCCGGTGCCGTTCCGCGCGGTTCCTCGCGTGACCAGATCGTTCCGGTTGCCGGCGTGGCCGTGCCTGTCGCGGAGCCGCCCGGCGGCGCAGGATCGTCGTCATGAGAAGCGCGCTGCTCGTCATCGACATCCAGGAGTCTTTCCGCCAGCGCCCCAGCTGGGCCGCCGTCTCCAACCCCGACATCGTCGCGACGGTCAACCCGTTGATCGACGCCGCCCGTACCCGCGGCGACCTCGTCATCTGGATCCTGCACCACGAGGTCGGCAACGTGTTCGACCCGCGCAACGGCCACGTCCGCCCGATCGAGGGCCTGCAGCCGCTGCCGGACGAGCCGGTCCTCACCAAGACCTCCGCGAACGCGTTCACCACCACCGGCCTGCAGCAGCTGCTCACCACCGAAGGCATCCGCCACCTCGTCGTCACCGGCATCCAGACCGAGCTGTGCTGCGAGACCACCACCCGCGTCGCCGGCGACCTGGGCTACGACGTCACGTTCGTCACCGAGGCCACCGCCACGTTCCCGATCCCGCACCGCGACGAGCGCGACCTGCCCTACGACGAGATCCTCGCCAGCCCCCGCACCCTGCGGACCGACGAGGTCATCGCCCGCACCGAGTACGCCCTCGCCGGCCGCTTCGCCACCATCGCGACGGTGAAGGAGCTCATCGGCTGATGAAGGTCGTGTTCCTGCTCGTGCCGCAGCTGCACCTGCTCGACCTGGCGGGCCCCGCGCAGGTCTTCTCCACGGCCCGCGACCTCGGCCTGGACTACGAGCTGGACTACGCGGCCGAGCAGGACGACGTCCCCTCCGCCCAGGGCCTGCCGGTCCGCCGGACCACGGGCCTGCCGTCGCTGGCACCGTCCGACCTGGTTGTGGTGCCCGGCTGGCGCAGCCACGGCTTCCCGCAGAACGGCCGTCTCAGCGTTTCCGTCCGTACCTGGCTCGCCGCCCACCACGCGGCCGGCGGCACCTGCGCCAGCGTCTGCTCCGGCGCCGACGCCCTCGGCCAGGCCGGTCTCCTGGACGGCCGCCGGTGCACCACACACCATCTGCTGCAGGACCGGCTGGCTACGCGGTACCCACGCGCCAAGGTCCTCAAGGACGTCCTCTTCGTCATCGACGACCGCGTCGTCACCTCCGCTGGCATCGCGAGCGGCATCGACCTCGCGCTCCACCTCGTCGCCACGCGCCACGGCCCGGGCACCGCCGCCCAGATCGCCCGCGAGATGGTCGTGTACGCCCGGCGCAACGGCGACGACCCGCAGGACAGCGCCATGCTCCGCCACCGCGCCCACCTCTCCGACGTCGTCCACCGCGTCCAGGACGTCATCGACGCCCGCTTCACCGACCGCCTCCCGCTCCGCGACCTCGCCTCCACGGCCGGCGTCAGCGAACGCACCCTCACCCGCCTCTTCGGCGACGCCACCGGCCTGACCCCGCTGCGCTACCAGCAGCTCCTGCGGGTCGAACGCGCCGAACACCTCATCGGCCACGGCGCCACCGTCGAGTCCGCCGCCCGCGCCGCCGGCTTCGAGGACGCCCGCATGCTCCGCCGCCTCCGCTCCCGCCTCTGACGGTCGGTGCTTCGACCGTCACAACACGTGCATGGTGGCGGTGGGCGCTGGACGCTGGGTTGGGCGGCCGGGAGAATTGAGGTAAGCGTCGGCCAGGGGGAGGCCGCCAATGCCACGCCCGTACTTCTCGTTGTCCGCACCAGATCCACGCCCACCTTTGCCCATCGCCGAGCTGGACGGCACCGCCCGCCGCGCCGCCACCGCAGCCGAGTTCGCCCGCCGCCGCGAGGCCCGCTCCCGCGCCAGGTCGGAGTTCGCCGAAGCCCGCGCCCACGGCCTGACCACCCGCCACGCCACGAACCTGACCCGCCTCCGCAACGCCCGCATCCTCGCCGCCGCCCCCACAGCCCCACCTCCGTCCACGGCAGCACTCTCACATCCCGCTGCGGCGTCGGTACCGCACCCCGCCACCGCTCCGCCCCCACCCGTCCCTCGGACTGCGTCGCTGACTGCGAGTCGGGTTGCGCCGCCGGTCGCACCTCGGGCTGTGGCGCTGGCTGCCGCTCGGGTTGTGCCGCCAGCTGCACCTCGGGCTGTGGCGCTGGCTGCGGCTGGGGCTGCGCCGCCCGCTGCGGGCGGGACGACTGCCCCCACCTCTGCTCGGATCGCGGTCCCCGCAGCCGCCGAGGCGTCAGCTTCGACTGCGGCTTCGATCACGACGGTGACCCCAGCCCCACCCACGCCGCCGCCTCCGGCTCCTGCCTCCGCGCCAGTCCCAGCTCCGGTTGCGGCCTCGGCTCCGGCTGTGGCGACCGCGCCCGCTGCGGTCGGGTTTCGGGTTCCGCGCTCGGCATCGGGCTCACCGCGACCTCCGGGAAGAGGCCGTCGCACCAGTCGCGACCACAACCCGCCCGACACAGCAGAAGACCCCCACCGCCACGTGGCACCACTCAGCAAGCAAGCGACCACGGGCGCCTTCCCAGCCCACGGCGGCGACATTGCAACCTCAACAACGGCTGTCGGTCCGGACCGCTTCCCGCGACACGCCCGCGTCCGCATCGAGATCAGTCGCATTCCCCCAGGTCAGCCGCTGTTCCGGGCTAGCCACTGCCCCTCGCAGGGGGTGGGTCATATCCAGCGGGAGCCTAGCCACATGCGGGAGAGCCATTCGGCGTTGGTGATCACGGTGGCGCTGTAGATGGGGTAGAAGTAGGCGAAGCAGATGGCGACCAGGGTGACGTAAGCGCCGGCGACGATTGAGCCGATCAGGCGGTGGTCGCTGGCGGGGTTGACGTGGCGGGGCGGGCCGATGATGGCGCCCAGGACGTACACGACGGCGAGGATCAGGAAGGGCTCGGCGGGCAGGGCGTAGAAGTAGAACATCGTGCGGTGGGCCGGCATGGACTGGAACCAGGGGACGATGCCGGCGAGGGAGCAGGCCAGGATGAGCCAGGCGCGGCCGTCGCGGCGGGCGATCGCGAGCCAGGTGAGGGCGGCCAGCGCGGGCAGGAACGACCACCACAGGACCGGGGTGCCGAGCAGCAGCACCTGGGAGACGCAGCTGGCGGCGTCGCAGGGGCCGTCGGTGTTCACGTACATGCTGACGGGGCGGCCCAGCAGCAGCCACATCCACGGCCAGGACTGGTAGGGGTGCCCGGTGTCCAGGGTGGTGTGGAAGCCGTACGCCTCCTGGTGGTAGTGCCACAGGTTGACCAGCGGGTCGATGAGGCGGTCGCTGCCGAGGCCGTGGGCCTGCGCGTACCAGTGCCGGAAGTAGCCGTCGTCGGAGGCGAACCAGCCGGTCCAGGTGGCGAGGTAGGTGACGACGATGAGCGCGCCGAACACGAGGAGCCACCGGCCGTCGCGCAGCAGCGCGGTGCTCACGTAGTTGGAGACGCCGGCGGTGCGGCGGGTTCCGGCGTCGAAGACGACGATCGCGGCGGCGAAGAGCAGGATGTACCACAGCGCGCTCCACTTGACGCCCGCCGCGAGCCCGAGCGAGACGGCGCAGGCCAGCCGGTACCAGGGAACGCCGAGCCGCACCCGGGAGGAGCCGGACTCCAGGTGGGCCAGCCACCGGGCGCGCCGCTGCTCGCGGTCCAGGACCAGGAAGTAGAAGGCGACCACGATCCAGAACATGAGGAAGATGTCCAGCAGCGCGGCCCGCGAGAGGACGAAGTGCATGCCGTCCAGGGACATCAGCAGGCCGGCGGTGGCGGCGAGGATCGTGGAGCGGAAGAGCTTCCGGGCGGCGAGGACGATCAGCAGGATCGACACGACGCCGACCGTGACGGCGGCGATGCGCCAGCCGAAGGAGTTGTACCCGAAGATCTGCTCGCCGAGCCCGATCATCCACTTGCCGAGCGGCGGGTGGACTACGTACTGCGGGGTGTTGTCCTCGGGGTTCCACTCGACGCCGTGCTGGAGCAGGTCCCACGCCTCGTTGGCGTAGTAGACCTCGTCGAAGATCGGCTCCCTCGGATGGGACAGGTTCACCATCCGGAGGAGCAGCCCGATCGCGGTGACCAGGATCGCCGCCAGCCAGAACCCTGGGGTGGCGGGTCCGGGCGGGGTGAGCCGGCGACGTACGACGTCGGGCACTGTCCGCGCTTGCGAGGTCATCCGGTGATCGTAGGTGTATCGCCTCTCACGGGATGCCCCGGCGGGGGAGTCACTTCAGGTGGCCGGCGGTCAGCCCGGACTGCACCTGGCGCTGGAACACGAGGTACAGGATGAGCACGGGCAGCATCGCGATGGCCATGCCGGCGAAGAGGGCGCTGTAGTCGCCGGCGTAGCCCTGGTTGATGGCGAGCGCGGTGAGGCCCTGCGTGAGCACCCAGTGCTTCTCCGCGTCCTCGCCCTGCATGAGGACGATCGGCAGCACGTACTGGTTCCAGTGCCCAAGCAGGTTGAAGATGCCGACGCTGATCAGGCCGGGGCGGGCCATCGGCAGCATGACGCGGAAGAACAGCCCGTAGTGCGTGCAGCCGTCCATCATCGCGGCCTCGGCGACCTCGCTCGGCAGGGTCCGGAAGAACGCGGTGAGGAAGAAGACGGTGAAGGGCAGCGAGTAGGCGCTGTACACCAGGATCAGGCCGAGATGGGTGGAGAGCAGGCCGAGGTTCTTCACCACGAAGAACAGCGGGACGAGCGACAGGAAGACGGGGAACATCATGCCGCCGACGAACAGGAAGTACACCAGGCGGCTGCCCCGGAAGGTGTACCGCGCCAGTACGTAGGCGGCCATCGCACCGAGGAGCATGGTGACCACCAGGGCGCCGGCGACGACGATCGCCGTGTTGAGGAAGTACCGGCCGATGCTGGCCTCGGTCCAGGCCCGGCTCCAGTTCTCGAAGCGCAGCTTGGCCGGCAGGCTCCAGGCGCTGGTGAGGATCTCGTTGTCGTCCTTGAACGCGCTGAGGATCGCCCAGATGAGCGGGAACGTGGTGAGCACGGCCCAGCCGACGAGGAAGGTGTGCGAGAAGGCGTTGACGACACGGAAGCGGCTTTTCACAGTTCGATCCGATCCCGGCGGGAGAGGCGCAGCGCGACGACCGCGATGGACAGCGTCAGGAAGAACATCGCGACCCCGATCGCGGAGGCGTAGCCGAACTTGTAATCGCCCATCGCCGTGTCGTACAGGCGCAGGCCGATGACGTCGGAGCTGTTGCCCGGGCCGCCCAGGGTGATGATCTGCACCAGGGCGAAGCCGTCGATGGCGAGGATCGCGAGGTACACCCACGCCACCTGGATCGTGTCCCACAGCAGCGGCACGGTGATCTTGCGCAGGGTCTCGCCGCGCTCGGCGCCGTCGAGCATCGCCGCCTCGTAGATCTCGCGGGGGATCGACTGCATGGCGGCGTTGAAGAGCACGACGTAGAAGCCGACGTTGCTCCACACCATGACCGCCAGCACGCACCAGAACGCGAGGTCCGGGTCGCCGAGCCAGGGTTTCGCGAGGCCGTCGAGCCCGATGGCGCGCAGGAAGCCGTTGAGGATGCCGCTGCGCGGCGCGTACACCTCCTTCCACAGCACGCCGATGATCGCCACCGACAGCACCTGGGGGAAGAAGTAGACGACGCGGTAGAAGGCGGCGCCGCGCACGCCCCGCACGCCGGCCTTGCCGGAGCGGCCGCCGACGCTGAGCATCGAGGCGAAGAACAACGCCAGCACGATCGTGACGACCGGCAGTGCCACGAGGATGATGGCGTTGTTCTTCAGCGCGTTCCACACGTAGTGGTCCTGCAGGAGCCGGCTGAAGTTCTCCGGCCCCACGTACTCGTACTCCGGCGACAGCCCCCGCCAGTTGGTCAGCGAGATCTGGAACGCCTGCAGGTAGGGCGAGATGACGAACACGGCGTACAGCGCCAGCGGCGGTACGAGGAACGTGAGCACGAACAGGCGCCGACCGTGCCGCATGGGTCAGCTCCGCTTGTACTTCGTGATCGAGGTGTCCTTGGCGATCTCGTCGGCGCCCTTCTGGCACGCCTCCACGAACTGCTGGGCGTTGATCCGATTGGTGAACAGGTCGCCGCAGGCCGCGTCGACGAGGTTGCGCTCCAGCTTGCGGTAGAAGGAGTTGTACACCCAGTTGAAGCCCTTGTCGCCGGACGCCTTGAGCGCCTTCGTGACGCTGGTGAGGCCGGGCGGCAGCTCGACGCCCTCCTCGGCGCCCGCGACGCAGGTCAGGCTCGAGGTCTTGCGGGTGAAGTCCGCGGCGCCCTTCTTCGACAGCATGATGCGCATCAGCTCCATGCCGCCGTTGGCGTTCTTGGCCTTCGCGGGCACGATGTACGGCTCGCCGGCGGTCCCCCGCAGCGCCTCGAACGGCAGCTTGTCGCCGCTGCTCAGGCTCGGCGTCGGCGCGATCGCCATCTTGAACGCGGGCGGCGTGACCTTCTTCTGCTCGCTCTCCAGCCACGAACCGCAGGAGATGAAGACGGCGTTGCCCTTCGACCACTCGGTCTGCGACTGGATGTGGTCCAGGCCCTCGGAGCCCGGCAGGATGAAGCCGTCGCGGGCGAGCTGCGAGTACGCGTCGGCGGCGGTCTTGATCGCCTCGTGCTTCCACGCGTTGGGCTCGAGGTTGTCGATGGCGAGCAGGACCTCCGGGCCGGCCAGCTTCGCCGCCGCGGACAGGATGGGCCAGCTCATGTACCGCGGGTGCTTGCCCTGGTACGTCCACGGCGCGATGCCGGCCGCCTTGATGGTCTTGCAGAGGGCGATCATCTCGTCCCACGTCTTCGGGTACTGCCAGCCCTTGTCGGCGAGGAGCTTCTCGTCGTACCAGATGCCGTAGGCGGTATAGGCGTAGTTGAGCGCGAACACCTTGCCGTTGTAGGTGCCCGGCAGCAGCGCGCCCGGCAGCAGCGTGTCGCGGACCTTCTTGCCGGCGATGTCGAGGCTCGGCGCGTCGAGCAGCGGGGCGAGGTCGGTGAGCGCGTTCTGCGAGACGAGCCCGTTGAAGTCGATCTGGGCGGCGCCGGAGTTGTTGATCATGTCGGGCGGGCTGCCGTCGACGAACCGCGGCTGCAGCGTCTTGCCGATCTCCTGGGTGGCGGAGTGCTTGATCTCCGCCTTCGGGTACTTCTCCTTGTACATGGCCTCGTGGGCCTTGGCGTAGTCCTCGCCGAAGCCGCCATTGAAGATGACGACCTCGAGCGGGGCGTCCTCCTTCACGCCGAGCGGGTTGACGTTGCTCTTGTCACCCTGGGCGGCCTTGGAGTCCCCGCCGCCATCGCTCGTGGCACAGGCGCTCAGCGCGGCCGGGGCGGTGGCCAGCAGACCGGCTGTGGCCGCAGTCTGCAGGACGCCCCTGCGGGTCAGCGTGTTCATCCGTCGTGCTCCTTCGTTGGGGGTCGAGGGGGCGCTCGTTGGATCGAGAATGAAGGTTTCCAACGGAAGTTTCAAGAGTAGGAAGGTTCCTGCCAGGGGTTCGGCTCAAATATTGACGAAATCGTTGCCCGGTGCCGTCAGCCGCGTGTGTACGGCGGGAGCCACCGGCGCCCCGGTGAGGGCGGCGATCGCGAGGGCGGCCGCGCCGGCTGCGCCGTCGCGGGCCTCGGCGGGCTCGACCCGGAACCGCAGCCGGACCCCTTCCCGTACCAGGTCCGCGACCGGGCCCTCGGTGAGCAGCACGGAGCCCGCGAGCACGACCGGCCGCGCCCGCTCCCCGGGTGCGCCGGCGGCCGTGTCGAGGGCGTGCAGCAGGTGCCCGGCGGCCTCGTACACGACCTCGCACGCGACCGCGTCGTCGTCCAGCGCGGCCCGCCCGACGAGGGGCGCCAGGAGACCGAGCGCGGCGGGCGGCTGCCGGTACGCCACCCTGATCAACGCCTGCGCGTGCTCCTCCGGGTCCGCGGCGGCGTCCGCCCCGAGGGCCTCCGTCACGGGTCCGGTGAGCCTGGTCGCGGGGCCGCGGCCGTCCAGGGCGCGCAGCACCGCCCGCAGCGCCTGGCGGCCCTGCCACACCGCCGACCCCTCGTCGCCGAGCAGCCATCCGTAACCGTCGCAGCGCCTGTACGGCGTGCCGTCGCGGAACGCCACCGCCGCGGCGCCGGTGCCGCACAGCAGCAGCAGGCCGTCGCGGTCCGGGGTGCCGGCGGCGAACGCGACCTCGAGGTCCGTGACACTGCGGAGCGTCCCGGCCGCGCCGGCCGCCCGCCAGGCTTCCTCGGCCGCCTCCCGGGCCTCGGCCCGCCCGGCGGCCGCGGCGCCGGCCGTGCCGACCACCCCGGACGCCACGGCGGCCGGGTCGATACCGTTGAGTGCCTGGCGGAGTGCCTGCTCCAGGGCCTGCGCCGGGCGGCCCCCGCTGGAGTTCCGGTTGGCGCCGGCCGCGCGACCACGGCCGAGGACCTCGCCGTCGAGGGTGGCGACGACGCAACGGGTGCTGGTGGCGCCCGCGTCCACGCCGACTACCAGGGGTGCTCGCACCGGAACACCGTACTGCATTGACGAAAAGCGCGTGAGAACGGAAACTTTCCCACATGAAGGTGAGCCGGCAGTCCGCCGAGGGCGGCGCCACGTCCACCGCGGTGAAGATCCGGGGGCTGCTGCCCTCGCTTTCCCCGGCGGAGCAGCGAGTCGGACGGATCGTCGCCGACGAATCCGCCACCGCCGCCCAGTTGACCATCACGGAGCTGTCGAAGCGGGCCGAGACGTCGGAGACGACCGTCATCCGGTTCTGCCGCGCGATCGGCTTCTCCGGCTATCCGGAGCTGCGGCTGCGGCTCGCGGCGGAGGCGGGGCGGGCGCAGGACGACGGAGCCCCGGGCGAGGCGCCCGGCAGCGACATCAGCCAGACCGACGACCTCGCCACCGTCGTCAAGACGATCGCCTTCGCCGACGCCCGCGCCGTCGAGGACACCGCCGCCCAGCTCGACCTGGAGATCCTGCAGCGGGTCATCGACGCGGTCGCCGCCGCCCGCCGGGTCGACATCTACGGCGTCGGCGCCAGCGCGTTCGTCGCCCGCGACTTCCAGATGAAGCTGCACCGCGTCGGGCTCGTCGCCTACACCTGGTCGGACCTGCATCTGGCGCTCACCAGCGCGGCGCTGCTCGACGAGCGCGACGTGGCCATCGGGATCTCCCACACCGGCACGACCGTCGACACCATCGAGGCCTTCGGCGAGGCCGGCCGGCGCGGCGCCACGACCGTCGCGCTCACCAACTTCCCCAAGTCGCCGATCACCCGCATCGCCGACCTGACCCTCACCACCGCGGCCCGCGAGACCACGTTCCGGTCCGGGGCGATGGCGAGCCGGCTCGCGCAGCTCACCGTCGTCGACTGCGTGTTCGTCGGCGTCGCGCAGAAGACGTACGCACAGACGAAGGCGGCCGTGGAGAAAACCCGAGAAGCGGTCCGCAGCCGGCGGGTGCGACCGGAGCGGGGACCCTGGTGACCGTCTCGCCGCCGATCGCCCCGACGGAGGAACGCAACGCGCGGTCCCACCAGATCGACCAGCTGCCCACCCTGCAGATCCTCGAGCTGATCAACGCCGAGGACGCGACCGTCGCCGCCGCGGTCGCCGCCGTGCTCCCCGATCTCGCCGAGGCCGTCGACGACTGCGTCGACGCGCTGCGCTCCGGGCACCGGCTGCACTACTTCGGCGCCGGCACGTCCGGCCGGATGGCCGTCCTCGACGCGACGGAGCTGCGCCCCACGTACGGTGTGGAGCCCGGCCACGTCGTCGCCCACCTCGCCGGCGGCACCCGCGCCCTCACCGACGCGGTCGAGGCGGCCGAGGACGACGCGGAGACCGGCTTCTCGACCGCCGGCGGCGTGCTCACGGCCGGCGACGTCGCGCTCGGCGTCACCGCCAGCGGCGGCACCCCGTTCGTCGGCGGCGCGCTGCGGGCCGCCCGCGACCGCGGCGCGCGCACCGTCCTGCTCTCCGCCAACCCCAACGCCGCCCTCGCCGAGTACGCCGACATCCACCTCGCCGTCGACACCGGCCCCGAGGTCGTCACCGGCTCCACCCGCATGAAGGCCGGCACCGCGCAGAAGCTCGTCCTCAACGCGCTGTCGACCGCCGTGATGGTGCGCCTCGGCCGCACGTACAGCAACCTCATGACCGACATGGTCGCCAGCAACGCCAAGCTGCGGGTGCGGCAGGTCCGCATGCTGGTCCAGGCCACCGGACTGCCCGCCGACGCGTGCCAGGCCGCGCTCACCGCCGCCGGCGACGAGGCCAAGGTGGCACTGGTGACCCTGCTCGCCCGCGTCGACGTCGACTCGGCCCGCCGCGCCCTGCGCGCCGCCGGCGGCGTCGTCCACCGTGCCCTGGACGCGCTGTAATCCGCCTTTAATCGATTGGCAGCGCGTCGGCGCGCGCCTATCGTTGTCCATGTCAACAACGACAGATCCCGGGAGTCACGATGATGAGCCACTGGACCGCACCGCAAGCGCCGGCGCGCGCTGCCGCGCTGCCCATGGCCCCCGTCGCGCACTGGGCCGACATGCCGCACACCGCGGGATGGTGCCGAGGCTAGATTCTTCAGCCTCCCCACCGCCCGCCCCCTCCAGGGACCGGGCGGTTTTCTTTTCTCATAGGGGCGTAGCTCAACTGGTTGAGCACCGGTCTCCAAAACCGACGGCTGCAGGTTCGAATCCTGTCGCCCCTGCGTTGTGCTTTGACAACTCCACAGTGGATGGCATTCGCTTCGGGAGCGACCGGCTTGGTGACCGGACCTGGTTTGGGACCAGGAAGCGCGGGGTTCGATTCCCCGGCTCCCGACTCTGCGTTTTTTGGGAGCTCGGCTAACGGCAGGCCACGAGGTTTTGGTCCTCGCTGTGGGGGTTCGAATCCTCCGCTCCCAGCTTTTGTACGACATGCCCGGACAGCCCAACGGAAGAGGCGTCGCGCCGGGTACGCAAGCCCTGTCGGTCCAGTCAGGAGTGGACGCCGCCCTGTCAAGGCGGAGATTCACGGGTTCAAATCCCGTACAGGGCGCGCAGTTCTCTGGGCTGAGCACTGGTGTGCAGCGTCGATTTGCAATCCTCGCCTGCTCGGTTCGATCCCGAGTCGGTCCACGCGTTCCAGGCCCGTGTAGCTCAACGGAAGAGCATCTGCCCTACAAGCAGACTGTTGGGGGTTCGAATCCCTCCGCGGGTACGCAAGCAGTTCCACATTTCCATGGCGTTCGTGGTGTACCGGCTGTGCACTCCAGGTCGTGGCCCTGGTGGTTCGGGTTCGACTCCCGACGATCGCCCTTCCGAATGCCGTCCACTGTGGACCCACCGTGGGTACGGACGCTGGCTGTCCGGCCGCCCCTCATAAGGGCGGTGTGCCCGGATCGACACCGGGACCCACGACCCCGCACGCCGGCATCCTTGCCGTGAACCGAGGTCTGCCCTTCATGGTGATCGAGTTGATCCCGGCAGGCGCGGGCGGCCCGATGATTCGATGAAGACGAGGCAGGCGTGGCCGTTGACGGTCCGGCCGGGCGCACCGTCAACGGACTCCCGGCCGGCAACGTCCGCACCATCACTCCGGTCGCAGCCTGCCCACTCCACAGCGACGGACGCCCAGCTCCAATCCGGGCAACGCCGATCTTTCAAAGGAGGCGGGACGCCGTCAGGCGGCGGTGCCTGTGGTGTCGGGGGCGCTCAGGATCTCCAGGAGGCCCAGCAGGCTGAGCACGCGGCGGACGCCGGGGCTGGGGTGGACGATGTACAGGTCGCTGTGGTTGCCGCGGGCGTGGGCGCGGGCGGCGACCAGCTTGCCGATGCCGGTCGAGTCGATGAAGGACACGAGGCTCAGGTCGACCTCGACGGCGGTGGCGTGGACGTCGTCGATGGCGCGGTGGAGGATGGTGCGCAGCTGGGCGACGTTCTCCATGGTGACCTCGCCCGCAACCCTGACGCGGAGCGCCTGGTTTGGCATCGGGTCGACCGTGATGTGCAACTCCGGGAATACCGCGAAACGATCGACCTCGTTCATCTGGCTCACCTTCTCACAATCAGAGCCGCTCTCACGATACGGGATGCGCGCCGCTCCCGCATCCATCGAAAGATCGAATCCGGCGAGAAAGCCTCGGTCAGGCGACGCCGGTGGGGCGGAACTGGACGCTGACGCGGGGGCCGACGGGGCGGGCGGTCTTGGGGATCGCGTGCTCCCAGGTGCGCTGGCAGGAGCCGCCCATGACGATCAGGTCGCCGTGGCCGAGCGGGAAGCGGATGCTGTCGCCGCCGCCGCGGGGGCGCAGCAGGAGGGTGCGGGGCGAGCCGAAGGAGACGATCGCGACCATCGTGTCGAAGCGGGCGCCGCGGCCGATGGTGTCGCCGTGCCAGGCGACGCTGTCGCGGCCGTCGCGGTAGAGGCACATGCCGGCGGTGACGAAGGGCTCGCCGAGCTCCTCGACATAGTGCCGCGTCAGGTCGCGGCGGGCCTCGGTGAGCAGTGGGTGCGGCAGCTCGTCGCGCTCGCCATACCACCGCAGGAGGCGCGGGACGTCGACGACGCCGTCATACATCTTGCGCCGCTCGGCGCGCCAGTCCACCTCGTGCAGCAGCGTCGAAAGGACCGCGTCGGAGCCGAGGACCCAGCCCGGAAGGTGGTCGACCCAGGCGCCGCGGCTGAGCTCGTGGCGCACCATGCCGCCGGTGAGTGGCCCCACCGCGGGCATGACCGTGTCCAGCATCGAAGGCTGGTACGCGACGTCCATCATGCGATCAATGCTACACCCGCATTCGTACAGACGTACGAGCAACACGCGAACCCCGCGAGCCCGTATCGTATGGGTCACCATGAGTAGCCGGAAGATCGATCGCAGCTACGAACCCGACGCCGACGCCGTCCGGGTGATGGGGTATGCGCGGGCCCGGGCGGTGCTGCGCAGCACGGACACGGTCCAGGCGGGCCTCGGCGTGGAGACGGTCGAGAAGCTGCCGCCGAGCATCCGCCGCCCGGTGCTGTACCGCGACGGCGAGGAGCACCGGGAGCACCGCAGGCAGACCGCGCGGTACTTCACCCCGCGGCGGGTCGACGAGCACTACCGCGACCTCATGGAGCGGGCGGCGGACCAGCAGATCGAGACGCTCCGGCAGCAGGGGACGGCCGACCTCGCCAAGCTGAGCTTCCGCATGGCGATCGAGGTCGTGTGCGCGGTGATCGGCCTGACGGAGAGCCGTCCCGGCCTGGACCGGCGGCTCGACCGGTTCTTCCCGGAGAAGTTCGGCAAGCCCGGGTTCACCAGCCTCAACGGCATCTACTGGGTGTTCAAGCAGAACATCCAGTTCCTCGGCATCTACCTCGCCGACGTGCGGCCGGCGGTCAAGGTCAGGCGCCGGCAGCGCAGGGACGACCTGATCTCGCACCTGATCGACGAGGGCTGCCGCGACGGCGAGATCCTCGGCGAGTGCCTGACTTTCGCCGCGGCCGGCATGGTCACCACCCGCGAGTTCGTCAACGTCGTCGCCTGGCATCTGTTCACCGACGACGTCCTTCGCGACCGGTACACCGGCGGCGACGACACCACGAGGGTGGCGCTGCTGCACGAGCTGCTGCGGCTGGAGCCCGTCGTGGGCAACCTCAAGCGGCGCACGACCGGCCCCGTGGGGGACATCCCGGACGGCAGGCTGGTCGACATCGACGTCAGCACCGCGAACCTGGAACGCGTGGACGAGGGTCCGGGGCTGTCCTTCGGCGACGGCCCGCACAAGTGCCCGGGCGCCTATGTGGCCGTCCAGGAGGCCGACATCTTCCTCAGCAAGCTCTTCGCGCAGCCGCGGCTCACCATGCTCAAACCGCCGCGGGTCACGAAGAAGCCGGACATCTCGAGCTACGAGCTCAGGGACTTCATGATCACCGTGCGACCGCAAGGGTAGGCGCGGGCGCCAGCGACACGGCCGTCGGATCCTCGATCATCCGCTCGACGATCACCCCGGCCCCGCCGCGGGCGGCCGCCGTGAAGCCCAGGTGCGACGCGACGAAGTGGCAGCGCGCCGCCGTGCTGGCGACCGCCATCCGGGCCAGGTTCGCCTGCGCGGACGGGATCAGGTGGTCGGCGAGCTCCGCGAAGTAGCCGCCGAGCACGATCACCCGCGGGTTGAAGAGGTTGACCAGGATCGCGCCGCCGTGCCCGAGCCAGTGCCCGACCTCCGCGACCGCCGCGGCCACCGCCTTGTCCCCGCGCGCGAGCCGCCGCAGCACCTCGGCGACCCGCTCCTCGGGGTCCGGGATGGGCCCCTGCTCCAGGCCGTAGGCGACGTCCGGGGTGGCGCGGCGGACCAGCTCGGCGAGGCCGACCTTGGTCTCCCAGCAGCCGGTGCGACCGCAGCCGCACTTCGACCCGCCCGGCTCGACCGGCAGGTGGCCGACCTCGCCGGAGAAGCCGTCGGCGCCGCGCAGCAGCCGGCCGTTGACGATGACACCCCCGCCGACGCCCACCTCTCCGGTGAGGTAGACGAGGTCGTCGGTGCCGGCGGCGACCCCCCACGTGTATTCGGCCTGCGCGGCCAGGTTGGCGTCGTTGTCGACCATGATCCAGAGGTCCGGGTCGAGGCCGTGCGCGAGGCGGGTGGCGACCGGGACGTCGCGCCAGCCGAGGTTGGGGGCGAGCACGACCACGCCGCGGCCCACGTCGACGAGGCCGGGCACGGCGACGGTGAGCCCGACCGGGGTCACGCCGCGGCGGACCAGCTCCGCCAGGGTCCGCTGGGCGGCCTGGGTCAGGTCGTCGAGGCAGCGCTCCACGTCGCGGCCCTTGGCGTCGAAGCTGACCCGCTTCTCGATGACGGTGCGCCCGGTGAGGTCACTGCCGTGCACCGCGAGGTAGTCGACGTTGATCTCGATGCCGACGGCGCCGACGTCGGGGGAGAGGGCGATGCCGCGGCCGGGGCGCCCGGCGCTGCCGGAGTGCTCGGTGCCGATCTCGCGCACGAGCCGCCGGCTCAGCAGCTCGTCGACGAGGCTCGACACGGTCGCCTTGTGCAAGCCGGTTGCGGCGGCGATCGCGGCCCGGGACCGCGGTCCGTTGATGCGGATGTGCCGCAGGGTCCGGCTCAGATTGGCGCGGCGCAGGGCGAGTTGGTCCGTGGGCTCGTCGACGGAACCGGCGCCGGCCCGCTCCTTGCTAGCCATCGAACGACCCCCATCCAAACACCATCGACGCAGCTCATTCGTCGGTCAGTCCGACGAATCAACCACGAAACATCCCGGCAACACCAGACCTGCGGGCAACGAATCCAGAACGTTTCGAAACTCCGTTCAGGCCGTGTGTCGAGGTGCCCACGATCCAACGCGGGAACCCCACGGGATGCCACAGAACCGCGCGCTTGCCGATTCCAGTGACACCCGTTGACTTATCGGTAGCATGTCTGCAACATTTGGGCCAACCCGATGCAAGATTCCAACAAGACGCCGTCAGAGTCGCGCCGTGACCCGTCCGCCAACAGGTCCACCGCGCATCCCCCGTCTCCGGAGGCACCGCTGTGCCCGTTCGCGCCCCACCACACACCCGGTCCGAAGACCGGGTCAGCCGCCGTTGACTGAAGACCGCACCGCCACTGCACGAGGGATCCACAACGTCCCTCGCGGAGCCGCCAACTCCCCGCACCGCACCACACCCCTGAACGAAGGATCGCGATGAGTAAGAGGCACGTGACGCGAAGGGTGCTCTCGGCGTTCGCCGTGGCAGCCCTGGTCGCGGTTACGGCTCACACGCTGCCGGCGCAGGCCGCCGGTGGAACCAACCTCGCCAGCGGCCGACCCGCCACGTCGAGCAGCACGAACGGCGCCAACGGCATCGGCAACATCAACGACGGCAACCAGGCCTCCTACTGGGAGAGCGCCAACAACGCCTTCCCGCAGTGGGCGCAGATCGACCTGGGCAGCGCGAAGAACATCGACCAGATCAAGCTGAAGCTGCCCAACGACACCGCCTGGGCGACGCGGACGCAGACGCTGTCGGTGACCGGCAGCCAGGACGGCACCTCGTTCAGCACGATCGTCGGCTCCGTCGGGTACAGCTTCAACCCCGCGCAGCAGAACACCGTCACCATCGACTTCACGGCCTCGAACGCGCGCTACGTGCGGCTGAACCTCACCGCCAACACCGGCTGGCCGGCCGCGCAGATCTCCGAGTTCGAGATCTACGGTGTCGCGTCGTCGAGCACCAACCTCGCCGCCGGCAAGACGTTCTCCTCCAGCAGCACCAACGGCCAGTACACGGCCGCCAACGCCGGCGACGGCAACCAGGCGTCCTACTGGGAGAGCACCGGCGCGCTGCCGCAGTGGGTGCAGGTCGACCTCGGCTCGGCCGTGCCGGTCAGCTCCGTCGTGCTCAAGCTGCCCACCAACTGGGGCACCCGCACCCAGACGCTGACCCTGCAGGGCAGCACCACCGGCAGCACGTTCACCAACATCCTCGGCTCCGCGGCATACGAGTTCAACCAGGGCACCGGCAACACGGTGACCATCCCGTTCACCCAGCTGACCACCCGCTACATCCGGGTGAGCATCTCGGCGAACACGGGCTGGACCGCCGCGCAGCTGTCCGAGCTCGAGGTGTACGGGCCGTCCACCGGTGACACGCAGGCGCCGACCGCGCCGTCGAACCTCGCGTTCACCCAGCCGGCCAGCGGCCAGATCAAGCTGACCTGGTCCGCCTCCACCGACAACAGCGGCTCGATCGCGGGCTACGACGTCTACGCCAACGGCGCGCTGCGCACCAGCGTCGCGGGCACCGTCCTGACCTACACCGACACGCAGCCCGACACCGCCACCGTGCAGTACTTCGTGAAGGCGCGGGACGCGGCCGGCAACCAGTCGGCGCAGAGCAACACGGTCACCCGTACCGGCACCGTCGTCGACACGCAGGCGCCGACCGCACCGACGAACCTCGCGTACACCCAGCCGGCCAGCGGCCAGATCAAGCTGACCTGGGGCGCGTCGACGGACAACAGCGGCTCGATCGCCCGCTACGACATCTACGCCAACGGCTCCTACCGGGCGAACGTGGCCGGCACGGTCCTCACGTACACCGACAACCAGCCCGACACGGCGACGGTGTCCTACCAGGTGAAGGCGGTCGACGGCGCCGGCAACAACTCCGCCGCCAGCAACACCGTCACCCGCACCGGCACCGGCAACCCGCCGCCCGGCACCAACCTGGCCCTCGGCAAGCCGATCACCGCCAACGGCTCGGTCTTCACGTTCGTGCCGGCCAACGCCAACGACAACAGCGTCACCACCTACTGGGAGGGTGCGGGCGGCTTCCCGGCCACCCTGACCTCGACGCTGGGCGCCAACGCCGACATCAGCAAGCTCACGCTGAAGCTCGACCCCAGCACCGCGTGGGGCGCCCGGACCCAGAACATCGAGGTCCTCGGCCGTGAGCAGAGCGCGTCCGGGCTCACCAGCCTGGTGCCGGCCCGCGACTACCGCTTCGACCCGGCCACCGGCAACAGCGTCGACATCACGCTGACCGCCCGCGTCGCCGACGTCCAGCTGAAGATCAACTCGAACACCGGCGCCCCGTCGGGCCAGATCGCGGAGTTCCAGGTCTACGGCGTCGCGGCGCCGAACCCGGACCTGGTCGTCACCGCCATCTCCAGCTCGCCGGCGAACCCGATCGAGACCGACGCGGTCAGCCTCACGGCCACGGTGAAGAACCAGGGCACGGCCGGCTCCGCGGCGACGAACGTCAAGTTCTACTTCGGCACCACGCTCGTCGGCACGGCCAACGTCGGCGCCCTCGCCGCCGGTGCCAGCACCAACGTGACGGCCAGCATCGGCGCCCGCGACGCGGGCTCCTACACGCCGATCGCGAAGGTCGACGAGAGCAACACGGTCGTCGAGCAGGACGACACGAACAACACGTTCACCGGGTCGGCGTTCACCGTCGCGCCGGTGCAGACGTCCGACCTGCTCGCGTCGCCGTCGGGCTGGTCGCCGAGCAACCCGTCGGCCGGCAACACCGTCACGTTCACCGTCGCCATCAAGAACCAGGGCACCCAGGCCTCCGCCGGCGGCGCCCACGGCATCACGGTGACCATCAAGGACGCCACCAGCGGCGCGACCGTCAAGACGCTGACCGGCTCCTACACCGGCGTCATCAACGCCGGCGCCACCACCGCCCCGGTCAACCTGGGCACGTGGACCGCGGCGAACGGCAAGTACACGGTGACCACGGTGATCGCCGCGGACACCAACGAGCTGTCGGTCAAGCAGGCCAACAACACCTCCACCACCTCGTTCTTCGTCGGCCGCGGCGCGAACATGCCGTACGACATGTACGAGGCCGAGGACGGCACCGTCGGCGGCGGCGCGACCGTCGTCGGCCCGAACCGCACCGTCGGCGACATCGCCGGCGAGGCCTCGGGCCGCCGCGCGGTCAACCTGAACAGCACCGGCAACTACGTCCAGTGGACCACCAAGGCGCAGACCAACACCCTGGTCGTGCGGTTCTCGATCCCGGACAACACCAACACCACGCTCAACATCTACGTCAACGGCACGTACCTGAAGAACATCGCCCTGACGTCGAAGTACGCCTGGCTGTACGGCAACGAGACGGCGCCGCAGAACTCCGGCACCGGCCCGCGCCACATCTACGACGAGGCGAACGTCCTGCTCGGCACCACGGTCGCGGCCGGTGCCACGATCAAGCTGCAGAAGGACGCCGCCAACTCGGGCCCGATCGCGGTCGACTTCATCAACCTCGAGCAGGCCACGGTCATCCCGAACCCGGACCCGACGAAGTACATCGTCCCGGCCGGCTTCACCCACCAGGACGTGGACAACGCCCTGAGCCAGGCCCGGCAGAGCACCACCGCGCTCGGTGTCTACCTGCCGCCCGGCGACTACCAGACGGCCAGCAAGTTCCAGGTCTACGGCAAGGCGATCAAGGTCATCGGCGCCGGCCCGTGGTTCACCCGGTTCTACGCACCGTCCACGCAGGACAACACCGACGTGGGCTTCCGGGCCGACTCGACCGCCAACGGTTCGACGTTCTCCGGCTTCGCGTACTTCGGTAACTACATCATCCGCAACGACGGTCCCGGCAAGGTCTTCGACTGGTCCAACGTGGCCAACATGACGATCGACAACATCTGGACCGAGCACATGGTCTGCATGTACTGGGGTGCCAACACGGACTTCGTGACGATCAAGAACTCGCGGATCCGGGACACCTTCGCCGACGGCATCAACATGACCAACGGCAGCACGAACAACCTGGTGACCAACAACGACGCCCGCTCGACCGGTGACGACGCCTTCGCGCTGTTCTCGGCGATCGACGCGGGTGGCTCGGACGAGAAGGACAACGTCTACGAGAACCTGTCCACGACCCTGACCTGGCGCGCCGCCGGGCTCGCGGTCTACGGCGGGTACGCGAACACGTTCCGGAACATCTACATCGCGGACACCCTGGTCTACAGCGGCATCACCATCAGCTCGCTCGACTTCGGCTACCCGATGAACGGCTTCGGTGCGAGCCCGCCCACCCAGTTCTCGAACATCTCCATCGTTCGCGCCGGCGGCCACTTCTGGGGCAGCCAGGTCTTCGGAGCCATCTGGGTGTTCTCCGCATCCAAGGTGTTCCAGGGCATCCGGGTCAACGACGTGGACATCATCGACCCGACCTACTCCGGCATCATGTTCCAGACGAACTACGTCGGCAGCTCCCCGCAGAACCCGATCACGGACACCATCTTCACGAACGTGTCGATCTCCGGCGCCCAGCGCTCCGGTGACGCGTTCGACGCGAAGTCCGGCTACGCGATCTGGGCGAACGAGCTGCCGGAGGCCGGCCAGGGTCCCGCCCGGGGCGCGGTCACGTTCAACAACCTGACGCTGACGAACAACTACATCAACGTCAGGAACCTGAACCCGACCCTGCTCGTCATCACCATCAACTAGTCACACCGTCCACTGTGGGGGCCGTCGGTTCATCCGGCGGCCCCCTTCAGTCTGCGGACACCTTCCCGCAGCTGGTCCGGCGGCGCCGCGGCGAACGTCAGCCGCAGATAGGCGCCGTCGGGCTCGGCCGCGAACCACGGCCGCCCGGGGAACACCACCACCTGCCGGGCCGCCGCCTCGTTGGTGACCGCCACGTCGTCCATGCCCTGCGGGAGCCGTGCCCAGACGTGCAGGCCACCGGCCGGCACGAGGGGCGTCCGCAGCGTCGGTACGTGCACCGCGAGGGCCTCCGTCAGCGCTTCGCGCCTCGCCCGCAGCTCCGTGCGCAGCGCCTTCAGGTGCCGCGGCCACGCCGGCGACGTCACCAGGTCCAGGGCCGCCTGCTGCAGCGGGCCGGCGACGAAGAAGTCGTCGAGGACCCGCGCCGCCCGCAGCCGCGCGCCGGCCGCCCCGCGGGCACCGATCGCCGCCACCCGCAGCCCGGGCGCCGCGGACTTCGTCAGCGACCGCAGGTACACCACGTGCCCGTGCGGGTCGTCGGCGACGAGCGGGCGCGGCGGGTCGCCGTCGATCGCGAGGTCCCGGGCGTAGTCGTCCTCCAGCAGGAACGCGCCGGCCCGGCGGACCGCCGCCATCACGTCCGGGCGACGGGCCGCCGCGAGGGTGGCGCCGTGCGGGTTCGCGTACAGCGGCTGGCAGTAGAAGAGCCGCGCGCCCGTGCGCCGGAAGGCGGCCTCGAGCAGGTCGGGGCGCACGCCCTCGGCGTCGGCCGGCACCGGCACGACCCGCAGCCCGGCGGCCCGCGCGGCGGCGAGCGCACCGAGATACGTCGGCGCCTCCACCAGGATCGGGTCGCCGGGCGCGCACAGCGCACGGAACGCGGTCGACAGCGCCGACTGCCCGCCGGGGCAGATGTTCATGTCGTCGGCCCGCAGCTCGCCGCCGGCCGTCCGGGCGAACCAGGCCCGCAGGTCCTCCCGGCCCTCGACCGGCCCGCGCTGCCACGCCGCCGGCTGCCGGGCCGCCCGGGCGAGGGCCGCGCCGAGCGCCGCCACCGGTTGCAGGTCCGCGTCGAGATAGCCGCTGGACAGCGGGATCATGCCGGGGCGCGGCACGGCCAGCAGCGCCTGCATCGCGTCCTCGCCGGGCGGCCGGGCGCCGAGCGCGATCGACTGCCAGCCGAGGTCCTGCTCCTGCGCGGCGCGCGGGCGGCGCGCGACGAACGTGCCGCGGCCCGGCTGCGCGTCCAGGACGCCCTCGGCGGTCAGCGCACGGATCGCCCGGGTCACGGTCACCGGCGACGCCTGGTGGCGGGCGCTGAGCTCGCGCACCGTCGGCAGCCGCGACCCCGGGGCCTGCGTGGCCGCCTGCACCCGGAGATCTTGGATAACGCGGACGGCTGCGTTATCGTCATTCATGAGAGACAAGAGTAGCGTTACTCCCGCCGGGACGGTAACGGGCGTGATCCTGGGGCTGCTGGGCGTCCTGTCGTTCAGCATGTCGCTGCCCGCCACCAGGGTCGCCGTCGGCGATCTCGACCCGTGGTTCGTCGCGTTCGGCCGGGCCGTCGGCGCCGGGCTCCTGGCCCTGGCATACCTGGCTGTCACCCGCGCGCCACGCCCCACCGCCGCGCAGTGGCGGCGGCTCGCCGTGGTCGCGCTCGGGGTCGTCGTCGGGTTCCCGCTCTTCACGTCCCTCGCCCTGGTCACCAGCACCGCCTCGCACGGCGCCGTGGTCATCGCCCTCCTGCCCGCGATCACCGCCGGCTTCGCCGTCCTCCGCAGCGGCGAACGTCCCACGCCCGCGTTCTGGGTCGCCGGCGGCGCCGGGCTCGCCGCCGTGCTCGTGTTCCTCGTCGCCAGCGGCGCGGTGCGCGGCTCGGTCGGCCCCGCCGACCTGTTCCTCCTCGCCGCCGTCACCCTGTGCGGGCTCGGCTACGCCGAGGGCGGCGCCCTCGCCCGCGACCTCGGCGGCGCCCGCACGATCTGCTGGGCGCTCGTGCTGTCGCTGCCGTGCACCGTCGCCGTGACCGCGGTCTCCGCCTGGCGGCAGCCGCCGCACGCGTCCGCGGGCGCCTGGGCCGGCTTCGCGTACGTCACCGTGATCTCGATGTTCCTGGGCTTCTTCGCCTGGTACTCGGGGCTCGCCCGGGGCGGGGTGGCGAAGATCGGCCAGCTGCAGCTGTCGCAGCCGGTGCTGACGCTCGCGTGGTCGGCGCTGCTGCTGCACGAGGCCGTGCCGGCCGGCGCGGTCGCCGCCGCGGTGGTGGTCCTGGTGTGCGTCGCCCTTACGCAGCGGCTGCGCGCCGGCGCCCCGAGGCGGGTTGACGACATTGGCCGTTACGCGACTGATCTTCGCTGAGCCGTCCACCAGCATCACCGCGTGAAGAAAGTCTTCCTTATCCTCGGAATCATCGCGGGCTCGCTGCTGCTGCTGTGTTGCGGCGGCGGCGTGGCCCTGTACTTCTTTGCCGACTCCACCACCTACGCCAAGCCCGCCGACGCCTGCGCGACCGTCTCCGCCGCCCAGGGCCTGTCCTCGTTCGGCACCGTCAAGGACCAGAAACCGAAGGAGACCAAGGCGTTCGGCCGCACCTACCCGGGCTGCGTCGTCACGTACGAGGCGGCCGGCACCCTGACCGTCATGATCGACGTGCCGTCGACGGAGTCGGACGTGCGCACCCACTACGACTCGGTGAAGAAGGCCGCCGACGCCAGCGTCGCGGCGGGCGCGACCGTCGCGGACGTGTCCGGCATCGGCACCAAGGCGTTCGCGATGTACACCACCGCCGACAAGGCCCTGCTCTACGAGCTCGACCTGTACGACGGCAACCTCTACCTCAGCCTGAACATCACCGCGCCGGCCGGCACCACGCTCACCCCCGACAAGGTCCGCGCCGACTTCGTCACCGCGGCCAAGTCGATGATGTCGTCCCTGGAAGCCAGCTCATCGGGCGGCGACCTGGACGACTGACGGTTAGGTTTGAAGGCGTGCGTATCGCCTTCGCCGCAGACGACTCCAACGAGACCACCACGGCGGTCGTCCAGCACCTCGCCCAGCAGCACGAGGTGCTGGACGTCGCCGTGCCCGGCGCGCCCTGGCCCGACCTCGGCACCGCCGTCGGCCGCGCCGTCGTCGAGGGCCGCGCCGACCTCGGCGTCGTCATGTGCTGGACCGGCACCGGCACGGCGATCGCCGCCAACAAGGTGCCCGGCGTCCGCGCCGCGCTCGCCTGGGACCCGTGGATCGCCCGGGGCGCCCGGCTCTGGAACGACGCCAACGTCCTCGCGATGAGCCTCAAGCGGCTCGCGCCCGACGTCGCGGTCGAGGTCCTCGCCGCGTTTCTCGCCGTCGAGGACCCCGACCCGGAGGAGTCGGCGAACATCGCGCTCCTCGACTGAGCGGACGCGGCGCTGCTTGACCAAAGCGTGACCTGGCCCACCGCAACCGCTTCGCCGTGCCCGAGGTCTTTGCTCAATGAACGGCGACGCACATCGCCGTTACGCGAGCAGATTCGTAACCCCGTACAGACGACTCGACGACCCACATGGTGGGCGCGGTGCATGCCCGTGCCCGTCCACAGTAGAGGGTCCATCGTGGACGCCTGGCGATGCGTGCTGCCCGTGTGCCGAAACACCCTCCACGACCGCACAGTCGTGGCATCCGGGAAGGTTCAACACACGTGAATATCAGAACAGGTGCGCTGGTGGCCGGAGCGGTCACCGCGTCGCTCGTGCTGTCCGCCTGCGGAGGCGGTCCAAGCAGCGACGATACCAGCAAGGGCGCCGGTCAGAAAGGTGCCGCGGGCTTCAACGCCGCATTGACCGGGGTGGTCAACCCCTCGGACAAGAAGGGCGGCACGCTCAAGGTCACCAACCACGACAGCCCCGACTCGTACGATCCTGTGCGGACGTACTACGCGAACGTCTGGAACTTCATGAAGGGGTTCTTCGTCCGGACCCTGCTGACCAACCAGGCCAAGCCCGGCGAGGACGGCCTCGTGCTCACCCCCGACCTGGCCGCGGAGCTGCCGAAGATCGAGGACGGCGGCAAGAAGTACACCTTCACCCTGCGCGACGGGCTGAAGTTCGAGGACGGCACGCCGATCACGTCGAAGGACGTCAAGTACGGCGTCGAGCGCGTCTTCGCGCAGGACGTCCTGTCCGGCGGCCCGACCTACCTGGTCGACGTGCTCGACCAGGGCCAGAAGTACCCCGGCCCGTACAAGGACACCGACCCCGACAAGCTGGGCCTGAAGTCGGTGCAGACCCCCGACGACAAGACCATCGTGTTCACGCTCAAGGAGCCGCTGAGCGACTTCCCGTACCTGCTCGCGATGCCGGGCGCCGCCCCCGTGCCGAAGGCCAAGGACAACGGCGAGCAGTACGGCAACCGTCCCGTCTCCTCGGGCCCGTACAAGTTCGAGTCGTACGACCAGGGCAAGAAGGCCGTCCTCGTCCGCAACGACCAGTGGGACCCGAAGACCGACTCGGTCCGCAAGGCGCTGCCGGACCGCATCGAGGTCACCTTCGGCATCGCCGTCGAGGAGATCGACAACCAGCTGATCGCCGGTGACATCGACCTCGACCTCGCGCAGACCGGCGTCCAGCAGGGCTCGCAGCCGAAGATCCTGCTCAACCCGGAGGTGAAGAAGAACGCGGACGCGCCGACCACCGGCTTCATCCGCTACTTCGCCATCAACACGAAGGTCCCGCCCTTCGACAACATCCACTGCCGCAAGGCCGTGCAGTACGCCACCGACAAGATCAGCATGCAGACCGCCCGCGGCGGCGCGGACGCCGGCGGTGACATCGCCACCAACATGCTCCCGCCGAACATCGCGGGTCACGACGCGGCGCTGGACCCGTTCAACACCAAGTCGGGCAAGCCGCAGGTCGACAAGGCCAAGGAAGAGCTGGCCGCGTGTGGCAAGCCGAACGGCTTCGACACGGTCATCGCCACCCGTAACGCGGGCAAGGAGCCGAAGACGGCCGAGGCGCTGCAGGCCGCGCTGAAGAACGTCGGCATCAACGCCCGTCTCGACCCGACCGACGCCTCGCTGTACTTCCGCTCCACCATCGGCTCGCCGTCCAACACGCACGCCAAGGGCTACGGCCTCATGATGGCCGGCTGGGGCGCCGACTTCCCGACCGCCTCCGGCTTCCTCGCGGTGCTCGTCGACGGCCGCCTGATCCTGCCCAGCGGCAACAACAACTACCCCGAGCTCAACAACCCCGAGGTCAACAGCCTCATCGACCAGGCCAAGGCCGAGCCCGACGCGAAGAAGGCCGCCCAGATCTGGTCCCAGATCAACAAGATCGTCATGGACGAGGCCGTCCTGGTCCCGTTCACCTACGACAAGGCCCTCAACTACCGCAACCCCCGCCTCACGAACGTCTACATCAGCCAGTACTACGGCCAGGTCGACTTCGGCAGCCTCGGCGTCTCCTGACCGACCCGGCCGGAGCCGGGTGCGGCACTCCAGCCGCACCCGGCTCCGCGACCGGCACTGCGAGCTGCCCAGGTTGACGAGGGACTCCTGGGCATGCGGGACACCCGACGCCTCCTGGCCTTCTTGGGGGCGACCGTGGGTGTCCGGCCCGGATCCGGTGCGCGCCTGATCCGGGATGCACGACCTCCGTGTCCGGGTCGACGAGGGACTTCCCGGTTGAGCGGTGACGTTCGCGGTCGCCTTGCCTCCTTGGGGCGGCCGCGGGTGTCCGGCCCGGTTCCGGTGCGCGCCGGGTCCGGGCCGCAGGTCGTGCTTCCGCGCTCCGGAAGGCGTTGCGCGCCGCGGCGCGGTTCAGTAGGCGACGCTGACCCGGTGGTGGACGTGGGTGGGGTCGGCGGCAGACCTGAGCACGGCGTCGGCGACGTCGGCGCGGGAGATGGTCCGACCGCCGCGGAGGCTGCGGTCCAGTGCGGTCCTGTATGGACGGTGGCCGCCGTCCGTGAGGCGGGGCGGGCTGATCAGGGTCCAGTCGAGGTCGCCGGCGCGCAGGACGCGCTCCGCCTCGGCGAGGTCGGCGAAGTTGTCCCGCAGGACGCGCTGGACGACCGGCTTGGCCACCGCGCGCATGAGGAGGCTGTCGCCGGGGCCGGTGAAGCGGCCGTCGGCGTCGACGGACACGATCCGGCGCACGCCCGTGGCGCGCATCGCGGCGACCGCGGCCCGGGCTCCGTCGGCCTGGACGGTGACGGGGCCGCCCTTGCGGTGGCCGAGCGCGGAGAGCACCGCGTCGCGCCCGGCGACCGCCGCCTCGAGAGCCGGCGCGTCGTCGAGTGATGCCCTGACCACGGTCACGCCCGGCAGGTCGAGCTCGCGGCGGACGACGGCGGTCATCTCGTGCCCCTGGCGCAGCCCCTGCTCGAGAAGCTGTCGCCCGATCCCGCCCGTCGCGCCGAACACGGTCAGCTTCATGGCTGCCCTCCCTGGTAAGTGAGCACTCACTAACCTTTATCATGGTGGGTGAGTGCTCACGAACTTGTCAAGGAGCGGGATTGGCCACGCGAGACGTGATCCTGGACGCGGCGGCGTCGGTGCTGCGGAGCCGGGGGCTGGCCAACGCCACCACCAAGGAGATCGCCCGCGCGGCCGGCTACTCCGAGGCGACGCTCTACAAGCACTTCCGCGACAAGGTCGACCTGATGGTCGCGGTGCTGCACGAGCGCGGGCCGCAGTTCATCCCGATGCTGCTCACGCTGCCCGAGCGGGCCGGCACGGGCACGGTCCGCGACACGCTCACGGAGCTCGCCACCGTCGCGATCGGGTTCTACCGCGACGGCCTGCCGATGTTCACGTCGATATTCTCCGACCCGGCGATCCTCAACGCGCACCGCGACCAGCTCCGCGCCCAGAACCTCGGCCCGCACCGCGCCAACGACGGGCTCGTCGACTACCTGCGCGCCGAGCAGCGGCTCGGCCGGGTCTCCGCGGACGCGGACCTGGAGGCGGTCGCCGGCCTGCTCCTCGGCGCCTGCTTCCAGCTCGCCTTCATCGGCTTCTTCGCCGAGCGCCGCGGCGACCTCGAGTCCGCCGCAGCGTTCGTCGCCCAGCTCCGGCTGTGACGCGGGCGGGGCCCGGTCAGTAGCGCAGGATCAGGGCGATGCGCCCGTCGGTGGCGAGGCTGCCGTCGCCGACGAAGGTGACCTCGCCGGACTGGCGGGCGACGAGCTCGACCACGTCGTCGACGGCGTCGTCCACGAGGGTGCCGGCCGGGCCCTGGCTCGGCTGCTGCTCGGCGGGGTGCAGGTGGTCGCCGTGAATCCAGGCGGGGCTGTGGTAGCTCTCCTCGACGAGCAGGTGCGCGCCGCGGCCCTGGCGGGCCAGCTGCCACACCTCGGGCAGGCCGGCGGCGACGCGGTGCGCGCCGCGGGCGACGTCGAGGTGCTCCAGCGCCGCGATCTGCTCGAAGGCGTGGTAGGCGGCGAGGTGCGAGGCGAGCACCTTGTGCAGCTCGTGCGGGCCGGAGCGGTCGTAGTTGCCGGGGACGGTGCCGGCGATCTGGGCGTGCCACTCCTCGGCGAAGAACGCCAGGTAGCGGTCCACGCCCAGGACGAACACGGGCCGCGTGTCGAGGGCGTCGACCTGGGTGAGGGCGGTGGCGATGTCGCGGAAGAACTGCCGGTGCCGCTCGTCGCGGTGCGCGCTGGGCCGCTGGCCGTAGTCGCGGGGCAGGCCGAGCGCGCCGCCGGGGCCCTCGTGCGTGAACGGGAAGCCGTGCGTCGTCACCTCCACCAGATTGGCGCCGTCGCCGCTCCACAGGCGGGTCGGCTGCTCGGACAGGACCAGCGCCCAGTACCGGTGGCGGCGGGCCGCGTCGGCGACGACGTCGCGGATCTCGTAGGTCTCGGCGACGACGACGCGCTCGTTGACGGGGGTGTCGAGGAGGCGTACGTGCACCTGTCCCGGCGAGGCGAACAGCGCCAGCCCCTCGCCGACCTGCCGCAGGTCGACGTGCGCGGCGGCCTCCGCGATCTCGTCGTACACGGCGGTGGCGACGTCGTGCGGGACCGCCTCGTCGGCCTCCAGGCGGCGGCGGGTCTCCGTGAGGAGGTTGCGCAGCCGGATCGGGTCCTGCTGGTTGGCGGGCGGCGTGCGGTGGGTCGGCATCAGCAGGGACACCGCCGGGTAGCCGCTCGGCGTGAGGGTGGCCAGATCCTTCACCGTCATGCGCCCACCGTCGCCCGCCGCGACCGCGCGCCGACTCGCCCGGCCCAGGTGAAAGCCCCACGCCAGGCGGGACCGCACCAGGTGAAACCGCACGGTGCGGGGCCGCGTCCGGTGAAGGGCCCGGACCGGGCGAGTCCGCACCGGGTGAATCCCGGAAACCTAGGATCGGGGGATGGGCAGGGAGTTCGAGATCGTGCGCGAGGGCGCGCTGCCGGTGGACCAGGTCGCGGTGTTCGACGGGTTCGCCGACGGCACCGCGGGCTGGCTGTGGCCGATGGAGTACGAGCACCGCGAAGGCGGCGCCGCGGCGTTCGGCGGCACGGTGACGGTCTGGGATCCGCCGCACCGGCTCGTGAGCCGCATGGACGGACCCGACGGCTGGTTCAACCAGCTGGAGCACGTCGTGGCGGCGGCGCCCGGCGGCGGGTCGACGTGGCGCTACGTGCACAGCGGCATCTTCGTCGACGACTGGGAGCAGCAGTACGACGGCGCCAGCCAGCACACCGACTTCTACCTGCACACGTTCGGGCAGTTCATGCTCCACTTCCGCGGCCGGCCCGTCACCTACGTCACGGTCGACGCCCCCGCCGACGCCGGTTTCGCCTCGGTGCGGGCGGCGCTCGGCACCGACGCGACCCCGGAGGGCGGCCCGGTCGACCTCAGCCTCCCGCACGTGGGGCGGGTCCAGGGCGTGCTGGACTACCGGCACCGGCACTTCGTCGGCATCCGCACCGGCGACGCGCTGATCCGCTGCTTCGGCCGGTCCGCGTTCGGCGGCGTCGACGCGGTCGCGGTCCACCACTTCGGCGGCGCCGACCCGGCCGCCCTCGAGAAGGCCTGGCGCGACTGGCTCACGGAGATCACCGGAACGTGAAGAGCCGCCCGGTGAGCGGGCCGGGGCGGACCGGGCCGGCGAGCCGGTGCATGCCGACCCGGAAGGGAGCGTCGTCGGGGGCGGTGAAGGACAGCTCCGTGAACCCGTGCTCGGCGAACAGCGACCGCAGCTCCAGGCTCGCGTCGCCGGCCCGGGTCCAGATGACGATGCCGCCGGGGACGAGCAGTGCGGGCAGCGCGGCGACGGTGCGCCGCGCGTCGGCCGCGTCGACGTTGCCGAAGACGCCGCAGGTCAGCAGGATGTGCGCGGGCTGGACGCCGGCGTAGGTCCGGGCGTCACCCGCGTCGGCCATGCGGACGTCCACATCGGACAGCAGCAGGTCGTCGGCGGTCTCGCGGGCCCGGGCGGCGAGCGTGGGGTCGAGCTCCACCAGCAGCGCGCTGACCTTGCGGTCGTGCTCGGCGATGACGGGCAGGACGTCGCGGCCGTCGCCGGCGCAGATGCTGACGATCCGCAGGGTCCCGTCCACGCTCTCGCCCGGTCCGGCCCGATGGGCTTCGCCGCTTCGGCCCGGACCGGACGCTGGCGCGGCGCTCAGCGCCCGGCGCAGGTCCCGCCGGACCACCTCGAGGCGGCGGCCCAGCGACGATCCGGGCGTCGTGTAGAACTCATGCCACTCGACCCAGTCTCTGCTCACCGGGCCATTGAACTACAGACCGCGGTAGGTCCGCAGGGAGGCCAGCCGGCCGGCGTCCGTGCGGAAGACCCACGCGAGCGGGGTGTCGCCGACCCGGCCGGTGGCCGTGACGGTGGCGCCGTCGCTGAGGACCGTGTCGAGCTCGACGTCGATGGCGCGGACCGCGGCGGCGACGTCGGCGGGGGTGCGCACCGACGGGTGGCCGTGGTCGGTCCAGTCCGGCGCCAGCAGTGAGTCCACTGTGGACGCGTCGCCGGTGCGCCACATCTCGAAGTACCGCCGCACCAGGTCCGCCGGGTCGCCGGGATCGTCGAGGCGGGCCACCGCCGGCGCCGGCAGGTCCAGGTCGAAGCCGGCGAGGTTGTCCGCGAGCTGGGCGACGGTGCGCGGGCCGACGATGACCGACGTGACGCCGCGCTGGCGCCTCGCCCAGGCCACGGCGACGGCGACCGGGGTGGTGCCGAGCCCGGTGGCCACGGCGGCGGCGAGGCCGGCCTGCCAGTCGTACCGTGGCCGCAGCATCGCCTCGGCCCAGCCGCGCGCCGCCGCGGTGCCCATGTCCCGCAGCCGTGCGACCCGCGAGCCGTCCTCGACGGTCCCGCCCCGGTAGCGGCCGGTGAGGACGCCGCCGCCGAGCGGCGACCACACGAGGGCCCCGACGCCGAGCCCGGCGGCGGCCGGCAGGAGCTCCGCGAGGGCGTCGCGGGCGATCAGCGACAGCTCCGGCTGCACGCTGACGAACGGCGTCACGCGCAGCGCCCGGGCGGTCCAGTGCGCCTCGGTGAGCTGCGCGGCGGTGACGTTCGAGCAGCCGAGGTACCGCACCTTCCCGGCCCGCACGAAGCCGTCCAACGTGGACAGCGTCTCCTCGACCGGCGTGCCGGCGTCCCACTGGTGGCACTGGTAGAGGTCGACGTGGTCGGTGCCGAGGCGGCGCAGGCTCGCCTCCAGGGCGCGGGTCAGGTGCCGTCGGGACAGCCCGCGGTCGTTCGGGCCCGGACCTTGTGGCATGCCGGCCTTGGTGGCGAGCACGACCTCGTCGCGGCGGCCGCGGATCGCCCGGCCGACGATCCGCTCGGACTCGCCGCCCGCGTAGGCGTCGGCGGTGTCGATCAGGTTGTGCCCGGCGTCGAGGAACGCGCCGACGATCCGGGCGGCCTCCGGCTCGTCACAGCCCCGGACGCCGCCGCCGGTGCCGAAGTTCATCGTGCCGAGCGCGGCCGCGGACACCCGCAGCCCGGAGGCGCCCAACGTTGCGTGACCCATGCCGGACCCCCGTATGATCGCAGATTCGGAACGCGCGTTCCGAAAGATACGGAACAACAGTTCCGTTTGTCAACGACGGGTGGTGTACGTGCGAGCCGACGCCGAGCGCAACCGGGTGCGGGTCCTGGAGGCGGCCGAGGAGGTCCTGGCCAGGGACGGCCTCGCCGTGTCGATGCGGGCCGTCGCCGAGCGGGCCGGGGTCGGCCTCGGCACGATCTACCGGCACTTCCCGACCCGCGAGGCCCTGCTGCAGGCCATCGTCGTGGAGCGGGTGCGCCGCCTCGCCGAGTCCGCCGGCCCGCTGCTCGTCGCCGCCGACCCGGTCGAGGCGTTCTTCGCGTTCCTCACCCGCGTCGTCGACGTGTCCGCCCGCAAGAAGGCCCTGGCGGACGCGGTCTCCGGCGCCGGCCTCGACCCGAAGGAGGGGCTCGGCGGCATCGGCGGCGACATGCGCGCCGCGATCGAGGCGCTGCTGCTGCGGGCGCAGACGGCCGGTGGCGTACGGGCGGACCTGCGGATGCCCGAGCTGCTCGCCCTGCTGAGCGCGGCCTGCCTCGGCGCCGAGCGCAACCAGTGGGACGACGCCCTGCGGGACCGGACCCTCGACCTGATCTTCGACGGGCTGCGCGCGCGATAGTCGGGACGGCCATGTATTGACGTCGATTGAATCGTGGGGCTTGAATTTCGACGCATGACAGCAACGCTGGTCGAGTTCAGCGGCAGCCGGGGCGGGATCTGCGGGCTGAGCTGGGGACAGGTCGCGATCTGGCGGGCCATCCAGCGGATGGTCCCCGACGACGCGGTGCTCAACATGAGCTGGGTGACCGACCTCGAGGGCGAGGGCATCTCCGTCGGCACGCCGCTGTCGCGGATCACCGGCACCGTCCGCACCGTCATGGAGCGGCACGAGTCGCTGCGCACCCGGGTCCGCGCCGGTGACGACGGCACGCCGGTGCAGGACCTCGCCGCTGCCGGCACGATCGAGGTCCATGTCGTCGACGCCACCGCGGACACCGCGCCCGCCGCGGCGAAGGCGCTGCAGGAGCGGCTGACCGCGCCCGCGTACGACTACCCGCACGAGTGGCCGCTGCGGGCCGGCGCGGTGCGGGTCGGCGACGTCGTCACCCACGCGGTGTTCGGCATCTGCCACCTCGTCACCGACCGCGGCGGGCTCACCGCGCTCGTCCGCGACGTCGTGCTGTGCCTGCGCGGAGAGCCTCTCGCGGACGCCGACGACCGGCAGCCCTACGACCAGGCCCTGCACCAGCAGTCGGCGGCCGGCCGCCGGCAGAGCCAGAAGGCGCTGCGGTACTGGAGCCGGCACCTGGAAAGCGTGCCGCTGCAACGGTTCCCCGCCGAGCGCGAGCGGCCCGCGGACGAGCCGCCGTTCTGGGCCGCCACGCTCAGCTCGCCCGCAGGCGACCTCGCCGTCCCTCTCCTCGCGGGCCGGCACCAGGTCAGCACCTCCGCGGTCATCCTCGCCGCGGCCGCCGTCCAGCTCGCCCGGCAGACCGGCGCCCGGGAGGCGGTGCTGCAGGTGATCGTCAGCAACCGGTTCCGCCCCGGGCTCGCCGACGCCGTCGGCCCCGCGTCGCAGGACGGGCTCTGCGTCATCGACGTCGGCGACGACGACCTGGCGCCGGTGATCGGACGGGCGATGCAGGCGTCGCTACAGGCCTACCTGCACGCCCAGTACGACCCGGCCGCCCTCGACGACCTGCTCGCCACGGTCGGTGCGGCGCGCGGCGGCGAGGTGGACCTGTCGGTGTCGTTCAACGACCGCCGGTTCGACGCGCAGACCCCGGTCGCCGCCGGCGGGGCCGTGACCGCCGAGGCGATCGAGGCGCTGCGACCGGCGACCACCCTGAAGTGGGAGCGGGTCGAGCACTACGGCGCCCGCTACTTCCTGCACGTGAACGCCGTCCCCGGCACCCTCGACCTCACCCTCTTCGCCGACACGACGGTGCTGCCCGCCGCCGCCGTCGAGGCCCACCTGCGCGGCATCGAGGAGCTGCTGCTGCGGTCCGTCTGAGCGGATGGGTACCGCTGCGTCAAGTTACCGGCGCGTGCCGTGAGGTTGATCACCTGCTGTTTGATGATCTTGCCGAATGTGCAAGTTTCAACTCTTGAGCACCTGGAATGTGCAAGGTCACGGGGACCTTCACAGGAAAGGAGGTGATCGAGTGAGACGGATCAACCCGAAGGGGAGACCGGAGCACGAGCGGGCGGTGGCCGTGCTGCGCGCCTCGTACGCTGCGGTCCCGGACGGCAGCCCGGTCCGCCTGGCGAAGAAGACAACGAACCTGTTCCGACCGAGATCCGCGGCCGGCCCGGCCGGCCTGGACGTCAGCGGCCTCGACGGGGTCATCGAGATCGACCCGGCCGCCCGCACCGCCGACGTGCAGGGCATGTGCACCTACGAGGACCTCGTCGACGCCACCCTGCCGCACGGCCTGATGCCACTGGTCGTGCCGCAGCTGCGCACCATCACGCTCGGCGGCGCCGTCACCGGCCTCGGCATCGAGGCCACGTCCTGGCGGCACGGGCTGCCGCACGAGTCGGTGATCGAGCTCGACATCCTCACCGGCACCGGTGAGATCGTCACCGCCCGACCCGACAACGAGCACGCCGAGCTGTTCGCGGCGTTCCCCAACTCGCTGGGCAGCCTGGGCTACGCCACCCGGCTGCGCATCGAGCTGCAGCCCATCGCGCCGCAGGTCGAGCTGCGCAACATCCGCTTCGACGACGTCGAGGAGCTCCTCGAGGCCGTCGGCGTGGTCATGCGCACCGGGAGCTGGGACGGCGTGGACGTCGACGTCATGGACGGCGTCGTGTTCCGGCCCGGGGAGTCCTACCTCGTCCTCGGCCGGTTCGGCGGCACCGGACCGACCAGCGACTACACCGGCCAGTCGATCTACTACCAGTCGCTGCGCGCCAAGGCGACCGACAACCTCACCGCCTACGACTACCTGTGGCGGTGGGACACCGACTGGTTCTGGTGCTCGTCCGCGTTCGGCGCGCAGCAGCCCCTGCTGCGCCGGCTCTGGCCCACCAGGCTGCGCCGCAGCGACGTCTACCACCGCATCGTGCGGCTGGAGAACCGCTACGGCGTCGCGGCCAGGATCGACCGGCTGCGGGGCAACCCGGACCGGGAGCGGGTCGTGCAGGACGTCGAGCTGCCCCTGGCGCTCACCGGCAAGTTCCTGGACTGGTTCGCCGGCAACGTGCCGATGGCACCGATCTGGCTGTGCCCGCTGCGGCTGCGCTCCGGGACGGCCTGGCCCCTGTACCCGATGCACGCGGGCGAGGCGTACGTGAACGTCGGCTTCTGGGGAACAGTGCCCATCGTGCCCGGCGCCGCCGACGGCGATGTCAACCGGGCCATCGAGGACAAGGTGTCCGAGCTCGGCGGCCACAAGTCGCTGTACTCCGACGCGTACTACGACCGCGAGACCTTCGACCGGCTCTACGGTGCCGACGCGTACCGCGCCGTCAAGGACCGCTACGACCCCGGCCACAGACTGACCGACCTCTACGACAAGGTAGTAGGACGACGATGACCATCACCAACAAGCGTTCATCGGCGCCGCGGCAGCGTCCGCCGATGCCCACCGTCGCGGAGATCGTCCGCGCCGTCACCAATGGCGAGCCGGCCGTGCGCATCACCGCCTACGACGGCAGCGCCGTCGGGCCCGACACGGCGCCGATCGGCCTGCACGTCGCCTCCGAACGCGGCCTCACCTATCTGCTCACCGCCCCCGGTGACCTCGGCATGGCGCGCGCCTACGTGTCCGGCGACCTCGAGCTGCGCGGCGTGCACCCCGGCGACCCGTACGAGGCGCTCAAGGCCCTCGAGGGCGGCCTCGAGCTGCGGATGCCGTCGCCCGCCGACGCGCTGCGGCTCGTGCGCGGCCTCGGCTGGGACCGGCTGCGCCCGGTGCCGCCCCCGCCGCAGGAGCACGTGCCGAACTGGAAGCGCACCCTGCAGGGGCTGCGCCACGGCCGCGGCCGCGACGCCGAGGCCATCCACCACCACTACGACGTCTCCAACGCCTTCTACGAGAAGGTCCTCGGCCCGTCGATGACCTACACCTGCGCGGTGTACCGCTCGCCGAGCGACACGCTCGAGCAGGCCCAGTCCAACAAGTACGACCTGGTCGCCGGCAAGCTCTCGCTCAAGCCCGGGATGCGCCTGCTCGACGTCGGCTGCGGCTGGGGCGGCATGGTCCGTCACGCCGCCCGCGAGTACGGCGTCAAGGCCCTCGGCGTGACCCTGTCGCGCGAGCAGGCCGCGTGGGCGCAGGCGGCGATCGAGCGCGAGGGCCTGTCCCACCTCGCCGAGGTCCGCCACCTGGACTACCGCGACGCGCCGCTGGAGCACTTCGACGCGGTCAGCTCCATCGGCCTCACCGAGCACATCGGCCTGCGCAACTACCCGGTGTACTTCAAGACGCTGCGCGACCGGCTCAAGCCCGGCGGCCGGCTGCTCAACCACTGCATCACCCGCTCCGACAACCGCACCTCGCACCGGCCGGGCGCGTTCATCGACCGGTACGTCTTCCCCGACGGCGAGCTGGCCAGCCCCGGCAAGCTCGTCAGCGCCGTCCACGACGCGGCCTTCGAGGTGCAGCACGAGGAGAACCTCCGGGTGCACTACGCCCACACGCTCGCGGGCTGGAACCGCAACCTCGTGGAGCACTGGGACGCCTGCGTCGACGAGGTCGGCATCGGCACCGCCCGCGTCTGGGGCCTGTACATGGCGGGCTCCCGGTTCGCCTTCGAGCGCAACCAGATCCAGCTGCACCAGATCCTCGGCACGAAGACCACCCGCCTGGGCGAGTCCTCCTACCCGCTGCGGCCCGACTGGACCGCCTGACCGTCCGCACCGCACCGCACTCAAGCGGCACGTCTCCCCGGAGGCGTGCCGCTTGTCTTTGGGTCAATGTATCTGTTAGAAATATCTGGCAGATACAAGAGGGTGGTCATGAGCAGATCCAGTCAGACGCAGGTGGCGGTGCTGGGGGCGCTGAGCGTCGAGCCGATGACGGCGTATGCGCTGCGGGAAGCGATCCGGGACGTGCTGGGGCACTTCTGGAGCGAGAGCTTCGGGCAGATCTATCCGACGCTGCAGGCCCTCGAGGAGGCGGGACACGTGCAGCGCCGGGGCGGCACCCGGGCCCGCTCGTCGGTGTTCGTCATCACCGATTCCGGGACGGCGCGGCTGATCGAGCTGCTGAACGAGCCCGTGCAGGAGAACCCGCCGCGAAACGGGCTGCTGCTGCGGCTCTTCTTCGGGCGCGTCCTCGGCCGGGAGCGGTGCCGGGAGCTGCTGCGAGGGGCCCGCGACGCCGCCGAGGCGCAGCGCGCCGAGTATGAGCAGCTGCTCGCCCGGCTCACCGCCGAGGAGGGCGACACACCCGACTTCCCGTACATCCGGATGACCATCCTCGCCGGGATCCACCACTCCCGGGCGGCCGCCGCCTGGGCCGGCGAATGCCTCGAAACACTCCAGGATCCGTAGCAGGGGGACCCATGACTCGCGTCCGGCTCAACTTCGTCCTCTTCGCCGCAGCCGTGGTCGGCGCCGGGTGGCTCGGCGTCGCCGCCGACCGCGCGAGCGGGACCCCGCTCACCAACGAGGCCGCGTTCAGCGACAGCGGCGGCACGACCGGCATGCTGCTGTTCATCCTCGGCCCCGCCGTGACGGCGCTCGTGCTGTACTTCGCCTCCCGCGACGGCGCCGGCGGCCTCGGCCTCACGCTGCGCTTCCCGCACCGGGCCCGCTGGTTCGGCGCGGCGACCGCGCTCTACCCCGTGGTCACCGTCGTCACGGTCGGCGCCGGGCTCGCCGCCGGCGGGGTGACGCTGTCGCTGACCGGCGGCGATCCGCTCCTGGCCGCGTTCCTGACCGTGCTCGCCGTCCAGGTGGTGAAGAACCCGATCGAGGAGTTCATCTTCCGGGGGTACGGCACCCGCACGGCCATGGCGCTGGGCCTGCCCGGCCGGGTCACCCCGCACCTGCTCGTCGGCGTCGTGTGGGCCGCCTGGCACCTGCCGCTCTACCTGGTGTGGACCTCGGACGCCGACATGCGCCTGGTGACGTCCCTGTCGATGCCGCTCTTCGTCGCGCTGATGTTCGCCGGTCTGACCGCCGCTTCCCTGGTGTACGGGGAGCTGCGCGTCCGGACGGGCTCCATCTGGCCCGGCGTCGTCCTGCACAGCATGACCAACGCGATCGCGACCCCGCTCCTGGTCGACGGCCACCTGAAGTTCACCGGCCACGCCGACGCCTGGTTCTCCCCGGTCGCGAGCTCGATCGTGGTGACGGTGCTGTTCGCCGCGCTCGGCCTGCTGTTCGTCGCCCGCCGCCCGGCTCCGCCGGCGCCGTCGGAGCCCACCCCGGCCACGCTCGCCACGGCGCGGCCGTAGCCCCCACACGCGACGATCCGGTGGCCCGCCGGGCGCGCCGGGCCGGCCACGGATCTCCGGGCGGGGTCAGCGGTCGCCGACGGCGTCCAGGATCGGCTTGACGTCGAGGATCGGGGTGCCGTCGAGGGCCTCCAGGGCGTCGACGTGGACGCGGGTGCCGTCGACGGCGAGGATCGTGACGCGGTGCAGGCCGATCGGGTTGGGGCGGTCGGGGGAGCGGGTGCTGAAGACGCCGGTCGCCGGGCGGGTCAGGTCGCCGCGCGGGTGGACGGTCAGGGTGGTGCGGTCGGCGCGGTCGAGCCAGGTGAGCAGGAGGACCTCGGTGCCGGGGGTCAGGTCGCGCAGGCCCGGCGCGGCGGCGTCGGTGAAGCGGAGCCAGGCGTCCGGGGCTCCCTCGTCGCCCTGCCTCGGGGCGGCGGCGCGGTCGCGCAGCGGCGACTCCACCCAGCCGATCGGGTGGACGACGAAATCGGTCATGGCGGTCGACCGTACACGAGTGGGGACGGCTCACGGCGAGTTCCCAGCCGAAGTCCAGTTTGGGCGGAGGTGTGGTGTGCAAGGTGGACATCATGAGTGACGAGGACCGCCAGTGGAGCGCACCGCCCACCGCACCACGCCCTGCGACGCCCGGCCAGCCGCCGGGCGCGGACGGCTCCCCGGGCGCCTCCGACCTCCCGCCGTCCAGCGGGGCTCCTGAGCCGCTGGCGTCGCCGCCTGAGCCGATCTGGGCCAGGCCGGTCGGGGGCGAGCAGCGCACGGGGGCGCCCGGGCAGGTGCCGGCGGGTCCGTTCCCGCCGTCGGTCGGCCAGCCCGCCGCGGGGGCACACACGACACCGCTGCCGGGCCACCCGCAGCCCGCCGCCGGAGCGCACACGGCGCCGTTGCCGGGGCACCCGCAGCACGCGGCGCCGTTGCCGGGGCACCCGCAGCACGCGGCGCCGTTGCCGGGGCACTCGCAGCACGCGGCGCCATTGCCGGGGCACCCGCAGCACACGGCGCCGTTGCAGAGTCACCCGGCGCCGGGCGCACAGACGTGGCCGGCGCAGCAGACGGGCGCGTTCCCGGCCGGTGGGTCGCCCGGGATCGGCTCGACCACGGCGGCGTTCCCCGCGGTCACCGCGCCCGGCCAGCAGCCCCACAACGGCCATCCCGGGTACGGCAGCCAGCCGGTCTCCGGCTACCCGGTCTCGGGCTACCCGGTGTCCGGTCACCCCGCCTCGGGTCAGCCCGCGTACGGGCCGCAGCAGCCGGTGCGCGGGGGACGGGTCGCCGGCCTGATCGTGGCGGGCGTGGTCATCGCGGTCGTGTCGGCGTTCGGCGGCGGGCTGGTCGCGACCAAGTTCGCCGGCGACAGCGCCGAGCCCACCACCGTCATCACCCGCAACGCCGCCCCCAACCTCGAGCGCGGCTCCGTCGGTGCCGTCGCCGAGGCGGTCCTGCCCAGCGTCGTGGACATCACGACCGGCGAGGGCGAGGGGTCCGGCGTCATCATGAGCACCGACGGCACCATCATCACCAACAACCACGTGGTGGCCGGCGCGACCAAGCTGACCGTCACGTTCAGCACGGGCAAGACCGCCACCGCCACCGTCGTCGGCACGGACCCCGCCGGCGACATCGCGGTCATCAAGGCGCAGAACGTGTCGGGGCTGACGGCCGCGAAGTTCGGCGACAGCGACGCCCTCCGGGTCGGTGATACGGTCCTCGCCGTGGGCAGCCCGCTCGGCCTGCAGGGGTCGGTGACCGCCGGCATCGTCAGCGCGCTGCACCGCACGATCAGCTCGGGCGAGCAGGGCGCGAAGTCGATCGCCGACGCGATCCAGACCGACGCGGCGATCAACCCCGGCAACTCCGGCGGCGCGCTGGTCAACCTGGCCGGCGAGGTCGTCGGCATCAACACCGCGATCCTCACCGCCGGCGAGAACAGCAACGGCAACATCGGCGTCGGCTTCGCGATCTCCGCCAACCGGGCCCGCTCCGCCGCCGACCAGCTCGCGAAGGGCGGGAAGGTCAGCCACCCGTACCTCGGCGTGCAGCTCGGCGACGGCGACGGCGGCGCCCTGATCGGTGGCGTCGTGGCCGCGGGCCCGGCGGACAAGGCCGGCATGAAGACCGGCGACATCGTGACGAAGATCGGCAGCACGCAGATCAAGGACGCGACCGACCTCATCAACGCCATCCAGGCCGCCAAGGCCGGCGATCAGCTCAAGATGACCGTCAAGCGCGACGGCGCCGAGCAGCAGCTCACCGTCACCCTGGGCGAGTCGCCGTGACCGTCCGCCCGGCGATCAGCGCCCGGAACCGCTCGAAGGCGGGCTTCGGCGTGTAGTCCGAGCGCACGAGCCCGAACTGGAACATCGTGGAGGGGTTGGCCGAGTCGGCGTCGCGCAGCGAGAAGTGCTCGTATGTCGTGATGTTCAGCGGCACGGCCAGCCCCTCCACGGTTCGCACGACGGTCTCCAGCACGTCGGCCTGGCGCTCGTACGACCGGCCGGCGCCCGTCGCCCAGCCGTGCTCCGTCACGTGGACCGGGACCGTGGCCGGGATGCCCGCGGCGGCGAGGCTGACGTCCCGGAACCCCCGCAGCACGGCCGTCACCGCGCCGGTGAAGGCGTCCGCCGGTACAGGACGGAACACGTCAGGAAAGAAGTCCAGGCCCACGTAGCCGAGCGCGTCGCGGAACTCGCCGCCGCCGAGCCGCCCCAGGCCGGTCCAGAACTCCTGCGCGGGGTCGAAGACCGGCGTGGAGTTGCAGCCGATCAGCACGTCGAGCCCGAGCCGGTCCACCTCGTCGCGGGCGGCGAGCACGCCCTCCACGACCGCCCGCCGCGCGTGCGGGGACCCGCCGTCGCCGCCCGGGCCGTCGTGGTTGGCCTCCTCGCCGACCTGCAGCGTCGCGAGGACGTCGCCGTGCGCGCGGACCAGCCCGCGCAGGAACGCCAGCCAGCCGCCGAGGTCGTCGCCGGGCTCGCGGAAGCAGGCGACCAGGTCGAGCCGCCGCCCGCCGGTCGCGTGCCGGGCGGGGCGCGGCGGCGCCTCCTGGTGGCCGCCGAGGGCGTCGCTGTAGTGCACGTAGCCGCGGACGAGGTGCGGGCGCAGCTCGTCGAGCCGCTCGTCGATGCGCGCCGCGTCCTCCGGCGGGCCGGGGGTGACGACGCCGTCCATGTCGGCGCCGAGGCCGCCCGGGTAGATCCCGAAGTTCAACATGCCGCCACCGTACGGCGAAAATTGGTGTCACACCAAATTTTAAGTGACGCTAGAATTCCGGTCATGGCGTTGCGGGCGGAGAAGAAGGCGGCGACCAGGACCGCGATCGCGGACGCGGCCCTCGCGTTGTTCCTGGCCAGGGGGTTCGACCGGGTGACGGTCGCGGAGGTGGCCGAGGCGGCCCGCGTGTCGGTGAACACCGCCTTCAACTACTTCCCGACCAAGGAGGACCTCTTCTTCGACCGGCAGGAGCAGGTCGTGCAGCGGTTGGCGGCGGCGGTGCGGGACCGCGCCCCGCACGAGTCGCCGGTCGGCGCCGTCCGGCGGCTGTTCCTGGAGGAGCTCGACCGGGGCGAGCCGACGCTCGGCCTGTCGCCGGACGCGGGGGCGTTCTGGCAGGTCGTCGAGGACTCGCCGGCGCTGCAGGCCCGGGCGCGGCTGCTGGCGCAGCTGGCGGAGGAGGCCCTGGCCGATGTGCTGGGTGGGGCGCTGGGCGGATCGCGCTGGCGGGCGGCCGTGCTCGCCGGCGTCGACCGGGCCCTGCACGCCCAGATCCGCGACCGGATCCGGGCCGGCGCCGACCCTGAGGCGGTGCGCGCCGAGGTGCGGGCCGAGGCGGAGACCGCCTACGAGGCCCTGTCGAAGCTGGCGTGAGCGGCCCGCAGCGCTTGGCTAGTGCCGTTGCCGCGGGGCAGCGGAGGCGACGGCGCCGGCCGGCAGGTCGAAGAGCGGGAACAGGTCCGCGCGGCCGAGGAACGCGACCGACGACGTGATCAGCGGGCCGCCGGTGAGCAGCAGCAGGGCGAAGGGGCGGCCGTCGCGGTACTGGCCGAACGCCGGCCCGCCGTTGGCCCGCACCTGGATCAGCACGTCGCCGCGACACGCGTCGGAGGCGCGCATCGTCGCCGCGATCGCGTCCCGGCCCGACAGCCACCACGAGAACGGCGGCATCGACATCGTCGCGTCCTCGTGCAGCAGCGACACGAGCGCGTCGACGTCGTGGTTGGTGAACGCGTGCACGTACCGGTCCAGCAGCCGCTGATCCAGCTGCCCCGCCGGCTGCCGCTGGTGCGGGACGGACGGCAGCGCGGCCCGCGCGCGCTGCAGGGCGCTGTTCACCGCCGGCACCGTCGAGTCCAGCAACGTCGCGACCTCCGCCGCGGACCAGGCCAGGACGTCGCGCAGGATGAGCACCGCGCGCTGCTTCGGCGGCAGGACCTGCAGGGCCGCCACGAACGCGAGCCGGATCGTCTCGCGCCGCACGGCGAGCTCGGCGGGGTCGGCGGCGGGCAGCACCCTGGCGTCCGGGACGGGGGAGACGAACGCGGACTCCGGCAGCGGCGCGCCGAACCCGGAGCCGGGCACGGCCGCGGGCGCCAGGTCGGCGGCGAGCGCGCGGCGGCCGGCGGCGCGCAGCACGTCCAGGCACACGTTGGTGGCGATCGAGTACAGCCACGTCCGCAGGGTCGCCCGCCGCTCGTCGAACCTGCCGGCGGCGCGCCAGGCCCGCAGCATGGTCTCCTGCACCGCGTCCTCCGCGTCGAAGGGCGAGCCCAGCATGCGGTAGCAGTACCCGGTGAGCTCCACCCGGTGCGCGTCGAGGTCCGCGCCCGTGATGTGGCCGGTGATCACGTCCGGACGCCGACGGCGCCGAGGCCGGCGTACGCCTCCGGGTCCGCGACCGGCGGGTCGCCCGGGTCGGGGCGCCACGCCGGCAGGTGGACCAGGCCGGGCTCGACCAGCTCCCAGCCCTCGAACAGGGCGAGGATCGCGGCGCGGTCGCGCAGCACCAGCGGTGTGCCGGTCCGCACGTACAGGTCGGCGAGAGCCTCGAGCCGGTCGGTGCGCGACCCGGCGGTGCCGTGCGTGATCGCGAGGAGGCTGCCCGGGGCGGCGGCGTCCCGGTAGCGGCGCAGTGCCGCGTGCAGGTCCGCCGAGTCCGGGATGAAGTGCAGCATCGCGACCAACAATAGGCAGACCGGCTCGCCGAAGTCGACCAGCGCCCGCACCGCCGGGTCGTCGAGGATCCGGCCGGCCTGGTGCAGGTCGGCCTGCAGCACCACGGTCAGCGGGTCGTCGCCGAGGATCTGCCGGGAGTGGATCACCGCGGTGGGGTCGGCGTCGACGTAGACGACCCGGGCGCCGGGGTCGGCGGCGCGGGCGGCCTCGTGCACGTTGCCTTCGGTCGGGATGCCGGAGCCGATGTCGATGAACTGCCGCACCCCGCGGGCCGCGGCGAGCCGCACCACCCGGCGCAGGAACGCCCGGTTGTCCCGCGCGACCTGCGGCAGGTCCGGGACCAGCGCGTACGCCCGCTCGGCGACCTCCCGGTCGACGGCGAAGTTGTGCGTCCCACCGAGAAAGTGGTCATAGATGCGGGCCGCGCTAGGCCGGTTCGGGTCTACGCTCATGTCGCCGCTTTCCGAATCTCGCCTACTGTCTGTTTTGATCACCTTACTCTGGGTGGATAGGCGGAGGTGCGGGGGCGGTCAGGTGCGATGGACGGAAACGCTTGCCAGCGGCCTGCTCGAAGTGGCGCCCGACGCGATCGTGGTGGCCGACGGCGACGGCTGGATCGTGTTCGCCAACGCCGCCGCCCGGGCGATGTTCGGCACCGACGACCTGGTCGGTGCCTCCGTCGACGTGCTCGTGCCGCCCGCCACGCCGACGATGACCGAGCGGGTCCGCGCGTACCTCGGGGCCGTCCAACCCGACCGCCGCCAGGGTCAGCCGCTGCGGGCGGTCCGTCACGACGGCACCCAGTTCTCGGCCGAGGTCGTCCTCTCCGTCGTCGAGGGCCACATCTTCGCCGTCCTGCACGACCTCAGCGCCGCGACCGGCGTGGACCGGGCCCGGTCGCTGCTCGCCTCGATCGTCCAGTCGTCGCACGACGCGATCGTCTCCACCAACCTCGACGGCATCATCCTGTCCTGGAACCCGGGCGCCGAGCGGCTCTACGGCTACACCGCCGGGCAGATGCTCGGCCGGTCGAAGGACCTCATCATCCCGCCGGCGCGCCAGGCCGACGAGGCCGAGATCCGCTCGATCGTCGCCGCCGGCGGGCGCGTCGACCCGTACCGGACGCTGCGGCTGCGCGCCGACGGCTCGCTCTTCACCGTGTCGATGCTCGTGTCCCCCCTCGAGGCGGCCGACGGCGGCACCATCGGCGTCACCACCACCACCCGCGACATCAGCGAGCGCGAACGCGCCGAGGCCCAGATGCAGGCGGTCATCGACGCGGGGCCCGACGCGCTCATCGGCGTCGACGAGCGCGACCGGGTCGCCCTGGTCAACACCCAGGCGGAGCGGCTGTTCGGTCAGCCCCGCTACGACATGCTCGACGTGCCGGTCACCCGCCTGCTGCCGGAGGGGGAGCGCGCCGACGGCTGGGCCGGCCCGGTCGCCCGCCGCCGCGACGGCACCCTCGTGCCCGTCGACATCACCCGCAGCGTCCTGCCCACCGACGAGGGCATCATCACGCTCGCCGGCATCCGCGACGTCACCGAGCAGATCGCCGCCCGCGCCGAGCAGGAGCGCCTCCGGGCCGAGGCCGACCGGCAGATGGACGAGGTCCGCCTGCAGCGCACCCAGCGCCTGGAGAGCCTCGGGCAGCTCGCCGGCGGTGTCGCGCACGACTTCAACAACCTGCTCGCCGTCATCCTCAACTACGCCGAGTTCATCGTCGAGGACGGCGCCGGCACCCCGTTCGAGGAGGACGCGAAGCAGATCCTGCGGGCCGGCCAGCGCGGCAGCGAGCTCACCCACCAGCTGCTGGCCTTCGCCCGGCGGGAGGTGGTCCGGCCGGTGCCGCTGGACGTCAACCGGGTCATCGCCGAGATCGAGCAGATGCTGACCCGCTCCATCGGCGAGCACATCGAGCTCGGCACCGCCCTGTCCGACCACCTCCCCGCCGTCGTCGCCGACCCCGGCCAGCTGGAGCAGGTCCTGGTCAACCTCGCCGTCAACGCCCGCGACGCCATGCCCGAGGGCGGCCGGCTGACCATCGACACCGGCACCGTCACCGTCGACGGCGAGCACTCGCTGACCCGCGACGGTTTCAAGCCCGGCCTGTACGTGCGGCTCCGCGTCTCCGACACCGGCACCGGCATGCCCCGCGACGTCCAGGACAAGGCGTTCGAGCCCTTCTTCACGACCAAGCCCAGCGGCGCCGGGACCGGCCTGGGCCTGGCCACCGTCTACGGGATCGTCGTGCAGGCCGGCGGCACCGTCCGCCTGTACTCCGAACCGGGCCTCGGCACGACCATCACCATCCTGCTGCCCGCCAGCGACGCCGAGCCGCTCGACGCCGGCGAGCAGCCCTGCGCCGGCAGTCCCGGCGGCCAGGGCCAGACGGTGCTCGTCGCCGAGGACGAGGAGGCGCTGCGCGAGGTGACCACCCGCATCCTCGGCCGCGGCGGGTACACCGTGCTCGCCGCCTCCGACGGCGCCGACGCGCTCGAGGTCGCCGCCGCCCACGAGGGCCCCATCCATCTCCTGCTCAGCGACGTCGTCATGCCCGGCATGCTCGGCCGCGTCCTCGCCGAGCGCCTCCGCCGGCAGCGCCCCGAGACCAGGGTGCTGTTCATGTCCGGCTACGCCCAGCCCGTCCTCACCAGCAACGGCATCCTCGACCCCGGCGTCCACCTGGTCGAGAAGCCCTTCACCGGCGCCGACCTCCTCGCCGCCGTGGCCGGACAACTCACTCCATGATTTTCGGCCGGCCTGTCGATCCGGGGTGGGCGCCGTTCGACCTGTGGTCAGGAACCGGCACCGGGCCGGTCCGCACACCGGAGGTCATCATGTCCGCGACGTTCACCACCACCGCCCGCCCCCGCACCACCACCGCCCTCGTCGTCACCGGCCTCGCCGCCACCGCCGTGGCCAGCGCCGCCACCTCGGCCGTCGCCGCCGCCGGCAACGCCGCTGGCATCAGCCTGAACGTCGGCGGCGCCCCGATCCCCGTGTCCGGGTTCGCCACCCTCACCGCGGTGTTCTCGCTGGTCGGCGTGGTCCTCGCGGTCGCCCTGTCGTACAAGGCCCGCCACCCGCGCCGCACCTTCGTCCGCACCACCGTCGTGCTCACCGTGCTGTCGCTGGTCCCGGACGCCATCGCCGACGCCACCACGGCCACGAAGGCCCTCCTGATGCTCACCCATCTCGTCGCCGCCGCCATCGTCATCCCCGCCATCGCCCGCCGCCTCTCCGCGGCGTGACCGGTCAACGCCCCACCGGAGCCGCGGCCGCGCGGCGGGCCTTTCAGCGGCCCGCCGCGGCGGCGGCCGTCCGGCGCAGGGTGGCGATCCCGACGACCATCGCGGAGCGACGCTCCGCCCCCAGCCGGCGGAGCGCGGCGACGGCGACCAGCAGCGACACGGTGTACAGCGCGAACGGCACCGCGAGCTGCCCCCACCCCGGCATCAGCGCAACGCAGGCCGCGGCGGCGATCGCGTTGACGGCGACGTAGAACCACGCCAGTCCCCGCCCCAGCCGGAACGCCCACGCCCGGTCGGCATGCAGCCCGTGACAGGCGACGCCCGTCGCGGCGGCGCACAGCACCGAGGCCACGATGTCGCCGGCCCAGACCGCCGTCCCGGCGGCACGCCCGACCGTCTCACCGGCGAGGACGGCGACCGGCCCCAGCAACGGCCCCACGGCGGACACCGTGAGCACCCACAGCGCCCCGCGCAGCACCACCGACCCGACCAGCCCGGCCAGCAGTATCGACCCGCCCCGCACGTTTTTGAACACGTTCAGATCGTACCGGTCGGGCGCGGATCCGCGAGCGTGCGCAGGATCTCACCGCCACCGATGCCCGGTCGGGCGGCGGGCGGGTCAGCGGACGGTCAGGGCGGGCTCCGGGGCGGGGGCGGAGCGGCGGTTGGTGCGGTCCTCGACCAGGAAGCTGACCGCGGCGAGGCCCAGGCCGACCACGCCCAGGGCGATGCCCACCCAGGCGGGGGCGAGGTAGCCCCAGCCGCGGGCGATGACGAGGCCGCCGAGGGCGGCGCCGAGGCTGTTGGCGATGTTCATGGCGGACTGGTTGACCGCGGCGCCCATCAGCTGGGCGGTGGGGGCGACGCTGATCAGCCGCGACTGCATCGCCGGGCCGAGGAAGAGGCCGGTGGCGCCGATGAGGAAGGCGCCGGCGAACAGGCCTGCGGTGGAGCCGGCGACCAGGGCGAAGACCACCATCGCGGCGATGAACATGACGAACCCGCCGAGGATGCTGCGGCGCAGGTCGCGGTCGGAGAAGTAGCCGCCGGCGGCGTTGCCGACGGTCATGCCGAGGCCGACGGCGACGAGGACCCACGGGACGGTGCCGGTGGGCAGGCCGGCGACGCGGGTGGTCACCGGGGCGATGTAGCTGTCGATGGCGAAGAAGCCGGCGAAGCCCAGCGCCGCGACCGCGGCGACGAGCCACACCTGCGGCGCCCGGAACGCGGCCAGCTCGGCGCGCGGCGAGCCGTCGACGGCGGCGGCGACCGCGGGCACGGTGGCGAGGACCGCGAGGAGCGTCAGGACGAACATGAGGGCGATCACCATGTACGCGGTGCGCCAGCTCGCCGTCTGGCCGAGCCTGGTGATGGCGGGGACGCCGACGAGGTTGGCCGCGGTGAGGCCGCCGAGGACGACCGCGAAGCCCTTCGCCTGGTTGCCCGGGCCCATGATGGCGGCGGCGAGCAGGCCGGCGGCGCCGAAGTAGGCGCCGTGGGGCAGTGCCGCGACGAACCGGGCGGCCAGCACCAGCTCGAACGTCGGGGCGAGCGCCGAGGCGACCGTCCCGGCCGCGAACAGCGCCAGGAGCCCCACGACGAGCCGCTTGCGTGGCACCCGCGCGGTCAGCGCCGCGATGGTGGGCGCGCCGACGACCACGCCCAGGGCGTACACGGTGATCATCCAACCGCCGTGCGCGACGGCCTTCGCGCTGGACTGCGCATAGAGCGACGGCAGCAGGTTGCGGGCGATGTCCGGCAGGAGCCCCATCGCGACGAACTCGGTGAGCCCGATGGCGAAGCCGCCGAGCGCGAGGGCGAGCAGCGCCGTCCAGCGCCGGGACGCGGTGAGGTGGTCCATGCGGGCAGTTTAGCAACGCTGTTGCGTAATAGACTGTGGTGATGGACACGCCCGGCGCGACACCCAATCGCGTGCACCTCGAGCACCTGCGGGACTACAACGAGTCGCTCGTCGTCGCGCTCGCGCGGACGCGGGCCGAGTTCGACCGGGCCGGCGTCGCCGAGGCGACCGGGCTGACCCCGCAGGCCGTGTCGAAGGTCCTCGGCCGGCTCGCCGAGCAGGGCCTTGTCGAGGTGTGCGGGGTCCGCCGGCAGGGCGTCGGCAAGCCGGCCAGCATCTACCGGCTCGTGCCCGGCAGCCGCCACGCGGTCGGCGTGCACGTCGCCCGCACCACGCTGCGCACCGTGCTGACCGACCTCGCCGGCACGGTCCTCGCCTCGCGGGTCGTGCCGCTTCCCCCCGACTTCACGCCGGGCCAGCTCCTGGACGCGCTCCGGTCCTCCATGCCGGCCGGGCAGGACCTGGTCGGGGTCGGCATCGGGATGGTCGGGCCGCTCGACCACGCCGCCGGCATCGTCCGCGGCGCGCACCGGCTGCGGCACTGGCACGACGTGCCGCTGCGCCGGCTCGCGCAGGAGGCGCTCGCGCTGCCCGTACACCTGGACAAGGACGTCACCGCGGGCGTGACCGCCGAAGCGTGGCGGCGCGGACCCGCGTTCCGCGACGGCGCACTGATCATGGTCGAGTCCGGTGTCGGCGCGGGCCTGTGGCTCGGCGGCGCCGCCTACCGGGGCGCACACACCAACGCGGGCGAGTTCGGGCACACCGTCGTCCAGCTCGACGGGCCGCGCTGCGTCTGCGGGCGGTCGGGCTGCCTGGAGATCCTGCACGACACGGCCTTCGCGGACGGGCGCGTGGACGACGCCGCGCGGGTGCTCGCGGCGGGCATCGTCAACCTGCTGCAGACCACCGACGTCGACCACATCGTGCTCGCCGGTGCCGACCTGCTGCGGTTTCCCGAGGTGTACCGCGCCGCCACGCGCGCCGCGATCCCCGGCTCCCACTGGATGGACGTCTCGGTCACGCTCGCCGACCTCGGCGCCGACGTCATCGCGGCCGGCGCGGCCATGCAGGTCCTCGACGCCGCCTACGGCATCCCTTCAAAAATGGGTGTTCGTTCATTATTCTGAAGGCGTGATCGACCGCAGCAGTCGCACCGCCGAGCACGTCGCCGGGTTCCGGGCCCTGGAGTCGGCACGCCCGGGCGGGAGCCTGTTCCACGACCCTCTCGCGTGGCGGCTCCTCGCCCCGCGGCACCGTCCCGTCGTCGGGCTGTGCCGCCTGCCGGGGGTCCACGCGGCGCTGGTGCGCTACATCGACCGGCGCTGGTCCGGCGGCCCGCGCGCCTCGGCGGTGGTCCGCACCGCGCTCATCGACCGCTGGCTGGCGTCCGCCCTGTCCGGCGGCGCCCACCAGGTCGTGCTGCTCGGCGCGGGGTTCGACAGCCGCGCCCACCGCTTCCCCGGCGGCGCCACGTGGTTCGAGGTCGACCACCCCGCGACCCAGGCCACGAAGCGGCGCCGCCTCGGCCGCCACGCCCGGCCGGGTGTCGTGTTCGCCCCGGCCGACCTCATCACCGACGACCTCGCCACGGTCCTGCGCGCCGCCGGCCTCGACCCGTCGAAGCGCACCGTGGTGATCTGGGAGGGCGTCACCAACTACCTGTCCGCCGAGGCCGTCGACGCGACCCTGCGGGCCCTCGCCACGCTGTGCCCCGCCGGCAGCACCGTCATCTTCACGTACGTCGACCGCGGCGTCCTGGACGGCACCGCACAGTTCCCGGGCGCCGCCGAGTGGCACGCCGCGGTGCGCCGGCAGGGCGAACCCTGGACGTTCGGCCTCGACCCCGCCGCCGTCCACGCCTACCTGGCCGCGCGCGGGCTCCGGCTCGAGGAGGACCTGTCGACCCGCGCGGCGGCGGCGCTGCTGCTGCCCGCGCCCCGCCAGGCCGCCGAGCCGACCGCCGAGTTCTACCGCGTCGCCCGCGCGCTGGTGGCCGGCTGATGCCGAAGGTCGACGACGCCCACTTCGCCGCCCGCCGCCGGCAGATCCTCGACGCGGCCGCCGCCTGCTTCGCCCGCGAAGGCTTCCACCGCACCTCCGTGCAGGACATCGTCCGCGAGTCGGGCGTGAGCGCCGGCCTGGTCTACCGGTACTTCACCAGCAAGGACGACATGATCGCCGCCATCGTCACCGAACGCCACGAGCAGCGCGAACGCCGCCTCCGCGAGGAGGACCCGGTCACCGCGTACACCGACCTGCTCCGCGGTCTCGGCGACCCCGCCACCCGCGACGCCCTCCGCCTCTCCCTGCAGGTCTGGGCCGAGACCGTCCGCTCCGAGCGCATCCGCGACCTCGTCCGCTCCGGCGTCGACCGCCCCGCCCGCCTCCTCGCCGGCGCCGCGCTGCCGCCGGACCTCGACGCCGACTCGGTCATCAGGATCTTCATCGCCATCTATCAGGGCCTCCTCCTGCAGACCGTCCTCGACGACACCCTCGACCACGCCGCCCTGGCCGCGACCGCCGAACACCTCCTCCGCACCGCCCTCACCCCGCCACCGGAGCGCGGACCGGCAGGTGAAGGCATGATGGGATCATGACCGTTCGTGCCGCGCTGCTGCACGTCGCCGGGCTGCTCTCGCTGGTGGCGTTGGTGGTGGCGGCGGCGGTCCTCATCGGGGTGCCCGACCAGCAGCGGCTGCGGGAGGACGTCCTCGGGCTCGGATGGTGGGCGCCGGTCGCGTTCAGCATGTTGTACGCCGTGGTGTCGCTCTCGCCGTTGCCGAAGACGGTCTTCACGCTGGCCGCCGGGGCGCTCTTCGGGGTGCCGGCCGGGGTCGCGGTCGTCGTCAGCGGCGCGATGCTCGGGGCGGTGGCGGCGTTCCACCTCGGGCGGTTGCTGGGCCGCGACTCCGTGCGGTGGCTGACCGGCGGCCGCATCGACCGCCTCGACAGCCTGCTGGCGGGCAACGGGCTGCGGACCATCGTGGTCGCCAGGCTGATCCCGATCGTGCCGTTCACCGCCGTCAACTACGTCGCCGGGCTGACGTCGGTGCGGCTGCGCGACTTCGTCCTCGGCACCCTCGTCGGCATCCTGCCGGCGACCACGGCGTACGTCACCGTCGGCGCCTACGGATCGCAGCCGGGCCACTGGCCGATGTGGGCGGCCCTCGCGACGCTGCTGGTGCTCACCGTCGGCGGGCTCGCCGTCGAACGCCACCGCCGCCGTCGCGCCGGCCGGGACGGCGACCGGACGCCGGTGGAGTCGCACGGCCAGGCGTGAACGCCGGCGGCGTCGCGAAGCATCGCGGGTGAGGCCGGCTGGTCAGCGCCTGCCGGCTCGTGGGGCGGCGGGTGGCCGCCGGTGGTCAGGGTCGGCCAGCCCGTGGGCCAGCGGGTCGCCGCCCGGTGGTCAGGCGTTGGCGGGTACGCGCGGTGGCTGGTGGCCGCCGGTGGTCAGGTGTCGGTGGGCTCGCGCAGCAGCGGGTGGGCCGCCGCGGCGACGAGGTACACCACCAGCGCGGCCGTGGTCCAGCCGGCGAGGGGCGTGCCGTGGACCTCGAAGTCCGAGGCCACGCCGGGCGCGAACGCGGCGAGCGCCGCCAGGGTTTCGAAGCGCAGCACGGCCACCGTCACGAGCGCCCCCGCGGCGACCGCGCAGGCGACCGTCCACAGGTGCGCCGGCAGCCGCCGGACGGTGCCGACGAGCGCCAGCAGCCCGATCGCGACCACGCAGGCGATGGCGAACCCGTCCAGCAGGCCGGGGATCGCGTGGCCGAGCGCCGAGCGGACGGCGGCGTGCGCCCCGTCGTCGTACGTCCGCAGCATCGAGGACTCGCCGTGGGCCGCGACCCGGCCGTCGGGGAACAGGTCGACGTCGAGGCGCCGGGCCGGGTCGGTGCCGTGGTCGCCCCGGGCGGTGCTCAGGCCGTGCAGCGTGCAGGTGGCCCAGGCGCCGGTGGTGAGGCCGACCAGCGCCACGGCCGCGCCCACGACCGCGACGGCGGCGAGCGCCCGCCCGGCCCAGGCGCGCCAGATCTCCTCGGACACGATCCCCCCGTACACACGGCTCGAACCCATCGGAGGGGCCAGGTTACCGGTACATCAGCGATCGCCGCTGCCCGAGCACCGCTCGATCGGTCCGGGTGACGGGCGTGGCGGGGCTCGCCGGCGAGCTGTCCGGACCGGTCGGGGTGGCGGCCGCACCGGAGGAGGGCGCCGAGCGGGTGCCCACGACGACGGCGGCGAGGACGGCGACGGCGCCGAGCAGCTGGCCGGGGGAGAGCGACTGGTCCAGCGCGAGCCAGCCGACCACCGCCGCGACGACCGGGCTGAGCAGGCCGAGCAGCGTGACCCTGGCGGGCGCGAGGGACGTCACGCCGCGGAACCACAGGAAGTAGGCGCCCGCGGTGCCGACCAGCGAGAGGTAGCCGAAGCCTGCCGCGTTGGTCCACGTCAGTACCGGCGGAAACCCCTCGACGACGAGCATCACCGGGGCGAGCAGGAGGCCGCCGACGGTCAGCTGCCAGCCGGTCAGCGCCAGCAGTGCCGTGCGGCGGTCCGGCAGCCCGGGCGGCGTGCCCCAGCGGCGACCCAGCACCGTGCCCAGGGACATCGACACCATGCCGGCGGCCGCGGCGGCCAGGCCGATCGGGTCGAGGGCGGCGTCGGAGCGCAGCACCAGCAGCCCCACGCCGGCCACGCCCGCGGCGCCGGCGAGCAGGACGCGCACCGCGGGACGCTGGCCGAGCAGCCCGAACGCGAGCGCCGCCACGACGAACGGGCCGAGCGCGCCGAGCACGGCCGCGATCCCGCCGGGCAGCCGGTAGGCGGCGACGAACAGCAGGGCGAAGAACAGGCCGATGTTCAGGAACCCGAGCACCGCCGCGCGCCACCACCAGGCGCCGGACGGCAGGCCGCGGCGCCCGGCGGCGGTGGCCGCGGCCCCGACCAGCAGGAGCCCGGCCGGCAGGGCGCGCAGCGTCCCGGCGAGCAGCGGACGGCCGTCGGGCAGGAACTCCGTGGTGACGAGGTAGGTGGTGCCCCACAGCGCGGGGGCGATGGCGGTCGTCGCGGCAAGGTTCCTCATGACTAAGTAGCTTAGCAGTAAGCTACTTAGAAGCAAGATGTGCGAGGATGGTGGACGTGGCAGACGACGTCGACCGGATCGTGGAGCAGTGGGCCCGCGAGCGACCGGAGCTGGAGACCGAGGCGATGGCGGCGTTCGGTCGCGTGTACCGCCTGGCGAAGATCGTCGGTGACCGGCAGGAGCGGGTGTACGGAGCGCTCGGCCTCAACCGCGGCGAGTTCGACGTGCTTGCGACGCTGCGCCGGTCGGGCGAGCCGTTCCAGCTGTCGCCGAAGGCGCTGACCTCGTCGCTCATGCTGACCTCGGGCGGGATGACCGGCCGCCTCGACCGCCTCGAGCGGGCCGGGCTCGTCGCCCGCTCGCCCGACCCCGCCGACCGTCGCGGCCTCGTGGTCACGCTGACCGGCGCCGGCCGGGTGCTCGTCGACGAGGCCGTCGCCGTCGGCCTGGCCGAGCAGCGGGAGGTCTTCGAGCGGCTGCCCGAGGCGCGCCGCCGGCAGCTCTCCGCGCTGCTGCGCGAGCTTCTCTCCGCCGCCGAGGAGGGCTGACCGTCCATAAAGGACGCGATGTTTGAGCGCGTCGCGGACCGGCAACCAAGACAGTACAAGCCCTCAGTCTCCGTACTGCCCTATCGACTGCGGAGGCGAGCGGCGCCACGAACGGTGGGTCCCGGCACACGACGCCGGGGCCCACCGTCGTTTCCGTCCCACCAGGCACGCGGTGTTCTGCCGTTCCTCTGCCGTTCCGCGGCACGTGGTCTTCTGCCGCTCCGCGGCGCGTGGCTTTCTGTCGTACCCGGCACGTAGGTTCATTCGTGCCCGATGCGTAGGCTCCGGGCGCCGGGTCGAGGAGGGTGCCGTGCTCCGTTTGGTGCTGGGTGCGCTGCGGGCGCGCACCGCGCAGGCGTGGACCGTGTTCGCGCTCGCGCTCCTGCTCGTCACCGCCGCGGCCGCCGGTCCCTGGTATGCGGCCGCCGCCGAGCGCCGCGCCGTCGCCGCCGACGTCGCGGTCGCGCCCGCCACCCAGCGCATGCTGTCGGTGCGCAGGCAGAGCGACACGGACGGCGACGCGACCGTCGCGCTCACCACGTTCCGCGCCGGTGTGGAGCGGCTCCTGACCGTCCGCGACGCCGCGCCCGTCCTCGGCATCGCCGTGTCCATGTCGTATGGCAGCGGCGGGGCGAGCGTCGTCGCCGCATACCGCGACGGCGCGTGCGAGCACATGCGCGTCGAGGGCAGCTGCCCGCAGGCGGCCGGTGAGACCGTCGTCAGCGGCGCCACCGCCGCGGCGTACAACCTCCGCATCGGCGACACGGTGCTGCTGAGCACCCAGCCCGGCGCGCCGCAGGAGCGGCTGCGCGTCGTCGGCCGCTACGAGCTCGCGGACCCCGCCGGCCTCTACTGGGCCAACCCGCTCTTCCGCCGCGACCGGTCCGTCGCCGCAGACCCGTTCTTCGTCGCCGCAGACACGTTCGCCAGCAGCCGGTTCGCCGACCCGACGTTCGACTACACGACGACCGTCCCGGCGCAGGCACTCGCCGGCGGCGACCTCGACGAGCGGCTGCGGCGCGCCGAATACACCCTGCGCTCCGGCGGCTACTACCTGGTCGCGCCGACCCAGGACCTGCTCGCCCGCATCGCCGCCGACCGGGCCGCGATCCGCCGCGGCGTGCTCACCGGCGTCCTGCAGGCGGTGATCCTGTGCTGGTTCGCGCTCGGGCTCGCCGGCCGCCACACCGCCGGTGACCGGCGCGGCGACGTCGCCCTGCTGAAGCTGCGCGGCAGCACCCGCCGCCGGACGCTGCGGCTGGCCGCCGGGCAGCACCTGGTGCCGCTGCTGGCCGCCGCACCCGCGGGATTCGGGCTGGGGCTGCTGCTGGGGCACGTTCTGGCAGGTGCCCCGCCGTCCGCGGAGACCGGCTCGGTGCTGCGCGCGGGCGGCGTCGCCGCCGGCCTGGCGCTGCTCGGGGGCGCCGCCGCCGTGCTCAGCGCCGAGCTGCCCGTGCTGCGGGCGCCGGTCGCGGCGCTGCTGCGCGAGGTGCCGGGCCGCCGGCGCGGCTGGCGGCGCGGCGCGGCCGACGCGGTGCTCGTGGTCCTCGCCGCCGTCGGCGCGTTCCAGCTGGGGCGCAACGGCTTCGCCGCCGCCGTCCCCGTGCTCGTCGCGGTGCTGCTCGCCGTGCCCCTCGCCCGGCTGCTCGGCGCCGCCGCCGACCGGGCCGGCGCGGGCGCGCTGCGCGGCGGGCGGCTGCGGCTCGGGCTCACCGCCGTGCAGGTCTCCCGCCGGCCCGGCGCCGACCGGGTCTTCGCGCTCGTCGCTGTCGCCGTCGCGGGCCTCACCGCCGCGACCGCCGCGCAGGTCTTCGGCGACACCGCCCGGGCCGACCGCAGCGGCCAGGAGCTCGGCGCCGACCGGGTGCTCACCGTGCAGGCCGCCAACCCGACCCTGCTGCTGCGGGCGGTCCGGGAGGCCGACCCGACCGGCCGGTATGCGATGGCCGCCGTCGTCGACGACACCAGCCGCCCCCGGATCCTCGCCGTGGACGCGTCCCGGCTCGCCGCCGTCGCCCGGTGGCGCACCGCGTATGGTCCGCTGCCGGCGCTCGCCGCACCGCCCGCCGGCTCCCCCGTGGCCGTGACCGCCGGACCGCTCGTCCTGCGCGCCCGCAACACCGGGGAGCGGCCGGCGGCGCTGGCCGTGCACCTCCAGGACACCGCGACCGGGGCACTGGGCACGGTCACGTTCGAGCCCGTCCCGGCCGGCGAGCACGAGGTCACCGCCGCCGTCGAAGGCTGCGCCGGGGGCTGCCGCGTCACCCGCCTCGACCTGGTCCGCGCGGCCGCCGGCGACGCGCTCACCGTCGAGGCGCTGCGGCAGGCGGACCGGGCCGTGTTCGACAGCGCCGCGCTCGGCGACCCCAGGCTGTGGCGGGCGGCGGCAAAGGGACCCGCGATGTCCGTCGTCGCCCGGCAGGGCACCCTGACGCTCGCGCAGGCGCCGGCGCCGTACCGGGGCGACAGCAGCGCCTACCCGATCGCCGCCGGCCTGCCGCTGCCCGTCGTCGTCGCCGGCGAGGCACCCGAGGCGTGGCGGCTCGGCGACCCGGCCGTCGACGTGTTCGGCAGCGGCGCCGTCCCGGTCCGCGTCGCCGGGACCACCGGCGTCCTGCCCGCCGCCGGCACCGCCGGCATCCTGCTCGACCTCGACGCCGCCCAGCGGCTCGGCACCGGCGGCACCGGCGGCCGCACCGAGGTGTGGCTCACCGCCGGCGCGCCCGCGTCGGTCGTCGCCGCCCTCACCACCGCCGGCCTCGTCGTCCTCGCCGACGACACCGTCACCGCCCGCGCCGACCGGCTGGCCGGCCAGGGCCCCGCCGTCGCCGCCCGGCTGCAGCTGGTCACCGCCGCGCTCGGCCTCCTCGCCGCCGCGACCGCGCTCGCCGTCGCGGTCGCCGTCGAACGGCGCCGGCGCCTCACCGAGCTGCGCGCCCTGCGCCGGCAGGGCCTGCCCGCCGGCGTCGCCGTCACCGCCGGCCGCGCGGGCTACGCCGCCGTCCTCCTCCTCGGCGCCGCCACCGGCCTGCTCGCCGCCGTCGCCGCCCGGCTCGCCACCGGCCCGCCCCGCCGCCCGTTCGTCGACGACTGGCAGGTCATGCCGGCGCCTTCCGCCCTGCCGCCGCCGGCCCTGGCCGCCGCTGCGGCGGTCGCCCTGTGCGTCCTCGGCCTGTCCTGGTGGCTGACCGCACTCCCGCTCACCCGCCACCTCAACGCCCCCGACACCGCCCAAGGCCCGTCCCGATGACACCACCGTCGCCACTCGCCCCCCACCCCCGCCGTGCACAACCGGCGCCCCTTCCACTGCCGGCGATGTCCGCGTCTGTCGCCGGCGCGCGGCAGGGTCGTCGGGTCGGTGCCATCGGCGCTGCCATCCGTGGCCGGCATCGACGTGGTGGTGGCTTCGACGGATGTGGTCGGCGCGGTTCGATGGTCGCCGATGCTGCGGGTTGTCCGCCGGTTCGGTGTTTGCCGCGGTCGATCGGGGTTTGCCGCGATGATGCCGTTGCCGCTGGGCAGGTCGCGTGCTCGCCTCGGGCGGTCGGCGACCTTCAGGCAGTTGGTGGCCCTCGCGTTGCCGGTGACCGTTGCGCTGTCGGTGGCTGGTGGCCGGTGGCGTCCGACGTCGTGTCCGCTGCGGTGGCGTCGGCGGTGTTCGCCGTTGTGGCGGCGTCCGTGGTCTTCTCCGCTGTGGTGGCGGTCGTGGGTTTCGTTGCCGTGGCGGCTGTTGTGGGGGTGGGTGGGGTCGGGTCGGTCTGGTGGGTGGCGGGGTTGCCGGTCGGTCGTCGGGTTGATGCGTGGCACGTTGATCGGGGTTGGTCGCGATGATGTCGTTGTTGCTTGGTATGTTGCGTGCCCGTCGGGGGCAGGCGGTCACGCTCGCGCTGCTGGCGATGTTCGCGGTCGCGGCGGCCGTTGCCGCGCCCGCCTACCTCCAGGCGGTCGACCGTGCCGTGGTGGCCGGGCAGGTGGCCACGGCCAGCCCCGCCGAGCTGTCGCTGACGGTCCAGGCCACCGTCAACGAGCAGCGGGAGCCCGGCGGGGTCTCGTTCGCGGACGTCGGTGGGGCGCTGGTCGCGGTGCCCGGGTTCACCCAGGTGTACGCGGAGGAGTTCGCCGCCATCGGCATCGAACCGGACCCTCGGGTGGCCTCGCGGCTGCTGTACCGGCAGGGTGCCTGCGCCCACCTGACGATCGTCACCGGCCGGTGCCTCGCCGCGGCGGGTGAGGTCGTCGTGGGGGAGCAGACCGCCCAGCGGCTGCACCTCGCCGCCGGTGACCTGATCACCCTCACGTACGCGGTGATCAGCACCGACCCGACCCGGCCCATCTACGTCGCGGACGGCGACGCCACGCCGCTGACCGTCGCCGGGACGTACCGCACGCCCGAGCCCGACGGGCAGTACTGGGGCGCCCACGGGTACTTCCGGCTCGACCACACCGCCCGCCCCGGCGAGCCGGTCTTCACCGGAGCCGAGACGATCCGCACCATGTCGCACGGGCCCAGCGACGTCTCCATCGACGCGACCGCCATCCCCGGCACGATCACCGAGGCGAGGCTGCCCGCCCTGCGCCGCGACCTCGCCGGGCTCGACGCCCGCGGGGAGAACCTCGGCCGGGCGCTCACCCTCACCACCGCGATCCCGCAGCTGCTCGACCGGATCGACCGCAGCCGCGACCTCGCCCGCCGCAGCATTCCCGTCGGTGCGGCGCCGCTGCTGCTGCTCGCGTACGCCGTCATCTTCATCGCCGCCGGGTACGGCACCGAAGGCCGGCGACCCGAGCTCGCCGTCATCGCGCTGCGCGGCGCCCGCTGGTGGACGCGGTGGTGGCTGACCAGCGGTGAGAGCCTTGCCGCGCTCCTCGCCGGTGGGGTCGCCGGTTGCGTCGCCGGGCAGCTGCTCGTCGCCGCCGTCGTCGCGTGGCGGTTCCCCGGCGTCGACCCGCCGGTCCTCGGGCTCGACGCGCTGCGGTGGGCGCCGTGGGCGCTGCTCGGCGCGGTCGTGGCGATGCTGGCCGCCCAGCGCCGGCACCTCGTCAGCGGCGTCGCGGACCTGATGCGGCGGGTCCGGGCGCAGCTGACCGGGTGGCGGCTCGTCACCGCCGAGATCGTCGTCGGGCTGCTCGCCGTGACCGCCACCGCGCAGCTGTTCCTCACCGGCGGCTCGCTGTCCGGGGTCGCCCTCGCCGCGCCCGCGCTCGTGATCATCGCGCTGGCGGTCGGTGCCGCCCGTGGCGTCGTCCCGCTCGCACGGGTCGCCGGTGACCGGGCGTTGCGCAGGGGCCGGCTCGGTGCCGCGCTCGCCGCGTTTCAGCTGGCCCGCCGCCCGGGCGCGCAGCGGCTGCTCCTGCTGCTCGTCGCGGCCGTCGGCGTGCTCGGCTACGCGGTCACCGCCGCCGACGTCGCCGCCCGCGATCGGGACCTTGCCGCGCAGATCGGCACCGGCGCGCCCCGCGTGCTCAGCGTCGCCCCGCTCACCCGCCAGCAGCTGCTGCACGCCGTCCGCGCCGCGGACCCGGCCGGTGACTACGCGATGGCCGTCGCCGAGCTGCCCGCCGGCGGCCCGGGGGAGGCACCGAAGCTCGCCGTCGACGCGACCCGCCTCGCGACCGTCGCCACCTGGCGCGACGAGTACGGCGACCTCGACGCGGCCGGTGCCGGCCGGCTGCTGCGGCCCGCCGCCCCGGCACCCGTCGTCGTCGCCGGGCAGGACGTGTCCGTCGACGTCACCGTCAAGGGCGCCGACGCGGCGAAACCGGTCGGCTTCAGCGTCGTGCTGTCGTCGGTCACCGGCCACGGCACCGCCGTCGTCGGTTTCGGGGTGCTGCACGACGGCCCGTACACCTTCCAGCAACGCTCGGCCGTCTGCGTCGACGGGTGCCGGGTCGCGGGCCTGCACCTCACCCCCGACACGACCGCCACCGGCGTGAAGCTCACCGTCGTGCTGCGCGCCATCGGCAGCATCAACCCGGTCGCCGTCGCCGCGGGCCGGGCCGACCTCGCCGACCCGTCCCGCTGGCGCTCCGACGGTGCCACGCTCACCGCCGCGCCCGACGGGCTCCGGGTCACCCTCGACGCGCCCGAGGGCCTGCCGCACGGCGCCTGGGTGCAGGCCGCCGACGTCCCCGCGCCGCTGCCCGTGGTGACGACCGCCGCCCTGCCCGACGGCACCGGCGTCGCGGGCCTCGACGGCCTGCCCGTCCAGGTGCGTGCCGCCGCCCGCCTCACCGCCGTGCCGCGGCTGGGCACGCGGGGGACGCTGGTCGACCTCGAGTACGCGGACCGCGCCGCAACCGACGCCGGCGAGGCGAAACGCCCCGAGGTGTGGCTCGGCGCCGCCGCCCCGCCCGACGCCGTCGCCCGGCTCACCGCGCAGGGGCTCGTCGTCACCGGCGACAACGGCGTCTCCGCGGCCCAGGCGCGGCTCGCCGCGCAGGGTCCCGCGCTCGCCGTCTGGTTCCACGTGCTGGCCGGCATCCTGGCCGTCATCCTCGGCGCCGGCGGCCTCGCCCTCGTCATCGCAGTCGACCGCCGCGAACGCCTCGCCGACCTCGCCGCCCTGCGCGCCCAGGGCCTGAGCCGGAGGGCGGCCGCGCGGACCCAGCTGTGGACGTACCCGGTGCTGGTCGCCACCTCCGGCGTCCTCGGCCTGGCCACCGCCCTCATCGCGTGGCGGCTGACGGGCTGGGCGCTGCCCGTGTTCGGGGAGGACATGCCGGGCTTACCCCTGCCGCACTGGCCGGGCCTCGTCCTCGTCCCGTCGACGTGGCTGCTCGCGGTGGCGCTGCTGACGACGGTCGCCGTCACCGCCGCCCGCCCCCGGCCCGCCGCACCCACGGTCGCCGCGTCCCGCCCCTGACCGCCCTCTGCGCGGTCCGGGCCGCCCGCCCGCGGCCGCGTGCGTTGCCGGCTTGTCCGCGTCATGGGATGGAGTGTGCTGCCAGGACAGGCCCCGGTGGCTGGTGTGTCGATTGATGGTCGCGCGCGTCGCAGGGTGGCCCGGTCCGCATTGTTGAGGCGGAGTGCGGTGTCAGGGCGGGTTGCCGTGGCGGGTTGCCGGATGGTCCGCGCTGTGGGGTGGAGCGTGGTGGTGGGCGGGTTGCCACGGCCGGTGTGTTGGTTGATGGTCGCGCGCTTCGTCGGATGTGGTGGTAGGGCTGGTCGCTGGTCGCCGAGTGCTGGGTGCCGATCGCTTGCGTCGCCGGGTGGTCCGCATTGTGGGGTGGAGTGTGGTGTCAGGCGGGCTGCTATGGGTGGTTGCTGATCGCTGGCGTCGCCGGGTGGTCCGTGTTGTGGGGTGAGGTGCCAGGGGCGGTTGTCGTGGCCAGGTGTGTCGGTGGTGGTCGCGTGCATTGATGGGCCGCCGTGCCGGGGCGGGTTGGTGGCGCGGCGGCGTATCGGCGAAGATCCCTGCATGCGGAGTCGGGTGGGCATCCTGCTGGCGGTCGTGTCCGGCCTGTTCTCGGTCCTCCTCGCCGTCGCCGTCAACGTGGCGACCGGTGGCACCCTGCCGGCACCGATCGACGCGGTGGCCTGGCTGGCGTGGCCGGCCGTCGGGGTGCTCGGGGTCGCCGGGGCGGGTCTGGCGTTCTGGCAGCAGTCGGCCCAGACGCCGCCGCCACCGCCGTTGCCGGCGCCGCCGGTCCCGGTGCCCGACCCGGTCCCGGCCGAGCTGCCCGCGGCGACCCCGCTCTTCGGGCGTGACGCCGAGGTCGCCGAGATCGTGCGGGTCCTGAGCGGCGGGTCGGCGGTCGTGACGCTCGCCGCCGCGCCGGGCACCGGCAAGACGTCGCTGGCGCTCGGGGCGGCGCACGCGCTGCGGCCGAGCTTCCCGGACGGGCAGCTGTTCGCGACGCTGCGCGGTGCGTCGGCGGAGCCGGTCGCGCCCGAGGCGGTCCTCGGCCGGTTCCTGGCCGCGCTCGGCGTGCCCGAGGACGAGCGGCGCGGCGGGGTGGAGGAGCTCGCCGCGCGGTTCAGGTCCGCGGTGGCCGACCGGGCGGTGCTGGTCCTGCTCGACGACGCCCGCGACTCCGCCCACGTCGCCGCGCTCCTGCCCGGCGGTGCGCGGTGCGCGACGATCGTCACCAGCCGGCGGCAGCTGACCGGGGTCGCCAACGCGCACTCCGTGCCCCTTGCCGCGCTGCCCGAGGACGCGGCGATCGAGCTGCTCGCACGGGTCGCCGGCGCCGACACCGTCCACAGCGACCCCGAAGGCGCGCGGGCCCTCGTCGAGGCGTGCGCCGGGCTGCCCCTCGCGGTCCTCATCGTCGCCGGCCGGCTCCGGGCACGTCCACAGTGGACGCCGTCGGCGCTGGCCGAGCGGCTCGCCGGGGAGCACCGCCGGCTCGACGAGCTCCGCCAGGGCGACCTCGCCGTCCGGTCGACGTTCCAGGCCGCGTACGCCGAACTGTCCGAAGTGGACCGTCTGGTGTTCCGCCGGGCCGGATCGCACCCGGGGCAGGTGTTCACCCTCGAGGCGGCGGCCGCCCGGGCGGGCGTCGACGTGCCGCGGGCGGAGGCGTCGCTGGAGCGGCTCGTCGACGCGTTCCTCGTCGAGTCGCCCGGGCCCGAACGGTTTCACCTGCACGACCTGCTGCGCCTGTTCGCCACCGAGACCCTGACCGGCGACGAGCACGCGGACGCGTCGGAGCGGCTGCTGCGGTGGCTGGCGACCGGCCGGTCCGCGGCGGACAGCGCGAGCCTCCCCGCGGTCCTCGCCGAGGGGGTCGGCACCGGCCGGCACGGCGCCGTCAGTGCGCTGGTCGACGTCGTACACCAGGAGATCATCGACCCGTTCGACCGGCTCGCCGTGTGGACCGCCGCCGCGGACGCCGCCGGTGACCCGGTGGCCCGGGCCCGGGCGCTGCGCGGGGTGTCGCACGCGTGGGCGACCGCGGGAGAGGTGCAGCGGGCGCTGCCACCCGCCGACGAAGCCCTGGCACTGGCCGCCGGCGACCAGCGGGAGACCGCACAGGCCTTCCGCCGGCGCGGCGAGGCGCTGCGCGACCTGCACCGCTTCGCCGAGTCGGAGGCGGCGCTGCTGCAGTCCCTGGACCTGTTCGTCGAGCTGGGCCGCGTCGAGGATGAGGTCGAGGTGCGAACGGCGCTCGGCACCCTGTACAACAACTTCCGCCGCCACGACCTGAGCCTGCCGATGATGGAACGCGCCCGCGAACTGCTTCCCCCGGGTGAGTCGGTCCAGGGCGGCTGGGTGCGGCTGGCGCTCGGCCTCGCCTACCGGTTCGCCGGGCGCCGCGAGGAGGCCGACGCGATCACCGCCGAGGTCCCCGGCATCGCCACCCGCGCCGGCGACGACTACCTCCTGGCGTACTACCACCAGGAGGTCGCGTGGGCCGCCGAGCAGAACGACCGCCTGGACGACGCCGAACGCCACTTCGAGCAGATGCGCGTCCTCGCCGAACGCGTCGGCAACGGTGCCGCGGTCGCGGGCGCGCTGCAGGGCCTCGCCCAGGTCGCCGAGCGACGCGACCAGCTCGACACCGCCGTCGCCCGATACCGGGAGAGCGCCGACCGGTACCACCGCCTCGGCGACCGGATCCGCGAGGGCGAGGCGCGGCTCAGGGCCGCCGCCGTCCTCAACGCGCAGGGCCTGGTCGACGACGCCGTCCGCGAACGCGCCACCGCTGACGCCCTGATCGGCGACATCGACTTCCCGTGGGGCGAGGGCCTGCTGTCCCGCCTGCCGTGACCCGTTCTCAGCCGCCCGTGTGCCGTGCGACGGCGAACGGCGCCGCCGTCCGCGAGGGCGCTCAGCCGTTCGCGTGCTGTGTGACGGCGTCCGCGAGGGCGCTCAGCCGTCCGCGTGCTGTGTGACGGCGTCCGCGAGGGCGTTCAGCCGTCCGCGTGCTGTGTGACGGCGAACGGCGCCGCGCCAGCGAGGGCGACCGCCGCCCGGAACCCGTCCGGAGCGACGAGGTCCGCGATCCGGAACGGCCCGTCGTGGTCGACCACCACCGGGGCGGGCCCGGCGACCGGCGTGGCCAGTCCCCGGGTCAGCCGCGCGCCGGCCGCCTTGACGAGGGACTCCTTGCGGGCCCACAGCTCGGCGAAGCGTTCGTGCCCGTCGGCGCCCGTCACCAGGGCGGCCTCCGCGGGCGGGTAGAAGCGCCGGGCCATCGCGGCGCAGTCGAGGGCCGGCACGACCCGCTGCAGGTCGACCCCGACGGGGCGGTGCGGCGACACGGCGACCATGACGAGGTCGCCGGAGTGCGACAGGTTGACCTCGACGCCGGTGTACGGGCCGCTCAGCGACGGCTTGCCGTTGGGGTTGTGGGACCAGCGCAGCTCGGACGGCGGGGCGTCCAGGACCGCGCCGACGAGACGACGGGTGACGGCGTGCGCGACGATGAACCGGCGGCGGTCGATGGCGTGCACGATCGACGCGTGGCGGCGCCGCTCGTCGGGGTCGAGCAGCGCGAGCATGGCCGGCAGCGCCGACTCCGGCACCCGCGCGTCGGCCAGCCAGACGTCGACGGCGTCCACGATCGGGGCGGGTCAGACCGAGGCGAGGAAGCCGGCGAAGCGCCGTACACCCTCGTCGACCTGCGCCGGTTCGAGGGCGCTGCACGACAGCCGGATCGCGTGGCTGCCGCCGTCGCCCAGGTAGAAGAAGCGCATCGGGGTCCACAGCACGCCGTGCTCGCGGGCCGAGACCTCCAGCAGTTCCTCGGAGGCGTCCACCGGCACGTCGACGACGACGAAGAAGCCGCCGCTCGGGCTGTTCCAGCGCACGGGCCCACCGCTGAAGTGCCGCTCCAGCGCGGCGAGGAGGGTCCGCAGGTTCTGCCGGTAGAACTGGATCTTCGCCTGGTTGGCGCCGCGGAGGCTGAAGCCGCTGTCCAGCAGCATGCCGCCGACGACGGCCTGGGAGAGGGCGGAGGTGTTGACGGTGAGCATGCTCTTCACCGTCGACAGCTCCTCGGCGAGGACGGTGCGGCGCCCGGCGGCGTCGACGACCGGCTGGTCCGCGACGAGGAACCCGACCCGCACGCCCGGGAAGTACGACTTGGCGAACGAGCCGAGGTAGATGACCCGCTGGTCGGTGTCCAGCGACTTCAGCGTGGGCCGGGGCTCGTCGTCGAGGCCGAAGAGGCCGTACGGGTCGTCCTCCAGGATCAGCAGGTCGGCCTCGGCGGCGACGTCGAGCAGCGCCCGGCGGGTCGCCACCGGCAGCGACACACCCGACGGGTTGGCGAAGTTCGGCACCAGGTACAGGGCCTTCGGGGTGCGGCCGCCGGCCCGTACCGCCGCGGCGACCTCGCGGACCGTCGACGGTCGCAGCCCGTCGGGCGACTCCGGCACCGGCACCACGTCGATGCCGAGGATCCGGGCGGCGCCGGTGAAGCCGACGTAGCAGGGCTCGGCGGCGAGCACGACGTCGCCGGGGCCCGCACACAGGCCGCGCAGCGCGATGACCATCGCCTCCTGGCATCCGGCGGTCACCATGACGGCCTCGTCCGGGACCCGGATGTCCTCGTCGACGTCGAGCATGCGGGCGATGAGACCGCCGATGTGGCCGTTGGTCCGCCCGTACATGGTGAGCAGCACCCTGCTCTGCACGTCGCTGATGCCGCTCTCGCGCAGGTGCGTCAGGTACGCCTGCAGGTGCTTGTCGACGTCGGCGGCGGAGTGGAACTCGTCGAACGGGCGGCCCGCGGCGAGCGAGATCGCGTCGGGGAACCGGCCGGCGACCTCGTTGAGGAAGTTCATCGAGGTGGACACCGGGTCGGAGACCGACACGTGCAACGCCTCGCGGGACAGCTCCACCATCTACAGTTCGCCTCCAGGTCGGGCCCGCAGCACCGACCGGTCCAGGTCGGCGAGGCGCGGGCGGCCGGCGAGCGCCATCGCGTGCGCCAGCTCATCGGTCGTCGTGCGCAGCAGTCCTTCGACCCCGTCGGCGCCGCCGGCCGCGAGCCCCCACAGCGGCGGCCGGCCGAGCAGCACCATGCGGGCGCCGAGCGCGAGCGCGACGAGCGCGTCGGTGCCGCGGCGGACCCCGCCGTCGAACAGCACCGGGATCGCGCCGGCGACCGCGTCGACGACCTCGGGCAGCGCCTCGAGGCTGGCGACGGCGCCGTCGAGCTGGCGGCCGCCGTGGTTGGACACCACGACCCCGTCCGCGCCGTGCTCGACGGCCAGGGCCGCGTCCTCCGCGGTCAGGATGCCCTTGAGCACGATCGGCAGCCTGGTCTGCGACCGCAGCCAGGCCAGGTCGGCCCAGGTGACGGCGGCGTCGAAGGACTGGGCGGCGTGGTCGGCGATCGCGGAGTGGCCGACGTCGCTGTGGTGGGTGAGCGCCATGACCGCCGCGTCGATGTTGACGGCGGCGACGTCACCGCCGATCGCGAACCCGTTGCGCATGTCGCGCCAGCGCCGGCCGATGCGGGGCGCGTCGACGGTGAGCACCAGCGCCGTGTAGCCGGCGTCCTCGGCCCGCCGGATCAGGCCCGTCATCACCTCGCGGCGGCGGAACCAGTACAGGTGCAGCCACAGCCGACCGTCGGACGCCGCCGCGATGTCCTCGAGGGACCTGCTGGCGAAGACGCTCACCACGAACAGCGCGCCCACGGCGCTCGCACCCCGCGCCGTGGCGACCTCGCCCTCGGGGTTGACGAGCCGGTGATACGCGGTGGGCCCGACGCCGATCGGGGTCCGGTGGCCGGCGCCGAACAGCGACACGGCGGTGTCGACTGTGGACACGTCGGTCATGACCCGGGGCCGCAGCCGCAGCCGGTCGAACGCGCTGACGTTGGCGCGCAGGGTGCGCTCGGACTCGGCGCCGCCCTCGATGAAGTCCCACACGTCCGCGTCGACGAGCTCCCGGGCGAGGTGCTGATAGTCGGAGGCGGTCAAGACCGGCCCGGTCTTCGATCGTGTCACCGGCGCTCCATAGGCGGTAGCCTATCGGAACCACGCCACGACCGACAGGAGCCGAAAGGCTTGCATGGGCACCGACAGCATGCTGACCGCCGAAGTTTCCGACCCGTTCTGCCTCGCCGCCGGGGAGGCCACCGCGCTCCTCGCGGGGCACCCGTGGCACCGGTTCGCGATCCTCGGTGACAGCGTCGCGGAGGGCCTCATCGACCCCGTCGACGGCTACCATCCCCTCGCGTTCCCCGACCGGGTGCGGGCGGAGCTGCTGCACGAGCGCCCCGGCCTCGCGTCCCTGAACCTGGGCCGGCGCAACCTGCGCGCCGCCGAGGTCCTCGACACCCAGCTCGGCCCGGCGCTGGAGTTCCGGCCGGACCTGGCGCTGGTCATCTGCGGCGCCAACGACGCGATGCGCCCCGGCTACGAGTCGCGCGCCGACGCCGTCGACACGACGCTGACCGCGATCGTCCGCCCGCTGCAGGACGCCGGCGCCCAGGTCATGACCGTGTCGTTGTTCGTGATGCCGCAGTACCCGTCGATGCCGGCGTGGCTCGGCCCCGCGTTCTCCCGCAGGATGACGCTGCTGGGCCGCCGCACCGCCGCGCTCGCCGCGACGCTCGGCACCATCCACGTCGACCTCGCCACGCACCCGGCGATCGCCCTCGGTGAGGTCCTCACCGGCGCGGACGGGTTGCACGGCAACGGTCGCAGCCACGCCATCGCCGCGGCGGAGATGATCCGCCGCCTGTCCCGTGAGATCCAGGGAGCGTAGAGATGCCACTCGACCCGCAGCTGCAGGCGATGCGTGACCGGCGCGAGCGCGACGGCGCCACACCGCTGTACAAGATGACCCTCGAGGACGCGCGCGCCGACGACCTCGCGTCCATCAAGGCCGGCGGCGGCGACCCAGAGCCCGTCCACGAGGTCACCGACCACTGGATCGACGGGCCCGGCGGCCGGATGCAGGTCCGCGTGTACCGGCCGTCCGCCGACCGCCCGCTGCCCGTCCTGATGTACTTCTACGGCGGCGGCTGGGTCCTCGGCACGATCGACACCGCCGACGGGATCAGCCGCACCCTGGCCAACAGCGCCGGCTGCCTGGTCGTGGTCCCCGAATACCGGCTCGCGCCCGAGCACCCGTTCCCGGCGGCGATCGAGGACTGCTGGGCCGCCGTGCAGTGGGTCGCCGGCAACGCCGAGACGCTCGGCGCGGACCCGGCCCGGATCGCGGTCGGTGGCGACAGCGCCGGCGGCAACCTGGCCGCGGCGGCGACCCTCATCGCGCAGGAGGCCGGCGACCTCACCCTCGCCGGGCAGCTGCTCGTCTACCCGAACACCGACCAGCTCGCCGACGACGACTCCATGCGGGACAACGCCGACCCGTACCAGTTCAACCACCACTCCGTCGCCTGGTACCGCAAGCACTACCTCATCGACGCCGACGACGCCGAGAACCCGCTCGCGTCGCCGCTGCGGGCCGAGACACTGAAGGGCCTGCCGCCCGCGCTCGTCATCACCGCCGAGTTCGACCCCCTGCGCGACCAGGGCGAGCGCTACGCGAAGCGGCTCGCCGACGACGCGGTCCCCGTCACGCTCGCACGCTACGACGGCATGTCCCACGGCTTCTTCACGATGGCCGGCGTCGTCGACGGCGCCCGCGTCGCGCTGGCCCAGGCCGCCGCGCAGCTGAGGGCGTGGTTCGGATCCTGACGACCCTGTCCCGCAACGTCACCGGCGTCTGGGGCGCCGAGGGCGAGCGCTGGCTCGCCGGCCTGCCCGCCCTGCTCGACGGCCTCGCCGCCGACTGGGACCTCGTCCTCGAAGCCCCCTACGACCTCACGTTCCATTACGTCGCGCCGGTACGGCAGGCCGACGGCACGCCCGCCGTTCTGAAGGTCGGCTTCGAGCTGGAGGTCGAGGCGGCCGCCCTGAGGGCGTTCGACGGCCGCGGCGCCGTCCGGCCGCTGCGGTTCGACGCGACCCGGGGCGCCATACTGCTGGAGCAGGTGACCCCCGGCCACCGCCTCCGCGACCTGGTCCCCGCCGACGACCCCGCGGCGATGGCCGTCCTCGCGGACCTGATGCGGCAGCTGCACGTCCCGCCGCCGGCGTCGCACGGCCTGCCGCCGGTGCTGTCGCAGGTGGGTGCCCTGGACCGGCACCGCGGCCCGGTCCCCGCCGGCCTCGTCTCACAGGCCGCGGCCCTCATGCGCTCCCTGTGCGCGTCGGCGTCCCGGGAGGCGGTCCTGCACGGCGACCTGCACCACGACAACGTCCTCGCCGGCACCCGCGCCCCCTGGCTGGCGATCGACCCGCACGGCCTGGTCGGCGACCCCGGCTACGAGGTCGGCTCGATCCTGTTCAACCCGCACCCCGACGACCGCGACCCGGCCCTGACCGCCCTCGTCCCGGCCCGCCTGCGCCAGCTGTCGGCGGCGCTCGGCGAACCCGAGGACCGCCTGGCCGCGTGGGGCTTCGTCAAGGCCGTCCTGTCCTCGGTCTGGACCGCCGACACGGGCGGCCCGCTGACCCGCGCCCTCGACGTCGCCCACCTCCTGCGCCCCACCTGACCTGCGCTTTGGCCCGCAGGCTCAGCGGCAGGTACAGTGCGTCATTGCCTGGTGACGACCTTAGAGATCAATTAGGTAGCCTCAGGTACGGTGGAGTGAAGCGGCCAGCCCGACACCAGGACCCGCCTATCGAGCCCTGTACGGGCGGCCGACCCGACGACGACACCTGCCCCGAACCTCAGCTGCCGCCAGCGTCCGCGCGTGTGACGCACCAACCCGCGGTCGCGCGCGTGTGCCACACCAATCCACGGTCGCGTCCGCGTGGCGCACCGGCCGTGCGTGTGTGGTGCGCGTGGTGCGACGACACGGTGCCACGCTCCCACGTGGCGTGCGTCCCTGGCCGACAGCGGCCGTTGCCTGGGTGGCGGCTCGGGTGCGGCCGGCGACGTTGCGCAAGTGGGAGCGCCGCACGCCTGGGTGGCCGCGCGCCTGGGTGGCCGCGTGCCGGGGTGGCCGCACGTGGCGCAACGACGCTCGGGTGGCGTGCCGCCGGCACAACGGCACGTTGCCGCACGCTAGCGAGGCGCGTTGCCGGCCGGCAGCGGTCGTGCCTGGGTGGCGCACGTGCCGCGACCACATGGGGCTGTGCGCGTGCGGCGCAGCGCAAGCGTCGCGATGGGGCTGTGCGCGTGCGGCGCAGCGCAAGCGTCGCGTACGCGCGGTGGAAGCACGATGTGGCCCGGGACGACGCGCCACATCGTTCGAGGCAGGACGGTCGCGGCGACCGGCGTCGCCGAATGGGCATGGTCAGGTTCTGGAGGTTCGCTGAAGGCCGGCGTGTCCGGCTGCGGCTGTGCATGCGCGGCGGGCGACGTCGGCCGGTGGCAGCGCGCGGTCTTAGCCGAAGGCCACCGCGTACTGCCTCAGGCGGTAGGTGTCGCGCCCGTGTGACGCGAGACCGGCTGTCGCCGTGCCTGACCATGCCAATTCGGCGGCGCCGCCCGTGGCACGACCTGTCGCCGCGCCCGTGTGGCACGACACGGGGCTGCGGTCGCCGCCCGGTGCGCAGCAGCGCAGCCCTGGATGGGACGGGCGACGCTGGTGCGCAGTGTGGCCGCGGCCGTTGGCGGAGCGACCGGACGGGACTGGCGGCGGCGGGCCGCGAAAGGCCGCGCTGGCCGAGCGCGACGATGCGCTGCCGTCGGCGGAGCGCGGCCGTTCGGGTGGCGAGCGGGCTCAGTCGGAGGTCGCTCTCCGAAGGCCGCCGCCGCGCACAGGCTCAGCCGAAAGGTCGCCGCGCAGGTTTCAGCCGAAGGTCGCCGCGCACAGGTAGTGCAGGGTGGGGTCGTGGTCGGCGACCGCGATCCGGCCGGCCGTCGCCAGGTCGAGCCCCGCCAGGGCCTCCCACACGCCGGTCATCGGTTGGGCGGGGTCGGCGAGGACGACCCGGTCGGCCTTCACGTCGTCGGCGAGCGCCGCCAGACCGCCGCCGAGGATCACGGTCGTCGCGGACAGGCCGTCGAGCACGCTCAGCGAAGGCGCCGCGTCGGGCAGGGTGGTGACCGTCGTGAGCGGGGCGGGGGAGGCGGCCGACAGGTGCAGGGCGATGCCCGCGTGGGCGGCGGGCAGCGACAGCGGCACGCCGGGGTCGTAGGGCAGGTCGGCCTGCTCGACGGCGATGAGCAGCGCCCGGGGGTGGGTGGCGGCATACGTCCGCATCAGCGACAGCGCGGTGAAGGCCGCCGCGCGGCCCTGGTCCGAGACGGCGAAGGACATCGGTTTGCCGGGGCACACGTGGGTCAGGTAGGTGCTGACGGCGCGGCCGGGGGAGACGTCCGGCACGTCGTAGGCGAGCACCAGCAGGTCGACCGGCGAGGACGGCAGCAGCTCGACGGCCATCTCGCCGTAGGACTGGGCGGACGACGAGTCGCGGGCCACGGTGAGGTCGTACGGGGCGAGCAGGTCGGTCAGGTACGTCGACAGCCGGGCGGCGTGCCCGGGGTCGGCGGCGAGCGCGGCCGGCGACGGGTACCGGCGCGACACCGCGCGCCGGAGACCCCAGCGGTCGTCGTGGAGAGCGGGCATGCTCACTCTTCCGGCAGCAGGTTTCCGGCGACGTAGTCGGCGAGGCTGCCGACCGTCTCGAAGTTGTCGCGACCCATGTCCTCGACGCTGATCTCGCGCTCCAGCTTGTCCTCCAGCTCGAGGACCAGCTCCAGGCCGGTGGTGGAGCTCATGCCCAGGTCGTCCATGAGCGTGGTGGTCTCCGACGCGCCGGTGACCTCCCGCTTCAGCACGCGGGGCAGCAGCTCGCAGATCGTGTCGACGACCTGCTGGCGCAGGTCCGGGTCGATGGTCGTGGTGTCGCTCATGACAAACCCCTTCAAGAAAGCCAGAACCTAGTGCGTGAAGACCATTGCGGAGAAGGTCGCGCCGCGGCCGGCGCCCGCGGCGGCGATGACGTAGTGGTCGCCGGGGCGCAGCAGCGAGCGCTGCACGGCGGTGCGGTGGTTGAGGAACGCGTCGGCGCAGAAGACGTGGCCGTAGTCGGCGACGTGGTCGAGCAGCACCTGGTCGAGCGGGTAGCCGATCCGCTTGCACACCCGCTGCCAGGCCACCACGTTCACGTTGTGCGGCAGGATCAGCGCGATGTCCGGCAGGGTCAGCCCCGCGCGCTCGACGGCGGACGTCACGGCGGCGCCCAGCGCGTCGTGGTAGATCCGCTGGAACTCGCCCGCGACCTCCTCCAGCTCGCCGTCGAACTCGCCGCGCAGGTCCGCCACGTAGGACAGCTGCCGGTCCCGAGAGCCGGCGGCGGAGACCAGGCAGGCCGCCGCCCCTTCGCCGAACATCGACGTCTCCGGCACGAACCGCGCCTCCCCGGTGAAGGCCTTCTCCCCGGTGAGGACGAGCGCGAGCGCGGACGGGTCGGCGGATGCGAGCAGCCGCCCGGCGAGGTCGACGGCGAGCAGCCCGGAGGCGCACGCGTGGTGCCCGACGGCGAAGGCGGTGGCGTGCTGGAGCCCGAACGTCCGGCACACCTCGTGCAGCGGGTTGAACGGGTAGGGCGCCACGCCGGGGAACGTCCGCGCGTAGAGCACGTACCGGATCCGCGCCGTCTGCTCGGTGGTGAGCCGCAGGTCGGCGACCGCCAGGCCGAGCAGCTCGGTGAGGGACAGGTCCGGCGCCTGCGCGGCGGAGCCGAGCTTGTGGTAGCGGCGGAACACCCGCAGCTGCATGGGCGTGAGCTCGAACTCGTCGGCGAGCGACTCGATCGGCACGCGGTCCGGGGGCACATAGGTGCCGATGGCGGCGAGAGCGGTCACGGCGTCTCCGTTCCGGCGAAGTTTTCCAGTGCCGTCAGCGCCTCTTGTACGGCGAGCGCCTCGACCGCCCGGGCGAGCGCCTCCACGCGGGCCGGCGGCGTCCGCCACGTGTCGGTGAACCAGGTGAACTGGAACTCGCCGGGGGAGTCGTCGACGTCGATGCTCAGCGGGTCGTAGGGGTCGTCCTGCGCGACGGTCCAGGTGAACACGCCCGGTGCGGCGTCGCGGACCTGCTCGGCGGTGGGCACGGAGCCGGGGAACATCTGCCTGCTGATCGTCCGCCGGTCGTTGAACCAGACGCCCGCGTCGAGGTCGACGTCCAGGGAGGCGGACAGGGTCGCGGACACGGCAGCGACCGCCGCCGGGTCGTGGTAGGCCCACTTGTACGCCAGCATCGCCGCGATCCCGGTCCTGCGCATGGCCTCCTCGTAGGACAGCCCGGCGACGTCCGCGACGCAGATCCCGCGCTGCGCCACCATCGCCACGACGTCGCCGAGCCCGCGGCGGAACCGGTTGTCCACCATGGGCCGGATGATCGCGGGCCGCCCGTCACCGGTCTGGGCGGTGACGGCGAGCGCCAGGAACGTCATGAGGACCTGCGACGTGTCGATGTCGAAGACGACGGACACCGCGTGGGTCGCCCGGTACAGCGCCGCCGAGACGAACGTGCCCCGGTGGAACCGCGGCCCGGGCCGGGAGGCCGGCGGCGTCACCGGTGGCAGCTGCCGCAGCATCTTTTCCCAGTGCCGCAGCGCCTTCTCCGACTGCTTGCGCCCCTCCGGCGACGCCTGCCACTGCGCCTGCGCCAGCGGCTGCAGGCCGCTGGTAGGCCCGGGCGGGTCGGTGCGCAGGGCGGCGACCTCGCGGAGCATGAGCAGGCCGCCGAACCCGTCGGTGACCAGGTGGCAGGTGACCGTCGACAGGTAGGCGGGCACGCCGTCCACCCGCACGACCCCCATCCGCACCGGCCACTCCTCGACGAAGTCGTAGGGCCGCGCCCGGTACTGCGCGTCGACCGACGCCGTGAACGCGGCCGGGTCGGCGCCCGGCGGCACGTCGAACACGTCCAGCCCGATCGTGCCCCACCCGGCCACCGCCTGCAGCGGGGCGCCGTCGTCGGTGAAGCGCAGCCGGGTGCGGAACGTCGGGTACCGCCGCATCGCCCAGCGCAGGTCGTCGGCGAGGTCCTCGACGGTCGCCCCCTCGGCCACCGGGGCCCAGCCGCCGATGGGCAGCCAGGAGCGCTGGCGGACCATGTCCTGCCAGATCCCGAGCTGCCCCCACGACAGCGGACCGGTCCCGGCCCCCTCGCCGTCGAACCGCACCGGAATCCGGGTGGTCGCGACCAGCGGTGGGGCCGGCAGGAACGTGTCAGGCATTCGCCAACTCGGCGAGATGCCGCTGCCGCATCAGGAACTTGCGGACCTTGCCGGTGGGGCCGGTGACGATGTTCTCGTCGGGGAACACGACGACCTTCCGCAGCGTCGCCGCCGCGGCCGGGGTGAGCGCGGCGGTCACGGCGGCGGTGTGGTCGGCCGTCGGGTCGGCGCTCTCGTGCAGCGACAGCAGCACGTCGGACACGACGCCGGCGCCGGTCTTGAACGACACGATGGTGCAGTCGCGCACGTCGGGCACCGCGCGCAGGATCTGCTCCTCCGACATGGCGGTGTAGAGCCAGTTGCCGCCGCCGAGGTCGACGGAGTCGACGGCCCGGTCGACGTGGTAGTAGTAGCCCTCCGCGTCGCGGAACATCAGGTCGCCGGTGAGGTAGTAGCCGTTGAGCCGGTGCTTGTACGTGTTGGCGTGGTCGTTCCAGTAGCCGGGTGCGAGCGTCGGGGACTTGAGGCCGAAGTGGCCGACCTGCCCGACCGGCACCTCCTCGCCGGTCGTGGTGTCCAGCAGCGCCACGTCGGCGAAGACGTGCGGCACGCCGACGCACCGGCCGTAGCGCTCGGTGTCGGGGCTGTGGGTGATGTGGAACGCGGAGTGCCCCATCTCGGTCGAGCCGAGCCCGTCGACGAAGCTGGAGCCCTTGACCCGCTGGACGACCGGACGGCCCTCGGCGGAGCGGGTGACGGTGTTGTGGCTGCCGACGTTCACGAGGTTGCGGATGTGCGGCTCGTGCGCGCAGTCGCCGGTGTTGAACCACAGCGACACCGAGTCCATCTCGTGCTGGGTCAGGTCGAAGCGGGCGAGCTCCGACCAGGTGACCGCGAAGCCGAAGACGCCGGTCGGCTTCCACCGCTCGATCGCGTCCAGCACCGCGCCGCCGTCGCTCTGCTGCGACAGGAACAGCAGGTCCGACCGGTTGCTCAGGGCGTGGTTGATGGTCATGATGCCGGCCGCGTGCGGGGCTGGCAGGGCACTGAGGATCCGCTCGGTGCCCTGGGCCCTCGGGCCGCTCAGCCGGATCTTGCGGGTGGCGTGGAACAGGCTGGCGTGCGAGTGCACGACGGCGGTCGGCATGCGGGTGGTGCCGGAGGAATGGGTGATGGCGATCGGGTCGTCGGCGTGGTGCCGGAACGGCGCGGGCGCCTGCGCCGGGTCGCCGGTGCCGGTGTCGGCGGCGTCGATGACGGGGATGCCGACGTCGGCGCCGGCGAGCCGCTCGAGGTGGGCGGCGTCGGTGACGAGCGCGGTCGCGCGCAGTTTGGCGATGTACTGGACGGCGATGTCACCGGCGATGTTCGGGTTCATCAGGGCGGGGATCGCGCCGAGCCAGACCAGTCCCATCCAGTTGAGGAAGCAGTCGGCGCTGCTGGTCACGTAGACGGCGACGGGGTCGCGCCGGGTGATGCCGTTGGCCTGGAACCAGGCGGCCCTGGCCGCGGCGCGGTCGCGCAGCTCGCCGAGGGTGAGGCCCTGCCAGGCGGGGAAGCCGTCGACGTCGACGTCGAACGCGATGCCCGGCCCGTCCAGCGCCGCGCCGTGCTCGATGAGCTTGTGCAGCACGTTGCCGGCACCGACGTCGGGGTCGGCGGCGAGCGCCGCCCGGATGCTCGTGGACGCCATGGGTCTACTCCTCGGTCTGCGTGGGGAACGAAAGCTTCGCCACCTGCTCGACGGCGGTGCGGATCTGCGCGCGGGTCGGCTGCAGCGCCAGGTCCAGCTCCCGGGCGAACGGCAGCACCGCGCCGTCGGGTCGGGTGATCCGTTTCGGTGGCGCGATGAGGCGCATCTGTTCCGCGGCGGTCGCCAGGATCTCCCCGCCGATGCCGCAGGAGCGGTTGGAGTCGTCGACGACGACGAGCCGGCCGGTGCGCTCCAGCGACGCGGCGAGCCCGGCCCAGTCGAACGGGTGCAGCGTCCGCGGGTCGAACACCTCCACCGACACGGTCCCGGCGAGCTCCTCGGCGACGGCGAGCGCGTCGTGCACGAGGTGGCCGACCGCGACGACCGTCACGTCGTCGCCGGGGCGGTGGACGCGGCCGACGCCGAGCGGCACCGGCGCGAGGGTGGCGAAGTCGACGTCGTCGCGGACCCCGATTGCGCCGGCGGGGGCGAACATGATGACGGGGTCGTCGTCGCGGATCGCGGTCAGCAGCAGGCCGTAGGCGTCGGCGGGGGTCGCGGGCACGACCGTCTTCACGCCGACGTGGGCGAAGAGGCTGTACGGGTGGTCGGAGTGCTGCCCGGCCCAGCCGCCGCGGGAGCCGGAGCTCGGCAGCAGGTAGGTGACCGGGATGTTGATCTGCCCGCCGGTCATCAGCGAGAACTTGTGGGCCTGGTTGGCGATCTGCTCGAACGCGAGGAACAGCAGCGCCGGGATCTGGAACTCGATCACGGGGCGCTGGCCGGCCATCGCGGCGCCGGTCGCGAAGCTGGTGAACCCCTGCTCCGAGATCGGCATGTCGACGACCCGTTCGGGGCCGAACTTCTTGAGCAGGCCGGTGGTGACGTTGCTGACCGCGACGCCGACGTCCTCGCCGAACACGACCACGCTCGGGTCGGCGGCCATCTCGGTCGTCAGCGCCCGGTTCAGCGCCTTCAGATACGACAGGTTCGGCATCAGGAGACCCCCGCCCTGGCCCGCAGGCCGTCCGCGTACAGGTGGTCGAGCGCGCCGGCCGGGTCCGGCAGCGGGCTGTCGACGGCGAACCGGACCGCCTCGTCGAGCAGCGCCTCGATCTCCGCGTCGATCCGGTCCCGGTCCGCTTCCGGGATGCGGGAGCCCTGCAGCGCCACCGGGTCGCGCTGGACACCGAGCGCGACCTCGTCGTCGGTGCGGTACCGCGGCCGCGCCGCGTGCTCCCAGGTGTGGTGGGCGTCGAATCGGTAGGCGACGCACTCGATGAACGAGGGGCCGCCGCCGGCGCGGGCCCGCTCGACGGCCTCGGTGGCCGCGGCGAGCACCGCCTCCGGGTCGCTGCCGTCCACTGTGGACGCCGGGATGCCGAACGCCTCGGCCCGGCCGGTGATCGAGCCGGCCACCGCCTGCTCGACCCGGGTGGTGGTGGCGAAGCCGTTGTTCTCGCAGACGAGCACCACCGGCACCTTCCACAGCGACGCGAGGTTCATCGTCTCCAGGACGACGCCCTGGCTGACCGCGCCGTCACCGAAGTAGGTGACGGCGACGAGGTCCTTGCCGGCCCGGCGCGCCGCCCACGCCGCGCCCGTCGCGATCGGCACGGCGGCGCCGACGATCGCGTTGGCGCCGAGGATGCCGAGGCCGAAGTCGGCGGCGTGCATGGAGCCGCCCCGGCCGGCGTTGAGGCCGGTCGCCCGGCCCGCCAGCTCGGCCAGGGTCCGGGCCGGGTCGGCGCCCTTGGCCAGGACGTGCCCGTGGCCGCGGTGCGTGCTGGTGATGACGTCGCCGGGGCGCAGCGCGGCGCAGGTGCCGGCCGCGATCGCCTCCTGCCCGATGTACGGGTGGATCCCTCCAACGATCGTGCCGTCCCGGACGAGCTCGATCGCGCGTTCCTCGAACCGTCGGATGAGGCGGACCGTCCGGTACAGCCCGGCGGCGTCAGTCACGTGGTACTCCTTCAGGACAAAGAGCCGCGGACTAGGCCGCGAGGACCTTCTCGTCGATCTTGGCGAGGATGCCGCTCCAGAGCTTGGCGCGGGCGACGAGGGCGAGGTTGATCGTCTCCACGCACTCGTTCCACTTGTTCTCGTCGTCGCCGCAGAGGTCGGTGACCATCTGCATGGCCATCGGCGTGTGGAACTCGCCGTCGACCTCGATGTGCCGCTCCAGGTAGTCGACGAACGTGCCGAGCTGCCCGCCCTGCTCGTTGACCTTCACCACCTGCTGGAACATGTCGGGGATCAGGTCCTCGCGGCCGAACGCGAACGCCGCCGCCTGGCAGTGGATCGGCGCGGTGTCGATGAGGTGCCAGGTGAGCCCGACGAACTCCGCCGACGCCTCGGGCACGCCCGCGGCCGCCATCGCCGCCGGCACCGGGGTCTTGTCCCGCAGCAGCTGGATGAAGGTGTCGATGACGGTCGTGTCGGCACCGGCCTCCTGCATGCCGAGCAGGTACAGCTCGAAGTGGCTGATGAAGCCGCCGCGCAGCTCGTCGCTCTCCTCGACCAGGACGATGTCGTTGATGAGCCGCCGGCTGCCGGTCGGCCCGGTCGGGATCCACGGCACCTCGACGCAGGTGAGGTTGCGCTGCAGCGACTTCAGCAGCGACATGAAGTCCCACACGGCGAAGACGTGGTGCTCCAGGAACGTCTGGATCGCCGGCAGGCTGTCCAGGCGGGCGTAGATGGGGTGGGTGACGACGTCGGTCCGGGCGTCGGCGATCAGCGCCTCGAGCCGGTCGATGCCGGGGTGCCGCTGACCCCAGTCGTATCGGGACATGTGAGCCTCCTGAAAGTGTGTTAGGCCGTACGCCACAGCACGGGGCAGTACTCGGGGTCGGAGTAGTCGGGACGGCCGTCCTCGGTCCGTCGCACCAGCACGTCGTGGTTGTAGGCCACGAGATCCCCCGTGCTGAGCTGGAACGGGCGGAACGCGTTGGCGCCGTCCTGCAGGTGGAAGGAGATCGCCCGCCGCGGCCGGTCGCTGCGGTTGGCGCCGCTGCCGTGGTACGTGCGGCAGTGGTGGAAGCTCATGTGACCCTTGGGGATGATCATCGGGACCTTGGTGACCGTGGCGTTGTTGTATGCGGCGTTGTCCGAGAGCATCACCTCCAGGTCGTCGTTGTCGCGCTCGGCGAAGTGCCGGGTGGTGGTGTCGTCGGCGCCGATCTCCTCCCAGCGGTGGGAGCCGTCGACCATCGTGATGGTCCCCATCTCCTCGTCGCAGTCATGGAAGGGGATGAACGCGGTGAGCATGCTCTCCGACGTGCACGAGGCCCAGTAGTGCCGGTCGAAGTGCCACGGCACGACGTTGCTGGGCTCGCCCGCGATCGGCGGCTTGTAGATCAGCGTCGACTGGAAGACGCGGATCTCGTCGGCCTTCGCCAGCCGCGCGGCGACCGCGCCGAGCAGCGGCTTGCGCAGGATCCGCGCGAGCGCGTCGCTCTCGTAGTGCACGTAGTCGTTGTGCCGTTGCACGTCGCCCTTGGACGGTTCCCAGTAGGCGAGGCGCGGCGGCCGGGTCGGTAACGAACGGGACCGCTCACCGGCGTAGTACCGCTCGCTCGCCGCGACGAGCTCGTCGACCTCGTCGTCGGTGAAGATCTTCTTGGACAGGTACCAGCCGTGCTGGGCGTAGTGCTCGACGTCGTCGTCCGACGGCAGCAGCGCGAGCTCGTCGTCGGTCAGCGCGAACGTCTGCGTGGGCGAGATGGTCAAGGTCTATGTCCTTTCAGGAGTAGGACTGGGGGAGGGGTCAGCTGCGCAGGCCGTCTGTGGTGTCGCGTACCGCGGCGAGCTCGCGCTCCTTGGCCGCGTACAGCGCGGGGATGTTGCTGGTGCCGAACGTCCGGGCGCCGTGCCGGTCGATGAGCTCGAGGAAGTAGGTGCGGCGGATGTGCGTCGACTTGGCGAAGATCTGGTACATCTGCCCCCAGTGGTCCCGGTCGACGAGGATGCCGAGCGGCCGTAGCTGGTCCACGGGCACGTCGACGGCGCCGAGGCGGGACTCGAGCACGTCGTAGTAGCTCGCCGGCGTCTGCGCGAACTCGACGCCCTTGGCGCTGTACGCGCGCACCGCGTGCACGATGTCGTTGGTGCTGTAGGCGATGTGCTGCACGCCGGCGCCCTCGTGCCACGACAGGAAGTCGTCGATCTGGCCGGCGCGGCGGCTCAGGTCCGGCTGGATCAGCGTGAACGTGACGCCGCCCGACGGGCTCTGCACCACCTTCGACTGCATGCCCTGCTCGCCGACCTCGATGTACTCCTGGAAGATCATGGTGAAGCCGAAGACGCGCTCGTAGTACTGGACCGTCTCGTCGAGCTCGCCGGCCTGCAGGCAGATCGCGGCGTGGTCGATGGTGTACAGCAGGTCCGCGTCCGTCGGCGCCGCGGGCGCGCCGGTCATGTCGACCGCCCCGGGCAGGAAGGCGCCGTCGCCGGGGGTGCGCTGCACGAGCCGGTGCGTCACGTCGCCGAAGCCGGACACCTCCGCGGTCACGACCGTCGAACCGTCCTGCTCAAGCCGCTGCGGCGGCTGGATCGGGGTGGCGCCGGCGGCGACCGCCTCGGCGAACGCCGTCTCCACGTCGGCGCAGCCGAACGCGATCACGGCGACACCGTCGCCGTGGCGGGCCACGTACCGGCTCGCCCGGTGTTCGCCGCTGAGGCCGGAGGTGAGCAGGATCCGGATGTCGCGCTGCCCCAGCAGCACGCTGCGCTGACCCGTGAGGCCGGTTTCGGGGCCGCCGTGGCCGTAGACGTGGAAGCCGTACGTCTCGCACAGCTGATGCGCCGCCTGGCGCGCGTCGCCGACGAACATCTCGATGTGGTCGGTGTCGAGGATCTGCATGGCCTGCTTCCCTTTCGGGTTCTGATCGGTCGTTCCCAGGGGTCTGTGACGCGCTGGCGTCACGCCGTGCGTGTCCAGGCGGACTCCGGCCGGCCGAAGATGAGGCTCACGTTGTGGCCACCGAAGCCGAAGGAGTTGGACAGGACATGGGTCACCTGCGCGGGGCGGGGTTCGCGGAGGTGGTCCAGGTCGCAGGCGGGATCCGGCTCGTCCAGGTTGTGCGTCGGCGGGAGCAGCCCGCGGAGCATGGCGTGGACCGACACCGCGGCCTCCACCACCCCGGAGGCGCCGAGCATGTGGCCGGTCACGCCCTTCGTCGAGCTGACCGGCGGGGCATCGGCACCGAAGACCGCGCGGATCGCGGTCGACTCGGCCACGTCGCCGAGCTTGGTGCTGGTGCCGTGCGCGTTGACGTAGCCGACGTCCCCGGGTGAGATCCCGGCGTCGGCGACGGCCCGGCTCATGCAGGCGGCGGCGGCCGACCCGTCGGGGCGCGGGGTGGTGGGGTGGTGCGCGTCGTTGGTGGCGCCCCAGCCGACGATGTCGGCGTACCGGCGGGCCCGGCGCGCCTCGGCGTGCTCGGCGCGTTCGACGACGAAGACCCCGGCGCCCTCGCCGAGGACGAGCCCGTTGCGCCGCCGGTCGAACGGGCGGCTCGCGGCGGTCGGGTCGTCCCAGCCCCGGGCGAGCGCCCGGGCGTTGCCGAACGTGTCGGCGAGGGTCGGGAAGAGCGGCGCCTCGCTGCAGCCGGCGACGACGACGTCGGCCTCGCCGGCGCGCAGCAGCCGCACCGCCTCGCCGATCGACTGGGCGCCGGCGGCGCACGCGGTGCCGATGGATGAGCTGTATCCCTGGATGCCGTGGCGCATCGCGACCCGGGCCGCGCCCATGTTCGGCAGCATCCCGGGCAGCAGGTAGGGGCTGACGCCGAGGCGGCCCTTCTGCGAGCGCAGCACCGCCTGCGCGTCGAGGGTCGCCAGGCCGCCGGTGCCGGACAGGATGATGGCGATCCGGAACGGGTCGACGTCGCGCCCCACCTCGATGCCGGCGTCCGCGAGGGCCTGCTCGGCGGCGGCCATCGCCATGATGATGTACCGGTCGACGACGCGGGTCTCCGGCGCCGGCAGGACCGATGTCGGGTCGATCGGCGGCGAGAACGCGGCGACGTCGGCGGACCCGGCGAGGGGATGGTCGGCGGGGGGCCGCACGAGCCCGGACCGGCCCTCGCACATCGCGTCGAAGACCTCGGCGCCCGTGCGCCCGACGGGGGTGACGAGCCCGATCCCGGTCACCGCAACGGATCTGCTCATGCTGTACCCCTTTCGACCACGACGACCGCGGACGCGGTGTCGTGGCTGGTTCCGGTGATGGCCTCGGGCACGGTGGCCTGTTCGAGGAGGACGACGAGGACCTCGCCAGCGTCGCCGTCGGCGAGCAGCAGCCGGGCCACGTCCAGCCCGGCGTCGGTGCTGTCGACGCACACGACCGGGCCGGTCAGGCCCCACTTCGCGGCGACGTGCCCGGCGACGGCGTTGGGCACCGACTGGAAGAAGAACAGCGGCCCGATCCGGCCGCCGGCGTCGACCGCGCCCGCGACGTGGGCCGCGCTGGCCGCGTCGCCGGTCGAGGTGACGAGCACGATCGCCGTCACCGCCGGTGGAGCGCTCTCCGCGCGGCGCTGCAGGCAGCGGCCGGCGGTGGCGGCGACCAGCGGGTTGAACGACGAGTGGACGAACCCGGCGAGCTTCGGCAGCTCCTCGTCGCCCGGCTCCGGCCAGTCGGCGGCGGCGACGACGTCCAGCCCGGCGCGGGTGGCCAGGGCGGTCAGCGGCGGGATCTCCTCGACGAACAGCTCCGCCGTGCCGAGCCCCTGCTCGTGCTCCGTCGGATCCAGAATCAGTTCGCTCATGCCGATCCGACCAGGAGCGCGGTGTTGGCGCCGCCGAACGCGGCGTTCAGCGACAGGGCGTAGGACGGGGTCGCCGCGGTGAACCCGTCGAGGACCAGGTTCAGCGGGCAGTGCTCGTCGGCGGCGAGGAACCCCGCGTTGACCGGCAGCCGGCCGGTGCGTAGCGCGTGCAGGGTGACGATCAGCTCGAGGACCCCGGACGCCTCCAGGGCCTGGCCGTGCAGCGACTTCGTCGAGGAGACCGGCACGGTCGCGGCGTGCTCGCCGAGCGCGGTGCGCAGCGCCGTGGCCTCCGCGGCGTCGCTCTGCGCGGTGCCCGAGCCGTGCGCGTTGACGTAGCCGAGGTCACCCGCGCCGATCCCGGCCCGCTGCAGCGCGGCGGTGATCGCACGGGCGAGCCCGTGGCCCTCCGGGTGCGGCTGGCACGGGTGGTACGCGTCGCCGGCCCGTCCCCAGCCGGCGAGGCGGGCGAGCGCCGGCACGCCACGCTCGCGGGCCGCCGCGGCGGACTCCACGACGACCGCGCCGGCACCGTCGCCGAGCAGCAGGCCCCGGCGTCCGTCGCTGAACGGGCGGACCTGTCCGTCAGTGGACAGTGCACGGCCCGCGTCGAAGAGGGAGAACTGATCGGCGTCCACGAGGTACCCACCGGCCACCACGATGCGGTCGAGCTCGCCGCGGGCGATCGCCGCCGCCGCGTCCGCGACCGCCGTGCTCGCCGCGACGCACGCCGAGGTGTACGCCCGGATCCCCGCTCCCAGCGGCAGGTCCCCGGCGAGCCCGGTGCCGCCGGCGAGCGCGGCGGTGAACGCGGTGCTGCTGTGCCGGCGGCGGTCGGCCTCGGCCACCCTGGCGAGGGCCGGATCGCCGTGCAGGGCGAGGAAGAGCGGTGCGCCCGCCCGCTCGGCCGTGCTGAGCTTGGCCTCGTCACAGGCCTCGTCGACGACGCGCATCAGCTCGTCGGTGAGGACGGGGGAGCCGGGCATGGCCGCGGCCACCCCGACCCGCCGTCCCGTCACGTCGAAGCGGTCGACCGGCTGGAACGCCGGCGTGCCGGCGTCCAGGCCGTCGGCCAGGGCGGTCATGCCCCGGCCGAACGCGCTGAGCACGGCCGCACCGGTCAGCACCACCTCACCCGGACCGCGCCGAACGGTCATGGTGGCGGTCATCGTGAACCCGTCTCGACCTTCAGTTCCTGGAGGACCTCGAGCGTCCCGCTCACCGTCGACATGCGGGCGAGGGCGTCGTCATCGAGGTCGAGCGGCACGCCGTAGTGCTGTTCGAGCTGGTGGACGAGCCAGGCGAGCTCCAGGGAGTCGATCCCCTCGGCGACGTCAGCGGGCGATCGGTCGCCGTACGTGGCGAGCATCGCCACGACGTCGTCGCGGGTTGGTGCAGCGGCCACGCTCAGCTGCCCGCCGTGGCAGCGGCGGACCGGCGCTCGGCGACGGCGGCGATGAACTCGCCGACGGTCATCCCGGCCAGCTTCTCCGCCTCGTCGTCGTCGAAGCGCACGCCGAAGCGGTCCTCGACGCGGACGGCGAGCTCGGCGAGCGACAGCGACTCGAGGTCGGCGCCGGCCGGGCCGAGCGCGGTGTCGTCGTCGATGTCCTCGACGCTGTAGTTCATCTCGGTCAACGAGTCCAGCAGGAACTGGCGGATCTCCTGGTCGGTCGTCTCGCTCATCGTGCGTGGTTCCCTTCCTTGACAGGTGCCGGCGCGACCGGGTCGGTCGCGCCATCGGTCACGTCTGTTCCCACCCGCTGCGCCGGGATGGCGCCCGCGGTCGAGCCCGGTGCGGCGGCCGCCGCCGGGGCCGAGGCGGCCAGCAGCGCGGCACGGTCCCGGACGAGCTTGCCGGTGGCGGTCCGGGGCAGCTGCTCCACGACCTTCAGCACGCGCGGGCGCTTGAAGCCGGCGAGGCGCTCGGCGAGCCGGTCCTGGACCTGCGCCGCGGTGACGCCGTCGCGCAGCATCACGTACGCCTCGATCGCCTTGTCGTGGGTCACGACGGCGCTGGCGACGCCGGGCAGCGCGGCAAGCGTGTGCTCGACCTCGGTCAGGTCGACCTTGAGGCCGCCGACGGAGACCTGGGAGTCGCGCCGGCCGTGGATGCGCAGCCTGCCGGTGGCCTCGTCGACGCTGCCGGCGTCCTTGGTGTGCAGCCAGCCGTCGGCCCAGCGGGCGGGGTCGACGAGGCCGAGGTACGGCGACGCGGGCAGCGACACGAGCAGCTCGCCGGCCTCTTCACGGACGGTGAGACCGGGTGCGGGGGTGAGGGAAGGGCGGTGCTCGCCGAACAGGTCGGTGGCGATGACCCCGACCTCGGTCATGCCGTACATGTTGCCGAGCCGGATGTCGTAGCGGTCGACGAAGCCGGCGTAGACCTCGGCACGGACCAGTTCCCCGCCGGTGGTCATGCCGGTCAGCTGGGGGAGCCTGGGCGGTGTCTGCACCGAGGAGAGCAGCTCGATGTGGAAGGGGACGCCGAGCAGGGTGGTGGGCTCGGGCCCGGCGGCGACGGCGGACAGGATGCCGTCGGCGGTCATCCGCGCCGGCACCACGAGCTGAGCGCCGGCGTGCAGGCCGTAGAGCAGGCCGCCGACCAGACCGAGCACGTGCACCATGGACGCGAGCGAGACGATCCGCTCGCCGCCCTGCGGCACCCCCGCGCCGATCTTCACATAACGTTCGATCTCCTCGACGAGGTTCGCCGCGGTGCGGGCGATGACCTTCGACGGGCCGGTCGAGCCGGAGCTGAGCTGGATGAGCGCGTGCGTGGTGTCGGCGGGCCGCCCGGGGTAGGTGGCGACCCGCTCCTCGATCTCGACGAAGCCGCGCAGCGGTCCGCCGGTGACGTGCTTGGCGCTGACGACGACCTGCGGTGCCAGCCGCTGCAGGGCGTTGTCCGTCTCGTACGGGGTGAGCCGGTGGTCCAGCAGGGCGGCCCGGGCGCCGAGACGCCAGGCGGCGAGGAGGTTCGTGACGAACGCGAGCGACGGGGCGAGGGACAGCGCGACGGACCCGCCGGCGCCGAGGCCGGCGGCGGCGAGCACGGACTGCTTGGCGGCGACCAGCGCGCGCAGGTCCGCGCGGGTGACGGGGGTGTCGAAGACCAACGCGACCTGGTCGGCGGGGCCGGCCAGCAGCACCTCGTCGACCCACGACGGGTCGAGCGGGGCGGGCTGGGTTTCGAGCACGGCGTCGGTCACCGGCGAACCCCTTTCTCCGCGCGCGGCCGCGTCGCCGACCGGTCGGCCCGCGTTGGCCGGCGATCAGCGTGTGCAGCCCCCGATTGAACACACTGGCGAGAGCCGGGAGCAGGCCTGCGGTCACCGGCACGAATCACGCCCGGACACAATGCGCAGGAAATAGTCACCCCGACTAGCCATAGACCTTACGCAATCAAAGCCGTTTTACAAGAGTGCACAACCCGACTGTGCCGCTGTTTGTCCGTTCTGCCACGCCTACGTCCACTAAGAATCGTTTGCTTCGATACGTTCTTCATTCGGGCAGGTCATGGACGCGTTTTACGGAACCCCCAGGTCAATCTGGGTTGGGGGGACACCCAGCCGGTGCCAAAAAGGGCATTACGCGCAACTGGCAGCGCACCGGATACAACCGGTATCTAACCTGAGAACACTCGCCTCCCGCCCATTGCAGTGCGCTACGGTGCGTAAACGCCACGATTGACCCGCGTCCACGTCTGGTCGGGCCGATATACCGATTCCCCATGTATGGCGGCATGATGAGGCTCCTCCTGCGCGATCTCCGACAGGCCAGGCCACGGCCCGTCCCGGACGATGTAACGTGCATTGACAACCGTCGGCGCGCCGCCCATACAATGGCCGGGCTCCGTGCGTGCCTATCCAGGAACGCCCCATAGCTGGTGATCCCATTCGGAGATTTGCGACTGTGAAAGCAAATGCCAGTTCCGCATACCCGTCCGCACCGGCCGGGCCCGGGCTGAACGCCGCCGTCGAGCGGTATTACGACACCACCCTGGACCTGTACGAGGACCTGTGGGGCCAGCACGTGCACCACGGCTTCTGGGACATCGGCGAGCGCCCCGGCAACGACGACGACCGGCACACCGCGACCGACCGCCTGGTGCGGGAGCTGGTCGACTTCGCCGGCATCCCGGCCGGCGCCCGCGTCCTGGACGTCGGCTGCGGCATCGGCGGGCCGGCGATGCACCTGGCCGGGCCCCTGGGCTGCACCGTCGAGGGGGTCACCCTCAGCGCCGCGCAGGCCGCCCGCGCCAACGAGAAGGCCGCGGAGCTGGGCCTCGGTGAGCGGACCAACTTCCGCCAGTGCGACTTCATGGCCAACGACTATCCGGACGCGTCGTTCGACGTGGTCTGGGCCGTCGAGAGCCTCATGCACATCGCGGACCGGGAGGCGTTCTTCGCCGAGGTCCGGCGGGTGCTGAAGCCCGGCGGCCTCGTCGCGATCGCCACCTGGTCGGTCCGCGACGGCGAGCTCACCGCCGAGGAAACGCGGGTCGTCGACCAGATCCTGCGCCACCAGGTCATGCCCAGCTTCTCCTCCCTTGAGGAGCACGAGCGGCTGGCCGCCGCGGCCGGGTTCGCCGACATCGCGATCGTCGACTGGAGCGCCAACGTCGCCAACTCCTGGGAGCCCGGGTTCGCCCAGGTCAAGGAGCTCGACAACGGCCGGTCGATGATGCGTGACCTGGCCCGGGACCGGGGCGTCGACGTGCTCGGCTTCTTCTACGCCGGCCCGCTGATGCTCAAGGGCTTCGAGACCGGCGCGGTGACCTACGGCGCCGTGCGCGCCACGAGGCCCGCGGCAGAGGACTGATCGTCGTGGCCGCGTCCCACCAGGAGATCGTCGAACTGCTGCGCCAGGTGACCGGCGAGGACGAGGACTGGGCGGCCGGCGTGACCCCGTCCACCCGCGTGGACACGGACCTGTTCATCGACAGCCTGGAGATCGTTGAGCTCGGTGCGCGGATGCGCGACGTGTACGGCGTGGACCTCCCCTCGTACATCGGCGGCCTCGACCTGCAACAGCTCATCGACCTCACCGTCGCGGACCTCGCGGAGCTGACTGCCGCATGAGCCGGTTCCTGTTCCTGAGCCTGCCGCTGACCGGCCACGTGAACCCGATGGTCGCGGTGGCGAAGGTGCTGCTCAGCCGGGGGCACGAGGTGCTGTGGGCGGGGTCGGAGTCGTTCCTGCGACCCCTCGCCGGGCCCGACGCGGTGATCCACCCGATCCCGCTGCGGGCCCACCGCGGCCAGGCCGAGCGCGGCCTCGACGCGACCCGCTCGCGGTGGGAGGGCTACATCCTGCCGCACACCAAGTACACCCGCAAAGGCGTCGAGGCGGCCGTCGAGGCGTTCCGTCCGGACCTGCTGGTCGTCGACCAGCACGCGATCGCCGGGCCGATCGTCGCGCACCGCTTCGGCCTGCCGTGGGCCACTGTCGCGTCCAGCGCGATGGAGCTGACCAGGCCGTTCGCCCGCGGGCTGCCACAGGTCGAGGCGTGGATCCAGGAGCGGATGCGGGAGGCGTGGACCGTCGCCGGCCGCGACGGCGACCCGCCGTGGGACCTGCGGTTCTCCCCGGACCTGCTGATCAGCTTCCTCGGCGAGGACCTCCTCGACGACCCGTCGCAGCTGCCGCCGAACACCGTCACCGTCGGCCCGTCCCTCGCGGAGCGCGCGCCCGACCCGGACTTCCCGTTCGACTGGCTCGACCCGGACCGCCAGCACGTGCTGGTCACCATGGGCACGCTCAACATGGACCAGGCCGCGCACTTCTACCCGCGCATCCTGGCCGCGATCGAGCCGCTCGGCGAGCGGCTGCAGGCGGTCGTCGTGGCCCCGCAGGGCACCATCACCGGTGAGCCGGACCACGTGCTGGTACGCCGGCCCGTGCCGGTGCTGGACCTGCTGCCGCACCTGCACGCGGTGGTCAGTCACGGCGGCGCCAACACCGTCAACGAGTCCCTCGTGCACGGCGTGCCGCTGCTCGTCGCCCCGATCAAGGGCGACCAGGCGCTCATGGCCTCGGCGGTGGCGCGGGCCGGCGCCGGGCTGCGGGTCTCCATCGACCACGCCCGGCCCGAAGCGCTGCGCGCCGCGCTGCTCGACCTGCTCGACGACCCCCGCTACGCCGAGGCGGCGCGGGTGACGGGCAAGCGCCTGCTCGCCGGCGGTGGCGCCGAGGCCGCTGCGACGGCCCTGATCCAGTTGTTACGCCCTCCCGGCAGCTCCGGGCTCCTCCCCCTCAAGCACCACGTCTGAAAGCGAGCAAGCGCGTGAAACTCCTGCGTGACACCTGGTTGATCTTCCAGCGGCACATGCTGCTGATGCTCCGTTCGCCGTTGTGGGTCGTCCTCGGCGTGGCCCAGCCTGCGGTCTACCTGATCCTGTTCGCGCCGCTGCTCAAGCCGGCGCTCGCGTCGGTCGGCGCCAACTCGATGAGCGACGCGTACAAGATCTACGTGCCCGGCATGCTGATCGCCCTGGCCCTGGCCGGTGGCCTGTACGTCGGCTTCGGGCTGCTCGGCGATCTCGCCAACGGCGTCATCGAGCGGTCCCGGGTGACCACGGTCAGCCGGGTCGCGCTGCTGCTGGGCCGGTCGCTGCGCGACGTCGTCACCGTCATCGTCCAGTCGATGATCATCACGATCCTGTCCCTGCCGTTCGGTGTGTTCGTCAACATCGGCAGCCTGCTGCTCGGCTACGCGATCCTCGCCCTGTGCGCGCTGTCGTCGGCGTCGATCTCCTACGGCATCGCGATCCGCGTCGCCAACCCCAGCGTGCTCGGCCAGGTCGTCAACAACATCGCCCAGCCGCTGATGCTGCTGTCCGGCACCCTGCTGCCCCTCGCGCTCGCGCCGCTGTGGCTGCGCACGGTCGCCGACTTCAACCCGTTCAACTGGGCCGCCAAGGGGCTGCGGGCGCTGTTCATCGGGCACACCAGCGACCCGGCCATCTGGCAGAGCATCGCCATCACCGCCGGCCTCATGGTGATCGCCGTGATCTGGTCGGCCCGCACATTCTCGCGCTCGGTCCGGTAAGGGAGCACTCTCATGATCAAGATCAAAGGGTTGAAGAAGGTCTACAAGTCCGGCCGGGGCAAGAAGGCGAGCAGCGTCGAGGCGGTCAAGGGCATCGACCTGGACGTCGCGCAGGGCGAGATCTTCGGCTTCCTCGGCCCGAACGGCGCCGGCAAGACCACCACGCTGCGGATGCTCGCGACCCTGATCTCCCCCGACGACGGCGAGGCGACGATCGCCGGGGCGAACCTGCGCGCCGAGCCCGAGGCCGTGCGGCGCGTCATCGGCTTCGTGGCCCAGGGCGGCGGCACCACCGACGACGTCAGCGGCCGCGAGGAGATCGTGCTCCAGGCCCGCATGTACGGCATTAGCAAGGCCGAGGCGGAGAAGCGCGCGGAGGCGGCCCTGGCCGCGTTCGAGCTCACCGAGTTCGCCGACCGCAAGTGCAAGACCTACTCCGGTGGCCAGCGCCGCCGCGTCGACATCGCGATGGGCATCATCCACCAGCCGCAGGTGCTGTTCCTGGACGAGCCCACGTCGGGCCTCGACCCGCAGAGCCGCGCGCACATGTGGGACGAGATCCGCCGGCTGCGGGCCGAGGGCATGACGGTCTTCATCACCACGCACTACCTCGACGAGGCCGACGCGCTGTGCGACCGCATCGCGATCATCGACCACGGCGAGATCGTCGCCGAGGGTACCCCCGCGGACCTGAAGCGGGAGATCTCCGGCGACGTCGTGACCGTGGTCGTCGGTGACGAGGCCGAGCGGGCCGGTGAGCTGCTCGGCAAGCAGCCGTTCGCCAACGGTGTCGAGGTCCGCGAGGACAACGAGCTGCGGCTCAACGTCGAGTCCGGCGACTCGGCGATCCCGCAGATCATGCGGACCCTGGAGGGCGCCGGCATCAAGCTCGAGACGATCGAGCTGCACCGGCCGACCCTCGACGACGTCTTCCTCACCAAGACCGGACGGTCGCTGCGCGACTGATCCGCCCGGGCATGAGAAGGGGGCGCGACCTTCAGGTCGCGCCCCCTTTTCGGCGTTCTCAGAACCGGTCGCCGCCGAGCGTCTGCGCGAAGCAGTCCTGCATGGTGGTCATCACGGTGTTCACCGAGTCGCGGTCGAAGCCGGACCGGTTCACCCGGAACATCAGGTTGAGCGAGGTCAGGCCCCGCACGATGAGGTAGAAGCCGGGCCCGGTGGTGCGGCCGTGGTCGAAGAAGTCGATCTTCGGCGCGACGAGGTGGTCGTCGGACGGGAAGCCGGGCGGGGCGAGCATCGGGTTGTAGTAGAACCCGCGGTCCGCCGGCGGGTCGAGCTTGGCGTGCTCGTCGCGGATCTGCCAGATCGCGTCCGGTGAGCAGACGCCGTTCTTCAGCGCGTTGAACGCCTTCCAGTGCACCTTCGGCAGGATCTCGGTGAACGGCTCGGCCGCGTCGAGGTCCAGCAGCAGCGGCGCCCACTGGTTGAGGCTGGTCACGACCCTGGCGTGCTGCTCGTCGAAGCGGTTGGCCGACATCGGGAAGAGCAGCACCTCCTGCTCGCCGGTCGCGGCCTGGATGCCGCGGTAGTACGCGGCGAGGATCAGGCTGGCGAGGGTGACCTCGAACTTCGCCATCGCCTCGTGCGCCTGCGGCATCGGGATGCCGGTCTGCAGCACCGCGCCGACGGGGTCGAGCTCGCCGGTCTCGTGCCGCCGGGGCGCCGCGGCGAGGGTGCGCCGCCAGTACCGCTCGGCGTTGCGCAGCCGGCCGCTGCCCTCGCCGGTCTGGTTGAGGGCCAGCTCGAGGGGGCCGGGCGCCGCCGGCAGGTCGGTGCCGCCGAGGATGGTCTCGAAGTCCTCGCGCAGCACGACCGAGGCGACGCCGTCGGCGGCCATGTGGTTGACCACGACCAGCACCTGCCGCGGCGCGTCCCCCTCCAGGAGGATCCACGCCCGCCAGGGCAGCTCGGAGAGCGCGTCGATGGCGCGGCGGATCTCCGCGGCGTCCTTCTCCTCGCGCTCGGCGACGTCGGCGGTGCCCTGCCTGACCTGCGCGAGGACCTCCTCGGCGGTGTGCGCGGCGATCCGCTGCCGGGGGAAGCCCTCGGGGTCGACGACGTAGGTGGTGCGCATCGAGGCGTGGCGCATGGCGACCGCGCCGAGCGCGGCCCAGACCTGCTCCTGCGTCCAGTCGCCCTCGGGCAGGTCCCAGACGAAGGACAGGTTGGCCTCCCACAGCCGGTCGGGTGGGAACCGCTCGATGTCGCGCCAGACGGACAGCTGCCCGACGGTTGCTGGGAACGTCTCGTCGCCGGACACGATGTGCCTCCAGATGGTGCTCGTTGCGGTGGTCGATCGCTTTCGTGGGGGGAGCCCGCCCGGTGGGGCCGGGGCGGCGCCCATGCCCGTCGGGTGCCGTCCCGCCCTGACCGGCGCGGGCTCCCTTTCCTCATTCGGTGCTGTGGTGCTGTGTCATCTGATGCGGAGGGCTGGATCAGCCACCCGACACGACGCGGCTGGAGACGACCCGGCTGGAGACAACCCGGCTGGAGACGACGCGGCTGGAGACGACGCGGCTGGAGACAACGCGCATGAAGTTCACCTCCTCATATCGTTTGGCACATCACAGTGCGATATGGAATGGCAGAGCACACCACCTCCGTCGCCTTCACGACGAATCAGCGGAAGTGCCTGCGGTCATTTTGAACGACCGAAGTCTATGACCGCCAGAAGCATCACCCCGACTGTGGATCGTGTCAACCGTTCACGTTACCGCTTTGGAAATTTTCAATGCGTTTCGTATCTCCCGGGCGCTTCCGCGAAAATCGGACATAACGATCGTTAAAATTCGGACCTTCAGGCATTGATTGGATGAGATCAATATTCGCCTCTTTCGTCAGGTAGAAGACAGCCGATAGGCTTCGAAGCAGTGCTTGCAGGGTGGGCCCGCGGGATCGTGCGGGTCCGAACAGGTCGGGATCCTGACAACGTGCAGGTGGTCCCTTTCGAGCACTCTCCAGTGACCTGGCGAGGGAGGTGCGAAATGAAGGCTGCTCAGCTGCGTGGCAACAGTGCCCAGCTCCGGAACGCTCGGCTCTAATCCTGTTGTGGCGGCCGGTCGGCACGGCGCAGGCGTCGCCGGCCGGCCGCCACGCAGTCAGGGGCCGATGTGGCCTGCGCGTACATCGACGATCGCGAGGCGAGAGATCATGGCGGAGACTGCAACGGCGCAGCGGATTCCCGTGCACTTCGAGGGTGCGGGATCGGGTGTCGAGGAATTGACCTGGGGTCAATGGGCTGCATGGCGATCCATGGAGCTCGGCGGTGGCCGGGTCGACTGGGCCGGCGGCACGATGCCGTTGCTCGACGGCCAGACGATCGATCAGATCGTCATGGAGATCGCGTTCCTCATGAGCCGGCATCAATCCCTGCGCACCCGGTACCACATCGGCGAGGACGGCCTGCCCCGGCAGGTGCTGGCGGACACCGGCGAGCTGTTCATGGAGATCGTCGACGCGGGGCAGGACGACCCGGCCGACGTCGCCGAGGCCCTCGACGCCGCGTACCGCGACGCGCCGTTCGACAACGCCGAGGACTGGCCGGTGCGCGTCGGGGTCGTGTGCCGCGACGGGACCCCGGCGTGGTTCGTCGCGCTGTACTCCCACATGGCGATCGACGCCTACGGCATCGAGGCCATCATCAACGACCTGCCGAACCTGGACCGGGCCACCGGCGAGCACCTCGTCCCGGTCGCCGGCGTCCAGCCCGCAGACCTGGCCCGCCAGCAGCGGGCGGGCTCGGCCCGGCGGCAGCACACCGCGTCGCTGCGGCACTGGGAGAAGCAGCTGCGCGAGATCGCGGCCCAGCGCTTCCCGGCGGTCGAGGAGCCGCCGTCGCCGCGGTACTGGGAGGCCAGCTACTCCTCGCCCGCCGCCTACCTCGCGCTGGGCCGCATCGCCGAGCGGACCAAGGCGCACAGCAGCACGATCCTGCTCGCCGCGTACATCCTCATGCTGGCGCGGGTGTCGGGCGACCCGACCACCGTGGTGCGGATGCTGGTGAGCAACCGCTTCCGGCCCGGCTTCAAGGAGTCCGTCGCCGGCCTGGCGCAGAGCGCCCTGTGCGTCGTGGACACCGCGGATGTAAGTTTCGACGATCTCGTCGCCCGCGTCTGGAAGGCGCAGCTGACCGCCGGCATGCACGCCTACTACGACCCCCGCGACCTGTGGGACATGATCGCCCGGGTGGGGCAGGAGCGCGGCGAGGCCCTCGACCTGCAGTCCTACTTCAACGACCGGCGGCGGACCATGGCCGTCGCCGAGGTCCTGCCGCAGGCGAGCCCGCAAGACATCAACGAGGCGCTGTCCAGAAGCCGACTGCGGTGGGGCTCGAACAACGACGATCCCGCGGCGACGGTGTTCTTCCTGATCAATCCCGTGCCCGACACGGTCGACATCGGCCTGCGCGTTGACACCCGGCGGGTGGCGCCGGACGATCTGGTGGCGATTCTGCGGGGGATCGAGGAACTGGTGGTCGCCGCCGCGCTCGAGGACGAGCAACAGGACGAGTCTCGGGACGAGTCTCAGGACGAGCCTCAGGAGTAGCCGATGCACGTCGCCACATCGCGGACCGCCGTCGCCTTCCACGGCGCCGGCGCCGGCACCGGGCCACTGACCTGGGGCCAGCAGGAGATCTGGCAGACGATGCGGCGCACCGGCCGGACGTTGAACATCGGCGGCACCGTCGCCCTCGCCCCGGACACCACCGTGGACGGACTCGCCGCCACCCTGGGCCGCCTCGTCGGCCGTCACCAGGCGCTGCGCACCCTGTTCGACCTCGACGGCGACGAGCCGCGGCAGACCGTCCGCGCATCGGGCACGGTCGACCTGGAGGTCGTCGCGTCGCCACCCGATGACGCGGAGGCGACGGCCGAGGCGTTGCGCAGCCGGTACGAGTTCACCCCGTTCGACCTCGCGCGCGAGTTCCCCGTCCGGTGGGGTGTGGTGACGACCGGCGGCGTGCCGAGCCACCTCGTCGTGCAGTACTCCCACCTCGCCGTCGACGGGTTCGGCATCGACGCCCTGGTCCGCGACCTGCCGAACCTGGACGAGCCCGTCACCGGGGTGCGCGCGCTCGAGCTCGCGCACCGCCAGGCGCTGCCCGCCGAGCGCCGGCACAGCGCGAAGTCCCTGCGGCACTGGGAGGCGTCGCTGCGGGACCTGCCGGCGGAACGCTTCGGCTGGTCCAACGACCCGCGCACGCCCCGCTTCTGGGAGCTGGTCTGCCACTCACCGGCGCTGCACCTGGCGCTGCAGGTCGTCGCGTGCCGTACCGGCGTCGAAACGGGACACGTCCTGCTCGCCGCCTACGGCGTCGCCCTGGCGGAGGTCACCGGCCGCACGCCGAGCGTCGCGCAAGTGCTCGTCAGCAACCGCTTCCGCCCCGGCTTCGCCGACGCCGTCTGCCACCTCACCCAGCCCGGCATCTGCGTCATCGAGACCGGCGGCGACCTGGACACGGTGGCGCGGCGGGTGTGGCGGTCCGCGACGAGCGCCTACCTGCACGGCTACTTCGACCCCGCCGAGCACCGGGCGATGCTCGACCGGATCGCCACCGCCCGCGGCGAGCCGGTCGACGTCTCGTGCTTCGTCAACGACCGCCGCGGCCCGGCCGGCGCGGTGCCGGAGGTCCCCCCGACGGCCGAGCGGATCCGGGCCGCGCTGCCGCGCACCACGCTGCGCTGGGACCGCCGGCTGCCGACCTACGACGGCACCTTCTACCTGCAGGTCGACCTGCAGGTAGAAGAGGAGCAGGACGCGATCGGCCTCGCGATCTGGGCCGACACGCACCGGCTCTCCCCGGCGCAGGTCGAGGCCTGCGCCCGCGGCATCGAGGCCGCCGCCGTCGGCGCGGCGCTCAACCCGCCACCCGTCACGGCAGCTTGATCGACTGCGGCGTCGAGAACACGTCCTCGGGGTCGTAGCGCAGCTTCACCTGCTGCAGGCGCGGGTAGTTCGCACCGTAGTAGGCGCCGGCCCAGTCGGTCAGGTCCCGGCTGGCGTAGTTCTGGTACACCTCGCCGGTCAGGTGCGGGGAGAGCCGCTCGAGGAACCCGTCGATCCACGCCACGTTGCGGTCCGTGTCCTCGTCGCGCTGCCACTGCGCGATGACGGAGATGTAGTGCAGCGGCGCCCGGTGCACGAACGCGGTCGCGTCCGGGGTGACCCGGCCGATCTCGCCGCCGCCGAGCAGGTCGAAACGGACCATCGAGTAGCCCGACGGCACCCGCCGGAAGTTGTCCAGGATCGTCGCGAACGCCGGCTCGTCGAACCCGTCGGCCGTGAAGTAGCCGCCGAGCCACTTCGACTGCAGCCCGTACACGATCTCCTCGCCCATGCCCTGCATGAGGTCGAAGTACGAGGTCTCGCCGATGGAGCTGAACAGCGGCTCGCCGAGCGCCTCGATCGGCTTGAGCGCCTCCGCCGCCTCCGCGGGCGGCCCGACATACAGGCCGTACATGACGACGACCTGCTCACCGTCCGGGTACGGCTCGGTGGTCAGCAGCAGGCAGAACGCGAGCCGGTCGTCGTTGCGTTCGGCGTACAGGTCGCGGTAGGCGCGGAACACCTCCTCGGCCCGGTCGACCGGCCACGCCACGACACCGCCGACGACCGTCTTCGGCAGCGGGTTCAGCCGGTACGTCAGCGACGTCACCACCCCGAAGCCCGCGCCGCCGGCGCCCCGCAGGGCCCAGAACAGGTCCGGGTGCTCGTCCTCGGTGACCCGCAGGACCGTCCCGGACGCGTCGACGACCTCCGCGGCGACGATGTGGTCGCAGCCCAGCCCGTACGTGCGGCCGAGCGGGCCGTAGCCGCCGCCGAGGCTGTAGCCGGCGTTGCTGACGGTCGGGCACTCGCCGCCGGGCCCGGCGAGCCCGTACTCGAGGCCGTCGTCGCCGGTGAACGAGTGCTCGACGTAGGTGACCTTGTCGATGTCGCGCCAGCCCACGCCGGGGCCGACCGTCACCGTGCGCGCCTCCGCGTCGAGGCTGACCGACCGCAGGCCGCCGACGTCGACGACGACACCGCCCTCAACCAGCGACAGCCCCGTGGCGTGGTGCCCGCCGCCGCGGACGGCCAGGGGCAGCCCCTGCTCCCGGGCGAACGCGATCGCCGCGGCGACGTCGCCGGCGTCCGCGCACTGCGCGATCAGCGCCGGTCGGGTCCGCACACGGGTGTTGAACAGGACCCGCGCGGCCTCGTAGCCGTGGTCGTAGGGGGTCACCAGGGTGCCGTGGAAGCTGTCGCGAAGTCGCGCAAGATCGAGACGCACCCGCAGATCTTGTCATCGACCCGATTCGTCGGCAAGCAGCCGCAGGGCGGCCACCTCGCCGAGTGCCTGGTCGCTCGCCGCCCGCCCCGGGATCGTGATGCCGTCGCCGTACAGGTCCACGACCCGCGGGTCCACATAGGACGCCCTGGTGACGGCCGGTGTGTTGCCGAGGAACTCCGACACCTCCCGCATCACCCTCGGCACGGCCCGCCCGGTGACCTTCGGCTCCCGCGCGAGCAGCCGCGCCGCGAGGACCGTGCCGTGCCAGGTCCGGAAGTCCTTCGCCGAGATCTCGGTCCTGCCGATGTCGCGCAGGTAGTCGTTGATGTCGCCGCTGCGCACGCCGACCCATCGCCGCCCGTCGCGGTAGGCCAGCAGCCCGCCGTCGTCCGGCTCGCGCTCGCGCTTGCACTCGCACTCGCGCTCCATGAGCTTCTTGACGACGGCCCGGACGTCCGCGTCGGCGACGTCGACGGACCGTTCGATGCCGCCCTTCGCCGGGTAGCGGAACCGGACCGCGCCGCGGGGCAGCGCGACGTGCTCGCGCAGCAGGGTCGCCAGCCCGAACGTGCCAGCCTCGCCGGCCGCGTACGCCTCCCCGCCGATCCGGAAGCGGCCGACGTCCAGCAGCCGCACCGCGGCGGCGAGCACCTTCTCCCGGCCGAGCCCCCGCCCGCGCAGGTCCGCGGCGACCCGGTCACGGATCGCCGGCAGGCGCGCGCCGACCTCGAGGACGTGGTCGAACTTCGCCGCGTCGCGCTTGGCACGCCACACGTCGTGGTAGCGGTACTGGCGGCGGCCGGCCGCGTCGGTGCCGACGGCCTGGAGGTGGCCGCGGGGGTCGTCGCTGACCCAGACGCCCTTCCAGGCCGGCGGGACCGCGAGGGCCTTGATCCTGGCCAGCTCCGCCGGGTCGGTCAGGGCCGTGCCGTCGGCGCGGTGGTAGGTGAAGCCGCGGCCCCGGCCCTTCCTCCGGTAGCCGCCCTTGCCGGGTGTGGTGCGCCGCAGCCGCATGCCTCACCCTCGTTCCCCACTTTGCCGCTCGCTGCCGGCCGCCGCTCGCTGCCGGCCGCCGCTCGCTGCCGGCCGCTGCGGTTCGTGTCGGTCGCTGCTGCTGCGAGTGCTGGTCGCTGTTACGAGAGCCAGTCGCGCACCTTCCGGCGGGTGGCGCGGCGGCGGGCGCGGGGGAGCTGGGCGAGGGCGATCCGGCCGTGCTCGGCCTGACGGGCGTGCAGCAGCCCGTACGTGAACGCGTTCTCCCGCTCGCCGAAGGCGTGCATGCCGTACTCGCGGAGGAGGTCGGCGGTCACGTTGGCGTCCTGGTGGGCGCCGAGCACGTCCTGCAGGTCGGTGAGCCGGTCGGCCAGCTTCGCCGCGGGCTTGCCGGCGACGGGGGTGGCGAGCTCGGCGGCGTACCGGGCGCGCTTGTACGCCTTCCGCGCCTCGTGCAGCCGTTCGTCGCGGAGGCGCCCCGGCGGGGGTGCGGTGCCGCCCACGGCCCCGGCGGTGGTCTCGGGCGTGTTCACGGCGGCGGTCAGGCGGCGGTCGGCGCGGCGGACCGCCCGGCGCGCGAGGTGCCGCAGCTCCCGCTTCGCGACCCTGCCGGGGCCGCCGACGGCCGCGACCAGCGCGTCCAGGTCGTTGAGGAGGGTGATGTACCGCTGGCTGTCCAGCCCGGCGATCAGCCGCCGGCGTGCCTGCGCGGTCCGGGCCGCGAGCAGCTGGGCGATCCGCGCCGCCACCGGCCCGACGACCAGCTCCGGCGGCTCGGCGGCGAGCAGCTCGGCGAGGCGCTGCGCCATGACGTCACTGTCGCGGACCTCGCCGAGCAGCCCGGTCAGCCACTTGATCTCGTCGTGCAGCCGGTCCAGGTCGCCCTCCGAGGCGTCCATCAGCGGCGCGAACGTGCGCAGCGTCGAGCGCAGCCGCCGCGTCGCGACCCGCATCTTGTGCACCGCTTCGGCGTCGCCGGCGCGGGCCTCCGGGTCGAGGGCGACGACGGCGTCGCGCTGGGCGCGGACGTAGTCGACGACCGCGCGCCGTCCGGCGCTCTTCACGCGGGACCCGGTGGCGGGCGCCGGGTGGTCGGGGCCGAGCGCGCGGGACAGCTTCGACGGCGACGCCGACGGGCGGGCGCCGGCCGCGCGCAGCGCCTCGTCGATGCGGGCGAGGTCCTCGGGTGAGCCGTCGACCAGCTCGACCTCCAGCTCCCGCCAGCGCTGCGCGACCCCGGCACCGACGAGCGACTCGGTGGCGACGGTGTCGTCGGCGACGAGCGCGATCGTGGTGCCGTCCGCGGTCCGCAGGCCCTGCTCGACGCGGTGCGTGCGGATGCGCGCGACCGGGCGCAGCGGCTCGCCCCTCGTCAGCGCCCGGATCTGCGCCGCGACCTCGGCCGGAGGCGTGCGCTGCTTGGCCGTCGCGGGCACCTGGAGCTCGCTGCGCTCCCCGCCGGACGGCCGTTTGAGGTGCCAGCCGGCGTCGTTACCCCCACTGCGGCGGCGCAGCGTCACCTTGCTGGAAGTGAGGCGCAGCCCCGCGGTGTCGTAGTAGGTCGCGTCCAGACGTTGATCGTCGGGAGCTGTAACCGTGGCCACATCAGCGATTCCGATCATCGAGGGCATCGCGAAGTCGTCGGGCAGCTCGTACTTCCGTTCCACCTCAAGCTTTTCGGCCATGTTCCAAGCCTATCGACAGAACTCCGTGTGGCGAAAACGTAAACAGGAAGCCAAGAAAAGATGGCGCAGACCCTGTCGGTTCGCAGGTTTGGCCGCTACGGTGTTGGCAGCGCAAGGTTTTCGGGCCACTCCGGTCCGCGGACGCGCTTCCCACGGAGAGGAGTGCACCCATGGCGAAGAAGTCGAAGAAGGACAAGAAGAAGGACAAGAAGGGCAAGAAGAAGTAACTCGCCCGCTCTGTGTCGCCCTCGCACCGTCACCCGGTGTGGGGGCGACAGTGCGTTGTGGGCCCGGGTCGGTGCGGTGTGGGCGCGGGTGTGTCGTGGGTCAGGTACGTGGTGGCGCAGGTCACCCGGCCTTCACCCGCCGGCATGAGCCTACCCGGCCTGAGGTGTTTCGTTGCGAATTCCGCGCAATCGACGGGACGTAACCTAGGTCGAGTGAGCTGGCTGGTGCGCGTTGTGACGTCGTCCGTGATCGGGCAGCGGGTCCGTTTCGCCGGGCGGATGCTGCGCGACTGGCGGCTCACCGTCGCGTGGGGCAAGTCGCTGCTGCGCAGCGGCGTGACCTCCGTCGTCGTCCTCGCCGTCACGTTCTGGCTGCTGCCCGGCGTCACCGCGACCGGCGGCCCCTGGGCGCTGGTGGAGCTCGCCGTGCTGCTCGCTCTCATCGGCACCCTCATGCGGCTCGTGCTCTTCGGCGTCGCCGTCGTCGTCGGCGGGCTCGGCGTCCTGCTCGTCGGGGTGCTGCTGCAGACCGCGGTGATGTTCACCGCGTTGCAGGTCGCCGAGGGCGTCTCCGTCGGCAGCGTCATCGACGCGTGGGTCGCCAGCTGGACCGCCGCCGTCCTCACCGCCCTCGTGAACTGGCTCGCCGACGCCGGCAGCGACGACGTGTTCCTCGGCCAGACGCTGCGCCAGATGGTGCGGCGCAACCAGGACCACCGCGCCACCGAGCCCGGGGTGCTGTTCGTGCAGCTCGACGGCCTGTCCGCGCCCCTGCTGTCGTGGGCCGTGAAGGCCGGCAACCTGCCCAACCTCGGCAAGTGGCTGCGCACCGGCACCCACGCCCTCGTCCCCTGGCACACCGGCCTGCCCGCGACGACCCCGGCGAGCCAGGCCGGCATCCTGCACGGCAGCGAATCCGAGGTGCCGGCGTTCCGCTGGTACGAGAAAGCCACCGGACGGCTGGTCGTCACCAACCGCCCCAAGGACGCCGCGGACGTCGAGGCCCGCATCTCGACCGGCCGCGGCCTGCTCGCCGACGGCGGCGCCAGCATCAGCAACGTCTTCTCCGGCGACGCCCCGACCAGCCTGCTCACCTTCAGCAACGCGGGCCTGCCGGGCCGCACCGCCCGCGGCTACCTGGCGTTCGTCGCCAGCCCGTACGGCTTCGCCCGCGCGATCGTCCTGTCCGTCGGCGAGATGCTCAAGGAGATCCAGCAGGCCCGCCGGCAGCGTTTCCGCAACGTCTACCCCCGCGTGCCGCGCACGGGCGCCTACGTGGCGCTCAGGGCCGTCACGAACGTCCTGCTCCGCGACCTCAACGTCTCCCTCATCGCCGAGCAGATGACCCGCGGCGCCCCCGCCATCTTCTGCGACTTCGTCGACTACGACGAGGTCGCCCACCACGCCGGCCCGCTGCGCCCCGAAGCGATGCAGACCCTGGAAGGCCTCGACCGGGTCCTGGGCACCCTGCACCGCCTCGCCCAGGTCGCCGGCCGCCGCTACGAGATCGTCGTCCTCTCCGATCACGGCCAGAGCCAGGGCGCGACCTTCTCCCAGCGGTACGGCCAGACCCTCGAACAAGTCGTCGCTTCCATCGCCGGCCACGTGGCCGCCTCCACCCCGGACCCGAACGACGACGAGCGTGCCCGCGCGCACAACCTGCTGCTCGCCGTCGCCGGCAAGCCCGACCGCACGACCCCTCCGCCACCGCCCGCGCCGGTCGTCACCGTCGCCTCCGGCAACCTGGCCATGCTCTACCTCACCGAACACCCCGGCCGCGCCACCGTCGAGGACATCGGCGTGGCCCGCCCCGCCCTCATCCAGGGCCTCGCCGAGCACCCCGGCATCGGCCTCGTCGTCGGCCTGTCAGCGGTCGACGGCCCGGTCGCCTTCGGCCCCGCCGGCCGCCACCGCCTCCGCGACGGCCACGTCGACGGCACCGACCCCCTCCTGCCGTACGGCCCCCACGCCGCCCGCGACCTCCTCACCCACCAGGCCATGACCAACGTCGGCGACCTGGTCCTGATCAGCCGCGTCGACCCCGGCACCGACGAGGTCGCCGCCTTCGAGGAGCTCGTCGGCTCCCACGGCGGCATCGGCGGCTGGCAGACGGAGGCCGTCCTCGTCCACCCGGCCGGCTGGTCCACCCCGGCCCCCACCCCGACCGGCCCCGCCGCAGTCCACCGCCAGCTGGTCCAGTGGCTCACCGACCTCGGCCTGCGCACAACCCCCGCCCCCGACGCCTCCACTCACGCCGCCGCTACCGCCGCACCCGCCAACGAGGCCGCGGACATCAAGGCTGCTACCGTCGCCCCTGCCAACGAGGCCGCTACCACCGGCCCTGCCAACGAGGCCGCTACCACCGGCCCTGCCAACGAGGCCGCTACCGGAGCCCCTGCCAACGAGGCCGCGGAAAACAAGGCTGCGACTCACGCCGCCGACGGCGGGCACCCGCTTCCCGAGCCCCGCGACACCGGCCGCTCGTTACACGCGGCCGAGATCTTGGACTGAAGGGCCGCGGCTGGGCGGGGCTTCCGGGCTCGACCAGACTCCGGCCCGCATGCGTCGCCTCGTCGGGCTTGCCTGCATCGCGCGCTGGGCGCTGCACCGCGCGCAGGCCGTGAGCTCCATCGCGCATGCGGGCCGTAGGCTCCATCGCGCGCAGGTCATCGCGCGCGCGGGTCGTGGGGCGTCGCTGGTTGCGCTCGGGTCGGTCCGCTGAACGGCAGGTCGGGGTGGGCGGGGCTGGTTCGTGGTGGAGGTCGGCGGTGGTGCCGGGCCGCTTGCTGCACCTTACCCCACCGATAGAAATCGATCTTCGGCTTCTTGCTGTCCGTAGTCTACCGCCTTCGCTCAGGCGTCAAGGCGCCTCTGGTGGCGGTCGCGGCGGTGGCGGAGCCAGCTGGCCAGCTGGGTGGCGCCGAGGGCGATGACCAGGGCGGCCACCACGCCCTGCCAGGGTTGCGGGAAGACGCTGCGGCCGAGGAGGCCGATCGCGGCGTACGTGGCGGACCACAGGGCGCAGGCGGCCACGTTCGCCGTGGCGAAGCGGCGCCAGGAGAGGCCGACGATGGCGGCGGTGAGCAGGACCGGGATGCGGCCGCCGGGGACCAGGCGGGAGACGAGGAGCGCGCTCACCGGGCTTTCGGTGAGCCGCCGCTTGACGGTTTCGGCGAGGTGCAGCGGCTGGCGCAGGATGCGCAGCCGGCGGGTCAGTGCCTCGCCGCCGGCGCGGCAGATGGCGTAGGTGCCGGCGTCGCCGCAGTAGGCGCCGGCGGCCCCCGCGCAGACGACGAGCAGCACCGCCAGGGGGCAACGGTGCGCGGCGACGACGGCGGTCGCGCTGACGGCGGCGCCCGTCGGCAGGATCGGGACCGTCGAGCCGGCGGCGACGACCGCGAAGAGGCCGGCGAGGGCCGCGAGCAGGGCCCCGAAGGTGGTCACGCGGTCACCGTGAGGGACTCGCCGGGGGCCAGGACGTGCACGTCGGTCTTCGGGGCGGCGGTGGCGGTCAGCGCGGCGAACTCGTCGCCGGGGCGGTGGAAGCGGTCGGGGCGGACGCGGCCGCAGCCGACGGGCCAGAGGGTGCCCCAGTGGATCGGGACGGCCTGCGCCGGTTTGATGATGCGCATCGCCTCGGCCGCGCCCGCCGGGTCGAGGTGGCCGGCGCCGAGGGTCCAGCCCCAGCCCCACACCGGTACCAGCGCCAGATCCAGCGGACCGAAGGACTTCATGTCGTCGAACAGCCCGGTGTCGCCGCCGAACCAGGCGGTGCGGGTGCCTTCGAAGACGTAGCCGAGGGCGGCCGCCCGGATGCGGGACGAAGGGTTACGGCGGCCGTCGTGCGCGGCCGGCACCGCGCGGACGCGCAGGGAGCCGACCTCGACGGACTCGCCGTCGGCGATCTCAAGGATCTCCCGCCGCAGGCGGGAGCGCAGGAAGGCGCCGGCGCCGCGCGGGGCCACGATGCGCGTGGAGCGCGGCAGCATGCGCAGGGACGGCAGGTCGCAGTGGTCGCCGTGCAGGTGGGAGATGACGACCGCGTCCGGCGCCGTGTCGAGGACGGGCCGGGGGCCGCGCCGGCGCTGCAGGTGTGCCAGCCGGTTGCGCAGCACCGGGTCGGTCAGGATCGTGGTGCCGCGGTCGGTCACCGCCACCGTCGCATGCCCCCACCAGGTGATGTTCATGGTGCCAATCTTGCCCGACGGGGTGTCACGCTCCGCTGCTTGTAGGCCACAGCACGACATGTTTAGATCAATCAACTTTTCTGTGGAGGGACCACGAGACGATGTCAACCGATGCAGCGGCCTTAGCCTGGGACTGGGAAGACCCGCAGGGGATCGAGGCGGTGGTCGACTCGTTCACCGCTGACCTCGGCAAGTGCGAGAAGCTGGAGCTGCTGCTCAAAACGGACCTCATCACCCGGGAGCAGCTGGAGCAGCTGGGCATCACCGGCATCGAGTTCGCCGCGTTCAAGACGGACCACCCGCAGGCGCTCGGCACCGACCTGGTGGCGGTCAGCAGCCCGGAGCTCACCTCCGAGCGGGGGAACATCTACCGGGTCGACGGCTCGGCGTACTTCGCGGAGATGGACATCTCCCAGCCGCTGCCCATCGTCGACGACGCCGTGGACTGGGTGTACGCGGAGCACCTCATCGAGCACGTGTCGATGAAGGTCGGCATCGCGTGGCTGAAGGAGGTCAAGCGGGTGCTCAAGCCGGGCGGGTTCGTCCGGATCACCACGCCCGACCTGAAGATCTACGCGCAGAGCTACGTCAACGGCGACGGCTTCTTCGGCAAGCACCGCCGCCGGGTCGACCGGGCGCTGACCGGGGTCGCGCCGAAGATGCCGCCGCGCGGCGCGTTCATGTTCAACCAGCTGTTCTACGTGTACGGGCACCGCTGGATCTACGACCTCGAAGAGCTCCAGTACGTGCTGACCACGGCCGGCTTCGACCCGGAGGGCATCGCGGTGCGTGCCTACCGCGAGGGCGCCCGCCAGGACGTCGCCGACCTCGACCAGGTCCTGCGCAACGACGAGAGCATCTACGTCGAGGCCACCGCCTGATCGAGCGCCGCCGCCTGACCGAGCGCGCCGGCCTGCTCGAGCACCGCCGGCTGATCCAGTGCCGCCGTCTCATCCGGCGCGCCGGCCTGGTCCAGCGCGGCGGCGACGGCGAAGGCCTCCATCGCCAGCAGGAGCCTGTGCAGGTCCGCCATCGCCAGGTGGTGGGTGTCGACCTCGACGGTGAGCTGCACCGTGTCCACGACGTCGTCGACGTTCACCATCAGCTGCTCGTTGAAGAACGGCAGCGGCCGCTCCGACACCAGCGCGGTGAGCGGCCGCGCCGCCTCGACTTCCGCCGCGGCCGGCACCTCGGCCAGGGGGCCTTGTGCCTCGAGGATGCCGACCCGCCGGTCGTTGTAGAAGACCGCGAGGTCGACGCCGCCGCGCCGGTCGAAGAGGGCCAGCCGGGCGGCGGGGTCGTAGTAGGCGTGTTTCGACGCGTTGAGGAAGGCGCGCCGGGCCTGGTCCACCACCTCGCGCGGGGCCAGGCCGGCGACGTCGAGCACCGCGAGCCCGTTCTGGGCGAGCGGGCTGATGACGTCGGCCAGCCCGGGCCGGAAGCGGTTGCTGACGATGACCTGCGTGGCGAACGGCGCGCGCTGGCCGGTGACCTCGTGGCACGCCACCGCGTAGGCGGCCAGCAGCACCGAGCCGGTGTCGGTGCCGAGCAGCGCGGCGGCCCGCCGCGAGGCCAGCAGCAGCGCGGTCGAACGCCACACGACCTGCCGCCACCGGGGCTCCCCACGGTCCACGGCGGCCGGTAGGCGCCTCGGCGGGAGCTGGCGCAGGGCCGCCTCCCAGTAGCGCATCGCGGTGTCGGTCGTCCGGGACGACGAGCGCTGCGCCGCGACGAGGTCGAGGGGCTGCATCGCCGTGTACGGCGACTCCCGCGAGAACAGTGAACGGATCATCGTCCCGAGCGCGCTGCCGTCGGCGACGAGGTGGCTGATCTGCACGACCACGTGCGTGACGGCGCCGTCCTGGCGCACCACGGCCTCCCGGATCGGCCACTCGTGCGCGTAGTCGAAGTTCCGGGCCTTCCACTCGGCGAACAGCGCGCCGGCGATCTCGGCGGGGTCCTCGTCCGGTCCGGCGTCGTGCACCTCCAGCGCCGCCGTGCCCTCCGCCGCGATCTCCTGCTGGACCAGGTGGCAGGCGTCGACCGAGGTGGCGTGCCACGGCTCGGTGAAGACCAGCCGGGAGCGCAGCGCCGCGTAGCGGCTCATGAGGAACCGCAGCTCGGCGGCGATGTCCTCGACGGTGCGGCCGTCGGTGACCGGCACGGCACCGCCCATGCTCATGGAGGCGCCGACCTCGACGATCGCCCGCCATACCTGCTGCTGCCCCCAGGCGAGCCCGCCGGTGCCGGCACCGGCACCCTCGAAGGAGACCTGGATGTAGGAAACCACGACCGCCCCCAATCAAGATTGACGGCGATCATATCGATGGATTGCGGCCGGCAAGGGCTGGAGCGGACATTGCGGCCACCTCGTCCGGCGGGAGTGGCCGCGCGTACAGATAACCCTGACCGAACCGGTAGCCGAGGTGCCGCAGCATCCGCGCCTGTTCCTGCGTCTCGATCCCCTCGGCGACCGCGGCCAGGTCCAGGGCCTGCGCCATGCGGATCACGGCGGTCGCGACGGCCTCCTGCCGGGCGACGGTGGTGATCCCGGCGACGAACGTGCGGTCCAGCTTGAGCGACGTGACCGGGCACGTCAGCAGCAGCCCGAGTGAGGAGGCGGCGGTGCCGAAGTCGTCGAGGGCCAGCTTCACGCGCAGGCCGCGCAGCGCCTCCAGGGTCGCGACCGCCTCGGCGCTGTCCAGCACCGCCGTCTCGGTCACCTCCAGGGTGAGGTGCCGCGCGTCGAGGCCCGCGTCGTCGAGGGCGGCGACGACGTCGGCGACGAACTGCGGGTCGGTCAGCTGCCGGCCGGCGACGTTGACGCTCACCGACTGCGGCGCGGCCGTGCCGAGGTCCCGCAGCCAGGTCGCCTGCTGCCGGCAGGCCTCCCGCAGCACCCAGCGGCCCAGCGGCACGATCAGGCCGGTCTGCTCGGCGGCGGGGATGAACTCCAGCGGTGGCACGACGCCGCGGGACGGGTGCCGCCACCGTACGAGGGCCTCCGTGGCGGCCGTCCGCCCATCGTCGAGGCGCACGATCGGCTGGTACAGCAGGAACAGCTGGCGGGAGCTGCCGGAAGGGCGTGACAGCTCCCGGGAGCTGCCGGAAGGGCGTGACAGCTCCGCGTCGATCGCGTCGCGCAGCTGGGCGCCGAGCTCGGCGTGCGCGACGATCCGGGTCGTCATGCCCGGCACGTACACGAAGTGGCCGCCCTTGCCGCGCTCCTTCGCCGCGTACATGGCGAGGTCCGCGTTGCGCAGCAGCGTCTCGAGCACGTCGCCGGGCGTGGACGTCGCGATGCCGACGGAGGCGTGCACGAGCAGCTCGTGCCCGGTCGTGTGGATCGGGGTGCCGAGCGCGTCGTGGATGCGGCCGGCGACGTCGACGGCGGGCACGGCGTCCACGTCGCGCAGCAGCATCGCGAACTCGTCGCCGCCGAGCCGGGCGACCACGTCGTCGTGGCGGACCGCCCGCCGCAGCCGCTCCGCGACCGTGACGAGGACCTCGTCGCCGACGCCGTGGCCGAGCGTGTCGTTGATGCCCTTGAAGTCGTCGAGGTCGATCAGGAGCACCGCCACCGGCCCCTGGCCGAGCAGCGCCGAGGTGAGCAGCTCGGCGAAGCGGGCGCGGTTCACCAGGCCGGTCAGCGCGTCGTGGCTGGCCTGGTACCGCATCCGCTGCTCGTGCCGGCGGACGGAGCTGAGCAGCAGCGCGTTGTCGCGCAGCGCGACCAGCTGCCGCAGCCCGACGGCGGCGCTGACGGCGATGGCGCCGGTCGCCACCGGGCCGACGTCCGTGTGGTCGCCGTAGGCGACGGCGGCCAGCAGCAGCGACGTCGCCGCGACCGCGAAGTACGGCAGCTTGCTGTACGCGGCCGCCCGGGTCGCCGGCGCGGCGCCCGCGGACACCGCGACGGACCCCGCGCACGCCACCAGCAGCGCCTCGACGAGGGTGATCATCGGCTGGAGACCGACCCACCGGGGCGACGCGATCAGCGGCGACACCGCCGACCCGAGCCCGCCCACGAGCACCGCCGCGGCCATGAGCCGCATCGAGCGCGGGCTGACCGGTCCGCTGCCGAGCAGCACGACCTTCATCACCGCGACCAGGGCCACCAGGCAGGTCATGGACAGCAGGAGCAGGCCCAGCGCGAGCCGCACGTCGGTGTGCCGCTCCAGCATCGGCCGCAGCGCCAGGTGCCACAGGAACGTGGCGGTGCTGATGAGGACCGTCAGCCCGTCCAGCCCGAGCCTGATCCACTCGCCCCGGGTCATGCTGCGGGTGGGTAGCCGCAGCAGCGCGTACAGCGCCAGCCCGACGCCCGCGACGAGCGCCGGCGCCGAGGCCTGGACGGTCCGCAGCGCGTCAGGATCTTCGGGGTGCAGCCTGGCGTGGCCCATGATCGTCGCCCCGACGCCGATGAGCGCGATCGAGGCGGTCATGAGCCGCCAGAACCGGCGGCCCGCCGCGGGGAGTCCCGGTGCGCGGGCGGCGGCGCGGGCGATGAGCGCGGCCAGGCCGAGCGCCAGGGGGACCGTCAGCAACGCCGGCACCTTGGGCACCGGCACCCCGGACGCGAACAGCGCCGTCCACAGCATCTCGGCGAGCAGGCAGGCGGCGACCGCCGCGACGAGGCGCCGCGACGATGACACCGGTGACTTGTGCTCGATCATTCCGCTTGCACATCGGCAGCGCCCGCCCGGAGCTGAGCCGACCCGGCCGGTAGGATGCCCTGACATGTACCGGCCCGTGCCCGCGCAGGTGGACCTGCCCGCCCTCGACCATGACGTGCTGCGGTTCTGGCAGCGTGAAGGCATTTTCGCCCGCAGCCTGGAGCAGTCCCGCGGCCGTCCCGAATGGGTGTTCTACGAGGGGCCGCCGACCGCCAACGGGATGCCCGGCGCCCACCACATCGAGGCGCGGGTCTTCAAGGACGTGTTCCCGCGGTACCGGACGATGAAGGGCTACCACGTCGAGCGCAAGGCCGGCTGGGACTGTCACGGCCTGCCGGTCGAGCTGGCGGTGGAGAAGGAGCTCGGCTTCAGCGGCAAGCAGGACATCGAGGACTACGGCATCGCCGCGTTCAACGCGAAGTGCCGCGAGTCGGTGACCCGGCACACCGACGCGTTCGCCGAGCTGACCCACCGCATGGGCTACTGGGTCGACATGGACGACGCGTACCGCACCATGGACCCGCCGTACATCGAGTCGGTCTGGTGGTCGCTCAAGCAGATCTTCGACAAGGGGCTGCTCGTCGAGGACTTCCGGGTCGCGCCGTGGTGCCCGCGCGACCAGACCGCGCTGTCGGACCACGAGCTGGCCCAGGGGTACGAGACCGACGTCGACCCGTCGGTGTTCGTGCGGTTCCCGCTCACCTCCGGCCCCCTCGCGGGCCGCGTGTCGCTGCTGGTGTGGACGACGACGCCGTGGACCCTCGTGTCCAACACCGCGGTCGCGGTCAACCCGGACGTCACGTACGTCGTCGCGACCGACGGCACCGAGCAGCTCCTGCTCGCCGAGCCTCTCGTCGCGACCGTCCTGGGGGAGTCCGACAAGGAGGCCTGGACGCTCACCGGCGAGTCGTTCAGCGGCAAGGACCTCGAACGGTGGACCTACCGGCCGCCGTTCGACCTGGTCGAGGTGCCCGACGCACACATCGTGATCCTCGCGTCGTACGTGACCACCGACAGCGGCACGGGCCTCGTGCACCAGTCGCCGGCGTTCGGCGCCGACGACCTCGCCTCCTGCCGCGCGTACGGGCTGCCCATGGTCAACCCGGTGCGCCGCGACGGCACGTTCGAGCCGCAGCTGGACCTGGTCGGCGGCATGTTCTTCCGCACCGCGAACGGCCCGCTCGTCGACGACCTCCGCGAGCGGGGGCTGCTGTTCCGGCACGTGCCGTACGAGCACAGCTACCCGCACTGCTGGCGCTGCCACACGGCACTCATCTACTACGCGCAGCCCTCCTGGTACGTGCGGACCACCGCCGTCCGCGACGACCTGCTGCGGGAGAACGAGCGCACCAACTGGCAGCCGGCGAGCGTCAAGCACGGCCGCTACGGCGACTGGCTCGTCAACAACGTCGACTGGGCGCTGTCCCGGCAGCGGTACTGGGGGACGCCGCTGCCCATCTGGCGCTGCCCCGAGGACCACCTGACCTGCGTCGGCTCCCTGGCTTCATTGAGTGAGCTGGCGGGTCGTGACCTGGCGGACCTCGACCCGCACCGGCCGTTCATCGACGAGGTCACGTTCGCCTGCCACTGCGGCGCGACCGCGACCCGCGTCCCGGACGTCATCGACGCCTGGTACGACTCGGGGGCGATGCCGTTCGCGCAGTTCGGCTACCCGTACCGCAACGCCGACGTCTTCGAGCGGCGCTTCCCGGCGCAGTTCATCTCCGAGGCGATCGACCAGACCCGCGGCTGGTTCTACACGCTGATGGCCGTCAGCACGCTCGTCTTCGGCCGCTCCTCCTACGAGAACGTCGTCTGCCTCGGCCACATCCTCGCCGAGGACGGCCGGAAGATGTCCAAGCACCTCGGCAACATCCTGGAGCCGATCCCGCTGCTGGACCTGCACGGCGCCGACGCGGTGCGCTGGTTCATGGCCGCGGTCGGCTCGCCGTGGTCCGCGCGGCGGGTGGGGCACACGACGCTGCAGGAGGTCGTGCGCAAGACCCTGCTGACGTACTGGAACACGGTCGCGTTCCAGGCGCTGTACGGGCGCACCGCCGGCTGGACCCCGTCGCCGTCGGACCCGGCGCCCGCCGACCGGCCGGTCATGGACCGCTGGGTGCTGTCCGAGCTGCACACCCTGGTCGGCCGGGTCGACGCCGCGATGGACGCGTTCGACACCCACGAGACCGGCAAGCTCCTCGCCGCGTTCGTCGACGACCTCTCCAACTGGTACGTGCGCCGCAACCGCCGCCGGTTCTGGCGCGGCGACCCCGCGGCGCTCGCCACCCTGCACGAGGTCGTGACGACGGTGACGCTGCTGCTCGCCCCGATCGTCCCGTTCATCACCGAGCGGGTCTGGCAGGACGTCGTCGTGCCCGCGTCCCCCGAGGCGCCGCCGTCGGTGCACCTCGCCGCGTTCCCGCCGGTCGCCGCGGACCTGATCGACCCCGCGCTGTCGGGGCAGATGGCGCTCGCCCGCCGGCTCGTCGAGCTGGGCCGCGCCGCCCGCGCCGACTCCGGCATCCGCGTCCGCCAGCCGCTGTCGCGGGCCCTCGCCTCCGCGGCCGGCTTCGACCAGCTGCCCGCCGAGCTTCTCGCGGAGATCGCGGCGGAGCTCAACGTCGGCTCGATCGTGCCGGTCGACGCGGCCGGCTCGTCGCTCGTCGACGCCACCGCCAAGGCCAACTTCCGGGCCCTCGGCAAACGCTTCGGCAAGGGCGTCCAGGACGTCGCGAAGGCGATCGCCGCCGCGGACGCCCTGGTGCTGCGGGATGCGCTGCGGTCCACCGGTACCGCCACCGTGGTCGTCGACGGCGCGCCCGTCGAGCTGACCCCGGACGAGGTCTTCATCACCGAGACGCCGCGGGAGGGCTGGACCGTCGCCGCCGACTCCGGCGCGACCCTCGCCCTGGACCTGCGGCTCACCCCGGAGCTGGAGCGGGCCGGCCTGGCCCGCGACGTCGTCCGGCAGGTCCAGGAGGCCCGCAAGTCCAGCGGCCTCGAGGTCGTCGACCGCATCGAGCTGGCCTGGACCAGCACCCGCGACGACACCGCCCTCGCCCTCGCCGAGCACCGCGACCTCGTCACCGACGACGTCCTGGCCACGGCGTGCGCCGAGGGCGAGCCGTCCTGGCCCGGTGCCGTGCCCTTCACCGACGACTCGCTCGGCCTCACCTTCTGGCTCCGCAAGGCCTGACCGGCCGAACAGGGGTGGCACCTGCCGTGCGCGGGGTGCCACCCGGGGGGTGTTCCGGGTGTTCCGGGGTGTCTCGCAGGACACACCTCGCCGGTCACACGGGTTGGTGCGACAGGAGCAGAATCTGGATCGCACACGTCACGGCACGCGATGGGCGCGGAGCGGTCGACGGGGTTGGGAGCAGCCGGTGCGTGGTCAGTCGCTGGTCGGCAAGGTCGGCGTGGTGGTCACCGCGGTCCGCGGGGGAGACCGGCCCGGGGAGATCCGGGTCGTGGTCCAGGGCGTGCCGCACCACTATCTGGCCTACGCCGCCGAGTCGCTGCCAGCCGGCGCTCACGTGCTCGTCATCCACTTCCGCGGCGCGCGTCAGGTCGACGTCGAACCGTGGCCGCCGATGCCCGGTGACCACACCACCCCTGGCTGAGAGAGGCCACCATGCTCGGTTACCGTGTGCCCGCCCCCAACGAAGCGCTGCTGATCAGCGGCCGGCGGCAGCGGGGAGTCGATGCCCTGCCGTTCAAGATCGTCACCGGGCACGGCGCGTTCGTCGTCCCGATCTTCTCCAAGGCGTCCCGGCTGACCCTGGCCATGCAGGAGGCCGAGGTCGAGGAGGACTGTTACACCCAGCAGGGCCTCACCCTGCACGTCCAGGCGGTCATCGCCTTCAAGGTCGGCGACGACCACGAGTCGATCGCGGCCGCGGCCCGCCGCTTCCAGGGCGACCAGTCGCAGATGCCCGTCCTGGTCGGCCGGATCTTCAGCGGGCACCTGCGCAGCATCATCGGCAGCATGACCGTCGAGGCGATCATCCGCGAGCAGCAGACCCTCGCCGACGCGATCGTCGACGCCAGCAAGACCGAGATGGCCCGCATCGGCCTGGACATCGACTCGCTGCAGATCAGCAGCATCCACGACAAGGGCGTCGGCTACATCAAGGCCCTGGCCGCCCCGCACCAGGCGCGGGTCAACCAGGAGGCCAACGTCGCCCAGGCCGTCGCCGACCAGGCCAGCGCGATGGCGCAGCAGGAGAGCAAGCGCAACCAGGCCGAGTACGCCCGGCAGACCGCCATCGCCCAGGCCCGCTACCAGGCCGAGATCGACCAGGCCCAGCAGACCGCCGCGCAGGCCGGCCCGCTCGCCGCCGCCCAGGCCCAGCAGCACGTCCTCGTCGAGCAGGCGATCGTCGCGGCGAAGCGCGCCGAGCTGCGCCAAGCCGAGCTCGTCGCCGAGGTCATCCGCCCGGCGGAGGCCGAGGCCGAGCGGATCCGCACCCTGGCCCGCGCCGACGCCGACGCCACGAAGCTGTCCGCGGAGGCCGCCGCCGCGCAGGGCCGCATCGCCCTCGACCAGATGATGATCGAGCAGCTGCCGGACCTGCTCCGCGCCGCCGCGGAGGGCCTGCAGGGCGCCAACCTTACCGTCCTGGACGGCGCCGAGGGCCTCAACAGCGTCGTCGCGTCCCTCGCCGCCCAGGGCACCGCCCTGCTGGAGGCCGTGCGCAAGGGCATGACCGCCGTCCCCGCCGCCGAGCCCGCCGCCCCGTCGACCGCGCTCGCCCGCCGCGAAGCCGCCTGACCTCCCGCCGCGTTCTTCTGCTGAGCCAGGTGCACCGTGCGCCGCGGAACTACGATGCTGCCGTGGTGCACGTCCTGGTGGTCGACGACGACCCGCCGCTCGCGGACTCGCTGCGGCGGGCGCTCGTCTACAGCGGCTACCGCGTCACCGTCGCCGGCAGCGGGCCGGCGGCGCTCGACGCGGTCGCGCACGAACGGCCCGACCTCGTGGTCCTCGACAGGATGCTGCCGGGGCTCGACGGTGTCGGGGTGTGCCGGCGGCTGCGGGCCACCGACCGGGACCTGCCCGTGCTCATGCTCACCGCCCGCGACACGACCGCCGACCGCGTGGAAGGGCTCGACGCCGGCGCCGACGACTACCTCGTCAAGCCGTTCGAGCCCGACGAGCTCCTCGCGCGGGTCCGCGCGCTGCTGCGCCGGACCAGGCAGGACGGCCTCGAGTTCCACGACCTGTGGCTCGACCCGGGCGCCCACGAGTGCCGGCGCGGCGGCACGCCGCTGGAGCTGACGGCCCTGGAGTTCCGGCTCCTCGAACACTTCCTCACCCACCCGCGGCAGGTGCTCAGCCGGGGGCAGCTGCTCGACGCCGTGTGGGGCATGGGGTTCGCCAGCGCCAGCAACGTCGTCGACGTCTACGTCGGCTACCTGCGGGCCAAGCTCGGCGAGCCGCGCCTGCTGCACACGGTCCGCGGCGTCGGCTACGTGCTCAAGGCGCCGTGATGTCGATCCGCTTGCGCATCACCCTGTTCGGGCTCGGCGTCGCCGGTGCCGTGCTCGGGCTGTTCTGCGCCGCCGTGTACCTGTTGCTCGCCGCCGGCGCCGCGACCGGCCAGGACACCGCCCTGGGCAAGCGGGCCGACGAGGTCGCGCGGTCCCTGACCCGCCTGCCGGCCGCCGCCGACGGCCCGGCGCCCGCGGCGGTCGACGTGCGCACCAGCCCGGACGTCTTCGTCATGGTGCTCGACGCGCAGGGGCGGGTGCTCGTCAGCACCGGCGCGCTGGACGGCCGGCTGCCGCCCGTACCGGCGACGGCGACGCTGACCCCGAGGTCCACCGTGGACATCGGGGTGCCCGTGCGGGTCGCGGTGCGCGAGGCCGCCGGTGGGCACGTCGTCGCCGCGCAGACGACCCGGAAGGTCACCGACGACCGGCGCGGGCTGTTCGTGCTGGTCTGCGTCTACGCGGTGCTGTCGCTCGCGGCGGCGGCCGGCGCCACCTGGCTCGTCTCCGGCCGCGCCCTCAAACCCCTGCGGCAGCTCACCGGCCACGTGGAGGAGATCGGGCGGGAGCAGGACTTCACCCGCCGGCTGCCGCCCGCCCCGGCCCGCGACGACGTCGGCCGGCTCACCGCCGCGTTCAACACGATGATGGAGCGGCTGCAGGGCAGCTACGCCGCGCAGCGCAGGTTCGTCGCCGACGCGTCGCACGAGCTGCGCACGCCGCTGACCACGATCCGCAACAACGCCGGGTTCCTGCGGCGGCACCCGGACGCGGCGCCGGAGGACGTGGCCGCGGCGGTGCGGGACATCGCCGGGGAGAGCGCGCGGATGAGCCGCCTCGTCGAGCACCTGCTGACCCTCGCCCGGTCCGACGCGTCGGGTCTCGAGCTGCGGCCGGTCGACCTCGGCGCGCTCGTGTCCGACGTGTGCCGGCAGGCCGAGGCGCAGCACCCCGACCGGCACTTCCACCGCGCGATCACCCCCGCGCCGCCGGTGCACGGCTCGCCCGACGCGCTCACCCAGCTGGTGTGGATCCTGCTCGACAACGCCGTGAAGTACTCGGCCACCGGCGGCAACGTGTGGGTCACCGTCACCCAGCGCGGCGACCGGGCGCAGCTCAACGTCACCGACGACGGCACCGGCATCCCGCCCGGCGCCGAACGCCAGATCTTCGAACGGTTCCACCGCGGCGACGAGGCCCGCACCGGCCCCGGCGCCGGGCTCGGCCTCGCCATCGCACTGTCCATCGTGGATGCCCACGGCGGCACGATCGTCGCCGCCAACAACGCCACCGGCGGGGCGTCGTTCGTCGCGGACCTGCCGCTCTCATCGTCTTCTTAGCTTCCGCTCATCCGCGGCTCATCGCCGGGGCCGAGCATGGCCGGCATGGCTGTGCTGCGGGGACTGCTCCTGCTGCAGGGCGCGCTGGGGCTGACCGGCACCCTGGGCATGCTGACGCTGATGGGGTTCAACCCGGTGTACGCGGTCGCGCCGGTCGCGCACGCCGCGCTGCTCATGACCCTCGGCGCGCTGCTGGAGCGCCGCCGCTGGGCGCTCGTCGCGGCGCTGGTCGCGGAGGTTCTGGCGGTGGCCGGCTGGGAGGGGCAGCTGCTGCTCGGGCTGCTGCCGCAGCTGGACTTCACCGTCAACCTCACCGGCCTGCTCACCACCCTCGCCCTGCCGCTGACGGTGCTCGTGCTGTGCGCGCGGCGGGTGACCGCCCGTGCGTGACTTCTGGCTCGGCATCGCCCCCGCACACCGCGTCGCACTGCTGCTGCTGGTCGCGTCGCCGCTGCTGCTCGTCCAGCTCCCCGCCTGGCGCCGGGCCGGCTCCGAGGTCCGCTGGTGCTCCGGCCTGCTCGCCACCCTCGCCGTCGTCCACATCGGACTGCCGTGGCCGCTCGGCTCGGTGCTGTCCGCCGGGCTCTTCGGGTGGCTCGCCGTGCGCTGCCTCGCCGGCCGCTCGTGGCGGGTCCAGGCCGGGTTCCTCGTGCCGGCGCAGCTGCTCCTGTTCGTCGCGGCGTCGGGTGTACGGGCGGTCGCCCCCGACCAGGTCGCCCTGACGGTGGCGTGCCTGGAGCTCGCGCTGCTCGCCGTCTCCTGCCGGCGCTTCCTGGCGCGGGTGGGCACGGTGGCGCTGGTGCTGGTGTTCGGCACCGCGATGTGGGCCGTGTCCCTCGCCGCCCACGACCACGACGGCCCCGACCGCATCCAGGCCGGCACGGTGCGGCGCCCGGCCGGCCCGCCGCCGAGCGCCGTCGAGCGGGCCGGCGCCCGGGACCTCGCCGCGCGGGTCCGCGCGTCGACCGCCCGCTACGCCGACCTGGCCGCCGCCGAGGCCGACGGATACCACGCGACCGGCCCGCGCACCGGGACGCAGGTGCACTTCGAGCACAAGGGCCACCAGAACGACGGCCGGGTCCTCGACCCCGCCGCGCCGGAGCAGCTCGTCTACGCCGTCCGCCCGGACCGCGCGATCCTGCTGGGCGTGGTGTTCCAGGTGCCCGTCGCAGGCGCGGCCGGGCCCTCGATCGGCGGCGCCCGCTGGCACGCGCACGACGTGTGCGTGGGGCTGCTCCCGCCGGGCTTCGGCGTGGTGTCGCCGTTCGGCTCGTGCCCCGGCCTCACCTTCGCCACGACCCTGCCGGAGATGATCCACGTGTGGACCGTGGACCCGCCGGGCGGCCCGTACGCCGACCACCTCGACGACGCCTGGGTCGACGCGTTGCCCTGATACTACGGATCCGTATAATCCGAAACCGTGATACTTGAGCTGCAGCGTGCCACCCACGCGACCCTGCAGGTGCTGTCGGCCCGCCTGGCCGACCTGGACCTGACCCCGTCGGAGCTCAACGCCCTGGGCAACCTCGGCCGCACCGCCTCCGGGGACCGGCCGGAGGAGGGCGCCGGCCGCACCGTCTCGGAGCTCGGCGCCGCCACCGGCACCCGCCCCACCACGCTCACCGGCGTCCTGGACCGTCTGGAGCGGCGTGGCCTCATCACCCGCGCCGCGCACCCCGGCGACCGCCGGGCCGTCCTCGTCACCCTCACCGCGGAGGGCGCCGCCACCGCGGCCGTCATCACCCGGGCCATCGCCGATCTGGAGCGCGAGGCCCTGGCGGACCTGCCCGCCGGGACCGTCGAGGCCGCCCTCACCGTCCTGCGGGCCCTGACATGAGCCCCACGCAGGAGCCGCGGGCGGATGCCGGGCCGTTCGAGGCACTGTTCGCCGAGGTCGTCGGGGCCGCCGGCCGGTTCGGCCACCGGGAGCACGTCCACGTCACCTGGCTCGCGGTCCGGCGGCACGGCACCGCGGCGGCCGTCGAGCTGATCAGCGACGGGATCCGCCGCACCGCCAGGTATGCCGGCGTGCCGCAGAAGTACCACGCCACTGTCAGCCGCGCCTGGGTCGAGCTGGTCGCCTGCCACGACGAGCCCGGCGGGGACGACTTCGACGCGTTCCTGGCCAGGTTTCCCGACCTGCTCGACAAGCGCCTCCTGACCCGCTTCTACCGCTCCGCCACCCTGGCGTCGGAGGCCGCCAGGACCGGCTGGGTCGAGCCCGACCTCCGCCCGATCCCCGCCGGCGCGCACTGACCCCGGCCGGCCGTCCGTTCGTAGGGGCGCGCCCGCCGCCGGACGCGCCCCGCACGGTTCAGTAGGTGTAGTTGATGTCCCACGACTGGTCGTACGAGGCGTTCCACCGCCACAGCAGGACCGGCGCGGCCCGTGCGGGTCAGTCGCCGGACGTGGCCGGGTCAGTGACCGCCGGATGTGGCCGCGGCCGTGACCCCGGACGTGGCCGGCGCCACCGGCCGGCCGGCCGACGGCGCGGCGGCGGCGTGGCGGACCAGGAGCAGGACCAGCACGCCCGCGAGCAGGGCCAGGCCGCCCGCGACGAACAGGGTCTGGTTGAGCGCGTCCGCCACCCCGGCGCGGGGGTCCTGGTGGGCGGCGAGCCGGTGGCTGAACACGGCGCCGAAGACGGCCACGCCGAGGGCGAACCCGAGCTGGCGGAACGTGTTCACCGCGCCGCTGGCCATGCCGCTGCGTTCGGGCGGGGCGGCGGAGAGGGCGGCCGAGGACAGGACCGGCAGCACGGCCGCGACGCCGACGCCCGCCACCACGAGGCCCGGGATGAGCGCCGTCGCCGGGCTCGAGGCGGTGAGGCGCGCCTGCAACAGGTCGCCGGCGGCGATGAGCAGCAGGCCGATGCCGACCGTCCAGCGCGGCGCGATCCGCTGCAGCAGCCGGCCGCCCAGCGCGGCGACCACGAACGACGCGATGCTCATCGGCAGCGCGCCCAGCAGGCCCGCGTCGACCGGGCCCTTGTGGAGGAACTCCTGCAGCCACACCGTCACGAACGGCAGGTACGCGAACGCCGCCGCCTGCACCAGGACCGCCGCCACCATCAGCGTGCCGAACGAGGCGCTGCGGAACAGCCGCAGGTCCAGCATCGGCTGCTCGGTCGCGCGCTCGATCAGTACGAAGGCCACCAGCGCCGCCGCCGAGATCCCGAACGCGGCCGACGTCGACGGCGCGGTCCACCCCGCCTCGCCGCCGCGGATGAGCGCGAACGTCACCGCCGCGGCGCTGACCGTGAACGCGATGGTGCCGGGCAGGTCGAAGCGGGTGCCGGGGCGGCCCTTCGACTCGGTGACGCCGCGGACGGTGAACCACACGGCGAGGAGGCTGACGGGCAGGTTGACCAGGAAGATCCAGCGCCAGCCGAGGTGCTCGGTGAGCAGCCCGCCGACGATCGGCCCGGCCGCCGCGGCGGCGCCGTTGACCGCGCCCCACACGCCGAAGGCGACGCCGCGGTCCTTGCCGCTGTACGTCACGCTGAGCAGCGCCACGGTGGTCGCGAACATCGCGGCACCGCCGGCGCCCTGCAGGAACCGCGCGGCGATGAGCAGCCCGGCGCTGTTCGCGACCGCGCACAGCAGCGACGCGGCGGCGAAGACGACCGTGCCCGCAAGGTACATCCGGCGCCGGCCGTGCCGGTCCGCGAGGGCGCCCGCGCCGAGCAGCAGGGCCGCGAGGGCGAGCGCGTAGCCGTCGAGGACCCACTGCAGCCCGTCGAGCGAGGCGTGCAGGTCGCCGGCGACGGCCGGCAGCGCCACGGTCACGATCGTGACGTCGACCAGCAGCATGAACGTGCCGATGCACACGGCAAGCAAGGGGGACCATTTTCGCATGCCGACGACTCTGCGGCTTCCCTGACGCTGTCGCGAAGCGAGCGGGGCAGATCCTGCGGATTTCGACACGACGTACGCTCGGGTGGTGGAAATCGACACGCTGGACCGGCAGATCGTGGACGCGCTGCGGGTCGACGGCAGGGCCGGCTTCAGCCGCATCGCCGAGGTGCTCGGCGTCTCCGACCAGACGGTCGCCCGCCGGTTCCGGCGGCTGCGCGCGGAGGCCGGGGTGCGGGTCGTCGGCCTGCCCAACGGGGTCCGGCTCGGCTACGACAAGTGGATGATCCGCGTGCAGAGCACCCCGGGCGGCGCGTCGGCGATCGCGGAGGCCCTCGCCCGCCGCCCCGACACGACGTGGGTGACGATCGCGTCCGGCGGCACCGAGGTGACCTGCATCGTGCAGAACCCCGGCACCGCCGACCGGGAGGCGCTGCTGCTGCAGAAGCTGCCGAGCACCCCGCGGATCGTGTCGGTCCGCGCGCACTGCCTGATCCACGACTTCGCCGGTGGGGCGGTCGACGCCGCCGGACCCACCGCCCTCACCCAGGCGCAGACCGCGGCGGTCCAGCCGCAGCCGCCCGCGGGCGAGGCCGTCCTGCTCGACACCGACCGGCCGCTCGTCGCCGCCCTCGCCCGCGACGGCCGCACCGGCCTGCCCGAGCTCGCCGCCGCCACCGGCTGGTCCGAGTCCACGGTGCGGCGCCGCCTCGAGCACCTCCTGCGCACCGGCGCCCTGTTCTTCGACGTGGAGGTCAACCCGGCGCTGTTCGGTTTCAGGGCCCGCATCCTGCTCTGGATGGCCGTGGCGCCCGCCCACCTGGAGGCCGCCGGCCGCGCCCTTGCCACCCACCCGGAGGTCGTCTTCGCCGCGGCCACCACCGGCGCCACCAACCTCGTCGCCACCGTCATCTGCCCCGACATGGCCGGCCTGTACGACTACCTCACCCGCCGGATCGGCCCGCTGCCCGGCATCGAGCGCGTCGAGACCGCCCCGGCCCTGCGCCACGTGAAGCAGGTCGGCGCCGTGCTTTAGGCGTGTCGGTCCGTGGTCGGGTCGGGGCGGCGACGAATGAAAATCCGGAAACGCCGGCATGGCCGGGCCGGCACCGTCCTAGCTTCGGAAGGATGACGGTCTTCGCACCCGTGCCGGCGTTCGCCCGAGGCCCCGACATCCCTGGCGCCGGCTACCTCGTCACGGAGCTCGGCGGCGGCGCCTACTTCATCACCAGCGGCACGGTGAACACCATGTTCCTGGAGACCCGCAACGGCGTCGTCCTCGTGGACGCCCCGACAGACCTCGGCGAACGCCTGCTGGCCGGTATCGGGGAGGTCACCCCGAAACCGGTCACCCACCTCATCTACAGCCACGCCCACGCCGACCACATCGGCTCCGCGCACCTCCTCGCCCGCGCCGACCTGCAGATCGTCGCCCACGAATTCACCGGCCGGTTCATCCAGCACGCCCACGACGACCGCCGCCCACTGCCCACCGAGGCATTCAACGGACCCAGGCACGACCTGACCATCGACGGCGAACGGCTCGTCCTGGAGTACACCGGCGACTGGCACCAACCCGGCAACCTCTTCATCCATCTGCCACAACGGCGGATCCTGACCGCGATCGACAGCTTCACGGTCAAGAACGCGCCGTTCTTCCGCCTGCTCTTCTCACCGAACGTGCCCGCGTACTTCGACGCGATGGACCGCATCCTGCAGTACGACTTCGACACCATCGTGTCCGGACACATGGCGCTGCCCGGCACCCCCGAGGACGTCGTGGTCAACCGCGAGTACATCCACGACCTGCGCACCAGCGCCGCCGAAGCGCTACGCACCGTCGCCCTGCCACAGGCCGCCGCAGCCGCCGGCGTGCCGGACGACAACCGGCAGGCTCGACTCAAGGTCTGGATGGACGCGGTCGTCACACGGGCCGCCGAGTTGATGCCGACCTCCTGGGCACAGCGCCTGGGCGGCCACGACATCTTCCTGACCGACAACCTCAACACCGTCGCCTGGAGCCTCGCCAACGACTAGCAGCGTTCCGGGAGCCTTACGACTCGTGGGCGGTGAAGCGCTCCGCGGCGGTGGTGCCGTTGGAGTTCTTCGCGGTGTTGTACCCGCCGACGGCGTAGACGGTGTTGCCGCTGGTGGTGACCGCCATGCCGGCGCGCGGGACGGCGAGCTCGGGCAGCCGCTCCGCGACCCCGTCCTGCTGGCACCACCACTGGAAGACCTTCTCGTCGTTGTTGCCGCCGAGCACGCACAGCCCGAAGCCTTCGAGGCGCACGGCGGAGGCGCCCTGCCGCGGCTCGGGCAGCTTCGGATGGTCGTCGGCGAGCTTGCGCTCGACGAGGACGTCGATGTCGCTGGTCGTGCCCCCGGTGCCGTTGCCGCCGATGAACCAGGAGGTGCCGGCGCCGTCGCTGGCTCCGGCCAGCTTCTCCCGCGGCTGGCGCAGCGAGACGTCCGCCACGCCCCAGCCGTCGCCGGTGGGTTGCTGCACGAAGATCGTGGCCGTGGGCTGCCCGTTGCTGTCCTTGCCGCCGGCGTAGACGATGCCCTTGCCGTCGAAGACCGCGGCACCCGCCTGCCGGGGCACCGGCAGCGCGCCGGCCCCGACCCATTTCCCGGCGGCCGGGTCGAGGCGGTAGACGTTCGGGATCGGGCCGTCCTTCGCCCAGCCGCCGATGATGAACAGCTCGCCCGAGGGCGTCACCACGGCCGCCGTCTGGCTCACCGCCTGCTGCAGCCGCGGCCCCTCCGTCCACGTCTTCGTCGCGGTGTCGAGCACCCAGACCGTGTCGAGCCGGGTGCGCGGGTCGTCCGCGGTGAAGCCGCCGATGACGTACAGCTTGCCGCCCAGGACCGCCGCGGCGGCGCCCTCGATGCCGACGGGACCGCCGCCGGTCGTGGTCGGCACGTCCGGCAGGGTCTCCCACGAGCCGAGCGGATCCGGTCTGGTCAGCCACCACGCGGTGCCACCGGCGACGAGCAGCAGCACCACGGCGGCCGCGACGAGCGCGAGGCGCCGCCGGCCGGGAGCGGGGACAGGCACCGGCGGCGCGGACACCGGCGGGCCCGAGACGGGAGCGCCGGACATGGGGGAGCCCGAGACCGGCATTCCTGAGACCGGCACGCCCGAGACCGGCACGCCCGAGACCGGCACGCCCGACACGGGGGCGTCGGGCGGGGACGCCGGCGAGACCGGGGCGCCGTAGACGCCGGTGGTGGCGCCGGTCAGCTGCTGCGCCCGGTAGCCCTCGGTCTGGTAGGTGGTCTGCTGGGGGAGCGTGCGGGCGACGGAGGCGGTGCCGGTGGCCGGGGCGGCGGACAGCTCCGACGGGTGGACGACGGCGCCCTCGGCGACCGGGAGCTCCGGCTGCTCGAGGACGGTCGGCACCACGCCGAGCGAGCGGTGCAGCATCCGGGCGACCAGCGGCACCCGCGACGAGCCGCCGGTGAGCATGATGCCGGCGAGCTGGTTCGGGGCGAGCCGGCACGAGGCGACGACCCGGGCCGTCTCCGCGACGGTCTGGCGCAGCATCGGCTCGACGAGCGCCTCCAGCTCGTCGCGGGTGAGGTGCAGCGCCGCCTCGACGCCGGGCACGGAGACCGGCGCGGCCGCGGTCCGCGACAGCATCTCCTTCGCGCCGCGGACGTCCTCCCAGAAGAGGCGGCGGTCGCGGCGGTCCTGGGCGGTGTGCGGCTGGTGCAGGCGCTGCCACGCCATCGGGTCGGAGCGGCGCAGCAGGCCGCCGACGTGCTCGACCAGGGTCGCGTCGAGGTCGAGGCCGCCGACGTCCTCCAGACCGCCCGCGCCGATGACGGTGAAGCCTTCGGGGGAGTGGCGGACGACGGCGATGTCGACGGTGCCGCCGCCGAAGTCGTAGACGACCATGGCCGCGCCGAGGGGGAGCGGGTGATTGAGGGCGCTGATGAAGTAGCGGGCCGCGGCGACCGGCTCCGGCACCAGGCTGACCTGCCGCCAGCCCGCGAGCGCCGCGGCCTCCTGCAGCAGCGAGCGGCGGGTGTGCGCCCACGACGCCGGGTACGTGAGCACGGCCGGCGGCGGGGTCCGGGTGATCTCGGCGACGCCGGCGGCGACGGCCCGCAGCACTGCGGCGAGCATCTCCCGGGTCGGGACCTCCGTGCCGCCGAGCAGGACCGTCGTCTCGTCGATGCGGCGCTTCGGGTTGGGCTCGTAGCGGGCCGGGTCGAGCTGGGCGAGGCGCTGCGCGTCGCGGCCGACCGCGAGCTGCCCGTTGTCCTGGAGGTACACCGCGGACGGCAGGATCGGCGCGCCGTCGAAGAGGACGGGGCGGCGCCGGCCGTCGGGGGAGCGGATCACCGCGACGGTGTTGGAGGTGCCCAGGTCGATGCCGACGACGTGACCCGTCATGAGGTGCCCCCTGAGCGACGAACGACGGACGGCGTCATGTCGGGTGACCAGGACGCGGTGAAGTACGGCTGCGCGATCCCGGCCGCGAACGCCTTCGCCGCCGCCGGGGTCGCCGCGATGCGCCAGTCGGTCTCCTTGACCGCCTCGTACCAGAGGAACCCGATGATCTCCGGGTGCTTCGGCAGCGACCGGAGCAGATCGGTGATCCACTCCGCCTTGCGCCCGGCGGCGTCGGTGGCGGCGACCTCCGTGACGACGACCGGCCGCTTCGAGATCGCCGTGACCGAGGCGAGCGTCCTGCGGTAGATCTGGTCGAAGGTCTGGTACTGCTCGAGCCCACCGGTGCCGTAGTAGCCGGACAGGCCGACCCAGTCGACGTAGTCGTCGCCGGGGTACAGCTGCTGCAGCGGCGTCGAGCCGTCGTAGGCGACGTTGGGGCTCCACACCCAGATGACGTTGCCGGCGCCGGCGGCCTCGAAGAGGTCGTGCACGTGCCGCCACGCCGCGACGTAGTCGCCCTTGCGGTTGCCGTTGGCGGACTCGCACCACGGGTACCAGTAGCCGTTCATCTCGTGCGCGAACCGGACCGCGACCGGGTAGCCGAGCCCCTTGATCCCGGCGGCCCACGCCTTGATATAGGCGTCGTACGAGCCGCCGGTGATCCTCGACAGCCGGTAGTCGGGCTGGTCGCCGCGGGAGGCGTCCTGCTTGGGCTCGGAGCGGAAGTTCCACGGCTCCCATGCGAGCATCGGCAGCATGCCCCGGTTCACGATCCGGTCGAACGGCTGCCGGTCGAACGTCTTCGCCCCCGCCCAGCCCTGCGCGAACATCATCACCTGCGGCTGCCGGCCGGCGGCGGCGACGAACCCGTCGTACTCGGTGAGGTCGGCCGGGCCGCGCGAGGTGAACACGCCGAAGAACGCCTTCCCGGCCTGCGGGAAGGCGACCGGCCGCCCGGGTGCGGGAGGGAAGGTCGGGCGCGGCTCGCTCCGCTTCGTCTCCCAGCGCACGGCCGGGCCGGACGAGGCGGCGACGGCGGGCGCGACCACGAACGTGTAGCCGCCGACGAGCAGCAGCACGACGAGCATGACCCGGGGCAGCGTGATCACGCCGGCCCCCGGGTGACGGAGAGGCCCGGCACCTGCGGCAGGTCCGACAGCCGGATCGTCGAGGTGGTGGTGAGCGACTCGCGGACCACGGCGGCCTTGCCGCGCACCGTCATGACCAGCGGACCGGTCTGCGTGGTGAGGTCGACCTCCTGGGCGACGAGACGCCGGTTGCGCAGCCCGGTGACCCACGCGATCAGCGGCGGGCAGAGCCCGGCGACGATGCTGAGCCCCGACCAGAACCGCAGCGCGTCGGAGTGGTGGCCGAGCCACATGCTCACCCCGAGCAACGCCGCCGACACCCCGGCCCACGCCATGTGCAGCCGGAACGACTTCAGCCCGTCCGCGGACGCGAGCCGCCCCTTCGCGGTCACCGCGTACGCCAGGGGGCGGCGCAGCAGCGCGGCGACGCCGGCCACGACGTACACCGGGACCGCGAACAACGCGAGCAGCATCCCGTGCACGCCCAGCTCGCGACGCTCGTGCTCGGCCAGGTTGAACCGGCGCAGCCACAGCCACAGCAGCGCCCAGCTGCCCATGCTCGCCGACCACAGGACCAGCCACAGCTGCCACTCGACCCGCATCGCGCCGATGCCGAACGCGAGGTACGCGGCGGTCGCGACGGTGCCCGACACCGCGGACAGCGCGACGCTCGGGTAGTACGACTGCACGAGGCCGTAGCAGAGCCGCTGGGTGAGGCTCAGCGGTTTCAGGAAACGCTTGGAGCGCAGCAGGATCTCCCACACGCCGTACGCCCAGCGCTTCTGCTGGTTGAAGTAGTCGGTCCAGGTCGTCGGGCCCTCGCCGACCGCGATCACGTCGGGGGTGTAGACACCCTTCCAGCGCCGGTCGGTCAGTGGGTTCTTCGCGCCCATCACGACCATCGAGGTGAGATGGTCCTCGATGATGCTGTCCTGGTAGCCGTCGATCAGCGCCCACGCCAGGGGCCGGTAGAGATGGTTGGTGCCGATGAGCAGCGGCGCGCCGAGCCCGTTGCCGCCTCGCTCGATCAGGCCGCTGAAGAGGTACTGCTGCACCGACGCGCCGTGCACGACCCAGCCGCCGTACATGTTGCCGTAGACCTGCGGGGCGACGACGAACGCGACGTCGGGGTCGCGGAAGTAGCCGACGGTGCGCTCCAGGAAGCTCGGCAGCGGCACGTGGTCGGGGTCCATCTGCGCGACCACGTCGTAGACGTGCTCGTGGGTGAAGCGCCACGCGTTGTGGTTGCCGGCCTTGGTCTTCGCGCGGAACGGCCCGTCGGGCTGGTTGAACTCCGGCTTCCCGCGGCGGCTGAAGTGCTTGACGCCGAGCTTCTTCGCCATCGCCTTCACCCGCGGGTCGTTGCCCTCGTCGAGGATCCAGATGTCGACGTGTCCCGGGTACCGCACCCGCTGCATCGCCTTGAGGGACCGCTCGACGACGTCGATCGGTTCCTTCGCCGGCACGATCGTGGTGAGCATCGCGATGCGCAGCCCGGGCTCCGGCACCATCGGCACCGGGTCGGCGGCCTTCCACGCGAACACCCACACGGCCAGGTTCTGCAGCAGGCGCACCAGCTCCACGAGGAGCACGAAGCAGAACGCGACCCGCGCCACGACCACGGTCCCCGACAGCTCGCCGGTCATCGCGCCCGGGACGTGCCGCGGCAGCGCGAGCCAGCCGATGAAGACGATCGCGGTCAGGAAGTTGAGCGAGATGAGGACGCTGAGCATGAACCGCTGCGCAGGCCGGGCCGTGTTCCTGTACACGACCGGCAGATGGGGGCCGGCGGGGGTGGTGAGCGGACCGGTGAGGGTGTTGCAGGCGGCGTAGGCGCGGTGGGTGTCGGCGTCGCGGAGCCGGCGCGCCAGCGCTCGCTTCTCGGCGGGTGTGGTGCGGACGGTCGCGGCATGCTCGTCCGCCACGTCCCTGCCCCCCTCACCGGTCCCGAAGAAACTGCCTGAACCAGCCCGATCGTAGGGGAGCACAGCCATCCGGCGGTGCTGTCTTTTCGCCGTTTCCGCATTGGTACGTGTGGATTCAAGTGCCGCTGTTTGCGCTGCTGGCAGCGGTGCTCGCGATTCGGAAAAGGTGTATTCGCCGGCGGGTTCCCGGGGTGAATGTAGGAGATCCGACAGCGGGTCACGCGTTCGGATTACCGGACTTTTCGCCCCATGCGGCGGCGTGCTGCTGAGGGTCGCGCTGCTTCGGTACTGGGTGCCCGGACGGCGGCGGCCCGGCCGCGGACAGCAGCGGGTCGAGCAGGAGCGCCGCGAGGGCGGTGGCGATGAGGACGGCCGCGGCGAGCGCGACGGCCCGCGGGCCGGCGCCCTCGATGATCAGGCCGCCGACGAACGACCCGGCGGAGATGCCGATGTTGAACGCGGAGCTGCCGCCGGCCGACGCCATGTCGGTGCTGCCGGGGGCGATCTGCAGCGCCCGGTTCTGCACCGCGGCCGCGAACGCCGCGTACGCGCCGCCGGACGTGGCGAGCGCGGCGACCACGAGGGCCCGCACGGTGCCGCCGGCGTACAGCACGACCGACGCCGCGCACAGCAGCGACATCGGCACGGCCAGGGCCGGCCACGGGTAGCGGTCGAGGAAGCGGCCGACGGCGAGGGTGCCGACGACGCCGCCGACGCCGGAGACCAGCAGCAGCGGGCCGAGCGACGACGCGTCGAAGTGCGTCACGTCCAGCAGGAACGGCGTGACGTAGGTCTGCGCGGTCATCGCCCCCGCGACCCCGAGCGACGTGACGAGCAGCAGCAACAGGTAGCGCCGCAGGTCGGGGGCCGCGCCGCGGGCCGAGGCGGCGCCGGAGGGCAGCGCGCCGGGCAGCAGCGCCACGACGGCCACGCAGGTCGCCGCGCCGATGACGGCCATCACCCCGAACGCGGCCCGCCAGCCGAGCTGCTGGCCGAGCCACGTGCCCAGCGGCACCCCGAGCACCGGCGCGAGGGATGCCCCGATCGACAGCCGGGCGACGGTGCGCCCCCGCCGCGACGGCGGGAACATGGCGGTCGCCGTCGACGCCACGATCGACCAGAACAGCGCCTGCGTCAGGCCGACGACGAGCCGCGCGCCGAGCAGCATCGCGTACCCCTGCGCGAGCCCGGACACCGCCGTCGCCGCCGCCGACACCCCGAGCGCCGCACCCAGCAGCAGCCGGCGCGGGAGCCGCCGGGTCAGCACCGCCATCGGCACCGACAGCACCAGCACGACCGCCGCATACCCGGTCAGCAGCAGGCCGGCCTCGGCCCGGGTGCGCCCCAGGTCGTCGGCGATCACCGTGAGCAGCCCTATCGGCATCACCTCGACGGTGACGAACGTGAATGTCGCAACCGACAACGCGGCGAGGGCGGCGTTGGCGCGGCGGTCCACCTGACCACCATAAGTGCTGTTTAGGGTAAGGGGCATGGCCCTTGTGCGGTGTGATTTCTTCTCCGATGTCCTCGGCTTCAGTACATCGATGACGGTCGTGCTTCCGCAGCGCACGTCCGGGCAGGTCGGCATGGGTGGCAGCGGGCGCGACGGCGACGTGCCGACCCTCTACCTGCTGCACGGTCTCAGCGACGACGACACCATCTGGGCCCGGCGGACCTCGATCGAGCGGTACGTGGCGGAGCTCGGCATCGCCGTCGTCATGCCGCAGGTGCAGCGCAGCTTCTACACCGACGAGGTGTGGGGCCGGCCGTACTGGACGTTCGTCGCCGAGGAGCTGCCCGCGATCGCGCGGCAGTTCTTCCGGCTGTCGGCGCGGCCCGAGGAGACGTTCGTGGCAGGGCTGTCGATGGGCGGCTACGGCGCGTTCAAGCTCGCCCTGCGCCACCCCGACCGGTTCGGCGCCGCGGCCAGCCTCTCCGGGGTCCTGGACCTCGGCGACCGGATGCGGACCATGACCTCCGAGGTGGACCCGCTCATGTGGCGGCGGGTCTTCGGCGACGCCCCGTTCGACGGCGGCGACAACGACCTGTTCGCCCTGCTGGACAAGGTCAGCGACCCGCCGCCGCTGTTCCAGTGGTGCGGCACCGAGGACGCCCTGTACCCCGGCAACGTGCGCTTCCGCGACGCCTGCGCCTCCCGTGGTGTCCCGCTCACGTCGCAGTTCAGCGCCGGCACGCACGAGTGGTCCCACTGGGACGACAAGATCCGCGACGTCCTCGCCTGGCTGCCCCTGCCGTAGCGGCGCTCCTGCGCGCCGCGGACGTGTCCTGCGCCATGTGTAAATACTAGTTTTCCGATAGGGATTGACAACTTATTCGCGTCTCTTTAGGTTGCTGGCAAGCCCGATCCGCAACCCGATCCGCCCACGCCCCCCTCGTCGTGGGTGGATTCGTCGCACCCTGATGGAGCGCGCGCATGAGCGAGCCCGCAACCCTCGAAGCCGCACCCGCCGGTCCACCGATCGACACCCCGCCCGTCCGGTTCGACCCGCAGGCGGCGCAGCGCAGGGTCACCCCGCGGCCGCGCCCCTGGCGCTGGTTCGTCAGCGCCGTCGTGCTGGTGGTGCTCACCCAGGTCGTCGTCGGCGTCTTCACCAACCCCCGCTACGAGTGGCACAAGTTCTGGGCGTACTTCACCCGCGAGTCGATCGTCGACGGCGTCGTGGTCACCCTGAAGGTCGTGGCGCTCAGCGCGCTGGTCGGACTGGTCCTCGGCGTGCTCGTCGCGCTCGGCCGGCTGTCGACGAACCCACTGGTCAACGGCCTGTCGTGGGCGTACGTGTGGTTCTTCCGCGCGCTGCCCCTGCCGCTGCTGCTGATCATCACCTTCAACTTCTCGTACTTCTACCCGCGGCTGGGCGTCGGCGTGCCCTTCGGGCCGGTGTTCGCCGAGGTGCGGACCGCCAGCCTCACACCGCTCGTGATCGGCGTCATCGCGCTGGGCCTCAACGAGGCGGCGTATGCGGCCGAGGTGATCCGCGGCGGCATCCTGTCGGTCGAGCCCGGTCAGATCGAGGCCGCCAACGCGCTCGGCCTGTCCAAGGCCCGGCAGCTGCGCCGGATCGTGCTGCCCCAGGCGCTGCGCTCGATCGTGCCGGCCTACGGCAACCAGCTCGTCGGCCTGGTGAAGGCCAGCTCGCTGGTCTACTACGTCTCGCTGCTGGACCTGTTCGGCGCGGTGTTCGTGCTGGAGTCGCGGCACCCCGAGTCGCTCGTGCCGATTCTCATCGTCGGTGCCGTCTGGTACCTCGTCATCACCGCCGCCCTGTCGGTCGTGCAGTTCTACGTCGAGCGGTTCTACGCCCGCGGCACCGTCCGGGTACTGCCGCCGACCCCGCTGCAGCGGCTGCGCCGCCTCACCGTCTCGTCCTACGTCCGCCTGACCCGGAGGGGCCTGTAGATGACCGCGACCCTGGACACGGCGGCTGCGCTGGAGATCCGCAATGTGCACAAGTCGTTCGGCACCCGGGAGGTGCTGCGCGGCGTCGACCTGACCGTCCGGCCCGGCGGGGTCGTGGCGATCCTCGGCCCATCCGGGTCGGGCAAGTCGACGCTGTTGCGCACCATCAACCACCTCGAGCAGCCCGACCACGGCTATGTCGCGGTGCACGGCGAGCTGATCGGGGTCGAGGCCCGCGGCGCCCGGCTGCACGAGCTGTCCCCGCGTGCCGTGCGGCGGCAGCGCACCCGGATCGGCTTCGTGGCGCAGAGCTTCAACCTGTTCCCCAACCTCACCGCGCGGGACAACGTCGCCGAGCCGCTCATCGCGCACAAGCGGCTGGCCAGGCCCGCCGCGTACGAGCGGGCCACGGAGCTGCTGGCGAAGGTCGGCCTCGGTGACCGCGGCGACGCGTACCCCCGGAGGCTGTCCGGCGGGCAGCAGCAGCGCGTCGCGATCGCCCGGTCACTGGCCCTCGAACCGAATCTGCTGCTCTTCGACGAGCCGACCTCCGCGCTCGACCCCGAGCTGGTCGGCGAGGTGCTCTCGGTCATCCGGCAGCTCGCCGACAGCGGCACCACGCTGATCATCGTCACCCACGAGATCGGGTTCGCCCGCGAAGTCGCTGACACCGTGGTGTTCATCGACGACGGCGTGATCGTCGAGCAGGGGCCGCCGGCCCAGGTGCTCACCGCTCCGCAGCAGCCCCGCACCCGCGAGTTCCTTTCCAAAGTCCTCTGAAAAATGCATCGAAGGAGAACCATGCGCACCGTCAGACCATCCCGCCGGGCGTTCGCGGCCGCGGCCATCGCCGTCACCCTCACCGCGAGCCTGGCCGCCTGCGGCAGCGACGACGAGGCCGAGGCCGGCACCGCGGCCGCCGCGAGCGGCACGGTGACGATCGGCGCGCAGGCGAACGGCATCGGCAAGCAGACCGAGCTGAAGGTCGAGAAGCAGCAGGCGATCGCCGATCTGGTCCCGGACGCGATCAAGGCCGACGGCAAGCTGACCATCGGGCTCGGCGCGCTGCCGACCGGCTTCCCGCCGCTCGCCTTCGTCGGCGACGACGACAAGACCCTCACCGGCGCCGAGCCGGACCTCGGCCGCCTCGTCGCCGCCGTGTTCGGCCTCACACCCGAGATCAACAACGCCACGTGGGACAACCTGTTCGTCGGCATCGACTCCGGCAAGACCGAGGTCGGCTTCTCGAACATCACCGACACCGAGCAACGCAAGGAGAAGTACGACTTCGCCTCATACCGGCAGGACAACCTGGGCTTCGCGGTGAAGGACGGCAACGCCTGGAACTTCGACAAGGACCTCAAGAAGCTGGCCGGCCTCAAGGTCGCCGTCGGCGCGGGCACCAACCAGGAGAAGATCCTGGTCGCGTGGCAGGAGAAGCTGAAGGCCGAAGGCAAGACCCTCGACATCAAGTACTTCGCTGACACACCCACCACCTTCAAGGCGCTCGTCTCCGGCCAGATCGACGCCTACTTCGGCCCGAACCCGGGCATCGCCTACCAGATCAGCCGGACCAAAGGCACCGCCGACGCCGTGCGGAACGCGGGCGTGTACTCCGGCGCCGGCGAGACCCTCCAGGGGCTGATCGCGGCCACCACGAAGAAGGACAGCCAGCTCGCCAGGGCGCTCGCCGAGGCGATCAACTACCTCATCGCCAACGGCCAGTACAAGCAGTGGCTCGCCGCCTACAACCTGGACACGGAGGCCGTGCCGACCTCCCAGGTGAACCCGCCGGGCCTGCCGAAGTCCAACGCCTGACGCTGTCGCGTGCCCCGGTCGTCCCGGGGCGGCGTGAAAGTTTCACGGAATCGGGCCGCGCCGCAGGGACAAACTCCCGGGCGGCGTGGCCCCGGCCGCACCCTGCCTTCCGGAATGTCCGCCAACCTTCCGAAAGGCAGTACCATGCTCCGCTTGTTGCAATCGCTCGGCGCCCTCGCGCTGCTGCTGACCGCCGCCGTCGCGGTCAGCCCGCAGGCGGCGAGCGCCGACACCCAGATCTGCGCGACCTTCGGCTCGGCGAGCGTCGCCGGCGGGAAGTACATCGTGCAGAACAACGTCTGGGGCGCCAGCACGCCGCAGTGCATCAACGCCACCGACCGCGGCTTCACGATCACCCAGTCCGGGCACAACGTGCCCACGAACGGCGCCCCCGCCTCCTACCCCTCGATCTACGCCGGCTGCCACTACGGCAACTGCACCACCGGCAGCGGCCTGCCGATGCAGGTCTCCAGCAGCGCGTTCCAGAACGTGACGACCAGCGTGTCGATGACGTACGCCGGTGGGCAGTGGGACGCCGCGTACGACGTCTGGTTCGACCCCACCCCGCGGACCAACGGCCAGAACACCGGCGCGGAGCTCATGGTGTGGCTCAACCACGCGGGCGCGCCGCAGCCCGTCGGCTCGCCCGTCGGCACCGTGAACATCGCCGGCGGCACCTGGACCGTGTGGTTCGGCAACATCGGCTGGAACGTCGTGTCGTACGTGCGCACCGCCGGGACCGGCTCCATCAACTTCGCGGTCCGCGACTTCTACAACGACATGATGGCCCGCGGGTACGCGCAGAACAGCTGGTACCTGACCAGCGTGCAGGCCGGGTTCGAGCCGTGGCAGGGCGGCGCCGGGCTCGCCGTCACCGACTTCAACTACAGCACCACCGGCGGCAACACCGGCGGCGGGCAGACGATCGTCGGTCAGGGCTCCGGCCGGTGCGTCGACGTCGACGCGCAGGGCACCGCCGACGGCACCAAGGTCCAGCTGTGGGACTGCAACGGCAGCGGCGCGCAGAAGTGGACCCGCAGCGGCAACACGTTCGTCAACCCGCAGTCGGGCAAGTGCCTCGACGTCCGGGGCGCCAGCACCGCCAACGGCGCGCAGGTGTGGCTGTGGACGTGCCTGAACAACTCCGCCCAGCAGTGGGTGGTCAACGGCAACGGCACGTTCGTCAACCCCGCGTCGGGCAAGTGCCTCGACGCGTCCGGCCGCGGCACCGCCAACGGCACCGGCCTGCAGATCTGGGACTGCTACGGCGGCGGAGGCACCCAGTCCAACCAGGTCTGGTCGCTGCGCTGACCAGGTAGCGACCGCGGATGCGGCGGCACCGCCGCGTTCCTCAGGTGAGGAACGTGGCGGTGCCGACCTGGGTCGTCTCGGGGCCGGCCGGGCCCCACCAGATGCGCAGCGGGCCGACCGGCAGGTCCGGCACCGAGAAGCGGCCGAGCCGGTCGGTCGTGCCGGTCCACTCGCCGCCGGAGTGCCGGACCCGCACCGGCGCCTCGACCGGGTGGCTGACCTGCCCGACGAGCCGCACCCGGCCGCCGTCGACGACGACCTCGACGTCGATGACGGTGCCGCCGCTGTCGAAGCTCAGCAGCCGGGGGTCGTCCGCGTCACCGTCCGGTCCCGGGCCGGCACGGACCCCGGCGGGCGCGCCCGCGACGGCACTGTCCAGCAGCAGGGCGGCCAGCGCCGCGTCCGGGTCGCGCCAGGCCAGGCCGGCCGACGCCGCCTGCAGCAGCCTCGCCGGGACGGGGTCGGTGTCGACGTACAGTCGAGCCACCGCCTCGCCCAGATCCTCACCCGCGGGTGGTTGCGTCATGTGTGCCTCCCTTCACCGTCGGTCCGTGCTGTCCGTGTTGTTGCCTGGGCGCGGCCGCCTGTTGCCTGTGTGCGGCCGCTCCGGGGTACGGCTCGCCCGTGAGCAGGCCGCGTAACGTCTCCAGGCAGCGGGCCCGGGTCGGGCCGATGCTGCCGACCGGCATGTCCAGCGCGGCACCCAGCTCCGCGTAGGACGGTGCCGGGTGTGCGCCCATCGCCCGCAGCAGCCGCGCGCACCGGTCCGGCATCCGGTCGACCGCCTGCCACAGCAGCCGCTGCTCCTCCGCGCGCAGAGCCTCCTCCTCCGGCAGGTCCGTCGTCGACGGCGCCCGGCCGAGGTGCTCCGCGACGTCGGCCGGGGACTCCCGGCCGCGCCTGCGGATCATGTCGATCGCCTCGTTGCGGGCGGTCGTGGCCAGCCACGACCCGAGACCGTCGCCGTCGCGGATCTGACCGAGCTTCTCGACCAGGCGGAACCAGGTCGCCTGGAACACGTCGCTCGCGTCGGCCTCGTTGAACCGGAAGCCGCGCGCGACCGCCCATACAAGCCCCGAATAGCGGGCCACGAGTGCGTCCCAGGCCCGCTGATCGCCGTCCGCGGCCTCGATCAGGGCGATGGTCGGATCGAATGCCGTCACAGCACAGCAGCGTACCCGCCAACTGATCGTGTCGATTCCGACGTCACCTCCTTGGTCGCCGAAAGCACGCTTCCGGTCGACGCGGCGCGCTCCACGATCAGCGCGACCACGTGCGGGGTGGCGAACGACGTGCCGCTCCAGGTGGCCCAGCCGGTGCCGAAGTCCGGGTGGTGGATGTACGTGCTGACCACGTCGGCGCCCGGCGCGGCCACGGTCACCCACGGCCCGCTGTTGCTCCACTCGCACAGCGCCGTGCCGTTGTGCGCGGCGACCGCGACGACCTGCTGCCGCCACGGCACGTCCGCGCCGGCGAACCCGGCGGGCCAGAACGGCCGGTCGGTGACGCCGTCGTTGCCGGCGGCGGCGACCACGACCCGGTCCCGGCCGACCAGGAAGCGGTTGAGCGCCCAGCGCAGCAGCACCGGCGGCTGGCCGTCCACGGTGTACGAGCCGAGCGACAGGTTGAGCACGTCGGTGTCGGTGAGCGCGGCGATCCGCAGCGCCAGCTGCAGCTCGGTGCCCACGCCGAACGTGTCGAGCACCTTGACGATGCGGACCTGCGCCCGCCGGGTGCCCTGCAGGATCACCCCGGCGATGAAGTTGGCGTGCCCGACGTCGGAGTCGATGACGTTGTCCCGGTCGACGTCGATCTCGGTCTCGTAGTCGCTCTCGCCGACCCGGTACCGGCTGGCCGGCAGCGGGCTGTCCGCCCACACACCGGTGTCCATGACCACGACCCGGGCGGCGCCGGCGGCCGCGGGTGCCGCGTCGATCGAGGCGGCCGCCGCCGCGATCGGCCGGCCGAAGGGGCCGCCCTGCTCGAACGGCGAGGCGAGCAGCACGTGGTTCGGGCCGGCGACGGTCCCGTCGGACGCGCGCTCGCGGGTCCGGCGGGTCGCCTTGATCGCGTCGAGACCGGGGGCCCGCAGCCGGCGCACGCCGGGCAGCGGCTCGTCGGTCGCCACGTCGGCGGCGCGGTGCCCGAGGCCCTCCACGACCCGCCGGGCGTCGTCGTAGTGCTCGTCGACGACCAGCAGCTCGCCGCTGACGTACCGCACCGGCTGGCCGCCGGTGGTCTCCGTGCCCAGCCAGCGCAGGCCGGCCAGGTGCGCCGCGCGCCGCTGCCGCCACCGCTCGAGTCGCCGGGTCGGGTCCACGGGGCCGCCTTCGAAGTCAGTCATGTTCAACGTGACGTTCGAGCGAGTCCGCCGATACGTCGGGTACCCGACAGTTCCCGGCGGTGGAAGGATCGTCGGTTGTGAAGCCGCCGCTTTCCGGCCCGACGCCGGCGCCGCCGTCTGCCTTGACCTTGGCGACGCGTGCCGTCGAGGCGGTTGCCGCCGACCCCGACGAGGCCCGCGCCCTGGCCGTGGCGGCCCTCGCCGCGACCCGCCGGGCGAAGGACCCCGACGCGACGTCGGTGGCGCACCGGGCGCTGGGACTGGCCGCCCGCGTCGGCGACGACGCGCACACCGCGGCCCGGCACCTGCGCGCCGCGCTGCGGGTCGCGGAGCGGCACGAGCGGATGACCCTCGCCGCGGAGGCGCGGATGAGCCTCGCGCTGGTGCTCGACGACCTCGGCCGGCCGGCCGCCGCGGTCCGCGAGATCGACGTCGCCCTGCGCAGCCTGCGCGGGCTGCGCCGGGGCCGGGCCGTGATGCAGCGGGCGCTGATCCTGCGCCGGCTCGGCCACGACGAGGAGGCGATGGCCGGCTACCGGTCGGCGCTGCGGGTCTTCCGGCGCGAAGGCGACCGGCTCTGGGAGGCCCGGGCACTGAACAACCGGGCCATCCTGCACGGCTACCACGGCAGCCACCGCCTCGCCGCCGCCGACCTCGGCGCCGCCGCCGCCATCTACGCCGACCTGGACCTGCCCACGGCGGCCGCCCAGGTGCACCACAACCTCGGGTTCGTCGCCGCGCAGGCCGGCGACGTCCCGCTCGCCCTGGCCCGCTACGAGCAGGCCCGCGCCGTGCTGACCCGCGAGGCCGGGGTACCCGCCGACGCCCTGCTCGACCTCGCGGAGCTGCTGCGCTCGGCCCGGCTGCTCCCGGAGGCGCAACAGGCGGCCCAGGACGCCGTCGACACCTGCCGCCGCGGCCGCCTCGACACCGCCCGCGGCGAGGCGGCGCTCCTGCTCGCCCGGGTCGCGCTGGCCCGCGGCAACGCCGAGGAGGCCCGCGACGCGGCCCGCTCCGCGCGGCGCGCCTTCACCGCGCAGCGCCGCCACCTGCCCGCCGCCCGCGCCCGCGCCGTCGAGCTGGGTGCGGTCATCGCCGCCGGCCGGGCGCACCGCGGCACGCTGCGCGCGGTCCAGGAGGTGGCGGCGGAGCTCACCACCGCCGGCTGGCTGCTGCCCGGCTGCGAGTCGTGGCTCGACGCCGCCCAACTCGCCCTCGCGCTCGGCTCTCTCGGCGACCGCGCCACCGCCGCCGCCTGCCTGGACCGGGCCGCCGTCGTCGCCCGGCGCGGCCCGGCCGTGCTGCGAGCCCGCTGGTGGCACCTGCGGGCGGTCGCGCACCTCGCCGACGGCGACGTCCCCGCCGCCGCGCGCTGCGCCGACGCCGGGCTGCGCGAGTTCGAGGCGCACCGGGCCAGCCTCGGCGCCACCGAGCTGCGCGTCCGCAGCGGCGGCACGGTCGCCGACCTCGCCGCGTTCCGGCTGCGCCTGGCCGTGGAGCACGAGCCCGCGGAGCAGATCCTGCAGTGGTCGCAGCGGTGCCGGGCCGCGGCGCTCTGGCTGCCGCCCGCCCGGCCCAGCGGCGACCCCGTGATCGCCCGCGACCTGGCCCGCCTGCGCAGCGTCCACGCCGACCTGGCCGCCGCCCCGATCGGCGCCGCGCACACCGGCCGCCTGCTGCAGCGCCAGCGCGACCTGGAGGAGCAGGTGCGCCGCCGCTCCTGGCAGGCGCACGGCACCGAGGAGGCGACCGCCGCCGGCCCGCCCCTCGACGTGCTGGCCGCGGCCCTCGGCGACCTCGCGTTCGTCGACCTGCTCGCCGTCGACGCCTGCCTGCACGCGCTGGTCCTCGTCGGCGGCCGGGTCACGCACCGTCCCCTGGGCCCGGCCCAGCCGGTCCTCGACGAGCTGCACGCCCTGCGCTTCGCCCAGCGCCGCCTCGTCGCCCGCCGCGGCCACCGCGGCGCCGCGACCCTCGCCGCCGACCACGCCGCCGCCGACCTCGACCGCATGCTGCTCGCCCCGCTCGACGACCTCATCGGCGACCGCGACCTGGTCCTCGCCCCGACCGGCCAGCTGCAGGCGCTGTCCTGGTCCCTGCTGCCCCGCTGCCGCGGCCGCGCCGTCCGCGTCACCCCCTCCGCCGCGACCTGGTGGCGGGCGCAGCGGACCCCCCGCCCCGACGGCCCCTCGGTCTTCGTCGGCGCCGCCGACCCGCCGCAGGCGCTGCGCGAGGTCACGGGGATCGCCGCCGGTACACCCGGCGCGACGTTGCTCGCCGGCGCCCGCGCCCTCGTCGGCGACGTGCTGCACGCCCTGGACGGCGCCTCACTGGGCCACATCGCCTGCCACGGCCAGTTCCGCACCGACAACGCCCTCTTCTCCGCGCTCCTGCTCGCCGACGGCCCCTTGACGATGTACGACCTCTCGGCCCTCAACCGCCCGCCCGGCACCCTGGTCCTGTCCGGCTGCGACACCGGCCTGTCCGCCGTGCACCCCGGCGAGGAGCTGCTCGGCCTGACCAGCACCCTGCTCCAGCTCGGCACCCGCACCGTGGTCGCGAGCACCGGCCCGGTCGACGACGAGGCCACCCGCACCCTGATGACCGACTTCCACAAGCGCCTGGGCACCGGCTGCACCGAGGCCGCCGCCCTCTCCGCCGCCCTGCTCGCCACCGACGGCGACGCCCGCTACAGCAGCGCCGGCTTCGTCTGCTACGGCGCCGGCTGACCTGCTGCTGTACTGCCGCCCCACCGCTTCGCGGCGGGTCCCGGCGGGGATTCTCACCCGACCGCTGTGCTTCCGCCCCACCGCTGCCGCGGCGGGTCCCGGCGGGGATTCTCACCCGCGCCCCAATGCGCCGCTGCGCGGCGCACTGCCAGCGCTTGCGCGCGGCAGCTTCGGACGCGTGCGCGCGGCGTCCGGTGGACGGCCTGCGACGAGTTGTGCTCCCGACGCCCGGCCACCACGCGCGCAACGCCGATCCTCGCGCCGCGGCATGATCGAAGGACAGTTCTGGCCGCCAGCACGACCGGATCCGTCCTTGGATCACCAGGCGGGGGATCCAGCAGCGACGCGCTTGGCGACCGGATCGATCCCTGACCCGAGCCGGTCCTGGCCGCGGCCTGCCTGCCGCAGGATTCGTCCGGGGCGGCGCCGGCCGGGCTGAGCTTCCGGCCCATTGCTGGCGCGGCGGGCACTGGCGGGATCCTCACCCGCGCCCCAGTGCGCCGCCGCGCGGCGCGCTGCCAGCGCTTGCGCGCGGCAGCCTCACTCGCTTGCGCGCTGCATCCGCTGGCCGGCTGCGATGGGTTGTGCTTCCGGCGCTCAATGTTTGGGTCGATCCCGCGTCCGCCCCCGTGCCGGTGTTCCGGGCCCAGCCGCCAGGTGCGCAACGCTGATCCTCGCGCCGCGGCATGATCGAAGGACAATTCTGGCCGTCAGCACGACCGGATCCGTAACTATTCAGGTGGTCGGCGTGTCTGATCGATGGTGATGGCTGGTTGTAGGACGATCGCGGGGTGTCGGAGCCTGTGATGTCTGTCGATCTGGCGGCGTTGGTGGCTGCGTAGGCTGTGGTGATTGCTGAGCAGGCGGCGACGATCGAGGCGTTGCGGGCTGAGTTGGCGGTGGTGCGGGCTGAGGCCGCGGAGTTGCGGCGCCGGTT
>NZ_BAAAQD010000004.1:209333-498439 GCF_039531485.1 Dactylosporangium maewongense | reverse complement strand
GTGCAGTGGCGAGGGTGTCCAGATCGACGTGCACGTGGCCTCCATGGTCTCGTTGCTCAGCAACGTCGATCATGGAGACCCTCGTCTACTTTCACCGCCCCGGTATCCCTTGGAATAGACCGTCTAGCGCCGCTTGCTTCCAATGCCGGACATTCCGGGTTTGCGACGGAAGGTGCTCAGCGCTGAGCCGCCACACCCGCCCACCCCATGATCCGGTAAAGGTTGTGCAGCCAGGGGTGCACAAGGTCTTCCGGATCATGAGAAACCACCGCGCCCTGGCGACACTCGCTCCCAATGCCGGACATTCCGGATTTGCGACGGAAGGCGCTCAGCGCTGAGCCGCCACACCCGCCCACCCCATGATCCGGTAAAGGTTGTGCAGCCAGGGGTGCACAAGATCTACCGGATCATGGAGAACCCCGCCGCGGCAGCGGTGGGGGGAGTTACAGCGTCAGCTGGCGCTGGTTTCGCGGGCGGACTGGAAGACGTCGGCGGCGGCCAGGTCGGTGATGGCGGCGTTCAGCTCGTCGATCTGGGCGTCGGTGTTGGCGGCCGTCACCTGCACGCGGAAGCCCACCTGGTCGCGGGGCACGCCGGGGTACGGGGCGAGGGTCACGAACAGCCCACGGTCCCACAGCTGCTCCGACACCTCGACCAGGTCGCGGTCCAGGGCGATCGGCAGCTCGATGATGGGCGTGTCGTCGACGTTGGGAGTGAAGATGCCCAGGCCGCGGACGTGCTGCAGGACCCGGGTGGACATGCGGTACAGGTCGGCGCGGAGCTTGTCGCCACGGTCGGCGTTGACGTCGAAGCCTGCCAGGACGGTGGCGAGCGACGCGGTCGGGGACGGGCCGGAGTACAGGTACGGGGCGGCCGACGCCTTCAGGCGGTTCTTCAGGACCGTCGGCACCGCGAGGAACGCCAGCAGCGACGAGTACGCCTTGGAGAAGCCGCCGACGAGCACCAGGTCGTCGTAGGACTCGCCGAAGTAGCGCACGATGCTGTTGCCGCCGGAGCCGTAGGGCGACGTCTCGTCGGCGGTGCGGGAGCCGATGATGCCGAAGCCGTGTGCATCGTCGACGTACAGCACGGCTCCGTGGGCGCGGCACAGCGACAGGTACTCGGCGATGCGCGGGATGTTGCCGGTCATGCTGTTGACGCCGTCCATGCAGACCAGGACCGGCCCGGGCAGGTCGGAGGCGAGCAGCGAGGCGAGCTCGTCGATCGTCTTGAACCGTTTCAAGGTGGCGCCGAGACCACGGGCGTGGACGCAGCCGTCCCAGATGGTCTTGTGGGCGCGGGCGTCGACGAGCACCGTGCCCTGCTGGACCAGGACCGGGATGACCGACAGGTGGATCTGGGTGATGGTGGGCAGGACCAGGGTGTCCGGGGCGCCGAGCAGGTCCGCGAGGCGCTCCTCGATCTGCGGGTACAGCGCCGGGTTCCCCAGCATCCGGGACCAGCTCGGGTGCGTGCCCCAGCGGCGCAGCTGCGCCTCCACGGCGTCGATGATCTGCGGCTCGAGGTCGAAGCCCAGGTAGTTGCACGACGCCCAGTCGGTGAGCCAGTGGTCCCCGACGCGGATGCGCCGGCCGTCGATCTCGTCGATGACGGCGTCGTAGAAGCGACTGCTGGCGCGCAGGTGGGCGATACCGCTGAACCGGGGGTCGTCATCGACAGCGGCGGCGAGGTGTTCGAGCACAAATCCTCCGAGGGCCGTGGTGCTTAGGCCGCCGTCTGACTTCCCCGTTGAAGCCCCGACGCTTCCTCCAACAACCATTGACTCGCGTCACCGTAGCTCAATGGCCGCGAGAACAAGTACCCCTGCCCGAGATGGCAACCCATCGTCATGAGGAGATCACGTTCAGCCGACGTCTCGATTCCTTCAGCTACAATCTGCAACTGCAGAATCGCTGCGAGCTGCACAATCATGTCGACGACGGCGTGCTGCTCGGCCGACGACGCGATGGTGTCGATGAAGCTCTTGTCGAGCTTCAGCACGTCCACCGGGAGGCGGCGCAGGTAGGACAGCGACGAGAAGCCGGTGCCGAAGTCGTCGATGGCGATCCGCACGCCGGCCTCGCGCAGCGCGGCGAGCTCGGCGGTGACGTCACCGTCGTCGTGCAGCAGGAGGCTCTCGGTCATCTCCAGCAGCAGGCTCGCCGGCGGCAGGCCCATCCGGTCGATCTCGTCGAGCACCCAGCGGGCGAAGCCCTGCTCGCGGCCGCGGAACTGGCGGGCGGAGACGTTGACCGACACGTACACCTCCTCGCCGGGGTGCAGCAGGCGCCACTGCGCGGCGGCCTCGACGGCGTTGCGCAGCACCCACGCGCCGAGGGGCACGATGAGGCCGCTCTCCTCCGCGACGGAGATGAACTCGGCCGGCGACACCATGCCGCGGGTCGGGTGGTTCCAGCGGACGAGGGCCTCGAAGCCGTGTGTACGGCCGTCGCTGATCGCCACGATCGGCTGGAAGTGCAGCAGGAACGCGCCGTCGGCGATCGCCCGGTCCAGGTCGGCGCGCAGCTTGTGCCGCTCGACGACGGCGCTGTGCAGCGACGACTCGTAGCGCCGCCAGCGGTCCTTGCCGGCGTCCTTCGCGACGTAGACGGCGAGGTCGGCGTGGCGCAGCAGGTCCTGCGCGTCGGCGGCCTCGGCGGTCGTGGAGACGCCGATGCTGGCGGACGCGGTGACCTCGCCGTGCGGCAGTTCGAACGGCGCGGCGAAGCTGGCGAGGACCTTCTCCGCGACGCGTTCGACGTCGGCGGCGCTGCCGGCCCGGCGGACCAGGGCCGCGAACTCGTCGCCGCCGAGCCGGGCGACGGTGCCGGCCGCGCCGTAGGAGCCGTCGACGGCCCGCAGCGCCTCGGTGAGTCGGTTGCCGACCGCGACGAGCAGCGCGTCGCCGGCACCGTGGCCGAGGGTGTCGTTGACCACCTTGAAGTCGTCGATCTCCATGATGAGCACGCCGACGGTCGCGCCGCTCTCCGCGCCGGAGCTGACCGCCTCCTGCACGCGTGCGAGGAACACCTCCCGGTTCGGCAGGCCGGTCAGGGCGTCGAAGGTGGCACGCTGGTACAGCTCCGCCTGCAGCCGGCTGCGTTCGGTGACGTCGCGGAGGGTGACGACGACGCCGCCGACGGTCGGCTCGCCGCGCAGGTCCCGGAATGTCGCCTCGACCAGCGCGGGCCGCCCGTCGGCGCCGACGACGCGCAGGTCGTCGCCGGGCCGGTCGACGCCCCGGGTGCGCAGCTCGTGCAGCCGCCGGTCGACCTCGACGACGCTCTCCTTGGCGAACGCCATCGGCAGCGGCGTGCCGTCGAGCTCGTCGCTGCCGAACAGGGCGTGGGCGGACGGGCTCGCGTACCGGATCTGGTCGTGGTCGCCGACGATGAGGATGACGTCGGCGGTGTTGAGCACCAGGGTGCGGAAGTACGCCTCGCTGTTGCGCCGGCCGATCTCCTCGCCGAGCGCGATCCGCTCCAGGGCGAGGGCGGCCTGGGTGGCGAGGATCTGCGCGGCCTCCTGCACGCCGACGAGTGTGACCTCGTCGGCGGCGACGTACAGCGCCCGCCCGGACTCGCGGCCCTCCACCGGCGCCAGGGGGCAGCACAGCGTGACCTCGAAGTCGCCGAGCTCCTCGGCGAGCGCCGGGGCCAGCTTCCGCGTGTACGGCATCGACACGGCACCGTCGGCCGCGCCGGTCGTGTCGCCCATTGGCGCGAGCACGACCCGGTGCGGCCGGCCGAGCGGCAGCAGCTCGGCGATCGCGGTCCGCACCGTCGCGGTGACGCCCGGCTCGTCGGTCGCCATGAGCAGCGCCGCACCGGCCCGGCGCAGCCGCCGCTCCCGCTGCGCGGCCCGCCGCTGGACGTTGATCGCGCGGCCGAGGCGCAGCAGGACCATCCCGGACAGCAGCGCCGACGAGCCGGCGATGACCGTGGCGTCTCGGACCTCGCCGCCGCGCATCTCGAAGTACAGGACGCACGGCGCGATGAACAGCGACAGGCCGAGCATGAGCAGGCGGCCGAAGTGCTCCTCGCCGGCGCGGTGGACCTTGGGCTCGGTGAGGTCCCGCATCGACGGGTGCAGCGCCGCGAAGCCCCACAGGACGTAGAACGTGGCCCAGCCGAGGTCCACCGGGCCGCCGGTCTCCCAGACGCCGTTGAGCTGTTTCAGCCCGTACCCGACGTCGGCGCTGAGCAGGCCGATGCCACCGGCGGCCAGCAGCAGCAGCGCGGAGCCGCGCCGCACGGCGGTGATCAGCCGCGCACCGACGGCGAGCACGAGGATGTCGGCGAGGGGGTAGGCGATGGAGATGCTCTTCTCCAGCACCGACAGCGCGGGATCCTCGACGTATGGCCGGATCAGGAAGATGTACGACAGCAGCCCGAGCCCGGCGGTGACGGTGACGGCGTCGTAGAGCCCGTTCGGGTCGCGGCTGGCCACACCCATGCGGATCAGCCCCACCATGGCGGCGGCGATCAGCAGGTAGACGGCGAGGTAGAAGCCGTCGGCGACGGACGGGAACCCGCGCTTGTCCAGCACGAGCGTGAGGACGTCGGCGATGAGGTCGCCGGTGATGAACGACGCGACGGCGCCCGCGAGCAGGAACCACGGGGCGCGGCGGCGGGGCTTGTGCAGGTGGACGCCGGTCAGGATGGCCGCGACGCTGGTGAGGCCGATCGCCGACCACAGGATCAGGTGCAGCGCGGGCAGCGCGAAGTTGGCCGCCACGAGGGCAGCCATGATCCCGCAGTAGCCGGCCAGCACCCTTTGCGGCGACACGCATCCCTCCCGACCGTCACGGTGGCGGCCCCGACGCTACCCAGTGACACCCGTAAACACCCCATCGGCGTGGGGCAGGTCCTATTTAGGCTTTTTGGCGAGGGGAGCCATCGGCCTGCCCTCACCGTAGATTGTTCGCTGCCTAATGAGGAATACCTTGCAAGGACATGCCACCACGTCCTGACCAGCCGCTTCGCGCCATTCGAGCGCTTTGCGAAGTTCGCCGCACACGCACCCGTACAGGCTGCGATCACCCCCTCTACGGTGCGCATCCGTTCGCGAATTCATTCACTTCATTCGGCAAAAGGTAACTTTCACGCCATATTCCCCGCCGACCAGCCACCCCACCGCCACCGCCGCTTCCTGGCGCTTCCCGGCTCTTCCTGGCACCTCGCGCCGACGACCGGCACGACGGCGACCAGCGCGGGCGGGCGGGCGGCGCGGGCGGCACAACGGCAAGCAGCGCACTCAGGGCGGGACGCTCGGCACTCCCCGGCCACCCACGCCCCGAGCAGCTCCGCCGCCGGCAGCTCCGTCGCCAGGGACGCCAGCGACGTGGCCGTGGCCCGCGCCCGCCGCCGATCACGCTCCGGCGAGGCAGCGGCATCCATGGGACGGCAGGCGCGTTGCGACGGCCCGCCGCGCACCGATAGCCGGCGACGCTCGCCCGGCCGACCAGGGCATAACCGCCGACCGGGAACGACAGACAGCAGCGCCAGCCGCGGGCACCCGCGCGACCGGCCCAGCCCGCTTCGGCGCACGCTCGGCGGCACCGCGTCCGCCAGCAGCGCCCACGGCACGACCCGCCCGGCGGGCCAGGTCGTGCCCGCGCCTCGTCAACCGAACCGCGTGTGGCGCGTCCCTCAGGCGCTCAGGGGCTTCAATAGGCCTCGGCGACCGGGCCGGTGACGTCCTGGCCGGCGCCCTCGACGTAGACGCAGCACGCGACGCCACCGCGCACCGGCAGACGGCGATGCTCGCACCGCAGACCAGGGCGTAGCCGCCGACCGGGAAGGGCAGCACGGCAGCGCTGACCGCAGGCACCCGCGCGACCGGCCCGGCCGCGTCGACGCACGTACAGCGGACACAACGGCACCGCATCCGTCGGCAGAGCCCGCGGCCCGACCCTCCCGGCTGACCGGCGGGGCGGGCCGTGCCCTCGCCAACCGAACCGCGTGCGGCGCGTCCCTCAGGCGCTCAGGGTCTTCAGGAAGGCCTCGGCGACCGGGCCCGTGACGTCCTGGCCGGCGCCCTCGACGTAGACGCAGCACGCGACGCCACCGCGCACCGGCAGACAGCGACGCTCGCCCCCGCCGACCAGGGCGAAGCCGCCGACCGGGAACGACACACACAGCGACGCCGGCCGTGGGCACCCGCGAGAACAGTCCAGCCACGTCGACGCCGTACAGCGGACACAACGGCACCCCCGTCCGCGAACAGCGCCTGGTAGCCCGACCCGCCCGCTGAACCGGGTCGTGCCTGAGCCGCGTCGACCGAACGGCGTGCGGCGAGGTTCTCAGGCGCTCAGGGTCTTCAGGAAGGCCTCGGCGATCGGGCCGGTGACGTCCTGGCCGGCGCCTTCGACGTAGACGCAGTACGCGACGCCGCCGCGGACGCCGACGGACATGGTCGGGACGGTCAGCGTGCCGGTGACCGGTGGGCCGTCGGCGGCGGGTGGGCCGGGTGACGGCTCGGTGAGCAGGACCGGCTGGCGCCACTGGCCCCGGGAGGCCGCCGCGGCGGCGCCCGCGTAGACGAGGGGCGAGCCGACGACGCCGGCCGCGGTGGCCTTGCCGGTGTACATGTCGGCGCCGAGCTTCCACAAAGCGCCGAAACCGGCCGCGGCGCCGTCGACGCCGAGCGGTGGGCTGGGCAGCTCGGCCTGGAAGGCGAGGTTGTAGCCGGCGGCGTCTGGGCCGTTGGCGACGGCGAGCACCGCGCCGTCGGCGACCCGGACCGCGACCAGCGCGGAACGCTTCGTGGTCGCCGCGAGGGCGGCCTCCGCCGCCTGCTGCGTCTTCACCTCTATCGTCGTGCGCACCCGGGCTCCGTCGACGGCGGACGCGGTGTAGAGGACCTTGTCGGCCGCCTTCGCCCCTTGCGGGTCGGCCGCCACGATCTCGACCCGGGGCGTGCCGCGCAGCGCCGTGTCGTAGCGGCGCTGCAGGCCCGTGAGCCCGGTGATGTCGCCGGCCTTCAGCACGCCGCCGCCGGCGTCGATCAGCTCCTTCGTCGCCGGGCCGGAGGTGCCCAGCAGCGCCCGCCCGAACGTGCGGGTCAGCGGCAGGGACAGGGTGCCCGCCCGCGTGGCGATCCCGTCGGTGGCGGCGAGGTCCCGCTCGATCTCGGCGTAGTCGGTCTGGCGCAGCGTGACGAGGTCGACGAACGCGTCGGGCTTCGCGGCCGCGAGCCGCCCCGGCAGCGCCGAGGTGTCGACGTCGACCCGCACGGACCGGAACACCAGGTCGAGCCGCTGGACGAGGGCGTTGACGTCGCGGACCAGCCGCGGCTCGACCCCGACATACACGACGGGGATCTCCGACACGATCGGCGTGCCGTCGGCGGCGAGGACGACCCCGCGGTTCGCCGGGGTGGAGCGCAGCGTCAGCCGCCGGCCGTCGGGCAGGTCGGGGTGCACGACGGCCGGGCCGAGATAGACCGCCCACCGGCCGTCGATCCTGCGGGCGTCGACGGTCGTCTCATACGCCCAGTGCCGGCCGTCGGGCAGCGTCCAGTCGACGCCGAGCCTGGTGCTGGCGTCGTCCTTGCGCACGGTCGCCGCGCCGCTCCTCGTCAGCGCGGGCCGGCGGGCCGCGAGGTCGCCCTCGGTGCCTGCCAGCAGCTGCTTGGCGGCGTCGGCGGCCAGGGGCTGCCCGGCCGGCGTGCGCAGCTCGACGCCCGTGAGGTCGGCCCGCTGCCACCCGGCGACGAACGCGGCGAACGGATCCTCGGCCGGCTTGTCACCCGTACAACCGGCCGAGGCAGCCAGGAGCACCGCCACCAGCACCAGTCTCACGTGTCGCAGCATGCGCGCCTTCCCCCGTGTCGTCGCTCCGCCTCCCTGTAACTTCATCGGCCGTGCCCGAGGTTGGAGTTCTGCGGTGTGGTACCCGTCACACCATCACGCCGTCAGGCGCGACACCGAGCGCATCTTGTTCATCGCGTCGAGGGCGGCCACCTTGTACGACTCGGCGAGCGTCGGGTAGTTGAAGACGGCGTCGACGAGGTAGTCGACGGTGCCGCCGCAGCCCATGACGGTCTGGCCGATGTGGACGAGCTCGGTGGCCCCGGTGCCGAAGACGTGCACGCCGAGGATGCTGCGGTCCTCCGGCGAGACGATGAGCTTCAGCATGCCGTACGAGTCGCCGATGATCTGCCCGCGGGCGAGCTCACGGTAGCGGGAGATGCCGACCTCGAACGGGATGTTGTTGTCGGTGAGGTCGTCCTCGGTACGCCCGACGAAACTGATCTCGGGAATCGTGTAGATGCCGATCGGCTGGAGCAGCTGCATGCCGCGCACCGGCTCGTCGCACGCGTGGTGGGCGGCGAGGCGGCCCTGCTCCATCGAGGTCGAGGCGAGGGCCGGGAAGCCGATGATGTCGCCGACGGCGTAGATGTGCGGCACCTCGGTGCGGAAGTGCTCGTCGACGGTGATCCGGCCGCGCTTGTCGGCCTCCAGGCCCGCCTTCTCCAAGCCGATCTGGTCGGCGGCGCCCTGCCGGCCCGCGGAGTACATGACGGCGTCGGCGGCGATCCGCTTGCCGCTGGCGAGGACCGCGACGGCGGTGCGGCCGTGCCGCTCGACCGCGGCGACGGACTCGCGGAAGCGGAACGACACCGACAGGTCCCGCAGGTGGTACTTGAGCGCCTCGATGATCTCCAGGTCGCAGAAGTCGAGCATGCGGTCGCGCCGCTCGACCACGGTGACCTTGGTGCCGAGGGCGGCGAACATGGACGCGTACTCGATGCCGATGACCCCGGCGCCGACCACGACCATCGACGCGGGGATCTTGTCGATGTTGAGGATGCCGTCGGAGTCGATGATCGTCGTGTCGTCGAACTCGACGCTGTCGGGGCGGGCCGGCCGGGTGCCCGCGGCGAGAATGATCTTCTCGGCGGACACCAGCGACGAGTGCCCCTGTTCGTCGGTGATCGACAGCGTGTGCGGGTCGACGAAGACGCCGGTGCCCTGCAGCAGCTTCACCCGGTTGCGGGCCAGCTGGCTGCGGATGACCTCGATCTCCCGGCCGATCACGTGCTGCGTGCGCGCGCCCAGGTCGCCGACGGTGATGTCGTCCTTGACGCGGTAGCTCTGCCCGTACATCTCCCGCTGGCTCAGGCCGGTCAGGTAGAGCACCGCCTCGCGCAGGGTCTTGCTCGGGATGGTGCCCGTGTTGATGCAGACACCACCGATCATGTGGCGCCGCTCGACGACGGCGACCCGCCGGTCGAGCTTCGCGGCCGCGATGGCCGCCTTCTGCCCGCCGGGGCCGGAACCGAGCACGAGGACATCGAAGTCGTACATGAACGACAGTGTCCAGTGCGCTGGCAAGCGCCGTCCAGACGATCGGGACTATGGTCGTCCGCGTGAAACGACTTCTTCGCAACCTGGCTACCCGGCTCGGCGGCCGGCCGTCCGCCCCCGCGCCCACGCAGCCGGTGCCCACGCCACCCCGCTCGGCGCCGGCCGGCAGGGCGACGCTGCACAAGCCGGGACCGCCGCCGAAGCACGTCAGCGACAAGCTGCTGCAGTACGCCCCGCAGCTCGACGGCGCCGCCGATCCCGGCGAGGTCGTGTGGACGTGGGTGGAGTACGAGGACGACCCCAACCAGGGCAAGGACCGGCCGGTCCTCGTCGTCGGGCGCAAGGGCACGGAGCTCGTCGGGCTGATGCTGTCCAGCCAGAGCGAGCGCGACGGCCAGCGCAACTGGTTCGCCCTCGGGCCCGGCTCGTGGGACCGCGACCAGCGACCCAGCTGGGTCCGCCTCGACCGGGTCCTGACCGTCGAGGAGCACGGCATCCGTCGTGAGGGCGCCATCCTCGACCGGGAGCGCTTCGACCGGGTCGCCGAGCGGCTGCGCTCCTCCTACGGCTGGGACTGAGTACGGCTGGGACCGAGTACGGCTGGGACCGAGTACGGCTGGGACCGACGCCGGCCGTCAGGTCTGGGGCTGGGGCTGGAACACCGGCAGCATCTTGGCCAGCTCGTCGCGCATGAGGGCGGCGGCCTCGTCGAAGCTGTCCACCACGGTGGCGGTCTCGTCGGTGCCGTCGCTGCCGACGAAGCGCCACGTGCCGTCGGTCGCCGACGCGAGGGTCGCCCGGGCCGGGGCGTTGCCGCGGGCGACGTCCTGCACGGTCGAGGTGTTGAACGTGGCGACGGCGGGCCGGTGCCGGTGCAGGAACCGGTCCGCGATCCCCAGCAGCGGCTCGCGGACGTCGACGTCGGCGCCGATCGGGGTGAGGTCGTAGCAGCGGTACGCGCGGGCGGCGACCAGGAACCGGGTCATCTCCGCCTCGAACAGCAGCGCCCCGTCGGCGTGGTCCTCCGCGGTCAGACCGACCTGCACGAACGCGCGCGGCCGGTGCAGCCCGGCGGCGACCGCGGCGACCGCCGGCGCCATCTCCAGCTTCTGCCCGTCGACGGGCGCGGCCAGGTGGCGCAGCAGCAGCGACCCGAGCCCGGCGCTGAGGACCGCGTCGGCCCGGTCGGCGTCGGTCAGGCCCAGCAGCCGGGGCGCCTCGCCCGGCTGGCCACCGCTGGCCAGCAGGAACGACAGTTCGGCGGCGGTCATGCTCAGCTGTTCCGTGGTCCCGTCCATGGCGTCCACTCCCGTCGCGATCGTCCGTCGTCGTGGTGCTCAACGCCGGTCACGCGATCACGTCACGCGTTCTTGGACGACCGGCTGTTTTTCGACTTGGTACCGGTCGGCGCCGGCGACAGGCCGCAGAACGCCTCGATCCGGTCCGCACCGCCCGCGGCGGCGGTCAGCACGTTCAGGTCCTCGGGGTCCATCGGCTTGCGGTGCGGGTCGTCGCGGACCTTCTGCCACTCGCTGCAGAGCTTCCGCATGTCCTTGCCGGCCGTGGCGGTCGGGGCCGCCGGGCTCGGGGTCACCGCCGGCTCACTGGACCGCTGCGCGGCGGGCGTGGTCGGCGACACGGTCCGCACGGTCCGGGTCGGTGCCGCGGGCGCGGGCGCCGGGTCGTGGTCGGGGACCTGGTCGATCCAGTCGTGCGCGGCGCTTTGCAGCGGCGCGGGCAGCCTGCCGGCACCGGCGGCGACCCCGACCCCGGCGAGCACGCCGGCCGTCAGCGCCGCCGCGAGCACCGCGACCCGCCGCCTGGGCGGCCTGGCCCGCCGCGACGCCACCGGCGCACCGGCGCCGCCGGCGGCGAACTCCCGCCGGAACGCGTCCACCGCGGCCTGCTCCCCCGCCAGCTCCCCGGGCCGCGCCGGACCGGCCGCCGCCCGGAGCAGCCCCGCCAGCGGCGAGTCCCCGAGGTCGCCCGTCCGGCCCGGTCCGCTTTGTCCGTGGGCGTCACCGTGGCCGCCGGCCTTGCTGTGGCCGCCGGCCTTGCCGTGGTCGCCGGTCTCGCTGTGGTCGCCGATCTCGCGACGCCCGTGGGCGCCGCCGCGGCCGCCGGGCTCGCCGGTCATGCGCTCGAGGAGCCGCTGCGACTCCGCCTTCGACCGCGCCCGCCGGCGCCACCAGCCCAGCATCAGGCACCTTCCAGGTGGGCGTGGGGAAGGTCGGCGCCGGCGCCCGCGCCGGTGGTGCCGGCGGGGACGCGGCGGGCGCTGACCTGGGGGTGCGCGGCGAGGCGGCGCAGGCCGCGCATGGCGGCGACGCGGACGGCGCCGGGGCGTTTGCCGAGGACCTCGGCGGTGCCGGCGACGTCGAGGCCGGCGACGACGCGGAGCAGGACCGCCTCGGCCTGGTCCTGGGGCAGCTCACCGATGAGCCGTAGCGCCCACTCGGTGCCGGCGTGCTCGATGACCTCGGCGGCCGCGTCCGGGGCGGGGCGGCCGGACTCGACGTGGTCGCGGCTCTCCTCCCGGCGGCGCCAGACCCGGCGGCCGTCGTCGATGGCGCGGTGCCGGGCGATGCGAAACAGCCAGACCCGGAACGCGGTCGGGTCCCCCGCGAAGCGCGGCAGGTCCCTGACGACCTGGAGCCACGTCTCCGACGCCACGTCCTCCGCCGCGTCGCCGCACACCGCGTGCAGGTACCGTAGGACCGCCGGCTGCAGGGCGCGCCACAGCACGGCGAAACCGGTCTCGTCACCGCTGGCCGCCGCCCGTAACGGCGCGGCAAGGTCGGCGTCACGCACCGGCGTCGCCGAAAGGGTGTAACGCGTCGCGAGCGCGGGCCGCCCCTTCGGGGACGAGCACCATCCGCGCATCGAGGGGGATCACCGTTGAGGGACCGACTGCCGCACCGAACAGGGCCGTGGGAGCGGACATGACCGACGCCTTCGCGACCGCGACCGTCGACGGCTGTGTCGTGGTCACCCCGACCGGGGCGCTCGACGTCGCCACGTCGCCCGCGCTGCACACGTGGGTGCACCGCTGCCTGGACGAGGGAGCGACGCTGCTCGTGCTGGACCTGTCGGAGGTGGAGTTCATCGACTCCACAGCATTGCGGGTCCTGGTGTCAGTACACAAGCGGTTGCGGGACACCGAATCGGGTGGATTCGCGGTGGTCTGCCCGCATGCCCGCATCCGCCGGATCTTCGACCTGACCGCGCTCGACCGCGTCTTCACCCTCACCGACACCGTCGACGAGGCCGTCATCGCCCTCAAGGCACCCTGACAGAGGCCGCGCGCCGGGGGCCTGGTGAGGCGCCGCGGCACCGGCGTCACTGGTGGGTGGCGCCGGCGTCGGTACCGGTCGGCGCCGCCTGCGGATGGCGCAGGCCGGGATGGCCCGGCGGCAGGCTGCGACGCAGCACCCACCAGCTCACGGCCAGGCACGCCGCGACCAGGGGCCAGGTCAGCACCACCTGCGCGGTGGCCAGCCACACCACGTGACCGGTCCACCACAGCGGCACGAAGATCAGCAGCCGCACCAGGTACTGGCAGACCCACACCCAGCTCGCCGCCTGGTACGCCCGCAGCAGCGCCGGGTCGCGCCGCCACCTGGCCTTCTGCCCCAGGACGGTGCCGACGATCAGGCCCAGGAACGGCCACCGGACCAGGATGCTGCCGGCCCACGCCAGGGCGCTCGCCGCGTTCGTCAGCAGCCTGACCAGGAAGAAGTCCTCGGCCCGGCCGGTGCGCAGCGCCACGATCGCGCCCAGGCAGACCAGCAGCAGGCTGACGACGGTCGCCGCGGGCGGGCGCCCCTGCCGCAGCCGCCAGACGGCGACGGCCGCGCCGGCGAGGACCGCGATCCCGGCCCCCAGGGCGATCGACCGGCCGCCCGCGAGCCAGCCCGCCACGAACCCGGCGACAGGGACGACGCTGTCGAGCGCCGCTCGCCGCCCACCGAGCAGGGTGGCGAGTGACTCGTCCCCGTTGTGCACCGTCCACACCTTTCAGCGGCCAGACCCAGGTAAGCCTGCCCTATCATGCCTGGTGCCGGACGGAGAGTCACGATCGCGGCAGGGTGTCCGGGTCGATGAGGGCGGTCGCGTCCTCGCCGCCGATGTCCTGGCGCAGCTGGTCGAGCCGGCCGAGCAGGCTGACGGAGTCGAGGACCACGACCGCGCTCGGGAAGACCTGGTGGGTGCGCTCCACGGCGCCGGTCAGCGCCTCCCGCAGCAGCGTGTCGTCGGTCTCCTTGCCGTCGAGGAGCTCCTCGAGCAGCGCCGCGATCGACCGCAGCAGCGCGGCGAGGGTCTGCCGGTCCAGGGCCGGCGGCTGCCCGGCCCGGTCGTAGAGCCGGTCGACGGCCAGCGACACCGACCTGATCTGCAGGCTGATCCGGACCAGGAACACCTGCTCCTCGTGCAGGGCGACGACCCGCTCCCCGAGCCGGACGGCGGCGACGTTGAGCCGGGCCGTCTCCTCGACCGCGGCGACCTCGGCCGCGGCGGCGGTGCTCAGGTCGGTCAGCCCCCGCGACGCCGGGATCCAGTCGTGCCCGTCCCGGGTGTCCAGGGGCGGGGTCCCGTCGCGACGGTCGAGCTCGTCGGCGATGTCCCGCAGCACCGACACGCACCCCGCCGCCCAGACGGAGATGGCCTCGCAGGCCTGCCGCATGCGCGGCCGCTCCGGCACGACCACGGCGACGACCAGCCCGACCACGCTGCCGATGGCGACGTCGATGAAGCGCCACTGCCCGTACCCCTTGGCGACCGGCGCCAGCATGATCACCGCCAGCACGGCGATGGTGAGCTGGTTGCGCGCGAGCGGGGTGTTGGTGACCCGCCGGGCCAGGGCCAGGGCGCCGAACGCGGCGAGGGCGAGCGACCACCAGCTGAGGCCGAGGAACTTCACCCACCCGATCGCGACGGCCGTGCCGACCAGGTTGGCGAAGAGCAGCTGCACGCCGGTGGCGATCGAGCCGTACACACTGGCCTGGAGCGTCAGGATCGCGACGATCGGGGCGAAGAGCACCGCGACGTTGTCACCGAGCTGGCGGGCGAGGACCCAGGCCGTGGTCGCCGCGACGGTCGTCTTGACGACGGTCAGCCAGCTCGGGCGGCTCTTCGGCACGCTGGCCAGCAGCACGCCGAGCGGCTCGGTGACCGACGCACGCTTCGACCTGGCCGGATCCACGGAACCTAAGCCTACCGGCGCACCCGATAAGGTCGCAGCGTGCGCAGCTACGACCACCCCAACCTGTTCAACTTCCGCGACCTCGGCGGCTACACCGGCACCGGCGGCCGGCCGGTGCGCTGGCGGCGGCTCTTCCGATCGGACTCGCTCAGCCGGATCGACCCCGCCGACGCCGCGTCGTTCACCGCGGTCGGGGTGCGCACCGTCATCGACCTGCGCCGCCCGCGGGAGATCGCCCGCGACGGGCGGGTGCCCGAGTTCCCCGGCCTCGCCTACCACCACCTGCACCCGGAGCACGCCGAGTGGGAGGACGCGCCCGACCACGACGAGCCCAGCGACGCCCGCTGGCTGGCCAACCGGTATCTCGACATCGCCTACACCGGCGCCGCCGCTATGGTCGCCGCGGTCGCCGTGATCGCGGAGGCCGACAACGCGCCGGTCGTCGTGCACTGCACCGCCGGCAAGGACCGCACCGGCGTCGTGTCCGCGCTGACCCTCGGGGCGCTCGGCGTCGCCGAGGACGACATCGCCGAGGACTACGCGCTCACCGCCGGGGCGACCGGCCCCGCCATGGCGTACCTGCGCCGGATCAACCCGGAGATCGCGAAGATGCCGGAGCGGTACCTGGCCGCGCCCGCCGAGGCGATGCGGCTGTTCCTGCGCGACGTGCACGGCCGGCACGGCTCCGTCCGCGGGTACCTGCTGGAGATGGGGCTGCCGGAGACGCACCTCACGGCGCTGGAGGAGCACCTGCTGGAGCCATGAATCTGACACCGCCGTGTCACCTGCGGGCCGTTACCGTAAGGGCATGATCGGCTCCACCGGATGGGCGGCCCCCGAAGCACTGCGTGCCGAGGGCGTCCAGCGTCGCACCAGCACCCCCGCCAAGTCGCTGACCGAGCCCCGCACGGCGGCCGGCCGCGATCCGGTCGCCGTGATCGCCGCCTCCAACGCTGAGCGTGTCGCCGAGCTGGTGCCCATCCGCGTCGGCCGCATGATCAGCTCCCCGTTCGCGTTCCTGCGCGGCTCCGCCGCCGTCATGGCCGCCGACCTCGCCGGCGGCGCCGACACCGGGCTCCACGGGTATATCTGCGGCGACGCGCACGCGGCCAACTTCGGCTTCTTCGCCTCGCCGGAGCGGCGGCTCGTGATGGACGTCAACGACTTCGACGAGACCGTCGTCGGGCCCTGGGACTGGGATCTCAAGCGCCTCACCGCCAGCATCGTCAGCGCCGGCCGGGAGGCGGGCCTGCCGGAGGACGAGTGCCGCGACGCCGCCCGCGACTGCGCGACCGGTTACCGCACGGCCCTCGCCGAGCTCGCCGACATGTCGCTGCTGGAGGCGTACTACCTGACCACCGACCACTCGACGCTGGAGCACTTCGGCATCGGCGACCTCGCCGACGTCTTCGACCGGGTCCGCAAGAAGGCGAAGAAGAACACCAGCCGCCGCGTCGCGCAGAAGTTCACCCAGCGCCTCGACCACGACGCGTGGCGCTTCACCCCCGACCCGCCGATCCTGGTGCCGCTCGACTCCACCGACTCGTTCCGCGTCATCCAGTCCCTGGAGGGCTATGCCGCCACGCTCGAGGAGGAGATCCGCACCCTGTTCGGGCGCTATGCCGTCGTCGACGTCGCCCACCGCATCGTCGGTCTCGGCAGCGTCGGCCTCCGCTCGTATGTGGTGCTCCTGCACGGCAACCACGACGAGGCGCTCGTGCTGCAGGTCAAGCAGGCCCGCGCGTCCGCCCTCGCCCCCTACCTGCCGCCCGTGCCAGAGCAGCACGCCGGCGAGCGGGTCGTGCGCGGCCAGCGCTGGATGCAGACCGTCAGCGACGTGCTGCTCGGCTGGACGAGCATCGACGGCGTGCCCTATCTGGTGCGCCAGTTCCGCGACATGAAGGGCTCGATCGACCCGACGACGCTGCGCGCCGGCCAGCTCGACGACTACGCCCGCGTCTGCGGCGTCGTCCTCGCCCGCGCCCACGCCCAGTCGATCGACCCGCGCACCCTGTCCGGCTACTGCGGCGCCCCCGACACCGCCGACGGCGACGAGTTCGACGAGGGCTTCGCCACCTTCGCCGCCGCCTATGCCGACCAGACCGAAGCCGACCACGCCGCCCTCGTCGCCGCCGTCAACGCCGGCAAACTCCCCGCCACAACCGGCGTCTAGGTTCCGCCTCACGGATCATCGCGCCGGCCCGTTCCCGCCTGTGGCACGCGAGGGTGCCGAGCGGGCTGCGCTGGCACCGTCACCGGCTCAGCCCGTCCGCTACGTCCGGTGGCGGGATCACCGTCATGCGATCTGTCGGGCGAAGCGGACCGGGTCGCCGGGGCCGTGATCCGCCGGAACGCTACGGCGCAGTATCAGCGGTTACGGCGGTGGACCGCCACCGGCGCTGGGCGATGCTGAAGGACCGGGACGTCGCCCTCCCCGACGCGGACGGCGACATCGACTGGGAGGCTCAGGTCGACTCCACAGTCGTGCGGGTCCGGCCGGTGCTCATTCAGGGGCGCAACGCCGACAGGCACGCCAACGGATCGCCCGGTCCCGTGGCGGCCTGACCGGTGGGAGGCGGACCTCAGCCGGCCAACTGTCTGCTGCTGCCGTGCTCGGCGCCCGGACTGTCGCCACTGGCAGCGGCCAGGTCCCATGTGACGGAAGCCTGCGGGACCACGTCGGCCAGTCCAACACCGGGAAGCCACCACCGCGGCCCACGCACAACCGCGTGCTCGGCGCCCGGACTGTCGCCGCTGGCAGCGACCGGGTCCCGCGTGGCGGGAAGCTTGCGGGGACTACGCCGGCCAGTCCCGCACCGGAAAGCCACCACCGCGGCCCACGCACAACCGCGTGCTCAGCGCCCGGACTGTCGCCACTGGCAGCGACCGGGTCCCGCGTGGCGGGAAGCTTGCGGGGACTACCCCGGCCAGTCCCGCACCGGAAAGCCACCACCGCGACCCACGCACACCCAAGTGCCCGGCGCCCAGGCTGTCACCGCTAGTAGAGGCCGGTCCCGTGTGGTGGAAGCAGGCGAGGGTCACGCCAGGACAGCCCCAGCACCGGGAAGCCACCGCCGCGGCTCACGCACAACCGGCTTCGGGGCGCGGTCGCGCGGCGGCCGTGCTTCGTGTCGGCCAGGTGCATGCGATGCTCGGGGTGGACCGCGCGGCCGGAGACGAGCAGCCCACGCCCGTCAGGTCCGGTCCCGGCGGCGGCCCCCGACAACCGCCGCGCGATGATCGCCGCCGCCGCACTGCCCCTCGTCGGCGGTGGGATGGCACCGAGATCGGCCCGTCGGCGACCTGGCCGGAGACCGGGCCCGTGCCGAGCGCGTACGTGGTGATGCGTGGCCTCAGCAGTCACCCCCCGCCCACAACCGGTCGCCCTCACAGCAGTGCCGCCGAGCCGGCCGGCTCCACCGGATGGGGCCCGGTACGGTCCAGGCGCAGCCACGACGGCGGGCAACCCTGGAGCGTGAGCGGCGCGGCGTCGAGGCATACCGACACTCAAGCACAGGGGTACGACAGAAAACCCCGGCCGACGTTCGGGAACACGGCACCAAGCGCCGCGGCCGGCCCTGGGCCGGGGTTAGCGCTTCGGGCGGGCGCCGAGGTCGGGGACGACGGCTCGCTGGGTGACTGCTGACATGCCCAGGACCGTGCCGGCTGGGCCGTCGACGGTGTCCTGCACGAGGTAGCTGCGCTCGCCCAGGTAGTCGTACGTGCGCTCGTCGAAGATCCATTCATGGCGCCAGCTCTGGTCGGTGTGGGCGACCGCGATGCCTGGGCGGCCGGCCGCGTCGGTGACGCCGCGGACCACCTCGACGTCCGGGATCTTCGCCGCGGCGCGGTACAGGGCGGCCCTGATCTGTGGGGGGACGAGGGACTCGCGCAGGATGTCGCCGATCGCGGTGAACACCGCGCTGTCCGGGTCGTAGCCCTGGCCGGTGTGCCGTTGGTAGAGCTTCGCCAGCAGCTCGTCCGGGTCGGCGGGCAGGTCCACGACCTGCGCGTTGGGTGTCATGTCCGGCAGCTTCCGCGTCGACGGGATGGCGCCGAGGAGCGGCACGATGTAGAACGGCTGGCGGACCTGGCCGTCGCCGCGGTGGAAGAGCGGGATCCAGATCTCCCGTTCGTGCACCGGCTGGAGGCGGGCCGGGCCGTCGCCCACGTCCGAGTACGCGACCCGGCTCTTGACATAGAGGTACTCGCCGCCGCTGGGCGAGGGGCCCGGCTCGCCGGTCGCCGCCGCGGCCATCCGCTGCAGCAGCAGCGTCGCGGCGCCGTGGTCGCCCTGGGCGACGGTGACGACCAGCGGCGCGCTGACCGGCGCCAGCGCATGGGCGACCACGCCGGCGGCGAGGGCGACGGCGAGCACGCCCGCCGGCACGAGCAGCAGCGTCCGCCGGGAGCGCCGGGCCGGCCGGTGGAGTTCGTTCACCAGGTGGTGCCGCAGCGCCTGCCGGCGGGCCGCGGGCAGGACGGGCACGGGCGGGGCGGCGGGGGTGGTCGGGTCGTTCATCGGTGCTCTCCCTGCTCGACGGAGTCCGGCTGCTGTGTCAGGGCCCGCAGCCGGGTCCTGGCCCGTGACAGCCGGGAGCGCACGGTCCCGACGGGGACGCCGAGGGCCTCGGCCGCCGACGCGTAGTCCAGCTCCGACCACACGCAGAGCAGGAACACCTCCCGGTCCGCCCGGCTCAGCGCCCGCAGGGCCGCCACCGCGGCGGCCAGCTGGTCGGCGTCGTGCATCCGGGCGATCACCTCGTCGGCGAAGTCCGGGACGGTGTCGCGCGGCGGGAGCCGGCGCAGCGCGTCCCGGTGCCGGCGGGCCGCGCGCCGGCGGTTGCGCAGCACGTTGGTCGCGATGCCGAGCAGCCAGGGGCGCAGGCTACCGCCGTCGGGGTGCAGGGTTCCGCGGATCCGCCACGCCTCCAGGAACGTCAGCGACACCACGTCCTCGGCGTGCGCCGGGTCGCCGGCGCTCCACACGGCGTGCCGGTGGACCGCGTCGGCGTGCTCGTCGAAGAGCGCGCCGAAGGCGTCGGCGTCACCGGCCCGGATCCGGACCCGCATTTCAGCTGTCACACCTGATACCTGTCCGCGGCCGCCGCCGGGTTCCCTCCCTTGCGGCACGAATTCTTCTCGCTTGTGAGATTGATCGACTGCTGACACACTGCACACCGCGCACGTTCGCGGGGGAGGCATTGACGTGGTGCGATCACGGATGGTAGCTGTCGCGGTGGTACTGCTGGCGGCGGTGACGGGTTGTTCGGCCAGTGTGCCGGCCGGGGTCGACAAGGACCTCGTCAACGGGTGGGCCATGATCCCCGAGGCGAAGGTGCCGGAACCGAAGGTCGGCGACTGCTGGAGCACCTCGACCCCGACCGTCGACGACATCGTGACGGTGCCGATCGCCACGGTCGCAGCGTCGTGCAGCGGCTCGCACATGGGCGAGACCGTGCACGTCGGGCACTTCACCGGGGCCACGGCCGACGCCGAGACGCCGCCGACGCTGGACAAGATCGCCGACACCTACGCCGCGTGCGAGGCCGAGGTCACGAAGTTCCTCGGCGGGTCCTGGAAGCTCGGCAGGGCGCGGCTGCTCGTGTACCCGCCGACCACCACCCAGTGGCGGGGCGGCGCGAGGTTCTTCCGGTGCGACGTGGCGGCGCTGAAGAGCCACGACGGCTACTTCGAGGAGGGGACCGCGTCGTTGCAGGGCAGCCTGCAGGCCGGCAGCGAGCGGCTGTACGGGTGCATGGCCCTCGTCGGCGGCATCGACAGCTGGAGCGACCTGACGCCGGTGGCCTGCACCACGCCCCACGACGCGGAGTTCATGGGGCTCATCGCGTCGAAGTCCGGCACGTACCCGGCCAGCCGGGACGCGTCGAAGGCGGCGTTCGACACGGCGTGCGTCGACCAGATCCGCAGCTTCACCGGCGGCGCCATCAACCCGCTCGCGAGCGCCAAGGCGCGCTACTGGTACCCGCTGGTCGCCGTGAACGCGCAGGAGTGGGGCGCCGGCAACCACAGCGCGCACTGCTTCGTGCTGCTGCCGAAGAAGATCAGCCGCACGTTGAAGGGCAACGGCAGCAAAGCCATCTGAGCGGATGCTGAACGCATTCAGCAGCGTCGACGTCCCTCCGGACGGTGACACCGGTCAGACCGTGCGCTCGTTTACGGCAGACTGGTCCCGGGCATCGCTGTGCTGGAAGGGGTTCGTCTTGGATGGGGGCGGATGACGGCCGGTCGGGTGACGCTGCTGGACGTCGCGCGGCGCGCCGGCGTCTCGCGCACGACCGCCTCGTTCGTGCTCACCGGCCGCCGCGACATGCGCATCTCCGCCGACGCCGAGCAGCGCGTGCTGCACGCCGCCCGCGAGCTGGACTACCGGCCCAACCTGACCGCCCGCAGCCTGCGCACCCGCGTCACGCAGACCATCGGCCTCGTGTCGGACACGATCGCCACCGACGCGTTCGCCGGCGAGATCATCCGGGGCAGCACCGCCACCGCGCTGACCCGCCAGCACCTGCTCTTCATCGGCGAGACCGAGGGCGACCCCGCCACCGAGCAGCGGCTCATCCAGGACATGCTCGATCGTGGCGTCGACGGATTTCTCTACGCCGCGATGTACACCCGCGAGATCCGCATCCCGTCTGCCCTGCGCGGCCATCCCGTCGTCCTCGTCAACTGCGTCACCGGCGGCCGCCGTGCCGTCAGTGTCGTCCCCGACGAGCTCGCCGCGGGCCGCTCGGCCGCGTCGGCGCTCCTGGCCGCCGGTCACACGGGCGGCATCCACATCGTCGGTGAGTCGGCCGTTCACGTGTACGCCGCCCGCAACCGCCGCACCGGCATCGACGAGACCCTGGCCGCCGCCGGCCTGCGCGTGGCGGGGACGGTCGAGTGCTCGTGGTGGCCGGAGCCCGCGTACGACGCCGTCCGCGCCTTCCTCGCCGGCGGCCCGCGCGTGACGGCGCTGATCTGCCTCAACGACCGGCTCGCCATGGGCGCCTACCAGGCCGCCGCCTCCGCGGGGCTACGCATCCCGGAGGACCTGTCGGTGGTCTCCTTCGACGACTCGGATCTGGCGTCGTGGCTGCGGCCGCAGCTGACGTCGGTCGCCCTCCCCCACTTCGAGCTCGGCCGCCGCGCCGTCGAGCTCCTGCTGGACCCGGACCGCGAGCCCGGCACCCACCTCGTCGACATGCCCCTGCGCTCCCGCGCCTCCATCGCCCCACCCCGGTCGCGGTAGTCCCACCGGCCGCGAACGGGCAGGGTGTGGAGGGAGCGCCCGCGGCGTGGTGCGCCGAGATCGCCGGCGGACCATCAAGGAAGCGGCGGGTGGCGACCACCGGATGCGGCGCGCACGCGCGGTCCCAGCCAGCGCGTCACGCGCGGCTGTGCGCCGCTTGCGGCGCATTGGGGTGCGGGTGAGAATCCCCGCCGGGACCCGCCGCGAAGCGGTGGGGTGGAAGCACAGCAGCGAGGGAGAGGGCGGCGGCGCGGCCGGCGCGGTTCGCGCCGACGGTGCTGGCGGAGGGGCCGTAGCCGATGAGGTGGACGAGGGGCTCGCGGGTGGTGGCGGTGCCGGTCATGCGGATGCCACCGCCAGGCTCGCGCAGGTGGAGCGGGGCCAGGTGGGTGAGGGCGGCGCGGAAGCCGGTGGCCCAGATGATGACGTCGGCGGGCTCGAAGGTGGTGCCCCACATGGCGCCGGTGGGGACGAGGCGGTCGAACATCGGGTGCCGGTCCAGGGCGCCCTTCGCGAGGGCGGCGCGGACGAGGGTGGTGTACCCGAGGCCGGTCACGCTCACGACGCTGGCGGGTGGCAGGCCGGCCGTGACTCGGGCGGTGACCGAGGCGATCACGGCGCGGCCGTGGTCCTCGGTGAACTCGCCGTCGTGGAAGACGGGCGGGCGGCGGGTCACCCAGCGGACCGAGGCGGCGACGCCCGGCAGCTCGGAGAGGACGTGGACCGCGGAGTTGCCGCCGCCGACGACGATGACCCGCAGGCCGGCGAACTCGGCCGGGCCGCGGTACGCCGCGTAGTGCAGCTGCCGCCCGGCGAAGGTGCCCGGATAGGTGGGGATGTACGGGCGCGTCCAGGTGCCGGTCGCGTTGACGATGGCTCGTGCGTGGAGCGGGGCGCCAGTCGTACCGACGACGAAACCCGACGAAGAGGACGAGCGCGACACCGAGAGGACCCGCACCGGCCGCCGCACGTCGAGTCCGAAGTGTCGCTCATAGTCGGCGAAGTACGCGGCGACGACGGAAGCCGCGGAGCCCGAGGACGGCGGAGTGAACGGCAGGCCCGGCAGGTCGAAGATCCGGTGCAGCGAGGACGCGTCGAGGGACGGTGCGCGGTGCTGCCAGGCGCCGCCCGGGGCGGCGCCGGCGTCGAGCACGACGTGGTCCAGGCCGAGCCGGCGCAGGTGATAGGCGGCCGACAGGCCCGCCTGGCCGGCGCCGATCACCACGATGCCCGGATCCGCGTCCACGATGGGGAAACTCCACCGTGGACGCGGATCTTCCTGCGCAGCGCTGTCTACCGCGTCACTTGGCCTTGCCCTTGGTGAGGCCCCAGGCCGCGGTGTTCAGGGTGTCCTCGACGCCGACGAGACCCTCGTTCGGGAAGAACTCGTCGTCGCCGAAGTCGTAGTCGAAGTCGTCCGCGGTGCCGCCGATGTTGTCCGGGCCGACCCCGAAGAGGCCGGGGAACGCGCCGCCGGCGTCCATCAGGTTGGGGGTGGAGTTCAGCGGGTCGGTGTGGAAGTTGCCGTAGAGGTGACCCGCCTCGTGGGTGATGACGTTGCCCAGCGCCCGGCCGATGAACTTGATCTTGTTGCTGGCCGGGGTGATGTACGTGTTGAGCGACGCCGCGCCGCTCGGGTCGCTGAGGACGTCGAGCAGGACGATCGCGCTGTCCTCGGTGGCGTAGTTGCCCGGGTCGATGAACTGCGCGATACCGATGGTGTCGATGCCCGACTCGGCGATCGTGCCGCCGACGACGATGCGGTGCACGTTCGGCTGGCCGAACGGGTCCGGGTTGTCGCGGCTGTTGAGGATCTTCAGCCCGAAGCGCGGGTCGGTGCCGCGCTCCTTCATGTCGGTGATGATGTTCTCCTTCACCGCCGCGATGACCTCGTTGATCACCTTGTTCTCGTCGGCGGCGCTCAGCCCCCACTTGCCGAGGAACCCGGCGAGCGGCGACAGGGTGCGCACCCCGGGGCCGCCGAAGATGGCGGTGTTGATCCGGGCGCCGTCGAAGTCCAGGAAGAGCGTCTGGACGGTGCCGTTGTCCTGCGCCTCGGGGCCGGGGCGATAGGCCTCGAGGGTGATGTCGTACAGGCCGGCGTTGCCGCCCACCTCCACGGTGAACCGGCCGGAGGTCGCCGCGACCTGCGACACGACCGCGTTGCCGCCGCCGGGCAGCGGCGAGCTGGGCGCGTAGATGAAGCTGGCGTCCTGCTCGGAGCCGAAGACGATCCGGCCGGACGGGTCGCGGACGGTCAGCCGGGTGCCGACGCCGGTCACCGAACCGCCGAGGACGTCGCCGGCGAGCAGGTCGACGGCGTAGAAGTCGCGGTCGGGGAAGGCGAGCGTGGCCGTGAGCAGGTACGGGCCCTCGCTGCCCGACCCGAGCCCGCTGCCGGAGTCGAACGGGTCGGCGGGGAACACCGTGCCGGTGCCGAATCCGGAGATGAGCAGGTAGTAGGTGCCGGACGTGGTGAACGTGAAGTCCAGCAGGCTGTCCAGCCCCGGTCCGCCGTCGTCGTCGGTGCCGACGAGCTCGCCGGTCGCGTCGTACAGGCCGATGACGGTGTCCAGCGGCCCGCTCGGCGTGTCCGTGCCGGCGAGCAGCTGCTGCCCGGCGAGCGCGGTCACCTTGATGAAGTCGAAGTCGCCGGTGTCGTCGCCGGCGCTGCCGTGCGGGCCGTCGCCGATGTCGCCGCTGGTCGAGATGCCCCGGCGGCCGGAGCCGAGCAGCAGGTCCGACGCGATCGGGATGGCCCCGTTGTCCTCGGCCGGCGCGGAGACCGTGGTCGGGCTGACCGTCTCCGGCGACAGCTGCCCGAGCACGCGGGCCCGGTTGTTCAGCTTCTTGGCGGTGCCGAAGCCCTTGACCAGCTCCGCCGTGGCGTGGCTGTCGTTGGACCCGAACGTCCCGCGCGGCTCGGCCTCGTCGTGCAGCAACGGCGACGTCGCCGCCGCCGTCAGCGAGTTCTTCTTCAGGTTGGCCCGTGCGGCCGCCTGCTGCTTGGCCACCTCGGACCAGTAGTACTTGTCGACCTTGCCGGGATCCTTCAGCAGGGCGGTGTAGGGGTTGACGGCGCCGGCCGGGGCCTTCAGCGTGGCCTGCTGCTTCGGCACGACCTGAACCCCCGCGGCGAGCTGGCGCTTGATGCCGTCGCTGAGCTCCTTGGACGGTGCCGCCGCGGCGGGACTCTGCGGCAGCGCCACCAGCGCCGCGCCCACCAATCCGGCGACGGCGAGACTCGCTAGCCTTTTCCTCACTTGGCCTCCCCATTGAGTCAGGCGTTTCGTGCACGCTATGGCCTGCAAGGTCGTTTACACCACCCCCAATGCTTGTCAATACAGGATTTAACAGATCCAATGATCAACGCCTATGTTGACGGTGTGTTGATCACGACCCCCGCCGCTCGCCTAGAGTGTTGGGGTGCCTCACGCCCCCAGCCCCACCCAGCGCCTCCTGACCGCCGGCGACGTGACCACGTTGCTGCGGCAGCGGGCCGGCCTGAATGTCGTCCACTGTGGAACGTTGAGCGGCGGGACGTTCGCCGCGGTGTGGCGGGCCACGCTGGACGACGGGCGGGACGTGGTGGTGAAGGTCGGGCCGCCGCCGGAGGTGCCGCTGCTGCGGTACGAGCGCGGCGTCATCGCGGCCGAGGCGCAGTACTACCGGACGGTGGCGGCGAACACGGCGCACGTACCGGTGCCGCCGGTGCTGCACGCGGACGACGACGTGGTGGTCGTCGGGCTGCTGCCGGGCCGGCCGCTGACCGAACTGCCGGACGAGACCGCCGGCGAAGCCGTGCGCGAGCAGCTCGGGGTGGCGCTGCGGCACCTGCACGGGGTGACCGGCCCGCACTTCGGTTACGAGGGCGACGGCCGGGCGTCCGGGGCCACGTGGGCGGCGGCGTTCACCGCGATGACCGCCGACCTGCTCGCCGACGCCGCCGACTGGGAGGTGGCGCTGCCGGTGCCGGCCGACGAGGTGCTCGCCACGATCGAGCGGCACGCCGGCGTCCTCGCCGAGGTCGAGCGGCCCGCACTGGTGCACTTCGACCTGTGGGACGGCAACGTGCTGTGCGAGGCCGGCGGCCCCGCCTCCCGGCTCACCGGTCTCGTCGACGGGGAGCGGTACTTCTGGGGCGACCCGCTGTACGACTTCGTGTCCACCGCGATCGGCCGGAGGATGGAGGAGCTGCCCGAACACCCGGTTCTGCGCGGGTACTACGGCGCCACGCCGCACACGTTCACGCCGTCGCAGCGACTGCGGCTGATGCTGTACCGGATGCAGTTCTCCGTGCTGCTGCTCGCCGAGATGCCCAGCCGCGGCATCACCGGCGAGGAGGCGCGCGGGCGGCGCGAGTGGGTGACGCCGCAGCTGCTCGCCGACCACCGGGACCTAGGTCCGGTCGGCCACAGTGTGGTATAGAGGACGCTACATACGGTAAGGATGTCGATGGGTAGACGGCAGGTCCTGATCGCCGCGGCGTATGGCGCGCTGATGGCGGTGCTCGCCTGCACGCTGTTCATCGCGCCCGGGCTCGACTCCGTCGCCTGGGCCGGGATCGGCCTGTGCGGCGCCGGAGCCGTGCTGCTCGGGGTACGGCGGAACCGGCCGCGGCGCCCCGGGCCGTGGTGGGCGCTCGCCGCCGCGCTCGCGGCGATGACGGCCGGCGACTCCCTCTTCGGGCTCGCCGCGGACACCGCCGCCGACCCGCCGCCCCTCGTCGACCTGTGTTACCTGGCGATGTTCCCGTTCGTGGCGGCCGCGCTGATCGGGCTGACCCGCGCCTCGTCGACGCTCGCCGGCCGGGCCGGCCTGCTCGACCTGCTCGCCCTCGCCAGCGCCGCGCTGCTGGCCGGCTGGGTGTTCATCGTCGGCCCCAGGCTCTCCGCCGACGGAATGACCGGGACCGAGTGGTCGATCCAGGCGGCGTACACGCTCGGCGACGTCGTCGTGCTGGTCGTGACGGTCCGGCTGACCCGCGCGGCGCCGCGCAACCCCTCCGCGATCCTGCTCACCGCCGGCGCCGCCGGGATGCTCATCGGTGACGTGGCGTACGGCCTCGCCCAGTCCCGCGACGGGCTGGCACCAGGCGGGCCCGCCGACGCCGCGTACCTCGTGCTCTACGCGTGCTGGGGCGCGGCGGCGCTGCTGCCGTCGATGGCCCGGCTCACCGCTCCCCCGACCGCCCCCACGACGGCGGACACCCCCGACCGCGGGCTCGGCATGCCGTGGCTGCTCGGCGCCGTCGCGTTCGCGCCGCTGGTCCTGCTGGCGCAGGCACTGACCGGCACCGTGCAGGACGGCCCGATGATCGCGGCGGTCGCCGGCATCACCCTCGCGCTCCTCGTCACCAGGCTCAACGACGCCGTCCGGCACCACGCGGAAGGGCTGCGCCGCGAGCGGACCCTGCGGCACGCGGGCACGGTCCTGGTCAGCGTCACCGACGCTGGCGCGGTCGCCGTCGCCGTGCGGACCGCGGTCCGGGAGCTGTTGCCGGCCGACACGCCGCACATCATCGTCGTCGACTCGAGCCTCACCGACCTGCTGCCGCTCAATGAGCTGTCCGCGCCGCGGATCGTGCCCGTCGGCGCGACGCCGCCGCTGTGGCAGGAGCGGCTCGGCGAGTTCGGTGACGTGCTGATCTGCCCGCTCGACGCGGCCGTGCTGTACATCGCCGCCGAGCGCAGGGACCTGCGGACCGTGCAGGACGCGGTGACCGTGCTCGCCGGCCAGGCCGCGCTCGCGCTCGCCCGGATCGCGCTCACCGAGGCCGCGAGCCGGCGCGACAGCGACGACTACCTGCGGGCCGTCGCCGAGCACACCAATGACGTCGTGATCGTCCTCGACGACGACGAGCGGATCCGCTACACGAGCCCGTCGGTGACGGAACTGCTGGGGATCCGGCCGACGCCGTTCGCGACGCTGCGGGAGATCGTGGCGCCCGACGACCGCCAGCAGGTCGACGCGACGCTGGGGGTGGCCCTCGTCGGCGGGCGGGACGGCACCCGCGACACGTGGAGCCTGCGCCGCCCCGACGGGACCCGGGTGCTGGTCGAGGTCCGCTTCCGCGACCTGCGCGACGACCGGCTCGTCCGCGGCCTGGTCATCACGATGCGCGACGTGACCGAGCAGCGGCGGCACGAGCTGGAGGTGCTGCGCCGCCACTGGGAGGCCACCCCGGGCGCGGCGAACCGGGACAATTCATCCCGCAAGTACCAGTAGTCGTCTCCAGTTCGTGTGACCTGTGACGGATCACAGGTTCGCCCGGCCGCGCTTTGGTCGGGTGATGGCACTGCGTGCCATGCTGAAGTGTGGCTACCACTGAAGCGGTCCCAGTCGCGCGGCGCCGGTCGCTGCTGCGCCCCGTGCTCTTCGCGTTGACGCTCACCACCGTGCTGGCGCTGCTCTTCGGCGTGCCGTGGTGGTCGCTGGTGCTGTCCGGCAACGCGTGGCCCCTCGGCGTCCGCGTCACCGGCACCGTCCTGTTCGCCGGCGCCGCCGTCGCGTTCCCGGTGCTGATGATGCTCGGCCACGGCCGCCGCCACGTGGACTGGGCGTCGCGCGTCGCCGACACCACCCTCGGCGTGGTGTGGCAGCTCTTCGTGTGGGCCGTCGCCGGCGACCTGCTGCGCCTGGGCCTGCTCGCCGGCGGCGTCGACGACCCGCTGCGCTCCCGGATCGTGGCCGGCTTCACCGGTGTCGTCGCCGTCGGCCTGCTGCTGTGGGGTTACGTCGAGGCGATGAAGGTGCCGCGGGTCCGCCGGGTCGACGTCGCGATCCCCCGCCTCGGCGCCGGACTGGACGGGCTGAAGGTCGTCCTGCTCACCGACACGCACTACGGCCCGATCGACCGGGCCCGCTGGTCCCGCGGCGTCACCGAGGTCGTCAACTCCCTGGACGCCGACATCGTGGCCCACACCGGCGACATCGCCGACGGCACCGTCGCGCAGCGCACCGAGCAGGCCGCCCCGCTCGGCGACGTCAAGGCCCGTTACGCCCGCGTGTACGTCACCGGCAACCACGAGTACTACGGCGAGGCCGAGGGCTGGCTGCAGCGGATGGGCGAGCTCGGCTGGGAGGCCCTGCACAACCGGCACCTGGTCGTCGAGCGCGGCGGCGACCGCCTCGTCGTGGCCGGCGTCGACGACCGTACCGCCGCCGGCACCGGCCTGGCGGGCCACCGCGCCGACCACGCGACCGCCCTCGCCGGCGCCGACCCCGACCTGCCGGTCCTGCTGCTGGCCCACCAGCCGAAGCAGGTCGACGACGCCGTCGCGCACGGCATCGACCTGCAACTGTCCGGCCACACCCACGGCGGCCAGATGTGGCCGTTCCACTACCTGGTGCGCCTCGACCAGCCGGTCGTGCAGGGCCTGACCCGCCACGGCGCGCGCACCCAGCTCTACACCAGCCGCGGCACCGGCTTCTGGGGCCCGCCGTTCCGCATCTTCGCCTCGAGCGAGATCACCGAACTGACCCTGCGCCGCGCCGGACCGCACCCACCGCCGCCCGCGCTCGTGCAGCGCGGGCGGGCCGACGCCGAACCGCTCGCGGTAGGCGGCGGTCGAGGCGGCGATCCAGGACGCCCGGCAGCCCTAACCTTGGTGATGGGTGCCAGGAAAGACGAGGCCGAACTCGTAGGCGAGGACCGCCGCCTGGGTGCGGTCGCGGGCGCCGAGCTTGTCCAGGACGTTGCCCACGTGCGTTTTGACGGTCTCCCTGGTGACGTGCAGAGCGGCCGCGATCTCCGCGTTGTTCTGCCCGAGCGCGATGTGGCGCAGGACGTCCAGTTCGCGGGGGGTCAGTCCGGCCACCGGGCCGGATCGGGCCGTGCCGGCGCGAGGGGCGGCGATGCGGCGCAGCGCGTCGGGAAAGAGCACCGCGTCACGTGTGTGCACGAACCGGATGGCGTCCACCAGTTCCCGGGCCGGCGCGCGTTTGAGCACGTAGCCGGCGGCACCGGCGCGCAGCGCACCCCAGACGAGCTGGTCGTTCTCGAAGGTGGTGACCACGATCACCCGCGTCGCCGGGGCGCGGCGGGCGAGTTCCAGGGTGGCGGTGAGGCCGTCCATGCGCGGCATGCGGACATCCATCAACACCACGTCCGCGCCGACGCCGGCCTCGACGGCTTCGCAGCCGTCGGCCGCCTCGGCCACCACGTCGATGTCGTCGTGGAGGGAGAGGATGGTGGTCCATCCCGCACGGATGAGCCGCTCGTCGTCGGCCAGCACCACGCGGATCACAGCGGCAGCCTCGCCTGGACGCGCCACGTTCCGTTCGCCTCCTGCCAGGTGCATGTACCGCCGGCCAGGCGGGCGCGCATACGCATCCCGGTCAGACCGCGGCCTGGCCCACCGGGCGTCCCCACGGTCGCGTTGTCCACGGTCAGCACCAGGTCGGTGCCGACGGCGAGGTCGAGTGTCACCGGGCTGCGCCCGTGCCGCAGGGCGTTGGTGAGGGCTTCCCGGGCGATCGCGAAGGCCGCCCGCGACGGTGCGGCCGGGACCTTGTGCACGTCGCCGACGCTGGTGTGCACGTCGAGGCCGCTGGTGAGCATGCCGAGGGCTTCCAGCGTCGGGGTCTGGGCGGAGACGCCGTCGTCGAGCACGCCGAGCAGCACGTCGAGGTCTTGCTGGGCGTGCCGGGCGGTTGCCGTCACGTGCTCGAGTGACTGGACGGCAGCGGCGGGATCCGGCCGCTGCAGCGCGGACTGGGCGGCCATCGCCTGCACCAGGACGACACTGAGCGCATGGCCGACGGCGTCGTGCAGTTCCATGGCGAGGGCCTGGCGGCGGCCGAGTCGGTCGACCACGCGTGACGGCTCGGTGCGCAGCAGCCGGCGCGCCGCCCAGCGCTGGCCGAATCCCGCGACGACCATCGTGGCCAGGATGGCGACGGCGGCCAGGAGCACCTCGGCCGAGTCGCCCGGCGCGCCGCGCCGCAGTCCGGCGGCGCGAACGAGTTCGGGCGACAGCGCCACCAGACCTGTGGGGGCCGCTCCTCGCCGCTGTCACGTACGCCTACCACCGACGCCGCCGTAACCATTGACGCCGCCGGCCTCGGACCACGCCACAGCGTCGTGTTCGTCCGGCGCGATCAGCGCTGCGGAACGTGCTTGGCGGGCGCTACCTTCGACGCCGTGAAGGCCGCGGACCTTGCTCGACGTTATCGGAACTATGACGGCTGGTTGCCGCCGACGGTCGCCGACCGGCTGGCGCGTGCGCTGTTCGAGCGGCACGAAACCGAGGCCGCCGTGCGAGTGCTCCGGCCGTTCGTCGACACCGGTTGGTGGAACGCGGTGCAGGTGCTCGTGGACTTTCACGACCGGTGCGGCGAGACGGATATCGCGATCGCGCTCGTGCGGGGAGCCTTGGAGAAGGGTAGTCCGCACGGGATCGAGCGGTTGGGGACGCTGTTGGCCGAGCGGGGGCAGGTGGACGAGGCCGTGGCGCTGCTATGGCCGCACGCCGGTGAGGACGCAGTGCTCGACGCGTTGGTGGAGCTGACCGAGGGGCACGGCTACGACGGTGACCTCACGGCGTTGGTACGCGAGCAGATCGAGGCCGACAGTTCCGTGTGGTCCTGGAACGCCACGGCGGTGCTCGCCACGCTGCTGGAGCGTCAAGGGCGGGTGGACGAGGCGCTGGAGGTGCTCACCGGGAGCGCCTTCGGTGAGCACGGCGTGTTCGTCAATGCCGTCGAGCAGCTCGCTGACATTCTGGCCAGGCACGGTCGGGAGCGGCAGCTTCGCGAGTTGGTCGCCGGCGGTGGTGGCGAGCACGCCGTTTTCCGGTTGGCCGTCTGGCTGGAGAGCCTCGATCGCGTGGACGAGGCCGTCGAGGCGATGCGGCCCTTCGCGACGGACGGTTCGCCGAACGTTGCCGCTGCCCTGGCGGAGCTCTTGACCCGGCACGGCCGCGCCGACGAGGCGATCGAGGTGTTGCTGCCGGTGCCGAGGTTGATGGGCGGCGACCCGGAGTGGCTCGTCGGGATCCTCGGCAAGCTGCTGGTCGAGCGAGGCCGGGCCGACGAGGCGCTCGCGGCGGTCGACGACCTCGCGGCGCACTACGGCGGTATGTGGATCGAGCTGCTGTTCGAGCGCGTCGAGGTGCTCGCCCGCTCGGGGCGGGTCGAGCAGGCGATCGCCGAGCTGCGCGCTCACCACGAGGGTGGCACCTGGTACGGGAGCTCGAAGCTGGCCGACCTTCTGGTGCTCGCGGGTCGCCCCGGCGAGGCGATCCGGACGTTGGAGTCCATCGACGGCTCCGCGTGGACCGCCGCCAGGCTGGCCGTGCTCCTGGTCGACCAGGGCCGTGTCGAGGAGGCGCTGGCGCTGTTCGCGCCCGATGAGGCGCCCGCGGGCGACGAGGACCGCGCGTTCTGGCGGCAGTTCCACCGCGAGGGCCGTGTCACCGGCGGCGAGCCGACGCGGACGATCGACCGGCGAACCTGACTCCGGCGACCGTTGAGGGCGTGCGGTATCTCGTCCGGACGATCGGAGAGCCCGGGGAGGACCGACGCTCCGCATCGCGGCCATGTGGTTCCTGCGTGGTGATCACCCCGGTGTGGGGGTCAGGGGACGACGGTGACGGGCCACTTGCCGGACTTGACGAGGCGGACGGCGAGGGAGCCGACGAAGCGGTGGCCGAGGCGGGAGGAGGCGCCGACGACCACGGCGTCGGCGCGCAGCTCGGTCGCGACGCGGACGAGTTCGGAGTACGGGTCGCCGCGGGCGGCCACGAACTCGGCGCGGATGCCGGCGTGGACGGAGCCGGCCTCGACCTGGCGGCGCATGTCCTCGGTGGCATCGGTGATGGCCTGCTCGACGGCGGCGGCCGCGCCGGCGACGAAGAGGCTCGCGGTGGGCGCGCCGGCGACGTAGACCACGACGAGCCGGGCGCCCTGCCTGCGGGCGAGACCTGCCGCGTAGGCACCGGCGCGCAGGGACGGGTCCGAGCCGTCGACGCCGACGACGATGACCTTCGGGCCGTCGGTGCCGAGTTCGAAGACCACGGCACCAGCATGCCGCAGCACCCGGCGGATGCGCATCCGGGGGCCGCGGCACGGCAGGTGTCAAAAGGAGCGGCGAAGCGACAGTTGTCAGGCGGACTCCGGGAGTGGGGCGGGGCGGTAGATGAAGCGGTTGGTGACGGCGAAACGCAGGGCGAAGGCCAGGACGAGGGTCACCAGGTTGGCGGCGAGCTCGTCGACGCCCGCCCATGAGACGAGCAGCGCGAGCAGCGGCAGCCGGACGGCCAGGTCGAGGTTGTTGAGGGCCACGAACCGCGCGAGGCGCCCCGCCCAGTGCCGGCCGCGGCGGTCGCGGAACACCACGAGGTCGACGAGGACGAAGTTCCAGCAGATGGCGACCTCGGTCGCGGCCACCGCGGCCGGCAGGTAGTGCAGGTGCCAGTGGTCGACGAGCAGCCACATGACGGCCAGGTTGGGCAGGACCCCGGAGGCCCCCACGGCGCCGAACCCGGCCATGCGCAGGAGGGACTTCACGGGTGCACCTTCCGGACGATGATCTCGCCGAAGCGGGCGACCTCGGTCGAGGACTCCATGCCCCGGCGCAGGGTCGGCAGGCCGGCGAGGGTACTGGCGGCCTGGTCGGCCATGACGATGTAGTCGATGCTGGCCACGCCGGCCGGTAGGACCTCGGTCATCACCTCCGGGTCGGTGTCGACCTTCCAGAGCCAGACCGGCTTCGTGAACCCGGCGAGCTTCAGGTCCATCCAGATGTAGTCGTCGGTGACGACGACCGCGGACCGGTCGACATGGTCGACGACCCAGCGGGTCGCGGCGCGGGAGTTCGCGCTGCCATCGAAGGATGCCTGCTCGCGCAGGGTCGTCGCCCAGCCGGGGAAGACGAGGAGCGCCGCCAGTACAGCGGCGGCGACGACGAACGGAGCCCGCAGCCGCGCCGAGAGCTGGGCCCCGGCACCGGCGATGAGCAGGGCCGCGAAGGGCAGCAGGGCGATGACGTAGGCGAAGGGCAAATAGCCGCCGCGGCACATCATGACGACCTGGATGAGCAGGGCGAGCCCGATCGGCCGGAGGTGGCGCACGGCCAGGCCGAGCGGGATGAGCGCGACGCCGGGCAGCAGGAGCCACGGGTCGAGGTCGATCCAGGACCTGGCGAGGCTGAACGTGCCGGAGGACGGGTCGAGGAGGCTGCCGCTGCCGGAGCGGGCGAACAGCTGCCACCACAGCGCCCAGCCGAGGCTGACGTGGCCCTCGCCGGGCAGGAGCTCGTTCTTCAGCAGCGCGAACACCGGGTAGGAGGCGACCAGGACACCGAACGACACGAGGAACACGCCGAGGTTCCACACCCGGGTCCGCCGGGAGGTGTGCTGGACGAGCAGCCAGACCAGGGCCGGCAGGAGGATGACGATGGTCTCCTTGCACAGGGCGGCCGAGGCGAACCAGATCGCGCTCCACAGGGCGGCACCGACGCTGCGGCGCGGTGACGCGGCGGCCGCGAGCGCGGCGAGGACGAACATGGTGGCGAGGTTGTCCAGGAACACCATGCGGTGGAAGTAGACCGCGAGGGGGCTGACCGCGAACAGGAACACGGCGGCACCTGCCCAGCCGCGGCTGAAGCGGAGCCGCCTGGCGAGCAGGAACAGCAGGGCGCAGCTGACCAGCGCCGAGATGAGCATGACCTCGCGGCCGACCATGACGGCGCTGGGTGCGCGGTCGAAGCCGTCGGTGAGGCCCGCGTAGCCGGCGATGATCGCCCAGCCGAGGAACGGGTGGTCGTACCAGTAGGTGTAGTGCGACAGGGCGCCGTGGTCGAGCAGCGCCCAGGCCTGGTTGACGTAGGTGCCCTCGTCGTCGTTGATGCGGCCGGGCCAGCCGTGCAGGTTCCAGCCGTTGACGAGCCCGGCGAGGACGAGAAGCGGGGCGAGCACGAGCAACGACGCCCGGTGCGTGCGCCAGCGCGACGGGCGCGGCTCGACAGCGGAAGCGGCAGCGGCACCACGGACGGGGCTCCGCTCGATCTCGAGAACGGCGGTCACGCGACGGCACCTTCCACAGACGACAGGGACAGCGGCCGGTGGTGGCCGCCGTGGGCGGTCTTGTGCCAGGTGGTGTTGCCGTCGACGTGCTGCCACACGGCCCAGAACGCCGCGCCCATCAGCACCCACTGGTAGACGGGCGCGCCGACGAGCAGGAAGAGGTAGTGCCGCCACAGCACCTTCTGCCGGTACGCGTGGGCGAACTCGCGCAGCCCGACGAGCTGCGTCGCGAGGGTGATGATGATAGGCACGAAGGGCGCGTACATCAGCATCGCCACGCCGACGGGCACCTTCAGCCACAGGATCGTGGCGATCGACAGCGGCAGCAGCAGCGCGGAGAAGGCCTGCAGGAACGGTGTCGCGAGGATGTACCCGGCGAGGACCCGCTGCCGCAGGGTGGGCAGCGTCGCCCAGCGGCCCTCGAGCAGGATGCTGAGGAAACCCTGGTTCCACCGGACGCGCTGCCAGAAGAGGGACCCGGCCCGGCGGTCGCCGATGGTCTGCGGGACCTCCTCGCGGGTGGCGAGCTCCGGCTCGTAGGCGGCGACCACGCGGGCGCCGTACCGGGTGCAGAGCAGGACGCCGAGCGCGCAGTCCTCGGTGAGGTTGTCGGGCCAGCCGCCGGCCTGCTCGAGCAGCCGCCGCCGGATGAACACGGTGTTGCCGCCGAGCGGCACGAACCCGGTCCGCACCTGGTAGAACATGCGGCTGGTGAACCAGAAGAAGTACTCCATCACGTTGTGGACCTTGAACCAGTCGCGGGCGCGGGTGCCGAGCGTCATGAGTTGCACGCCGCCCTGCACGACGTCGGCGTCGGTGCGGCCGAGCAGGGTGTTGACCCGGGTGAGCAGCTGCGGCGCGACGTCGTCCTCGGCATCGACGACCCCGATGACGGTGCCGGTGGCGACGGCGAGCGCGGCGTTGAGCTGGCGTGGCTTGTTGGATCTGGCGTACGCGCGGACGACGGTGCGGACCCGGCCGTGCGGGTCGTCGAGCGCCTGGACACGCCGGACCTCGGCAAGGGTCGCGTCGTCGCCCTCGCACAGCGACACGAGGATCTCGTAGTCGTCGTGGTCCTGCTGGAGCAGGTGCCGCAGGGTGCCGGCGATGACGAACTCCTCGTTGAGCGCCGGCACGATGATGGTGAAGCGCTCCTTCGCCTCGTCGGGCACGGCGGCCGGCCAGCGCATCTGCTCGACGGCTTCGGGGGTGCGCCAGCCGTACAGGCGCCACCGGACCTCGAGCGCGCCGACGACGGTGTTGTACAGCGCGACGGCGGTCACGAGCAGGGCGAGGACGGCGGCGCCGGACAGCGGTGACACGGCGAGGGCGGCGGTGCCGGCGGCGACGGTGCCGAGCAGCGCGCCCCACCGGACGGCGGGCGCGGCGAACCAGGTGACGAGCCGGAGCCAGGGCAGCTGCCGCAGGTACAGCAGTCCCTGGCGCAGGTCGCCCTTGCTGGTGCCGGCGACGCGTTCGGCGAACCGTAGCGGCAACTCGGTGCGGCGGAGGCGGGGGAACCGCGCGAGGATCTCCAGGAGGATCTTGAACCCGCGCGACCGGAGCTTCTCGGTGTCCATCTTGTCCAGGCGTACCGCGAAGAATCCGGTCATCGGGTCCGTGACGCCGCGCAGCGCGAACGGGAACGCGACCCGCGCCAGGATCGTCGAGCCGGTCGACACCAGGCGGCGCAGCGGGCCGTCGAGACCGCCACTGCTGCCGCCCTCCCGGTAGCGGCTCGCCATCACCAGGTCGTGGTCGTCGAGGGCGGCCAGCAGCGCCGGCACCAGCTCCGGCGGGTGCTGCAGGTCGGCGTCCATCACGAGGGCCTTCGGCGCGCGGGCCCGCCGGAACCCGTCGACGACGGCGCCCGCGAGGCCGCCGGTCCGCTGCCCGCCGGTGCGGTGGAAGACCCGGACGCGGAGGTCGTCGCGCTCCAGCCGGGCCGCGGCGGCCGCGATGGCGTCGACGGTGCGCTCGTCGTCGCTGTCGTCGACGAACAGCAGCTCGAACGAGGCGTCGTGCAGCACCGCCGACAACCGGGCGATCAGCGGGCCGACGTTCTCCTCCTCGTGCCTGCAAGGGATGACGATCGTGGCCTTCGGGGTCACGGGATCTCCTTCGATACGACCGATGAGCTTCACAACCGGATGACCGAACAGCGCGCCAGTGCGCCGCCGCCGCTGTCGAAGTACTCGACGGTGACCGTGTGGTCGCCTTCGGACAGCGGGGTTTCGAACGTGTACGTGGTCGGCGGGTGGTCGGACCATCCGTCGATCACCACGGCTCCGTCGATCGAGACGCGGATGCCGTCGTCACTGGTGGCGGTGATGCGGTACGTGCCGCCGGGCAGGTGGTCGGTCCTGGTCCAGCGGGCGGAGAACCCGTCGGCCGGCAGCCCCTCGGCCGGGGCACCGAGGCCCCAGTCGTGGTCGACGGCCAGGTCCTGCCGGGTCAGGACGGGTTCCCCGGTGGCGGTCGGGTTGGCGTAGAAGGACACCGTCCACGGGGTGGGTGGCGGCGGGTCGGCGGTCTTGGCGTAGCTGAGCCGGGCGATGGCGCCGGCGGCCCGGTCGTAGTACTCGACGACGATCACGTGGGCGCCCTCGGCGAGGTTGCGCTGCACCACGAACGTGGTCGGCGGCTGGTCGCGCCACTCGTCGAGGACGAGCACGCCGTCGACGTAGAGCCGGACGCCGTCGTCGGCGAGGAGCCGGAACGTGTAGACGCCGGCGGCGAGGTTGTCGGTGCGGGTCCAGCGGGCCGAGAACCCGTCGGCGGGCACGCCGGGGCCGGGCGCGCCGAGCCCCCAGTCGAAGTCGACGGCGGCGTCCTGCCGTTGCACCGCCGGCGCCCCGGTCAGGTCGGTGCCGCGGTAGTAGGCACCGTCCCAGCCGGGTGGTGAGGTGACGTCGCCGACGCGCCGGTAGCCGAACCGCAACCGGGCGCCGGCGGCGTTCTCGTAGTACTCGACGCGGATCGTGTGCGGGCCGCCCAGCAGCAGCTTGTCGGCGGTGAACTCCTCGTTCTGCTCCCGCCAGCGGTCCAGGACGACCGCGCCGTCGACGATGACCCGGATGCCGTCGTCGCTGGCGCCGGCGAACCGGTACAGGCCGGACGGGAGCACGTCGGTGCGGGTGTAGACGGCGACGAAGTGGTCGGTGTCGATGCCGGCGCCGGGGCCGCCGTCGCCGTACGGGTGGTCGATCGCGGTCTCGTCCCGCACGAGGTCCGGCGCCCGCGACGGGATCGACGGCTGCGAGCCGGCGCCGGGCGTGTTCCAGTACCTCGCCTCGTAGGCGGGCGCCGGGGGCAGGTCGCCGGCGCGGCTCCAGCCGAGCCGGGCGAGGGCGCCGGCGGCGTTCTCGTAGTACTCCATGACGATCGTGTGCGCGCCGCCGCCGAGCGCCAGCCGGGTCCGGTACTCGGTGACGCCCTGGTCGCCCCAGTGGTCGACGACCAGCTGGGCGTCGACCCACAGCCGCACCCCGTCGTCGGACGTGGTGACGAAGTCGTAGTAGCCGGCGGTCAGCGTCAGCGGGCGGGTGTACCGCGCGACGAAGTGATCCACGTCGATCACCGGGTCGGGCGATCCGAGGCCCCAGTCGTGGTCGACGGCCGGCTCGTCGCGGCGCAGCTGCGGCGCGGTCGCCGGGACGGCCGGCGCGGATCCGGCTCCGGGGGTGTTCCAGTACTCGGCGGTGAACGTGTCGCGGGGCTGGTCCGGCGTGGTCTCCCAGGTCAGCTTCGCGCTCGCGTCGACCACGTTGTCGTAGAACTCCAGCCGGATCCTGTGCTGCCCGGCGGCGAGGTCGGCGACGTACTCGTAGGCGGTCGGGCCCTGGTCGTGCCACTGGTCGATGACGATCTGGTCGTCGATGAACAGCCGGGCGCCGTCGTCGGAGGCGACCGTGAAGCGGTACCGGCCGGTGGCGAAGAAGTCGGTCTTCGACCAGCGGGCGGAGAAGTGGTCGGCGTTCACGCCGGGGCCGGGCGGGTCGACGGACCAGATGAAGTCGACCACCGGGTCCTGCCGGGTCAGCGCGGGCGGGCCGTCGAGCTGCTGGTTGTTGAAGTACTCGCCGAGGAACGGCGCCGACGGCGCGTAGGTCGCGGTCCACGTGGTGGCGGCGGCGGGGGTGGTGACGAAGTGCCGGATCGCGCCGCCGTCGGACCAGCCGGTGAAGTGGTACACGGTGCCGTCGGCGGCGCGCGTCGTCGGCGGCGCGGCGATCTCCCGCCGGAAGCCGGTCACGCCCTGGACCGTGGACGGGGTCGGGACCGGCACCCCGTCGAGGGTCACGCCGAGGCCCGGCGGGCTGGTCGCGAACGTCATCGGCGCCGTGCGCGGGTAGATGAAGACGGACTTCGCGCTGGTGAGCCCGTTGCGGTCGGTGACGGTCACCTTGATCTCGAACCAGGTGTCGGCCGACGCCTCGCCGGTGACGGGGATCGTGAACGTGCCGACCCGGCCGGTCAGCGGCCCGACGAACGGGTGGACGTGCGTGTTGTGGTGCAGGAACACCTCGGTCTTGAGGTCGCCGTCACTGACGTCGTAGCCGGCGGCGTCGGTGCCGAACGCGTTGTAGGTGATCGTGTCGCCGGCGTCGTAGCGGGCGCCGTCGGCGGGCGCGGCGACCCGGACCGTCGGCGGGGAGCCGACCTGCACGACGATCGGCCGGGACGTGACGGTGTTGCGGCCGTCGGACACGGTCAGCGTCACCGGGTAGACGCCGACGGCGGCGTAGGTCTTCACCGGATCCGGTGCGGTGCTGCCGCTGCCGTCGCCGAGGTCCCAGTGGTACGTGAGGTCGTCGCCGTCAGGGTCGCTCGTGCCGGCGCTGGTGAAGTGGACGGTGAGCGGCTGCGGCCCGCCCGTCCGGTCGGCCTGGGCCCGCACGACCGGCGCGCCGCCCGCGAGGCTGTAGGAGACCTGGTACAGCTGGCCGGGGAAGTACGTGAGGTAGTACAGCGAGCCGTCGGGGGCGACCTTCAGGTCCACGACGCTGCCGGCGTCGGGGTCGAAGTCGCGGACCTGGGTGATCTGCCCGGCGTCGTCGAGCAGCGCCTGCTTGATGAAGCCGCGCGAGTAGTCGCCGAAGAACATGCTGCCCTGGTACTCGGCGGGGAACTGGCCACCGTGGTAGACCGGGCCGGCGGTCACCGCGCCGCTGCCGCCGTCGTGGTTGTAGGCGTGCAGCGGCTCGGTGTAGCCGGCGCAGCCGGCGGTGCAGCGGCCCTCGTGGACCGGCCAGCCGTAGTTGCCGCCCTTGACGATGAGGTTGAGCTCTTCCCACGTGTAGTCGCCGACGTCGCCGCCGTAGAGCCGGCCGGTGGCGCCGTCGAACTGGAACCGCCACGGGTTGCGGAATCCGTATGCCCAGATCGCACCGAGTTTTCCGGGCTGCCCCGCGAAAGGGTTGTCCGGCGGAATGGTGCCGTCCGGGTTGATCCGCAGAATTTTGCCGTGCGGGTTGGTCAGATCCTGTGCGTTCGGTGGATAGCCGTTGTCGCCGACGGCGAAGTAGAGCTTTCCGTCGGGTCCGAACCTGATGCTTCCGCCGACGTGCAGCAGCTGCGACGGTGATTGTGTCTGAAATATGGTGTACGGGCCGTCGGTGCCGATGTCGCCCGATGCGTCGAATCGCACGAGGTGATTGAGCAGGTCGTGCCCGGTGTAATAGAAATACACGAAGTGATTGGCGATGCCGAACCCTGGGTCGAAGGCGATGCCGATCAGCCCGCGGTCGCCGGAGGCCTCGGAGGGCAGGTCAGCGAAGGGTTCGGGCAGCAGGTGCCCGTCCTTGAAGATCTTGATCTTGCCGGTTCGCTCGAGGATGAAGATCCGGCCGTCGGGCGCGATGTCGAACCCCGACGGGCCGTCGAGCCCGACGCCCGCGACGAGCTGCGTGGAGAAACCGGGTGGCGTCGCGGCGCCGGCCGGCACCGGGCCGAGCAATGACGCCACCAGTGTCAGCAATGCGACAAATAGCAGATGCCTGCGCAACATTCCACCCCACAGTCGTCCCTCGGCATGCATCCTCGGGGCGTCGTGTGATGTGGGAACAACAATTTCGCGTCGGCATTGTTTCGTCGCTGCCGGTCATTTCATCGGCGTGCGGAAATGCGGCGGAATTGTTCCGCCGGAAACACGGCCGAGGTCAGACGGTCACCGACACGGCGACGGGCAGCGACTCGTAGCCGCGCAGCACCCGGGTCTTGCGGCGCCGTGGCTCGCCGGCGACGGTGAGGCCGGGGTGGCGGTCGAAGAGGGTGCGCAGCCCGATCTCGCCCTCCAGCCGGGCCAGGGCGGCGCCGAGGCAGTAGTGCACGCCGCCGGAGAAGGACAGGTGGTCGCGGGCGTTGGCGCGGGTGACGTCGAAGCGGCCGGGGTCGGCGAAGACGGCGGGATCGCGGTTGGCGCCGCCGAGCATCGGCACGACCACGTGGCCGGGATGCAGCTGGATGCCGGCGATCTCCACGGGCCGCTGGCAGATGCGTGCCGAGTTCTGCACCGGGGAGTCGAACCGCAGCATCTCCTCCACGGCCCCGCGCCACAGCGACGGGTCGTCCCGCAGCAGCTCCAGCTGCGCCGGGTGCGCCATCAGCAGCGCCGCGCCCGTGCCGAGCAGGTTGACCGTCGTCTCGAAGCCGGCGGCGAGCAGCAGGCCCGCGGTGGCGAGCAGCTCGTCGTCGGTGAGCTGCTCACCCTCCAGGTGCACCAGCTGGCTGAGCAGGTCGTCGCCGGGCTCGCGGCGCAGCCGCTCGAAGTGCCCGCGCATCCACGCGTTGCTCTGCCGGATGCCGATCTCGGTGCGCCGGTACTGCCGGTACGTGAGCCCCAGGTCGAGCGTCGGCGCGGCCATGGTGCCCCAGTCGAGGAACTGCCGGCGCATGGCCAGGGGCACGCCGAGGATGTCGGCGATGACGGTGACGGGCAGCAGCGCCGCGTACTGCTCCACCAGGTCGAACCGCGGGCCCAGGCCGTCCAGGAGCTCCTCGGCGGTCCGCTCGATCTTGGGCCGCAGCGCCTCGATCGCCCGGGCGGTGAAGACCTTCGAGACCAGCCGCCGGTAGCGGGTGTGGTCCGGCGGGTCGGTGACGAGCATCGACGGCGGGTCGACCGGCCCGATCGGGGCGGTGCGCCGGCCGAGCCGCCACAGCAGCGCGATCGGCGCCGGCAGCCGCTGGTCGTTGAACCCGACGCCGAACGCCTCGCTGCGCAGCACCGCCGACGCCACGTCGTGCCGCGCGGTCGCCCACATGATCCGCCCGTGGACCAGCGGCCCCTGCGCACGGATCTGGTCGTAGAAGGGGTACGGGTCCGCGCGGACGGCGGGGTCGACGAAGAACCGCGCCTGCGGGTCACCCTTGCGGGCGGCGGCGCTGATGCCCAGTCGCGCGAACCCGTGCCTCGTCGCCCACCGCACCAGCGTCCCGCTCATGGTACTAGACGGTACCATGAGCGGGGCCCAGTGATGGTCAGCCCGTCGAGCGGGGGCGGGTGGTGACGGCGGAGAGCGGGACGGCGACGTCCTCCAGGGGCTTGCCCTCGGCGTCGACGCCGAGGAACCATGCGACGACGCCGCCGACGATCATCACCGCGGCGCCGATCAGGTAGCCGATGAAGAGCTTTCCGGGGTCCTCACCCTCACCGATGAGCCAGCCGTAGAAGATCGGGCCGATGGCGCCGAAGCACTGGGCGATCGCGAAGAACACGGCGATCGCCTGGGCCCGGATCTCCAGCGGGAAGATCTCGCTGACGGTCAGGTAGGCGGCGCTGGCGCCGGCCGAGGCGAAGAAGAAGATGACGCACCAGGCGAGGGTCTGCGTGAACGCGTTGAGCATCCCCGCGTAAAACATCCAGGCCGAGATGGCCAGGAGGATGCCGGAGAGCAGGTACGTGCCGGTGATCATCTTGCGGCGGCCGACGGTGTCGAAGAGGTGGCCGAGCAGGAGCGGGCCGGCCAGGTTGCCGACGGCGAAGGCGATCAGGTAGATCGGGGTCCTCTCCGCGTCGACGTCGTAGAACTTCGACAGCACCAGCGTGTAGGTGAAGAAGATGGCGTTGTACAGGAAGGACTGCGTGATCATGAGGGTCGCGGACAGCGCCGACCGGGACGGCATCCGCCGGAACAGGACCTTGACCAGCGACAGGTAGCCGTGCGAGGTGGACGGCTTGATCTCGATGGCGGCGCGCTCGTCGACCGGGGCGAGGGTCTGGCCCGACCGCTCCACGTCCCGCTCGATCGCCGCGATGCTCTCCTCCGCCTCCCGCTCGCGCCCGTGCATGATCAGCCAGCGGGGGCTCTCCGGCAGGTGCCTGCGCAGGTTCCAGATGAGCAGACCGATGATCGGCCCGATCAGGAACCCGAGCCGCCAGCTGATGTTGAGCGAGATGTGGTTCAGCAGGATGTACGTGCCGAGCGTGCCGATGATGGCGCCGCCCCAGTAGGTGCCGTTCACGCCGATGTCGACGCGGCCGCGGTACTTCGCCGGCATCATCTCGTCGATCGCGGAGTTGATGGCGGCGTACTCACCGCCGATGCCGGCCCCGGCGATGAACCTGGTCAGGTAGAGGAAGATCAGGCTCAGCGTGCTGTTTCCCCAGGTGAGCGCGGTCAGCGCGTTGCCGGCGAGGTAGACGCCGAGCGTGACGATGAACAGGTTCTTGCGGCCGAGCGCGTCGGACAGGCGGCCGAAGAGCAGCGCGCCGAAGACCTCGCCCAGCAGGTACACGGTGGCGATGGCGCCGACCTGCGTGCTGCTGAGCCCGAGCGTCTCCTCCTTGTTGAGCACCGCTCCGACGGCGCTCGCGATGGTGATCTCCAGGCCGTCGAGGACCCAGGCGGTGCCCAGCGCCAACACCATCCTGGTGTGGAACGGAGCCCAGGTGAGCCGGTCGATCCGGGCCGGGATCAGGCTGCGGATGACGCCGCCGGTCGACCCTGCGGCTGACTGAGGGCTGGATTGCGGGTCGGACAAGGTGCACCTCCCAGGATTCCCTGACAAGCCCCGTGCCCGCATCGGCGAACCTCAAAACGCGGTCTTGACGCTGGACCACCGATCGACCACGCTGAGTCCCGAGAGAGCGCTCTCTTCACGCGGTACGACCGGACGCCCGCCAGCACCGGCAACCGCCCTCCCGGTGCATCGGCACGGCGCGGCGACGGTCCCGCACGCCCCTATCCATGCCCAGGGAGAGCACCATGCACAGACTCAAGGGCCGGCGCCTCGCCGGTCTGCTCGTGGCGACCCTGATCGCCGGGTACGCCGCCGTCACCGTCACCACGGAGGCCAGTGCCGCCGGCGCCCTGCTGTCGCAGGGCAAGCCGACCACCGCGTCGTCGACGGAGAACGCCGCGTCCGGCGCGGCCCTCGCCACCGACGGCAACACCGGCACCCGCTGGTCCAGCGCGTTCAGCGACCCGCAGTGGATCCAGGTCGACCTCGGCGCGACCGCCACGGTCGACCAGGTCGTGCTCAACTGGGAGGCCGCCTACGCCCGCTCGTTCACCATCCAGCTGTCCACCAACGGGACCACCTGGACGACCGCCTACACCACCACCACCGGCACCGGCGGGGTCCAGACCCTCGCCGTGTCGGGCAGCGCCCGCTACGTGCGGATGAACGGCACCGCCCGGGCGACGGCCTACGGCTACTCGCTGTGGGAGTTCCAGGTGTACGGCACGACCGGCGGCACCGGCTGCGGCACGGCGAACGCCGCCCAGGGCCGCCCGGCCACCGCGTCGTCGACGGAGAACGCGGCGTCGCCCGCGTCGGCCGCCTTCGACGGCAACACCGGCACCCGCTGGTCCAGCGCGTTCAGCGACCCCCAGTGGATCCAGGTCGACCTCGGCGCCACCGCCACGATCTGCCAGGTGGTGCTCAACTGGGAGGCCGCCTACGCCAGCGCGTACAGCGTCCAGGTCTCCACGAACGGCAGCACCTGGACGTCGATCTACTCCACCACCGCCGGCACCGGCGGCGTCCAGACCCTCACCGTCAACGCGAGCGGCCGGTACGTGCGGATGAACGGCACCGCCCGCGCCACCGCCTACGGCTACTCGCTGTGGGAGTTCCAGGTCCGCACGACCGGACCGGTGACCCCGACGTCGCAGCCGCCGACCTCGCAGCCGCCGGGGTCGTTCTGGGGCGACACCAGCTCCATCCCCAACCCGTCCAACGTCGTCATGGTCAAGGTGCTCAACCGCACCAACGGGCAGTACCCCGACAGTCAGGTGTACTGGAGCTTCAACGGCCAGACGCACAGCATCGCCGAGCAGCCGTACCTGGACATGCCGGCCAACTCCGCCGGCCGGATGTACTTCTACCTCGGCAGCCCGAACAGCCAGTACTACGACTTCATCGAGTTCACCGTCGGGCCGTCGGTCTTCAACGGCAACACCACCCGCGTCGACGCGTTCGGGCTGAAGCTGGCGATGCGGCTGCACGCCCGCGACGGCTACGACGTGCAGGTCGGCGAGGACCAGGCCACGTTCGCCGAGAGCCGCGCGGCGACGTTCCAGCGGTTCATCGACGAGGTGCCGGCCCAGTTCGACGTCCTGGCGCAGTCGCAGGCGCCGTACCGGATCATCGCGCCGGGCAGCGACCCGACGTTCCGCGCCGGCGGCGTCAACGCGAACTACTTCACCGCGTACGCCTCGCAGTACGGCATCAACGCCCCGACGTCCGACGTCTTCGGCTGCGCCGGGGTGCTCGCCAACGACCCGGCGAACTGCGCGGCGCTCAACCGGCACGTGCGGCAGCTGCCGCAGTCGGATTGGTCGACGCCGGGCCTGTACTACCAGGCCGCGCCGGCGAACTACTACGCCAAGTTCTGGCACGACCACGCCATCGACAAGCTGTCGTACGGGTTCCCGTACGACGACTACGCCGGCCAGTCGTCGTTCGTCTCGCACGGCAACCCGCAGTGGCTGCTGGTGGCCGTCGGCTGGTGACGCGTCACAGCAACGCTGAAGGCCGGTAGCGCCTTCTCAGCGACGCGCGACACGCAGTACAGCAGCGGCAAACGCAACGACGGGCACCCCTCGCACGAGGCAAGGGGTGCCCGCCGTCATGGCACCCGGAGGTGTCAGGCAGCTCCGCCCGGCTGGACGACGCCGTTCACCGTGAGGGTGTACGGCGCGTACTGCTGGACCTGCTCCGTCGGCTCGTCGTAGGCGACGACCGCCACGACCTTCGGGAACAGCGACAGCAGCGCCAGCTGGATCCAGTTGAGCGTGATGCTGTTCTTACCGGTGAACTCGAACTGCCACGCGAGGTGGTTCGCCTCGTCGATGCCGACGAGCTTCACGTGCCAGTTCTTGACCTTGACCGGGGTGATCTCCGTCGGCGACTTGAACGGCGCCAGGCTGGAGCCGTCGCTCAGCAGGGTGCCGCCGAGCTTGATGTCGTCGACGAGCAGGCCGCCCTCGTTGACACCGCCGTCGCTGACGTAGCGGACGCCCAGCAGGATCGACTTGCCCGCGTACGCGGACAGGTCGAAGCTGTGCGCCTCGAAGCCGTTCGTCGTGCCGTTCAGGCCGGGGCCGAGCGGCGCGTCAACGGTCCTGTCACCGGGGATCGCGGTGTAGGTCGTGCCACCGTCGGTGGAGACCACGATGTAGCCGTAGTCGTAACCGAGCTCGGCGCCGTACTTCGCCTGGAAGGTCAGCGTCGCGTTGGAGGCGGGGACCGTCACCGGGATGACCGCGGTGGCGTCGGTGTTGTTGGCGTTGCCCGAGAACAGCACCGAGTTGCCCGGCCGGTCGGGGTCGTTGTTCACCAGCGTCCAGGCCAGCGGGACCGCCGGCAGCTGGGTCGCGCCCGTGAACTTCAAGGACCGCAGGTCCTTGCCCTTGATGGCCGTGCCGTTCTTCTGCAGCAGCACGTAGTCGGCGCCGTTGGGGGCCGCTCCGGGCACGCTGTAGCTCTGGGTGTTCGCCAGGTTCACCGAGGAGCGGACGCTCTTCGACGTGACCTTGGACTTGTCGGCGCCGAGCACGAGGCTCCAGCGCGAGTCGTCCAGGAGCTTGTCCAGCAGCACCGACGACTGGTAGTCGTGCAGCACCGTGTACGCGTCCTTGGCACCCTCGGCCTTCACGGCCGCGTCGACGCTCTTGATGCCCTGCAGGGCGCCGTCGCGGTGCAGCTTCTCGATGATGTCCTGACCGTAGTGGTCGTAGAGGTACAGCATGAACTGGTACGCGTTGCCGTAGTCGGCGAGCACACCGGCGCCGCTGCCGCCCTCACCCCAGAGGTTGAGCGAGTTCTGGGCACCACCGCAGTCACGGGGGTTGGGGTTGAAGGGTGTCTGCACCGGGCCGTAGCCCTGGAAGCAGTACAGGTGGCTGTCGCCGCCCTTGTCGTAGACCGTCTTGGTGCCGTCGACGTAGCCGGTGAGCGTCTGCGCGAAGTCCGCGAGACCCTCGTTGAGCCACGTCGTCTCGTTCGGGTCGACGTAGGACAGCAGCAGGTGCTGCCACTCGTGCGCGAACGTGCCCTCGTAGAGGGTCGGCCGGGCCGGGCGGCTGGTGCAGACGTCACTGCTCGGCGCGTCGACGGGGTTGGCGCCGGTACGGTGCTCCCAGTCGTACGCGTCGATCGTCATGACGTTGCGGTCGAACAGTTCGTTGAACTGCGTCGAGAAGAAGCCCGCGATGTAGGTCGTGGCGGCCGGGAACGTGTAGTAGTTGTCGTCCCGGACGTTGTCGACCAGCGTGACGGTCTTCTCGCCGCCGCCGGTGTAGACGCCGCCGTTGCCGTTGGCGTCCGGTCCGAGCAGCGCGTTGCTGCCGTCCCGGTTCGGCGGCGTGCTGAAGGCGGCGGTCTCCTTCGGGTACATGTTGGTGTCGAACTCGTGGATGAAGTTCGCCACCTGCGCGTCGGTGACCGTGGTCGTGTTCGGCACCGCGTTACGGCAGTCGCCCGCCGGGAACGAGGTGTCGACCGCGACCCAGACCTCGATGTGCTCGCCGACACCGCGCAGGACGTAGTCCTTGCGGTACAGCCGGCCCTGGTAGTCGTCCGAACCCAGCCACTGACGGACCGTGCCGACCGTCGGGGTCTCCCCCGCGGCCAGCGAGCGCCGCTGCTGCGCCGGCTTCGCCATCTTCGACGTGTCGACCAGCTTGCCGTCCAACGTGAACTGGGTCCGCGTCATGTGCCGCGTGTCGGACGTCTTGCTCGCACCGGACGCCGCAGGCGCCTTGACCGGGGCCGCCGACGCCGGGGAAACCGGCAGGGCGACGAGCACCGGCGCGGCGAGGACGACGACCGCGGTCGTGACCAGGCGTTTCCGCACCATGAAGCCTCCTCAAGTCGGCCCGCAGCACCGGGCGGGGGTGACCGCGACCGGAAACCGACAGACCGAACCCGTGATGATATTGACAAGGCACACTATCGCCGCGGCATCCATCGGCAACGTTCGCATCGAATAGCGAGGGTGTCGACGAGGGATCGCGTGCATTCGGTGCGGTCAATGCACGGATTCAGCAGGCGGGTGCCGCGCCACCTGACGTCGAGGAGATGTACGCGTGGCTGACGTACTGCCCGGCGCCGACGCGGTCCCAGCGGGTCGTCGTGCCGTAGGGTCCGGCGATCGACTGGCCGGTCACCCAGCACTCGATCGGCACCTGGGCGTAGGTCGCGGCGTACCCCTTGCTCGCGAAGCTCGAGCCGGCGCCGGCGCGGATGTTCAGCGGCCCGCTGCCGATGACGCCGCGCGGCCCGCCGGCCGTCCACAGGTAGGCGACGTCGACCCACGCGTTGTTCGTCAGCTGCAGCCCGTCCCAGAAGACGCCGTCGCCGAGGTCGATGCCCGCGGGGTTGGCGACGGTGCGGCCGAACTGGTCCTTCCCGCCGTTGTAGCCGTTCTGGTACGCCGCCTGCGCCTCGGGCCGGCCCTGCGGGAGGTCCTTCCACGACTGGCGGGTCGCCGGCGGGTTCCAGTAGTCGTCGGTGGTGTTCCACGGGCCGACGTCCCAGACGGGGGCGAACTCGCACCGCGCGCCGCTGGTCGTGCAGACCCGCACGGTGTAGTCGCCGGTGCCCTTCGGTGACAGGCCGCGCCGCGACGGCAGCGCCACGAAGTGGTCCCGGCTGGTGATCACGTGGCCGTTCGCGGTGGTGCCGCCGACGAGCCCTTCGCGGGTCGCGTACACCCGGTAGACGTTGCCGACGGCGGCGAGCCCGGTCGCGGCGGGCGCGCTGGAGGCCGCCAGCCGCACGGCGGTCACGGACGCCGCCCCGGTCAGGACCACCCGCACCTCGACGACGCCGACGGACTCCTTGAGCGGGGTGCCTGCCGTCTGCCACTCGGTCCACTGGTCGCCGCGGCGGCCGCGGTACTCGACGTCCGCCGATCCGGTGACGGCGGCCGTGACCAGGTTCGCGGGCGTGGCGAGGGTGTGCGCGGCGGTGAGCAGCATGCCCTGCGCCACCGGCGCCCGCTGCCCGCCCGGCGCGGTGGACGGGTCGGCGAGCCGCAGCGCGGCGCCGGTCCAGGCGACGTTGACGTCGTCGCCGCCGACGGCGCGCAGCTCGGCGCTCCAGGCGTTGGACGGGTCCGCGGACACCTCCGGCTGCCCCGGGGTGGCGTGCGCGGGCGTGGGGACGGTCAGGAGCGCAAGCGCCGCGAGGGCGGGGAACCACCGGTTCAGCACCCTCGCAGCCAACCATCGACATCGATGAACGTCAAGATGTTGCCGGCGGGTGACCCTGGTGCGGCCGGGCCTCGGGGACGGCCGCCCGCCACGTAAGATTCACGGATGCCTCTGATCGTCGCCGTCGCACAGCCGGAGTGCGACGCCTTTGACGTGGCCGCCAACGCCGCCACCCACGCGGCGGTGGTCCACGCGGCGGGCGCGCGGGTCGTCGTCTTCCCCGAGCTGTCACTGACGGGCTATGAGCTCGACGCCGACGTGGTGCCGGTGGACCACCCCGCCCTGTCCCCGCTCCTGGACGCCTGCCAGGACACGGGCACGCTCGCCCTGGCCGGCGCGCCGGTCGACGGCGCCGGCGGCCCGCACATCGCGGTCCTGGCCGTGGACGGCGTCGCCGGCACGGTCACCGTCGCCTACCGCAAGGTGCACCTGGGCACCTCCGAGCAGCGCCGCTTCCGGCCCGCCGAGGGTCCCGCCGTCGTCACCGTCGACGGGTACCGGCTGGGCCTCGCCGTCTGCAAGGACACCTCGGTCCCGGAGCACCAGGCGCGCACGGCCGCCCTCGGCATCGACGTGTACGCCGCCGCCATGTGCATGTCCGCCGACGAGCTCGCCGAGCAGGACTGCCGGGGCGCCCGCATCGCCAAGGCGCACGGGGTGTGGGTCGCGCTCGCCAGCTTCGCCGGCCCGACCGGCGACGGCTACGCCGACACCGCCGGCCACTCGACGATCTGGTCCCCGGACGGCACCGCGGTCGCCCGGACCGGCGCCGACCCCGGCACGTTCGCCGTCGCCACCCTGCCGTAGCGGCTCGCCGGTCCGCCTCACCGCCCACCCCGTGCCCACCTCAGAGCCTGCCGTAGCGTGGGCGGGGTGAGCGGCGCGGAGTTCGCGAAGGTGGAGCGCACCTCGGCGGCGGCGGGGGCGGTGCGCACCATCCAGCAGATGATCGTCGACGGGCGGCTCGCGCCGGGGCAGCGGCTGCCGCCGGAGCGCGAGCTCAGCGAGCTGCTCGGGATCAGCCGGCCGACGCTGCGCGAGACGATCCGGGCGCTCGTCGGGCTCAACATCCTGGAGAGCCGGCACGGCGCGGGCACGTTCGTCGCGGGGCTGTCCACGGCGGCGCTGCTGGAGCCGATGCGCTTCGTGATGGCGCTCAACGAGCGCACCGTGGAGGAGCTGTTCGAGGCGCGCCTGCTGCTCGAGCCGGCCCTGGCCGCCCTCGCCGCCCAGCGGGCCACCGGCGAGCAGGTCGCGGCCATGCGGGCGGCGATCCTCGGCGAGGACCAGGTCGAGGCCGACGTGCGGCTGCACCGGCTGATCGCCGGCGCGTCGGGCAACGCGCTGCTCGCCGCGATGCTGGAGTCCCTGTCCGGGCTCGGCCGGTCGAGCCGGTCCATGACGTCGGGGCGGCCCGGTGTCCACGAGCGGACGGCCGGGGACCACGAGGCCATCGTCGCGGCCGTGGAGGCGCGCGACCCCGACGCCGCGCGCCGGGCCATGACGGCGCACCTGGAGCGGATCGCGACCGTCGCCCGCGAAGGGCATGGATTGGCTTGACCACTTGGCCACTTCGCTCGTACCGTGGCAGCCCATGAGACTTGCCCGGCTTGGACCCTCCGGTGCCGAACGACCCGTGGTGCTCGACGCCGAGGGCCGCGCGCGGAGCCTCGAGGGGCTGACCGCCGACATCGACGGCGCGTTCCTCGCCGCCGACGGGATCGCCCGCGTCCGCGACGCCCTCGACACCCTGCCCGTGCTCCCCGAGCAGGACCTCCGCCGGGGCGCGCCGGTCGCCCGCCCCGGCAAGGTCGTCTGCATCGGGCTCAACTACCGCGCGCACGCCGCGGAGTCCGGCGCCGAGCCGCCCGCCGAGCCGGTCGTGTTCATGAAGGCGGCCGACACGGTCGTCGGCCCCGACGACGACGTGCGCATCCCGCGCAACAGCGTCAAGACCGACTACGAGGTCGAGCTCGCGGTCGTCATCGGCCGCGAGGCGCGCTACCTCGACAGCCCCGCCGACGCCGCCGCCCACATCGCCGGCTACGCCATCAGCAACGACGTCTCCGAGCGCGAGTTCCAGCTGGAGCGCGGCGGCCAGTGGGACAAGGGCAAGTCGTGCGAGACGTTCAACCCGCTGGGCCCCTGGCTCGTGCCCGCCGACGGCCTGACGGTGCCCGAGCTGCGCCTGCGGTCGTGGGTCAACGGCGAGCCCCGCCAGGACGAGCTCGCCGGCGACATGATCTTCGACGTGCCGCACCTCGTCTGGTACCTGAGCCAGTTCATGGTGCTGCGCCCCGGCGACGTCGTGAACACCGGCACGCCGGCCGGGGTGGCGATGGGCCTGCCCGGCCAGCCGTACCTGCGCGCCGGCGACGTGATGGAGCTGGAGATCGACGGCCTGGGCCGCCAGCGCCAGCGCCTCGTCTAACCTTCCATCGACGGCCCGGGCCGGCGGCGCCGGCGCCTCGTCCAGCCCTTCTCCGCGGGCCCGGCCCGGAGCCGCCTCAGTCGAGCCAGCCGGGGCGGACCAGGCCCGCCTCGTAGGCGAAGACCACGAGCTGCGCACGGTCGCGCGCGCCGAGCTTCACCATCGCGCGCGACACGTGGGTCTTGGCGGTCGCCGGGCTCACCGTCAACCGGGCGGCGATCTCGTCGTTGGACAGGCCCTGACCGGCCAGCGCGACGACCTCCCGCTCCCGGTCGGTGAGCTCGGCCAGCCGCCGCGGCGACGCCGGGCCGGCGGTGCGGGCCGCGAACCGCTCGATGACCCGGCGGGTCACGCCCGGCGAGAGCAGCCCGTCACCGGCCGCGACGACGCGCACACCCCGGACCAGCTCGGCCAGGTCGGTGTGCTTCACCAGGAACCCGGCCGCGCCGGACCGCAGGGCCTCGGCAACGTACTCGTCCAGCTCGAACGTGGTGAGCACGAGGATGCGCACCGCGGAGAGCGCCGGGTCCGCGACGATCTGCCGGGTCGCCGCGAGGCCGTCGACGCCCGGCATCCGGATGTCCATGAGCACCACGTCGGGGCGGGTCTGGCGGGCCAGGCGCACCGCGTGCGCGCCGTCGCCCGCCTCACCGACGACCTCGATGTCCGGCTCCGCGTCGAGCAGCGCCCGGAACCCGACCCGGACCAGGGTCTGGTCGTCGGCGAGCACCACCCGGATCATGCCGCCTCCAGGGGAAGGCTCGCCTGGACCCGCCAGCCGCCCTCCGGGGCGGGCCCGGCGCTCAGCGTGCCGCCGAGCGTGGCGGCCCGCTCCCGCATACCCGTGATCCCGTTGCCGGGCCGCACCGGGGTGTGGGCCGGCGCCGCGCCGCTGCCGTCGTCGTCGACCCGGATGACCAGAGCGGCCGGCTCGTACCCGAGCGTGACGGTCGCGGCGGCGCCGGGACCGGCGTGGCGGCGGACGTTCGTCAGCGCCTCCTGCACGATGCGGTACGCCGCCCGGTCGGTGCGCGCGGGCAGCGCCCGGACCTCACCGTCCACGACGGTACGCACCGGCAGGCCGGCATCGGCGGTGAGCCCGTCGAGGCGGTCCAGCCCCGGCGCCGGCGCGCGGGGGGCCGCCTGACCGTCCGGGTAGAGCGAGTCCAGGACCGACTGCACCTCGCCCAGCGCCTCCGCGCTGGCCTGACGGATCGTGTCGAGCGCGCTGCGGGCCTGCTCCGGCTCGCGGTCCATCAGGTGCAGCCCGACGCCCGCCCGCACGTTGATCAGGGACAGGTGGTGGCCGAGCACGTCATGCAGCTCGGCGGCGATGCGCAGGCGCGCCTCACTGGCCTGCCGGCGCTCCCGCTCCTCGGCGAGGCGCCGCCGCTCGCGGAGCGCCCGGACGACCGGCCGGGCGGCCAGCGTCGCGGCCTCGGCGGCCAGGCTCAGTCCGGCAACGGCGGCCGCGCCGGCAAGCAACCGGTCCGCCGCCCCGGGGCCGAGGACCGCCCAGACGGCGTACGCGCCCGGCGCGGCCGCCCAGACCAGGATCCGGTGACCTGCCGCGAGCGCCGCCGACGCGGCGAACACCGGCGCCAGGAGCGTCACCCCGACCGGCGGCCACAGCACGTGGTACGCCACGGCGAACGCGACCACGACGACGAAGTTGCGCCGGGGGAAGCGGTGCCGGTCGGCCAGCGCGAACCCGCCGAGGACCAGCAGGGTGTAGCCGGCGGGCCCGGGCCGGCCGGCCCTGGACGAGCAGGGCCGTGCCGAGCACCTGCACGGCCGCGGTGAACAGTGCCAGGCCGGGCGCGGACCGCCGCGCCGGACCCTGGCTCTTCAGGGTCATGCGAGCACTGTAGGGCAGCCCGGGCATCCAGCACCGTCTCCGTCCGGAGGTCTTCGGCTACTCCGTACGGCGTAGCCGGGCGGCGGCGTACGACGGTGGGCGCAGCCCGGACACCGCCGCTGGACCGACGCGACCCCCGCGCCCGCACGGACACCCTGTCGGGCATGACTGACACCGTTGAGACGACTGAGACGATCTGGCCCGTCGACACCGCGCAGCGGCGCGCCGCGCGGGTCATCGGTGCCCTGTACCTCGTGCTGATGGCGGCCGGCGTGTTCGCCCAGATCTACGTGCCGGGCACGTTCCCCGGCGCGGACGACACCGCCCAGCGTTTCCTCGACCACGAGCGGCTGCTGCGGGTCGGTGCCGCCGTGGACCTGCTCTGCGACGTCGGCGACGCGGCGCTGGCCGTGGCGTACTTCGTGCTGCTGCGCAAGGTCAGCTGGCCGCTGGCGGCGCTGGGCGCTTTCTGGCGGTTGGCGCAGGTGGCGGTGCTCGCCGCGTACACGTTGACGAACACCGTCGTGCTCCAGCTCGTCAGCGGCGCCGACGAGGTGCGGGCGCTCGACCCGGACCAGGCGGCGGCGCTGGCCTGGGTGGCCACCAGCGCCCACACCGTCGGGTACAGCATCGGCCTGGTCTTCCTCGGCCTCGGCTCGACGGTCTTCGCCTATCTGCTGTACCGGTCGCGGTACGTGCCGCGGTGGCTGGCCGGGCTCGGCGTCGTGGCGTCCGCGCTGCTCGCCACGGGCAGCCTCGTCACGATCGCGTTCCCGGAGGCGACCGCGGTCGTCAACCCCGCCCTGTACGCGCCGATGTTCGTCTTCGAGATGACCACCGGCGTCCTGCTCCTGGTCCGCGGCGTGCGCTGAGCCGGCCCCCGGGGGTCGTCTCGATCCGGACAGGGGCTACTCGCCCGCCGCCGCGGTGCGGGCGGTGACCAGCAGGTACTCCCACTCCATCGCGCCGCCGCCGAGGTCGTGGCGCCGGGCCAGGTCCAGCAGGGCCTCGTCCAGCGCCGCGAGCGCCGCCGGGTCGCCGGAGTTCGCGGCGTAGACGGCGATCGTCGGGCCGTACGTGCGCTTGAAGAACTCCAGGAACGCCTCCGCGGTCGGGAACACGGTCACGGGCAGCATCCGCCGCTGTGCCACGACGTCGGTGACGCGGTCGCCGAACAGGGCACGGACGTGGGCCTCGTCGCCCCACAGCGGCGGCGGCTGGGCGCCGGGCGGCGGGGGCGGCGCGTAGGGCTTCATCGTCGCGAACATCTGCCCGATGAAGCCCTGTGGCGTCCAGTTGATCAGCCCGATCGTCCCGCCCGGCCGCAGCACGCGGACGATCTCGTCGGCGCACACCTGGTGGTGCGGGGCGAACATGACCCCGACGCACGACATCACGGTGTCGAACGCGCCCGCCGCGAACGGCAGCGCCTCCGCGTCGGCGGCCTGCCATTCGAGGGTGACGCCGTGCCGGCCGGCCAGCTCCTCGCCGGTCTCCAGCAGCTCGGGGGTGAGGTCGGTGGCGACCACGTCGGCGCCGGCCCGCGCGGCCGGGATCGCCGCGTTGCCCGAACCCGCGGCCACATCGAGAATCCGCTGCCCGGGCCCGGCGGCCACGGCCTCGGAAAGGACGGGCCCGAGCGCCGGGATGACGTCCGCGGCGACCGCCGCGTAGTCGCCCGTCGCCCACATCGCCCGGTGCTTGCTCTTCAACGCCTGGTCGGCGGTCATGTCTGTGATCTGCATGTCTTCGACCGTAGGAATCGCCGCCGGGGCGTCACCAGTACAGGATCTGTACTAGTCGCCGAGCCGACATTACGGTGCGCACATGGGAGCGTCGTACTACCAGTTCTGCCCGGTGGCCAAGACCATGGAGCTGCTCGACGAGCGCTGGACCCTGCTCGTCGTCCGCGAGCTCGTCGGCGGCGACCGGCACTTCAACGACCTGCGCCGCGGCCTGCCCCGCATGTCCCCGACACTGCTGTCGAAGCGCCTCCAGCACCTGGTCGCCGCCGGCATCGCCGAACGCCACAAGTCAGGCGTCGAGGTCCGCTACCGCCTCACCCCCGCGGGCCAGGAGCTCGCCCCGATCGTCGCCGCGCTCGGCGAGTGGGGCATCCGCTGGATCGGCCACCTCGGCGACCAGGACCTCGACCCGAAGATCCTGCTGTGGGACATGCACCGCCGGGTCGACCACGACGCGCTCCCCTCCGGCCGGACCGTCATCCAGTTCGAGTTCCCGGCCGTCGCCGCCTCCCTGCGCAACTGGTGGCTCGTCCTCACCCCCACCGAAGCGGACGTGTGCGACGCCGACCCCGGCTTCGACGTGGCCGTGCACGTGACCGCCGACCTGCGCAGCATGGTCGAGGTCTGGCTCGGCGACCTGGACTGGTCCGACGCCCTGCGCTCCGGCGCCGTCACCATCCAGGGCCCGCCCGACCTGCGCCGCGACGTGCCCGCCTGGTTCAAGCTCATCTCCTTCGCCGCCGTCCCCCGCCTGGAGCGCCCCGCCCGCCCCGTGGGCCTCCCCGCCGCACCGCTCACTCCCGAGGAACTGTCGGCATAAGATGATATGATGACGATACTCTCGGAAGAGGAGTTCCTCGCACTCGATCCGACCCTGGGCCGGGTGGAGCTCCTCGACGGAAGGTTGGTGACGGGCCCCTTGCTGAGCAACAGTCACCAGCGGGTGTCTTCACTGCTGGCGAGCGCGCTCGACGGTCCGGCCGAGGCAGCCGGCCTGCTCGCGCTGAAGGGAGTGAACGTCCGGCTGCGACCCGGCCGGATCGTCATCCCCGATGTGATCGTGGCGGACCCGGCTGACGATGACGAGCAGGTGCTGGAGGCCTGGCAGCTGACCCTTGTCGCCGAGGTCGTGGCACGTGACAACGCCCAGTCGGACCTCGTGGTCAAGATGCGGTGCTACGCGGAGGCGGGCATCGCCTGGTATCTCCTCGCCGAGCAGGAGCCGCCGGGCGCGGTGACGCTCAGGCTGCACCGGCTCGACGGCGGCCGCTATGTCGAGGGCGCGAAGGCGGGACCGGGCGAGGCGCTCACGCTGACCGAGCCCTTGGCGGTCACCCTCGACCCCGCTGCCCTGTTGCCGTGGGGTCGGGGCGAGCGGTCCGGCTCGGGCCGGCCCAGCGGTCGGGGGTCATGCCGCGGGGACCTCGGTGATGGTGGTGTAGACAGGTTTGCCCTCGGTGCGGGCCTGGGCGACCATCTCGTCGGCGCCGGTGGAGGGGCCGCCGATGCGCAGGACGGCGTCGCAGTGGGTGAGGAGGCGGGCGGAGATCGGGTGGAAGATCTCGTCGAAGACGGGGTCGCCGACGGTGGCGGAGCCCGCGCGCTCGATGAGGGGCAGGGCCAGAGCCTCGCCGGTGACCGGGAGGTGGCCGGCGCGGAAGAGGGTGACGGCGGCGTCGTTCATGGCGTCGACGTTGGCCTGGAGCTTGGTGGGGTCGTCGCCGGTGCCCGAGCGGTACGGGCCGGCTACCAGGATCATCATGACGGGAACTCCTCAGGGTTGTCGGTGGTGACGACGTCGACGCCGGCCGCCCGCAGCGCTGCGAGCGTCTCGGCCGCGGCATCCGTCGCGGCGGCGTCAGATGTGGCGTTGTCAGAAGAACCGCCTGCCCCGATGGCGCTGCTGAAGGCGGCGACCGGTGAGGGTGCGGTGGACGTGACGAAGATGTCGGCGGCGGAGAGGGGGGCGACCCGGGCGAACGCCTGGACGCCCAGCTTGCTGGCATCGGCGACCACGACGGTCCGGCCGGCGCGGCGCAGGGCGGCGCGCTTCACGGCGGCGTCGTCCAGGTCGAACTCGGACCAGCCCAGGTCGTGATGGACCGCGCCGATCGACATGATGAACGTGTCGAAGCGCAACTGGTCCAGGGCGCTCAGGGCGAGCGGGCCGACCAGGCTGCGCTCCCCCGCGCGGGACTCGCCGCCCAGGATGAGCAGCCTGATGCCGGGCTGGTCGGCCAGCCGCACCGCCGCCTGCAGGCTGAGCACCGCCACCGTCAACGGCCCCGTGGGGGAAGGGGCGGCGCCGAAGCGGGCGGCCAGGGCGGCGGCCACCGCGGCGGTGGTGGTGCCGGCGTCGAGCAGGACGGTGCCGCCGGGGGCGATCAGGTCGGCGGTGGCCGCGGCGAGGCGGGCCTTCGTCGCCGACCGCCACTGGGCGCGGACGTCGAAGCCCGCCTCGTCCGCCGGGACGTCCAGGGCGACGGCGCCGCCGCGGACCCGGCGGACCAGGCCCTGCTCCTGCAGCTGGTCGAGGTCGCGGCGGACGGTCATCTCCGAGACGCCGAGGCGGGTGGCGAGCTCGGCCAGGGTCAGCCGGCCGCTGCCGCGGACGAGGCGCAGGGTGAGGTCGAGTCGATCCGGTGCGGGCACGGCACCGAATCTAACAGGACGTTGTGAAGTTTGAAAGATCTGTGTGAGATTTATGCGACCGGGGTCGGCTGGCGCGGGGCCTTGGACGGCTCCGGCGCCGGGCGGCGGCGGAGGACGGCGTACGTGAGAGCGCCGAGCGGGATGATGATCCAGCAGGACAGCAGCCGGTAGACGAGCATCGCGGCGGCGGCCGGGCCCTGCGGCGCGCCCGCCGAGACCAGGCCGGCCAGCAGGGCGACCTCCACCACGCCGATGCCGCCGGGGCTGATCGGCACCTGCCGGACCAGCTGCACCGTCAGGTACACCGTGGCCAGCGCGACCACGCTGACGTCGATGCCGAACGCGGCGGCCGTCGCGGCCAGGCAGGCGAAGTCCAGGCCCCAGTTGACGGTGGCGTGCACCAGCGACACCACCCAGGAGCGGGGCGGCAGGCGGCGCAGGTCGGCGACGGTGCGCGCGACCGCCGCCCTGGCCCGCGCGACCAGGCCGCCGGGCGCCCGGCCGGCCGGCTCCTCGTCGAGCGCGGGCGCGGGCGGCAGCGGGCCGCGGAAGAGCAGGAAGTCCAGGCCGAACACCACGGTGGCGCCGGCCAGCAGGGTGAGGACCAGCCCGAGCGTGTGGCCGGTGCCGGTGACGCCGCCGTGCGGGACGAGGACGACGGCGCCGTACATGAGCAGCAGCGCCAGACCGGACAGCAGGGACGACAGGACGGCCACGGCACCGGCGGTGCGGCGGGTGGCGCCGGCGGTGCGGAACTGGCGGAACGCGAAGCCCGCGGACACAGCGGACCCGGCCGGCAGGCTGAAGGAGATCGCGGAGCGGGTGAAGGTGACCGCGACGGCCCGGGGCACCGACATCCGCACCCCGAAACCGGCGAGGAGGCGGCGCTGCTGGAGGGCGAAGTGCCGCAGGGAGACCAGCTCGGCCACCGCGGCGAGGACCAGCCACCAGGGGCTCGCGGAGGCGATGGTGGCGGCGATCTGGTCCGGGTCGGGCAGTTTGTCCTTGAGCGTGACCGTGGCCACACCCAGCACGACGAGCAGCGCGGCGATCCGCAGCGCCCGCTTCGTGCTCATGCCGAGAACTGTCCCATCCTTTGGTTGCGGCGCGGCCACATGGGCGACAGGAAGTGCGTTGCGCTCGTCACGCACAGAGGGTGAACCCATGCGAGGCTGGAGGCCATGAAGCGCCTGTCGAAGGTCGACCTCCACGACACGTTGCCCAAATCGGAGGCGGGCCTCCGGCTCGCGGCGGCCCAGGAGCGGCTGCTGCGGCTCCGGCTGACGCTCGGCGGGCAGATCGGTGGCGGCAAGGCGCGGCTCGGACCGCCGCTGTGCGTGGTGTTCGAGGGCTGGGACGCCTCCGGCAAGGGCGGCTCGATCAAGCGGCTCGTCGACCACCTCGACCCGCGGCACGTGCGGGTGGCGCAGTTCGCGGCGCCGACGTACGACGAGAAGCGGCACCACTTCCTGTGGCGGTTCTGGCCGGCGCTGCCGGGCTGGGGCGGGATGACGGTCCTGGACCGGTCCTGGTATGGCCGGGTCCTCGTCGAACGCGTCGAGCAGTTCGCGACCGAGGAGCAGTGGAGCCGCGCCTACGAGGAGATCGTCGAGTTCGAGCGGACGCTCGCCGCCGAGGGCATGGTCATCGTGAAGTTCTGGATGCACATCTCCGGCAAGGAGCAGCTGCGCCGCTTCCAGAGCCGGCGCGACGACCCGCTGCGCTCGTGGAAGCTCACCGACGAGGACTGGCGCAACCGGGAGAAGCGGCCCGCGTACAAGCAGGCGGTGGAGGACATGCTGGCCCGCACCGACCACCCGGCCGGGCCGTGGCACGTCATCCCCGGCAACGACAAGCCCACGGCCCGGGTGCTCGTGGTGGAGCAGGTGTGCGCCGCGGTCGAGGAGGCCCTGGACCGCCACGGGCTCGAACTACCGGGCTGACGCGCCGCCGTCGACGTACATCACCTCGCCGGTCATGAAGCTGGACGCCTCGGAGCCGAGGAACAGCACGGCCTTCGCGATCTCGTCGGGGGTGGCGGGCCGGCCGAGCGGGACGCCTGCCACCAGATCGGACGAGCCGGTGGACGTCTCGTACCGCTGCAGCATCGGCGTCTGGACGGGCCCCGGCGCGACGGCGTTGACCCGGATGCCGGTGCCGGCCGCCTCCAGGGCCGCCGAGCGGGTGAGCCCGTCGACCGCGTGCTTGCTGGCGACGTAGACGGCCGAGCCGGGCGCGCCCTGGTGGCCGAGCACCGACGAGACGTTGACGATGCTGCCGTGGCCCTGCTCGGCCATGACCCGCAGCTCGTGCTTCATGCTCAGCAGGGTGCCGAGCACGTTGGTGTCGAAGGTCGCGGCGTAGGTGTCGGCGGTCTGCTCCACCACGGCGCCCGGGGTGCCCTCGGTGCCGGCGTTGTTGACCGCGACGTCGAGGGAGCCGAAGCGCGTGACGGTGTCGTCGACCAGCTGGCGGACGTCATCCTCGCGGCGCACGTCGGCGTGCATGAAGACGGCGCCGGCGGGCAGCTCGGCGTCGTGGCGGCCGGCGACCACCACGTCCGCGCCCTGGCCCGCGAACGCCTCGGCGGTGGCCCGTCCGATGCCGGTGAGGCCACCGGTGATCAGCACAGTTGTCATGCGCGGGTAGGTCCCCCGCGACGCACCCGATATGCCTAGCTGTTCTCGCGGATGTACTGCTGCGGGTCCTTGTCGCGGAACGTGAGGCCCTTGCCGCTCGGGTGCTCGCCGTAGAACGTGAGCCACTGCGCGCCGAGCGACACCCGCAGGTCCATGCCGGCGTGCTTGCGGAAGTCGGGCAGCACCTCGTCCTCCTCCTCGGCGAGGTGCTCGCTGTTCTCGGTGCGGGCCTCCCACACCGCCTTCCACCATCCGTCGGAGCCGACCGCCTGGGAGCGGGCCGCCTCGATCGCGTCCCGGATCTTGTTGTGGTCCCGGATCGCGTCGTCGGTCTCCTCGTCGGCGTCGTCGGAGCGCTTGAGCAGGTGCGGGTACAGGATCCGCTCCTCGGCCTCGGCGTGGATCTCCAGGTGCAGGGCCAGGGACTCCCACACGGCGGTGAGCTGCTCCTCGCCGCGGGCGTCGTCGAGGCGGGCGAAGCCGCGGCGGAACGCGTGGTGGTCGTCCAGGATGAGCGCGGTAATGTCCTCCATGCCCGCATCATCACCCACAGGGCGATATCCGAAACGTGCTCCGCCATGATGTCCCGATGAACACGCTGCGCGCGAGACTTCCCGACTGGTTCGCCGGCGGGCTGCTGGCCGTGGCCGTCCTGTGCGCCGTCGCCGCGGTCTCCGCGGCGCTCGGGTCGCGGGTCCACCCCGTGCGGGTCACCGTCGACGCGCTGCTGCTGCCGGCGCCCGCGAACCTCGGCTACGCCGCGATCCTGGCGACCCTCGCCGCCGCCGTGCACAACCGCAAGCGCGTCATCTACTGGATCCTGGCGCTGTTCCTCGGCGCGCAGCTGCTGTTCGACGTGTTCGTGCTGCTCGGCGGCGCCGAGCGCGGCGAGGAGGCCCGGGAGCTGCGGCTGCCGTGGCACGGCGCGGCAGCCGGCCTGGCCAACGCCGTCATCACCTCCGTGCTGCTGGCGCTGCTGTGGCTGGCCCGCGGCGGGTTCTCCGCCCGCGTCCAGCGGGCCAGCCTGCCGAAGGCCCTCGCCACCCTCGGCGTGCTGATCAGCGCGTTCACGCTGCTCGGCTGGGGGCTGGTCGAGCTGTTCCCGGGCTCGCTCGGGCCGGGGGCGGGGCGCCTCGCGTACAGCGGCAAGACCGTCCTCGGTGGAGCGTTCGGCTTCGACGTGGGGCTGCACGGCCGGGCCCCCGGCTGGGTCAACCTGATCCTCGGCGCGTTCGGCGCGATCGCCCTGTTCGCCGCCCTGTTCGCGCTGCTGCGCTCGCAGCGGGCCACCGCGTCGCTGGACGCCGACGAGGAGCGGCGCGTCCGGCAGCTGCTCGCCGCGCACGGCCGCCGCGACTCGCTCGGCTACTTCGCGACCCGCCGGGACAAGGAGGTCGTGTTCTCCCCCACCGGGCGCGCCGCCGTCACGTACCGGGTGGTCTTCGGCGTCTCCCTCGCCAGCGGCGACCCGCTCGGCGAGCCCGACGCGTGGCCACCGGCGATCGAGGCGTGGCTGCGGGAGGCCCGCGACTACGCGTGGACCCCGGCGGTGATGGGCGCGAGCGAGGAGGGCGCGACCGCGTACGCCCGCGCCGGGCTGCGCGTCATCCAGCTCGGCGACGAGGCGGTCCTGCACGTCCGAGACTTCGACCTCGAGGCGCCGCGGCTGCGGCAGGTCCGCCAGGCGGTGCACCGGGTCGAGCGGGCCGGTTACACGGTGCGGATCCGCCGGCACGCCGACATCGGCGCGCAGGAGATGGCGCGGATCATCGAGCTCGCCGCCCGCTGGCGCGACACGGAGACCGAGCGCGGCTTCTCGATGGCGCTCGGCCGGCTCGGCGACCCCAACGACGGCCAGTGCGTGCTCGTCGAGGCGCACAACCGCGACGGCCGGGAGGTGGCGCTGCTGTCGTTCACGCCGTGGGGCGCCGACGGCCTGTCCCTCGATCTCATGCGCCGCGACCGGGCCAGCGACAACGGCCTGGTCGAGCACATGGTGGCGACGCTGATGCGGGAAGCGCCGCGCCTCGGTGTCGAGCGGGTGTCGCTGAACTTCGCCGTGTTCCGGGCCGTGTTCGAGGAGGGGGCGCGGATCGGCGCGGGGCCGGTGCTGCGGCTGTGGCGGACGCTGCTGCTGTTCGCGTCCCGCTGGTTCCAGCTGGAGTCGTTGTACCGCTCCAACGTGAAGTACAACCCGCAGTGGCTGCCGCGGTTCCTGTGCTTCGAGGACGTCCGGGACCTCGCGAAGGTCGGCCTCGCGTCGGCGGCGGCCGAGGGGTTCCTGGTCGTGCCCAACCTGCGCACCCTGCTGCGGCGGGGCACGCCGGTCTCCAGCGAGGCGCCGCGGGCGCTGATCGAGGTCGAGCCCGCCCCCGCCGTCCAGGACCGGCGGCCGGAGCAGGTCAGGGTCCGGCTCGCCAAGCTCGAGGCGCTGCGCCGGGACGGCATCGACCCGTATCCGCCGGGGTTCGCCCGCACCCACGAGATCGCCGCGATCCGGGCGGCGCACCCAGGCCTCGCGCCCGACGTCAGCACCGGTGAGCGGGTCAGCGTCGCCGGGCGGGTGGTGCGGCTGCGCGACCAAGGCGCCCTGTGCTTCGCCACCCTGCGCGACTGGTCCGGCGACCTCCAGGTCATGATCAGCGGCGACCCGTCGTTCGCGGCCACGGTCGACCTCGGCGACCACGTCGGTGTCGGCGGCGTCGTCGGCACGACGAAACGCGGCGAGCTGTCGGTCATGGCGGACGGTTGGTGCCTGACGGCCAAGTGCCTGCGCCCCCTGCCGGACAAGCACCGCGGGCTCGCGGACCCAGAGGCGCTGGTCCGGCAGCGGCACGTCGATCTGATCGTCAACTCGACGCCCCGTGACATGGTGCGGCTGCGCTCCGCGGCCGGCTTCGCGCTGCGCGCCGCCCTGCACGCCCGCGACTTCGTCGAGGTGGAGACGCCGGTGCTGCAACGGGTGCACGGCGGCGCCAACGCCCGGCCGTTCGTGACCCACTCCAACGCCTACGACATGCCGCTCTTCCTGCGGATCGCGCCCGAGCTGTACCTCAAGCGCCTCGCCGTCGGCGGGGTCGAGCGGGTCTTCGAGATCGGCCGCAACTTCCGCAACGAGGGTGTCGACGCCACCCACAACCCCGAGTTCACGATGCTGGAGGCCTACGAGGCGTACGGCGACTACACCACGATGCGCGACCTGGCCCGCTCGCTGATCCTCGCCGCCGCCGAGGCGGGCCCCGGGTGCGTGCTCACCCGCGGCGACGAGGTCGTCGACCTGCGCGACGAGTGGCCGGTGGTGCCGGTGTACGAGGCGGTCTCCCGGGCGGCGGGCGCGACGGTCACGCCGGACGCCTCCGTCGACGATCTTCGGGCGGTCGCGGACCGGCACGGTGTCGGGTGGCAGGAGGGGTGGACCCACGGCCAGATCGTCCTCGAGCTCTACGAGCATCTGGTCGAGGGCGCCACGGTCCGGCCCACGTTCTACACGGACTTCCCCGTCGACGTGTCGCCGCTGACCCGCCAGCACCGCGACGACCCGCGGCTCGCCGAGCGCTGGGACCTGGTCGCGTTCGGGATGGAGCTCGGCACGGCGTACACCGAGCTCGTCGACCCCGTCGAGCTGCGCGCCCGGCTCACGGCCCAGTCGCTGCGGGCGGCGGCCGGCGACCCGGAGGCGATGTCGCTGGACGAGGACTTCCTGGACGCGTTCGAGTTCGCGATGCCGCCGAGCGGCGGGCTGGGCCTCGGCGTCGACCGGCTCGTCATGATGCTGACCGGCCGGACGATCCGCGAGACCTTGCCGTTCCCACTCGTGAAGAAAAGTTCAGGCCGGAATGTTTAAGTCTCGCTGCATGGGGAAATGCGGTTCTAATGCGCGTCACTGACGATAGCCCAACCCTCGACGTGCTCGAGCGTCTGTCCGCCGCCACCGACCGGGTGACCTTCGAGTCGCTCCTGCGCCAGCTCGGGCTGCCCGAGGGCGTGCTCCGGGGCCGGCTCCGCAAGCTCGTGGACCGCGGCTGGGTCGTCGCCGAGCCCGACGACAGCTACGCCATCGGCGTGGTGGCGCTGCGACCGGGCAGCGCCTATCTGCTGGCCGACCGCACCGTCCGGCTCGCGGCGCCGCTGCTGACGCAGCTGCGGGACCGGCTCGACGAGGCGGTGCGCCTGGTGCGTCTCGACCCGCCCGGCATCGTCTGCATCGCGAGCCGGGAGCCGGCGCAGGACACGGCCGGCTCCGCCGTCGGCCGGCGGATGCCCGCATACGCCTCCGCCAGCGGCAAGGCGATCCTCGCCGAGCTGCCCCGGGAGCGGGTCGTCGCGCTGCTGGATCTCGGGTTCGAGGCCCACACCAGCGAGTCCGTCGCCGACCGGGCGACGCTGTTCGAGGAGCTGGCCGAGACCAGGGCCCGCGGATGGGCCTACGAACGCGGCCAGTTCCAGCCGGGGGTCGGCTGCGTCGCGGCGGCCGTGCCCGGCACCACCGACGCGATCAGCGTGGGCGTGCCGCTCGCCCGGCTCACCGACGACCACGCCGTCGAGATCGCCGCCAATCTGGTCCGCACCACCGAAGAGCTCGGCGAGGCATTGCGTCGCTGACGCTCGCATAGATCCAATTCCGATACCATGGGGTATGAACGTCGAGCGCACCGACCTCCCCGGCATCGGCACGAGCCACGTGGTGACCACCGCCCGTGGCCGCCGGATCGGCATCGTCTCCCACCGCAGCGGGCGGCGTGACCTCGTCATCTACGACAAGGAAGACCCCGATACCAGCGTGGTCTCCGTGGCCCTGTCCGCGGAGGAGTCCAACACGGTCGCCGAGTACCTCGGCACCGCGCGGATCGTGGAGCACCTCGCCGAGCTGCAGCGGCAGGTGACCGGCCTCGTCACCGAGCAGCTGGTGCTGGCGCCGGGCTCGCCGTACGACGGCCGCACCCTCGGCGACACGCAGGCCCGCACCCGCACCGGCGCCTCGATCGTCGCCGTGCTGCGCGGCGGGACCGTGCACACGAGCCCGCGACCCGACTTCGGCCTGGTCGCCGGCGACACGATCGTCGTGGTGGGCACCGCCGCCGGCACCGAGGGCGTCGCGACGCTCCTCACGGACGGATAGGGGCCGCCCGTGCACCACGACACGATCCTCATCGAGCTCGGTGCGGTCATCCTCGCGCTGGGCCTGCTCGGCGCCCTGTCCCTGCGGTTCTCGATCTCCCCCATCCCGCTGTACCTGCTGGCCGGTCTCGCGTTCGGCGCCGGCGGCGTGCTGCCGCTGACCACCAGCACCGAGTTCATCTCCGCCGGCGCGGAGATCGGCGTCATCCTGCTGCTGTTCACGCTCGGCCTGGAGTACACCGCGCCGGAGCTCGTCGGCACCCTGCGCTCCTCCGCACCCGCCGGGCTCATCGACCTCGTGCTCAACGCCGCGCCGGGCGTCGCGGCCGCGCTCATCCTCGGCTGGGGTCCGGTCGCCGCGGTCGCGATGGGCGGCATCACGTACGTGACGTCCTCCGGCATCACCGCGAAGATCCTGTCCGACCTCGGCTGGCTCGGCAACCGCGAGACCCCGGTCGTGCTGTCGCTGCTGGTCTTCGAGGACCTGATGATGGCGCTGTACCTGCCGATCCTGACCGCGCTGCTGGCCGGCGTCGGCCTGCTCGGCGGCACCGCGACCCTCGCCATCGCCGCCGCCACGATCAGCGCCATCCTCCTCGTCGCGCTGCGCTTCGGGCACATCGTGGAGCGGTTCGTCGCCTCCGACAGCGACGAGGTGCTGCTGCTCAAGGTGCTCGGCCTGACCGTGCTCGTCGCGGGCGTGGCCGAGCTGCTGCAGGTGTCCGCGGCCGTCGGGGCGTTCCTCGTCGGCATCGCGCTGTCCGGGCCCCTGGCGCACACCGCGCGGGAGCTGCTGACGCCGCTGCGGGACCTGTTCGCGGCCGTGTTCTTCGTCTTCTTCGGCCTGCAGACCGACCCGCGGGCGCTGCCGCCGGTGCTCGGCGTCGCGGCGCTGCTCGCGCTCGCCGGGATCGTGTCGAAGATGGCGACCGGGTGGATCGCGGCCCGGCGGGCCGGGGTGGCGATCACCGGCCGGATCCGGGCCGGCGCCGCGCTGCTGCCGCACGGCGAGTTCAACATCGTCATCGCGGGGCTCGCGGTCGCGGCCGGCACCAACGCGAAGCTCGGGCCGCTCGCCGCCGCGTACGTGCTCATCCTGGCGATCCTGGGGCCGCTCGCGGCCCGCGCGGCGGAGCCCCTCGCACGGCTCTACCTGCGCAAGCGCAAGCGGCCGGCGACCACGTAACGGCTCGACAAGTCTGCCCGAAATACGGAATTTCCCTTAACTGTCCGCCTTTGCCCAGGTCAGCGTGTTTGGCTCTGCGGCGGAGGTTGCCACGGCAACGCGGCCGTGGCGGACAGGGGGAATCACCATGCTCAAGCACACCAAGCTGCTGCCCGCGGTCGGCGCCGCCGCACTGCTCGCGACGCTCGTCGGCGCGCCGCCGGCGTCGGCCGCGGGCGCCGGCGGCCCCGGCGGGTTCGGCAACGCCACCACCACGTCGAAGAAGGCGCCGTCGGCCGCCTGCAAGGAGCTGACGACCGACGGCGGCTTCGAGGCGCCGAAGGTCAAGGGCGCGGACTGGATGCTGTTCGACGAGGACGACGTGCCGGGCTGGCGCACCGACGACCCGCAGGGCCAGATCGAGATCTGGAAGAGCGGCATGGACGGCGTGCCGGCCCGCTTCGGCAGCCAGTTCGCCGAGCTCAACGCGACCGGCTCCGGCAACTCGATCTACCAGGACATCAAGACCAAGCCCAACTCGAAGATCTACTGGTCCTTCTGGATCCGGGCCCGGGACACCTCCGACGCCAAGGACGTCGACGCCACCCAGATCCACTTCGGCCGCACGCCGAAGAGCGACAACGGCAACGTCAACGGGGTCGGCTCGACCTTCGCGTACATGAACACCGCGACCGACGTCTCGTGGCGGCGGCTGTCCGGCTGGTACCAGACGGGCTCCAACCAGACGATGACCCGGGTGACGCTCACGGCCGTCGAGAGTGCCTCGACCGACGAGGGCTACGGCAACCTGGTCGACGGTCTCACCATCGTCGACAACAAGAAGTGCATCTAGTCCGGCCGAACGGTCGTGGATCGCTGCTCCGGCCGGCGGTCCACGACCCGGCGCGGGTCAGCTGCGCGCCTCCCACGTGATCTTCACGACCGCGACGGCGCCCATGGCCGAGTTCGGGGTGTCGGTGGCCATCCGGTAGTTGAACCGGAAGACCGTCGTGCCGGCGACGTTCGCCGCCGGGGTCCAGCCGGAGGACACGCTCGTGGTGCCGGCCGCGCTGTAGGTGCTCTTCGCGGTGAAGTCCGACAGCATGCGCCCGGCGGTGACCACGGTGTCGGCCGTGTTGCCGAAGATCGTCGTGCCGGTCAGGCCGGTGCAGGACGCGCCCGAGCCGAAGATGCCGGTGCCGGCCGCCTTCTCGACGCTCCAGTTGATGTACGGCATCGTGCCGCCACCACCACCGCCCGGCGTGTCGGTGGCGTCCCCGCTCGCGACGTAGAGCTGCACCGGCGCCGACGGGGTCACGGTGCCGGTCCACGACACGGTGATGCACGCGGATCCGCCGGCCCCGGGGACCAGGCCGGAGACGTTGAACATCGCGGCGTTGCTGTCGGCGCCGACCCGCCGGACCCGGCCGTCCAGGCGGCGTTGACGCTGGGCGTGCCGCCCGCGCAGGCCGTGGCGAGCGTCAGTGCCGTCGGCGCCGCGAGCGAGCCGACCGCCAGGCGGTTGCCGGGGTTGGCGGCGGCGCCGCTGAACGCCGCGTCGGCCACGCTCCACGTGCCCAGCGGGGCGGCGGCCAGCACGGCGGCGGCCGCGGCGCAGCCCGCCGACCGCCGACGCCCCCGAGCCACCATGTACCCAACGTCGGCAGCCGCGGGCCCGGCATGAGGCGCCCGGCCGCGAGCGGGCCCGAGGTCTTGACTCTCAAGTTACGGCGCAGTTACGGTGCTGTTCGATATAAATGCGAGTCTGAATATATATTCAGGCGAGATCGCTCCCCTACTGGCAGCCCCCAGCACGACGGGGGCCGATGGCGGCTGCCCGACTCCGGAAGGAACGTGCCAATGCGAGCGCGAACGCTCCGCAGGTGCCTGGTCGCCGCGGCCCTGGCAGTGACCCTGCCGCTCACGGCCGCGACCGCCGCCCTGGCCGCCGACGAGGACGGCGACTCCCAGGGCCAGCAGTCCCAGGGCGCATCGGTCACCAAGCCGCGCATCATCGTCTCGCAGGACGGCGAGGTGGACGACATGGACTCGTTCATCCGCTTCCTGTACTACTCGAACGAGTTCGACATCCAGGGCATCGTCTACTCGAGCTCGCAGTACCACTACGCCGGCGACGGCGCGGGCGTGCAGCCGTTCCGCTGGACCGGCACCGAGTGGCTCAACCACTACATCGACCTGTACGAGCAGATCTACCCGAACCTGCGCAAGCACGCGGACGGCTACCCGAGCCCCGCGAAGCTCCGCTCGCTGTACAAGATCGGAAACATCGACAACGTCAGCGAGATGGACAAGGTCACCGAGGGTTCCGAGTTGATCCGGAAGGTGATCCTCGACGACCAGCCCGGCCCGCTGTACATCCAGTCGTGGGGCGGCCTGAACACCACCGCGCGGGCGCTGAAGTCCATCCAGGAGCAGTACCAGAACGACCGCCGGTGGCCGGAGATCCAGCGCAGGATCAGCCAGAAGGTCGTGATCTACAACATCCTGAACCAGGACTCGACCCTCAACGGCTACATCAAGCCCAACTGGCCCGACATGAAGATCGTCGACAACCAGAGCCAGTTCTGGAGCTTCGCCTACCTCTGGACGCGCCAGGTGCCGGCCGCCAACCAGTACGCGCTCAGGGCGCCGTACATGGAGCAGAACTTCCTGACCGGGCACGGCGCGCTGCTGGAGCAGTACCGCACCTACCGCGACGGCAAGCCGACCCCCGGCGACGACCAGAACAACCGCTGGCGGCCGGAGCAGAACCTCACCTACGGCGTGCACGACTTCATCTCCGAGGGCGACTCCCCGTCGTTCATGTACCTGCTCGACTTCAACGGGCTGCGCTCGTCGGAGAACCCGACCTACGGCGGCTGGGGCGGCCGGTTCGCCACGAACGCCACCGGCTGGATCGACACCACCGACGTCAACCCGAACACCGGCGCGAACGACCGGGCGTACCCGCAGACCCGGTGGGTCGCCGACCTGCAGAACGACTTCGCGGCGCGGGCCGACTGGGGCGTCACCGCGAAGTACGGCGACGCGAACCACAACCCGGCGGCCTCCGTCCGCGAAGGCCTGGACCTGCGGGCGAAGGCCGGCAAGACGCTGACCCTGCACGGCCGCGGCTCGGACCCGGACGGCGACAGCCTGACCTACCGCTGGTGGGAGTACACCGACGCCGACACCTACGCCGGCACGGTCGCGCTCTCCGGCGCGGACACGGCGACCACGTCGTTCACCGTCCCCGCCGACGCCAAGCCGGGTGACACCATCCACCTCGTCCTCGAGGTCACCGACAACGGCGCCCCCGCGCTCAAGCACTACCAGCGGGTCATCGTCACGGTGAAGTAGGCGGAACAGGTTTCAGGTTCAGGGCCTTTCAGGGCCGGCCCAGTCGCTGGGTCGGCCCTGTCGGCTTTGCGGGGGAACATTGGGGTAACAGTCGGAAGACATCACGCTGGAATCGGGAGGCGTCACAATGTCCGTCCAGCTCAATCACACGATTGTCGCGGCCCGCGACAAGGAGACATCGGCCGGTTTCCTGGCGGCGATGCTGGGGGTGCCGGTGGGCCGGCGCTTCGGCCCGTTCGTCCCGGTCGAGGTGAGCAACGGCGTCACCCTGGACTTCGCCGACACCGGCGACCGGCCGGTCACCGCTCAGCACTACGCGTTCCTCGTGTCGGAGCCCGAGTTCGACGCCATCTTCGGCCGCATCAAGCAGGCCGGGGTGGCCTACTACGCCGATCCGCACCACGATCAGCCGCAGGAGATCAACCACCGCGACGGCGGGCGGGGCGTGTACTTCGACGATCCCAGCGGACACAACATGGAGATCCTCACGCGCCCGTACGGCAGCGGATCCGCCTGATGCTCCATTTCCTGTGACCTGATACATAACGTGCTTTTATAAGTGCGTGATACAAATTGGAGCATGGTCCTTGTTGACTCCGCGCGGCTGACGACTGCCGTCGAGCGGCTCTTCAGCCTGCTCCGGCAGGGCAACCCGCCCAACGACATCAGCCTGACCGCCGCGTCCACGCTGCGCCGGCTGGAGCGGGAGGGGCCGCGCCGGCTCACCGAGCTCGCCGCCGCGGAGGGCGTCACGCAGCCCGCGATGACGCAGCTCGCCCAGCGCCTCGAGCGTGACGGCCTCGCCGAGCGCACGCCCGACCCCACCGACGGCCGGGTCGTGCTCGTGCGGGTCACCCTGGCCGGCCGCGACCTGCTCGCCCGCCGCCGGGAGGTGCGCGCCGCGCACCTGCAGGACCTGCTGTCCTCGCTGTCCGCAGACGACCAGGCGCTGCTCGCGGCCGCGCTGCCGGCGCTGGAAAGGCTCGCACCGTGACCTCGACGCTTCCCGGCCTCCGCGGCGCCCTGGTCGGCGGGACCGACCACCCGCACTACAAGTGGGTCGCGCTGTCCAACACCACCCTCGGCATGCTGATCGCCACGATCAACTCCTCGATCGTGCTCATCTCGCTGCCCGCCATCTTCAACGGCATCCACCTCGACCCGCTCAGCCCCGGCAACGTCAGCTACCTGCTGTGGATGCTCATGGGCTACATGCTCGTCAGCGCCGTCCTCGTGGTGACCCTCGGCCGCCTCGGCGACATGTACGGCCGCGTCCGCATCTACAACGCCGGCTTCGCACTGTTCACGATCACCTCGATCGCGCTGTCCCTCGACCCGTTCGACGGCGGCGGCGGCGCCCTGTGGCTGATCGGCTGGCGCGTCCTGCAGGCCGTCGGCGGCTCGATGCTCATGGCCAACTCCGCCGCGATCCTCACCGACGCCTTCCCGGCCGCCCAGCGCGGCATGGCCCTCGGCGTCAACATCGTCGCCGGCATCGCCGGCTCCTTCATCGGCCTGGTCCTCGGCGGCCTCCTCGCCGAGTGGAACTGGCGCGCCATCTTCTGGGTCAACGTCCCCATCGGCGTGATCGGCACCATCTGGGCGTACCGCTCGCTGCACGACACCGGCCTGCGCCGGCCCGGCCGCATCGACTGGTGGGGCAACCTCACCTTCGCCGTCGGCCTCACCGCCCTGCTCGCCGGCATCACGTACGGCATCCAGCCCTACGGCGGCCACAGTCAGGGCTGGACCAACCCGTGGGTGCTCGCCGGTCTCATCGGCGGCGTCGCCGTGCTCGGCCTCTTCGCCTGGATCGAGACCCGCGTCGACTCGCCGATGTTCCCCCTCGGCCTGTTCCGCAACCGGGCGTTCGCCTCCGGCAACATCGCCGGCCTGCTCGCCTCCATCGCCCGCGGCGGCCTGCAGTTCATGCTGATCATCTGGCTGCAGGGCATCTGGCTGCCCCTGCACGGCTACCGCTACGAGGAGACCCCGCTCTGGGCCGGCATCTACCTGCTGCCGCTCACCGTCGGTTTCCTCGCCGCCGGCCCCATCGCCGGCCACCTCTCCGACAAGTACGGCCCGCGCCTCTTCGCCGCCTGCGGCCTGCTCGTCATGGCCCTCTCGTTCGGCGGCCTGCTCATCCTGCCGACCGACTTCAGCTACTGGGCCTTCGCCTTCCTCGTCTTCCTCAACGGCCTCGGCGGCGGCCTCTTCGCCGCCCCCAACACCAGCCTCGTCATGTCCAGCGTCCCCGCCCACCTCCGCGGCGCCGCGTCAGGCATGCGGGCCACGTTCCAGAACGCCGGCATGGTCCTGTCCATCGGCGTCTTCTTCTCCCTGATGGTCGCCGGCCTCTCCAGCTCCCTCCCCTCGACCCTCGACACCGGCCTCACCGCCCAGGGCGTGCCGGCCTCCGCCGCGCACACCATCGCCAACCTCCCGCCGGTCGGCACCCTCTTCGCCGCCTTCCTGGGCTACAACCCGATCGCCGCCCTGCTCGGCCCGCAGCTGCTGGCCCAGCTCCCGGCCGCGAACGCCACCACCCTCACCGGCCGCGAGTTCTTCCCCCACCTGGTCTCCGGCCCCTTCCACGACGGCCTGGTCGTCGTCTTCTGGCTGGCCATCGCCATGTCGGTCGTCGGCGCCCTCGCCTCACTCATCAAGGCCCCCCGGTGGCCGGAGAACGCGGTCGCTGAGTAACGCCACGGACCCAGCGGCCCCAGGAAACGGGCCGGTGCCTCTGTGGGGAGGCGCCGGCCCGTCTGGCTGTGGCGACTGAGGTGTGACAGGTCAGGTGCGGGGGTGGCCGGTGATGCCGTCGAGGATGGTGGTCAGGGTGTGGTGGAAGGTCTCGCCGGCGTCGAGGTGGGCGCCGTCGTGGACGAGGCGGGCGACGGTGGGGTAGCGGCCCGTTTCGAGCATGCGGGTCAGGTAGGGGCCGAGGGCGGCCTGCCAGGCGGACACGTCGGTCCCGGTGGAGCGGGCGGTGCGGCGCTCGGTGATCTCGCGGCGGAGCGATCCGACGACGAAGGCGTTGAGGGCGCCCAGGGCCCGCTGGAGGTCGTCGACGCCGTGCAGGCCGGGGGCCTGGCTGAGCGCCGCCGCGGTCGACTCGCCCACGGCGAGCGCGTGCGGGCCCAGGTGTGGCCGCGCGCCGAGCAGGTCGGCGAACCACTCGTGCTCCAGGGCAGCGGCGCGGGTCCGGTGGACGATGGCCAGCACCGTGGCCCGCCACCCTGACTCCTGAGCGGAGTCCTGGCCGGGCTCGGCGATCCGGGCGTAGACGGCGTCGACCATCAGGTCGAGCAGCTCGGATCGGTTGATCACGTAGTCGTACAGCCGCATCGGGCCGACGCCGAGCTCTTTGGCGATCTTGCGCACCGACAGCCCCTCGAGGCCGTCCGCGTCGGCGAGCCGGATCGCCGTGGCGGCGATCTTCGCGCGGCTCAGCGGCACCGGCGCCGCCCGCGGCTGGGGCTCGGGCCGTTCCCAGACTGGCAGCGGTGCGCTACCGTACGGCGTATCCATAATGTACAGCGTACGGTAAGGGAGACGACGATGCGAATCGCGATCGCCGGTGGTGGCCTCGGCGGGCTGACGCTGGCCCGGATCCTGCACCGGCACGGCATCGGCGCGGTGGTGTACGAGCGCGAGGCGGGCAGGTCCGCGCGGTCCCAGGGCGGGTCGCTCGACCTGCACCCGGAGTCCGGGCAGCGGGCCCTGGCCGACGCGGGCCTCGCCGGCAGGTTCCGGTCCACGGCGCGGCCGGAGGGCGAGGAGCACCGCATCCTCGACCCGGCAGGACGCGTGCTCGTGCACCACACGCCACGGCCCGGCTCGTTCGACGGACGCCCGGAGATCGACCGCGCCGCGCTGCGCGACCTGCTGCTCGACTCGGTCCCCGGCGACGCGGTGGCCTGGCGGCACCGGCTCGTCGCCGCGACACCCAGACCCGGCGGAGGGTTCGAGCTGGCGTTCGACGGCGGCGACCGCGCCGGCTGCGACCTCCTCGTCGGCGCGGACGGCGCGCGCTCGGCCGTCCGGTCGCTGCTGACCGACGCGCCCCTGTCCTGCGTGGCCGTCCTGGTCGAGCTGAGCATCCGCGACGCCGACCGGCGCCACCCCGACCTCGCCGAGCTGGTCGGCCCCGGAAACCTCTGGTGCATCGGCGTCAGCCAGATCCTGGCGGCGCAGCGCCTCGGCGACGGCAGCATCCGGGTCGGGATCTCCCTACCCGCCGACGATCTGCCCGCTGAGGATCTGCCCGCTGAGGATCTGGGCGCGGACGATCGCCTGCACACCTACCGCGGCAAGCCCGCCCTGCTGGAGCTGTTCGACGGCTGGGACCCCGCCCTCACCGCACTCATCGAGGCCGGCGACGGCCCGACGATGCGCAGGATCGAGGCGATGCCCACCGGCACCCGCTGGGCCCACCGGCCGGGCGTCACCCTGATCGGCGACGCCGCGCACCTCATGCCGCCGGTCGGTGAGGGCGCCAACCAGGCGATGCTCGACGCGGCCGACCTCGCCGCCGCGCTCGCCGCCGGTCCCGCCGATCCCGACGCGGCGATCCGGACGTACGAGGAGGCGATGTTCACCCGGATCCACCCGATCGCCGAGATGTCCGCACGGGTCCAGGCGATGATGCTGTCCCCCACCGCGGCCGACGACATCGTCCGCTTCTTCACGCGGCCCGCCGAGCCCGCCGCCGCGGGCTGACGAACACCCGGCGTCACTCGGGGAGGGAGGCGAGCCGGGATTCGAGGAAGGCGCGCTCGACCTCGTTGTCGCACAGGGCGATGGCGGCGCGGTAGGCGTCCGCGGCGTCCGGCAGGCGGTGCAGGCGGCGCAGCAGGTCGGCGCGGGTCGACGGCAGGTAGTGGTACGACGCCAGGCGCGGGTCCGCGGCCAGCTCGTCGACCAGGGCCAGGGCGGCCGAGGGGCCGTCGGACATGGCGACGACGACCGCGCGGTTCAGGGCGACGACAGGGGACGGCCAGGCGCGCAGGAGCAGGTCGTACAGGCCGCGCAGCTGCCGCCAGTCGGTGGCGGCGTAGGTGGGGGCCTCGGTGTGGACGGCGGCGATGGCGGCCTGCAGGGCGAAGCGGCCCGGGCGGCCGCCGCGCAGCGCGGCGCGGACGAGGTCGAGGCCGGCGGTGATCTGGGGGCGGTCCCAGCGGGCGCGGTCCTGCTCCTCCAGCAGCAGCAGGCGGCCGTCGGGGGCGGTCCGGGTGGCGCGGCGGGCGTCGTGCAGGAGCATGAGGGCGAGCAGGGCGCGGGCCTCGCGCTCGTCGGGCATGAGGGCGCACAGGGTGCGGGCCAGGTCGAGGGCGCGGTCGACGAGATCGGCGCGGACCAGCCCGGGGCCGGTCGGGGCGGCGTGGCCGGTGGTGAAGACCAGGTGCACGACGGTCAGGACGGCGTCGAGCCGGTCCGGGAGCTGTTCGAGGGGCGGCACGCGGTACGGGATGGCCGCCGCGGCGATCTTCTTCTTGGCGCGGGTGACCCGGGCCGCCATGGTCGGCTCGCTGACGAGGAATGCGTGGGCGATCTCGTCGGTGGTCAGGCCGCAGACGAGGCGGAGCGTGAGGGCGAGCTGGGCCTCCCGGGCCAGCGCCGGGTGGCAGCACGTGAACACCAGGCGCAGGCGGTCGTCGGGGATCTCCTCCCCGGCGTCGTCCCCGGGGTCGTCCCCGGCGTCGGGGACCACCAGGAGCGGCAGCTTCGAGCGCAGCGTCGCGGCACGCTTGTGGGCGTTGAGGGCGCGGCGCTGCGCGGCGACGGTCAGCCAGGCGCCGGGGTTGGCCGGCACGCCCTGGCGCAGCCAGGCGTCCATGGCGGACACGTACGCGTCCTGGACGCACTCCTCGGCGAGGTCGAGGTCGCGCGCGACGCGCACCGTCGCGGCGAGCACCCTGGCCCACTCGCGACGGTGCGCGTCGGCGACCGCCTGCCTGACAGCGGCGGACTCCACGAACGGCGCGGCCTACTCGAAGACCATCACCGGGCGGACCTCGACGCCGCCGAAGCGGGCCGGGCACAGCTTGGCGATCTCCAGCGCCTCGTCGAGGTCCTTCGCCTCGATCACGTAGTAGCCGCCGAGGACCTCCTTGGTCTCGACGAACGGGCCGTCGGTGACGACGTCGCCGCGGATCGAGGTGGCCGTCGCGACCGCCTGGAGGGCGTTGCCGCCGACCAGCCGCTCGCCGACCTGCTCCGAGAAGCGGTTGTGGGCGTCCATGACCACCTGGTACACGGACTTGTCGGCGCTCTCGTAGTCCGCCTCGTTCTCGTAGATGAGGATCAGGTACTGGGCCATCGTGGCTGCTCCTTCAAGGGAATGCGTCCTCTTACACTCCTACGTCAATCGGCACCGGACCCGAATCGACAGGCCGGGCGAAAAATTTGTACGCGAGTGCGCAGCCGGCCACGGCGAGGGTGCCCAGGACGTACCAGCCGCTGAGTGCGAGCAGTCCGAACGACGCGGCGCAGGAGACCGCCGCGCACCACCACACGGGCGTGCGGCGCGGCAGGAGGCGCAGCGCGGCAGCGGTGCCCAGCACGTACACGAGGACGAACGCACCGCTGGTGAGCAGGACCAGCGGGCGGGTGCCGGTGCCGGTCGCCGTCACGAGCAGCAGCGACGCGCCGCCCAGCGCCGCGACGACGGCGAGGCTGCGCCGGGGCACCTCGCCGGCGCCGCTGCCCCGCCCGAACCACGCGGGCAGCGCCCGGTCGCGGCCGAGCGCGGCACCGAGCTTCGCCGCGCCGGCGTAGTAGGCGTTCATCGTGCCGAGCGTCAGCAGCACCGCGGCGCCGGCGGTGAGCGCCTTGACCTGCCCGCCGACGCCGCGGGCGAGCAGCTCGGCGAGGGGTGCGTCGCCGGGCGCGGGGCCCAGCACCAGGATGCTGGCGGCAGCGATGCCGAAGTACAGCACGCCGACGACGACCAGGGCGATCGCCGTGGCCCGGGGCAGGTCGCGGGCGGGGCGCCGGAAGTCGCCGGCGAGGGACGTGACCGCCTCCCACCCGGCGAACCCCCAGACCAGCAGGGCCGCCGCCGACCCGACCGCCCACCAGCCGTGCGGGGCGAACGGCCGCAGGTTGCCGGGGTCGGCGTGCGGCAGCGCGGTCACGGTCGCCGTCAGCAGCAGCGTGACGAGCAGCAGCGCCAGCCCGAGCTGCAGCCGGCCGGACACCCGCACGCCCCCGAGGTTGCCGGCCGTCACCACGAGCATGAGCGCGGCGGCCGTCAGCAGCTCCGTGCGGGTGCCGCCGCCGAGCGCCGCGGCCACGTACGCCCCGGCGAACAGCGCCGCGGCCGGCGCGCCGACCGGCACGGCGAGGTAGAAGCACCAGCCGACGACCGCCGCGGCGCGGTCGCCGAACGCCTTGCCCGCATACGTGGCGACGCCGCCCGAGTCGGGGAACCTCGCACCGAGCGCCGCGAACGTCGCCGCGAGGGGCACCGACAGGGCGATCAGGGCGGCCCACGCGACGAGCGACGCCGGTCCGGCGGTCTGCGCGGCGAGGGCGGGCAGCGCGATGACCCCGGTGCCGAGGACCGCGCCGATGGACAGGGCCGCCCCTTGGGGCACGTTCAACATGCCTGCTATTCGACATCCCCCGCGGATCAAGAGCGAGTGGCAGGAATGCCATGTTGGGTAAGATTCCAGCCATGCGTCATCTCGTCGGCGTCGCGGTCACCGAGGACATGCCGGTCTTCGAGCTGGCCGTGCCGTGCGAGGTGTTCGGCATCGACCGGTCCGACCTGGCGGACCCCTGGTATGAGCTGCGCTTCGCCGCCGCCGCGCCGGGCGTCGTCCAGGCCCGTTCCGGGCTGTCCGTGACCGCGCCCTACGACCTCGGCACGCTGGCCGACGTGGACACGCTGATCATCCCGGCGTTCGCCCGGGCCAGGCAGGTGGAGCCCCCGCCGGCGCTGGTCGAGGTGGTGCGGGAGGCGCACCGGCGCGGGAGGCGGATCGTCGCGATCTGCACCGGCGCGTATGTGCTCGCCGCCGCCGGCCTCCTCGACGGCCGCCGCGCCACGACCCACTGGATGAACGCCTTCGACTTCGCCCAGCGCCACCCCGCCGTCACGTTCGACCCCGACGTTCTCTACACGTCCGACGGCACGATCTTCACCTCGGCCGGCACCGGCGCCGCGATCGACCTCTGCCTGCACCTGGTCCGCCTCGACCACGGCGCCGCGGTCGCCAACGAGGTCGCCCGCCGCATGGTCGTCCCGCCGCACCGCGACGGCGGGCAGTCGCAGTTCGCCCACCCGCCGCCGCGCCCCCGCACCCCCGACGCGCTCGGCGTCGCCCTCGACTGGGCCAGGGCCCGCCTCGACCAGCCCCTGACCGTCGCCGACCTGGCCCGCGAGGCCCGCCTGAGCCCCCGCACGTTCGCCCGCCGCTTCCGCGAGTCGGTCGGCACCAGCCCGCTGCAGTGGCTGCTGCGTCAGCGGGTACGACTGGCGCAGGAGCTCCTGGAGACCACCGACGACTCGATCGAGCGCATCGCCCACCGGACGGGCCTCGGCACCCCCGCCAACCTGCGCGCCCACTTCGCCCGCCAGACCAGCGTCACCCCCACCACCTACCGTCAGGTCTTCCACCGCTGATCCGGAGTGTTCCGTGACCGTCGACGAGTTCATCCGCGTCTTCGCCGCACAGCGCCCGAATCTGGACTGGGTCCAGGCGGTGCAGCAGTTGCTGCCGGCGCTGGACCGGGAGCAGGTGACCGCGTTGCTGGCGGCGCTCCCCCGGGCCGGTCGCCGGACCCACGTGGAGCTGGTGCGCCTCCTGGCGCCGCACCTGGACCGCGCGCAGGTCGCCGAGGTGGCCACGATCATCGCGACGACCAAGGGCGCCGGGTCGCGGCTGGCGGCCCTCGGCTGCGTCGCCGACCGGCTGCCCGACGCGCAGCGCGACGACGCCGTGGCCGGCGATCGCGCTCGCCGGCCTGGCGGCGGCCGTGCCGCCGCCGGCGAGGGACCACGTGTCGCGCCTGGCGTTGACGACCGCTCAGGCGGTGGGCGACCGGAGCCGCCGGCTCCGCGCCCTGACGGCGGTGGGCGCCGCGATCACCGGGATCCGGCTGGACCCACCGACCATCCGGCCCGTGTCACCGAGCTGGACCCTGGCGTCGACGAGCTGACCCGGCGGGAACGCGCCGTCAGGCCGGGCGGAGGGCGGCGAAGACGTCGGGCCAGTTCGCCGGCAGGTTGTCCCAGATGAAGCGCTGGTAGCGGGTCATGAGGCCGGCTGCGGCGGCGCGCACCTCCGCGTCGTCGGAGCGGGTCGCCGCCACGCACCGGTCGAGGCAGTCCCATTCCTCCCGGTCGCGCTCCGGTACGCCGATCGTGGCCAGCGCCGCCTGGACGGCATCGTCCTCGAAGAAGCCGTCGTCCCACGCGGTCGCCGCGCCCAGCAGGTACATCAGCTGCGTGCTGGGCGTCAGCCGCTGCGCCGCGAGCGTCCCGCTGTCATAGGTGCGGTCCCCGTCCTCGCCCACGATGCCGGACTCCCCGACGGACAGGTCGACCAGGTCCCGCCAGTAGGCGACGTCGTGCGCCCCGTCCCGCTGCAGCATGTGCCGGCTCGCGAACTCCGCCATCAGCGCCGGGTCGTCGACCAGCGGCGAGACCGCGGTGTCCATGCTGTAGTCGAACCCGAAGAACCACCGGCGGCCGTCGACCACCATCGACTCGATGCCGCCGACCTGCCCTTCGCGGTCCGCGATCGGCGTGATGTCTCCCATGACGGGCGAGCGTAGTACGGCGGGCGGGCCCGACCGGCAGGCCGGAAGGTCCTGCCGGTCAGCGTCCGGGCCGAAGGGTCAGCAGGGGATCAGCTCGCCGCGGCGGGCCCGGACCCGGGTGCCGTCCACCAGCGTGATCTCGACCCGGCCGTTGGCGTCGGTGTCACCGAACGCGTAGATCTCCTTGCCGTCGTGCGGGGCCAGCTCGGCGTGGTGCACGCCGTTCCGGTCCGGCCGCAGGACCCACTTCAATTCCGGCGATTTACCCATTTCGCCCACCCCCTTCGTCCGAGGCTAACGGGCGAGACGGGCGCCCGGTGCGGACCGGCCGGGCGTGGTACCCGTGCGAGTGAGCCGGGGCGCGTTCATCGCAGACCGCCGGGCCAGGCGAGGTATTCGCGGAAGCCCGTCACGCGCCCGTCGTGCAGTTCGAAGATCAGGCACAGGCGCTGGGCAAAGGGTTCGCCGCGCATGGTGCCGGCGACGCGGACCTCGAAGGCGACGCCGGACTCCCCCGCCAGGACCGCCTGGACGACCAGATCCGCGCGGACCGAGGCGGCCAGCCAGTCGAAGAAGCGGACGGCGTCCTCGGCGCCGTGCCGCACACCGGCGAAACCCTCGACCGGGACGTGGAACGTCACGGCGGGATCGAGCATGCCGATGAGCCGGGACCAGTCCCCGGTCGCGGCGCCGGTGATCCAGTGATTCATCGCCGTCATTGCGGGGTGCATTTCCATCGCCACTCCAGGAAAATCAATTCTGCGTGATTCAGGCAGAATGAAGGTCGGGGAAGCGCTCTACCGTCTGCTCTATTGACTGGACCATGGTGAATGCGAATACTCAAGTCATGTCGCCGCTCGACTCGGGATCCGCACAACGCAGCGCGAACCGCAGCCGCGTGATCCACGCGCTGCGGCAGCACGGTGCGATGAGCCGGGCCGCCCTCGCCGAGATAGGGCTGTCCCGGTCGACGGTCGCCAGCGTCGTCGGGGAGCTCATCGAGGCCGGCGCGGTGGTCGAGGTCGGCGGCGCCAACGGCCCCCATCCGAACGGCAACGGCAACGGCAGCAGGAGCAAGGCGGGCCGGCCGCCCACCCTGATCGGGCTCAAGGGCGGCCTCGGCGTCGCGGTGGGCGTCGAGATCGGCAACGGGATCGTGCGGATCGCGATCTGTGACGTGGCACAGGCGATGCTGCGGCACAAGACGGTCCAGGTCGACGAGCAGACCTCGCCGCAGGACACCCTGCTGCTGGTCGACCGGCTGATCGACGAGCTGCTGGAGCAGACCGGGTTCCGGCGCGACGAGGTGATCGGCGTCGGCATCGCCATGCCTGGGCCGATCCAGCGGCGGACCGGGCTGACCGGCCGCGCGTGCACGCTCAAGCCGTGGGTGGGCCTCGACCCGCGGCTGCTCGCCGAGCACGTGCTCGGGCTGCCGGTGCACGCGGGCAACGACGCCAACCTCGCCGCCCTGGCCGAGATGACCTGGGGCGCCGCGCGGGGGCTGCGGGACTACGCGTACATCTACACCGCCACCGGCATCGGCGCGGGGTTCGTCATGGACGGACGCCTCTACGTCGGCGCCAACGGCACGGCCGGGGAGATCGGCCACACCACCATCAACGAGGACGGCCTGGTGTGCGCGTGCGGCGGCCGGGGGTGCCTGAACACCCTGGCCAACCCGGACGCCATCACCGACCAGCTGTGGCAGAGCCACGGCCGGCGGCCGTCGATCGGCGAGGTGATCAGCCTCGCGCACCAGGGTGACGCCGGGTGCCGCCGCGTCCTCGCCGACGCGGGCCGGCACATCGGGGTCGCGATGGCCAACATGTACAACCTGCTCGACCCCGAGCTGATCGTCCTCGGGGGCAGCCTCGCGCCGGCCGGTGACATCCTCATCGAGCCGCTGCGCCAGTCGATGATGCGCCGCGCGATCCACGCCGGGGAGGCCGTCCCCGACGTCGTCGCGGGTGAGATCGGGATCGACGTGGTCGTCGTCGTGGGTGCGGCCGCCGCCGTGCTCCGCGACGCCAACAGGTTCCCGCTGCCAGTCCGCTGACCAGCCGGCCGGCCTTCCCAACCCGTCGGCCGGCCGGCGCGCCAAGCACCGGAATAGAAGAAACGGCCAGAGCGAAACAGCTCTGGCCGCCCTCGCCGCACGCCAATGCAGCAAACAACAACCGGCCGCGGATTGCCGTCCAGAGCCGATCGTCGAAGGTGGAGCAACCATGATTCTACCGCGTTCCGTTACGGCCCTTTTAGCGCTCACACTGCTGTTTCCGGTCGCCGCCGCCTGCAGTACCGGCGAGAACAGCCCCAAGGAGAGCAAGGGGAAAATCAAGATCGCGCTGTCGAACTCGTTCATCGGCAACGGCTGGCGCGTCGAGATGGAGAACGTGTTCAAGGCGGCCTGCGCGATGCCGCCGTACAAGGACCAGGTCGACTGCAGCGTGTTCAACGCCGGCAACGACGTCGCCACGCAGACCCGCCAGATCTCGAACCTGATCGCCCAGGGCGTGGACGGCATCGTCATCAACGCGGCGTCGACCAGCGGCCTCAACGGGGTCGTCCAGCAGGCCTGTGACCGCGGCATCGTCGTCGTGTCGTTCGACAACACCGTCGACGCCAAGTGCGGCCTGACGGTCAACACCGACCAGGTCAAGTTCGGCGAGCAGCTCGCCCAGTTCGTCGTGGACCAGCTCAAGGGCCAGGGCAACGTCGTCATGGTCACCGGCGTGGCCGGCACCGGCGCCGACAACGACCGCAACGCCGGCGCCAAGAAGGTCTTCGACGCCAACCCGGGCATCAAGGTCGTCGCCACGTACAGCGGGATGTGGGACTCCGCGACGGCCCAGCGGCAGACCGCGGCGCAGCTGCCGAGCCTGCCGAAGGTCGACGGCGTGTGGGTGTCCGGCGGCACCGACGGGGTGATCAAGGCGTTCATCGAGGCGAACCGGCCCGTGCCGGTGACCGGCGGCGAGGCGGAGAACGGCTTCCGCAAGTACCTGGCCGGGGTGTCGACGCCGAAGGTGAACGGCATGTCCATCGGGCAGCCGCCGTTCCTGTCGGTGATCTCGCTCGAGCTGGCCCGCGCCGTGATCAAGGGCGAGCACCCGAAGACCAGCGTGACGATCCCGTTCCCGATGGTGACGTCGGAGACGGTGAAGGTCGGCGAGACCGTGTTCCCGGACCTGCCGGACAGCTTCTTCGCCGACTTCACCGACTCGGGGCCGGACGCGACCGTGGTGCTGTGCCAGGAGGCCGCGACCGACGGCACGCCGTGCCCGGGCAAGACGCTCGCGGTGAAGCTCGGATGACGGACCAGACCGCCGTGCACGCCGAAGGGGTCGACCGCTCCTTCGGCGGGGTACGGGCCCTGCGGGACGCGTCCTTCTCGGCGCGCCCCGGCGAGATCCACGCCCTGGCCGGCGAGAACGGCGCCGGCAAGAGCACGATGATCAAGGTGCTCTGCGGCCTGGTGCGGCCCGACAAGGGGACCGTGCGCGTCACCGGGCGGCTCGCGACCGCCTTCCAGGAGCTCTCGCTGCTGCCGGACCTCACCGTCGCGGAGAACCTCCTGCTGCACGACCCGCCCCGCGGAAGGTTCGGGCTGGTCGCGCGGCGCCGGCTGGTGCCGGTGGCGGGACGGATCCTGAGCGACCACGGCATCCACGACCTCGACCCCGCGGCCGTGACCCGCGACTTGTCGGTGGCGCACCGGCAGGTGGTGGAGCTGGTGCGGGTCCTCGCGACCCGCCCCGAGGTGCTGGTCCTCGACGAGCCGACCGCGGCACTGCAGGAGCAGCAGGTGGCGTGGCTGGCGGCGCACATGCGGCGGCTGCGGGAGGAGGGCTGCTGCGTGGTCTTCACCTCGCACCGGTGGCGCGAGATCGAGGCCCTGGCGGACCGGGTCACCGTGTTCCGCAACGGCACCCACGTCACCACCCGGTCGCGGCTGACCGAGTCCGAGGCGGTGACGCTGATGAGCGGCCGCACCCTGGAGGCCACCTACCCGCCGCTGGCCCCGCCGCAGGACACCGTCGCGCTCGAGGCGCGGGTCGGCGAGGTCGACATCACGGTGCGGCGCGGCGAGATCGTCGGCATCGGCGGCCTGGCCGGGCAGGGGCAGCGCGAGCTGTTCCTGCGGCTCTTCGGCATCGGGCGGCAGCAGGTCACCGTCGGCGGCGTCCGGACCACGATCAGGAGGCCGAAGGACGCGATCCGGGCCGGCATCGGCATCGCGTACGTGCCGGAGGACCGCAAGGCGGAGGGCCTGCTGCTGCCCATGTCGGTGCGGGACAACCTGGCCCTCGCCACCCTCGAGCGGCGGTCGGTGGCCGGGTTCGTGCGCCGGGCCGCCGAGCGCGCGGCGGTGCAGGGCGTCGTCGACCGGCTGGCGGTGCGGGCCGCCTCGACGGCGCACCCCGTCGGCACCCTCTCCGGTGGCAACCAGCAGAAGGTCCTGATGGGCCGCTGGCTGCTCAGCGGGGCCGAGGTGCTGCTGCTGTTCGACGTGACGCGGGGCGTGGACGCCGCGACCAAACACGACTTCTACGTCCTCGTCGCCGGTCTCGCCGCGCAGGGGCGGGCGGTCCTGCTGTACAGCAGCGAGACCGAGGAGATCGCGCACCTGTGCCACCGGGTCCTGGTGATGCGGGAGGGGCGGGTCGCCGCCACCCTCGACGGGCCGGTCGGCGACGCCGAGCGCATCGTCGCGGCCGCCATGAAGGAGCATCAGCATGTCTGAGCTGCGGGCCGCGACGCTCGGCTACGCGGTGCTCGCGGCCACCGCCGCGGCCTACCTCGCCGTCTACACCACGAGCCTCGGGCACCTGCCGACGCCGTTCGACTACCTGTCGCTGCTCAACACGTCGCTGCCCCTCGTCTTCGTGGCGATCGGGCAGAGCCTGGTCGTGCTGACCGGCGGCATCGACCTGTCCGTCGGCGGTATGGTCGGCCTCGGCGTCGCGATCGTCGCGGCCGGGTCGACCGGCAGCGCGGCCGTCACCGCGGGCTGGATGCTCGCGGCGGTCGCCGCCGGGGCCGCCTGCGGCGCCGTCAACGGGGTCGTCGTCGCCAGGGGGCGCATCGCGCCGATCCTCACCACCCTCGCCACCCTGTCCGTCTACAGTGGACTCGCGCTCAAGGTGCTGCCGGTGCCGGGCGGCGAGATCTCCCCGGCGGTCCGCTCGGTGCTCACCGACCCGGACCTGCCGACGGGGCTGATCTGGCTCGGCGCCGCGGTCGCCGGGTGGCTGGTGCTGCGCCGCACCCGCTTCGGCATGCGGGTCTACGCCGTCGGCAGCGACGAGGCGGCCGCCCGCGCCTCCGGCGTGCCGACGGTCCGGGTGAAGGTGGGGGTGTACAGCCTGTCGGGGCTGTGCAGCGGCCTCGCCGCGGTGTTCTACGTGTCGACGACGACGTCGGGCGACCCGAACGCCGGCGACCCGTTCATCCTCACGTCGATCGCCGCGGTCGTCGTGGGCGGGATCGCGTTCGCCGGCGGGCGCGGCTCCGCCCTGGGCGCGGTCGCCGGGGCGTTCGCGCTGACCCTCGTCATCGACGTGCTGTTCTTCGCCGGCATCGATCCGCTGTACCAGTCGCTGTTCCAGGGCCTGTTCCTGGTCGTCGCGGTGCTGCTCGGCAGCCTGCTGCGCTGGCGGCGGTCCGGCAGCCCGCCGCGCTTGCGGCGGTCCGGCGGCCTGCTGCGCTTGCGACGGTCCGGCGGCCCGCTGCGCTGGAGGCGGTCATGAACCTGGAAGCCGTGCTGCGCAAGGCCGCCCCGCAGCGGCGGATCTGGTACGCGTTCGCGGCCGCCGCCACGATCCTCGTCGCCGGGGCGGTCATCCACCCCGGATTCGGGTCGTGGCCGAGCCTGCGCACGATGCTGGTCCTCGCCAGCTTCATCGGGTTCGTCGGCGCCGGGCAGATGCTCGTCGTCCTCGTCGGCGGGATCGACCTGTCGATGCCGTGGGTGCTCAACGGCGCCGCGATCGTCCTCACCACGAGCAGCCTCGGCCAGTCCGGCCGGCTGCCGCTCGCGGTCCTCCTCGCGCTCGGCACCGGCGCCGCCGTCGGGCTGTGCAACGGGCTCGGCGTCGCGTGGCTCGGCGTGCCCGCGGTCGTCATGACCCTCGGCATGAACGGCGTCCTGCAGGGGCTGTCCCTCGGCCTGTCGAAGGGGCTCACCTGCGCCTCGTGCGCGTCGTACGCCCCGGAGCCGCTGCGCCGGCTCGTGGTCGGGCGGGTGTGGGGCGTGCCGTCGCAGCTGCTGCTGTGGGCCGGGGTGGCGCTGCTCGTGACGGTGCTGCTGACCTTCACCACGTTCGGCCGCCGGGTCTACGCGGTCGGCAACAACCCGCGCGCCGCCTTCCTCGCCGGGGTCGGCGTCCGGCCGGTCACGGTCGCGCTGTATGTGCTCAGCGGCGTGTTCGCGGCCCTGGCGGGGGTCACGCTCGTCGCCTACGGCGGGCAGCCGTCGCTCGGGCTCGGCGACCCGTACCTGTTCGAGTCGATCGCGGCGGTCGTCGTCGGCGGCGTCTCGATCCTCGGCGGGCGCGGCCACTACGCCGGCGTCGTCGCCGGCTCGGTCACCCTGGTCGCCATCGTGACGCTGCTCCAGGCGGAGCGGGTCCCGGAGTACGGTCGGAACGTCATCTACGGTCTGGTGATCCTCGCCATCCTCTTCACCTACGGCAGGGAGCGCGCCGATGACTGAGACCCCGGCTGACACACTCTGCGACATCCCCTGCGAGCTGGGTGAGAGCACGCTGTGGGACGACGCCACGGGCCGGCTGCACTGGGTCGACATCGACCGGGCGCTGCTGTTCACCCTCGACTGGACCACCCGCCGGGTGGCGACCCTCCGCCTGCCGTCCACGGTCGGCAGCGTCGGGCTGCGGTCCGGCGGCGGCCTGGTCGCGGCGCTGCGGCACGCCCTGGCCTTCGTCGCCGACGACGGCACCGTCGAGGTCGTCGCCGAGGTGGAGTCCGATGTACCGGGCAACCGCTGCAACGACGGCGCCGTCGATCCCGGGGGCCGCTTCTGGTTCGGCACGATGGACGAGACGGAGGCGACGGCGAGCGGCGCGTTCTACTGCCTGCGCGAGGACCTGAGCGTCACGAAGGCGTTCGGCGGCGTCGTCGTCTCCAACGGCCCGGCATGGAGCCCCGACGGGCGCACCCTGTACCACGTCGACTCCGCCCGCAGCCGGATCACCGCCTACGAGTTCGACCCCGCGACGGGCACCGTGGGGGGCGGGCGGCTCTTCGCCTCCGACGAGGACGAGGCGTGGTTCCCGGACGGGGTGACGGTCGACGCGGACGGCTTCGTGTGGAACTGCAAGTGGGACGGCGGGCGGATCGTCCGCTACTCCCCCGACGGCCGGATCGACCGGGTGGTGGAGCTGCCGGTGCCCCGCCCGACGCGGTGCGCGTTCGTCGGCCCGGAGCTGCAGCTCATGGCGGTGACGAGCGCCCGCCGCGGGCGCGGCGCCGCGGCGCCCCGGTCGGGGCACCTGCTGCTGCTCGACCCGGACGCGACCGGCCTGCCGGCCGCCCGGTTCACGGGACGGTGAAAGGCGGCGGGCCGAGGCCCGCCGCCTTCGCGTTGCCGGCGACCGTGGTCAGTCCTGACGTCGCCGGCGACCGTGGTCAGCCGGCTTCGCCGACTGTGGTCAGTCCTGGGTGAGCGACGTGCGCAGGGTGCGCAGGGCGCCGGCCAGGAGGCGGGACACGTGCATCTGGGAGATGCCGAGCTCCGCGGCGATCTGCGACTGCGTCAGGTTGCCGTGGAACCGCATCGCGATGATCTTCTGCTCGCGGGCCGGGAGCTTCGCCAGCAGCGGGCGCAGCGCCTCGCGGTTCTCCACGTTGGCCATGTCGGGGTCGTCGCCGCCGAGCAGGTCGCCGAGGCCCGTGACGCCGCCGTCGCCGGCCTCGCCGACGGGCGCGTCCAGCGACAGCGCGCGGTACGCCTGCCCGCAGTCCAGGCCCTCGATGACGTCCTCCTCGCTCGCCCCGAGCTTCGCCGCGAGGTCCGCGACCGTCGGGGAGCGGCCCAGGTCCTGGGCGAGGTCGCCGGAGACCTTCGAGATCTCCAGGCGCAGCTCCTGCAGGCGGCGGGGCACGCGGACGTCCCAGCCCTTGTCACGGAAGTGGCGCTTGAGCTCGCCGACGATCATCGGGATGGCGTAGCTGGTGAACGCGGCGCCGCGCTCCGGGTCGAACCCGTCGACCGACTTGATCAGCCCGAGGTTGGCGACCTGGGCGAGGTCGTCGAACTGCTCGCCGCGGTTGCGGAAGCGCCGGGCGAGGTACTCGGCGAGGGGGATGTACAGCTCGATGAGGCGAGCCCGGACGCGGTCGCGGTCGGCGCCGGCGGGCAGGTCGCCCAGCAGCGACAGCAACGCCTTGGCCTGGGCGTCGGTCTCCCTGGTCCGGTGCGAACCGGCGCCCGTGGCCGTGCCGGCGGCCGGGACGGAGTCGACGTCGTGGAGCTCGGCGGTGCGAGTGGCGTCAGTGTGCAGGTCAGTGCTCACGGCAGGGTCAGCCTTTCGGTGCAATGACCGGTCCGTCCTGTAGGACGTCGTTTAAGGCAACGCCGAGCAGGGCATCCCCAGCTTGAGGGCGCACAAGGCTCGAGACCGGTCAGAAAATCGCTCACAGCGCCCGTGTCTTGAGCGCCGGCGGTGAGACCGAGAACCATCACGGCACCGGGTGGACCGCCGCTGTCTGGACGGGCCCGGTCGGTGACCCGCCGCGCACGCTGCTTGCGCAACATGTGGCAGGCCGCCGGAGGTGACGACTCACCCACCGTACAACAGATTGCCGCATGACAACAGTCGCACCCCTCCGACCGGCGTGTCAGCCCTCTAGCAGGTCGTTCATCGCCGCAGGGTCGCCGGGCAGGCCAAACGACCGCAGCAGCCCCGACACGTCGCCGGACTTCCGCCCGCCGATCTGCCACGCGGCGGGCGCCTCCGCCAGCGCCCGCACCAGTCTCTGCCGCGGGCCGGCCACGCCGGACCCGGGACCGTCCGGGAACACGAGCCGCAGCGCGGTGCCGAGCACCGGCAGGGTCTCCACGCCGGTGACCGTCCCGAGCCGGGCCAGCAGTGCGTCCAGGGCGGCGTCACCGGCGGCGAGCGCGGGCAGGGACAGCGCCGCGTAGCCGGCCAGGTCACCGCCGAGGAACGGGATGCCGGCCCGGGCGGTGCTCGCGCCCCCGGCCCAGCGCAGCAGCTCCCGCGTGGCCTCGTCGCCGGCCCCGGCGCCCCGGACCCGGGCGAGGGCGACCGCCGCCGCCCAGCGGATCTCCCCCCTGGTGTCGCGCAGCGCCGCCGGCACGACCGTGCCGAGCAGCCCGAGCGACACGACCGCGGTGGCGGCGACGGACCGGGACGGGTCGGCGACCGCCGCGGTGAGCACCGCGACGCTCGCGGCGTCGTCCTCGGGGAACCAGCCGAGCGTGAACGCCGCGGCCGCCCGCAACGCGGCGTCACCGTGCGCGTCGCCGCCGATGACGAGTTCCCGCAGCACGGGCAGGCCGGCGCGCACGGCGTCGTAGGCGGCCAGCTCCACGTGCGCCGCCATGGCCGACCGCTGGTCGTCGCCGAGAGCCTCCCAGTAGTCCAGGCGGCTCTCCCCCTCGAAGTCCTCGTCCTCGTCGTCCTCGGCCGGCGGTGGCGCGGCACGCAGCAGCTCGGCGCCGCCCACGGCCGCGGCCCGCAGCTCGGCGACCGGGAACCCGTCCGGCAGCCACGCCCCGTGGTGCCCGACGGCGATCGACGCGACCAGCTCCACGACCGCGGCCCGGTCCGGGGTCGCCGGGTCCGCCAGGAGCTCCAGCAGGAACGGCACCGCCGGGGCGCTCGCCTCATACCGGGTCCCCTGGTGGCAGATCCCGCCATAGAGCCCTGTCAGCGCCCCGCGCCGGTCCCCCGCGGCGCCGGAGCGCAGCGCCCGCAGGTGACCGGGCACGTCGGCGGCCGGGCCGTACGCGTGCTCCAGCGAGGCCCAGTCGATGTCGTCGAGTCCGTCCAGCACGGTCGCAGAACCTACCCCATTAGGGTGGGTGGATGACCGGTCTCGGCGACGTCGACGCCAGCGTTCCCAACGTGGCCCGCATGTACGACTACTACCTCGGCGGGTATCACAACTTCGCCGCCGACCGCGAGGCCGCGGAGCAGATCCTCGCGATCTTCCCGGACACGCCCGCGGCGGCCAGGACCAACCGGCGGTTCCTGCAGCGGGCGGTGCAGCACCTGGACCGGGCCGGCGTGCGGCAGTTCCTCGACATCGGCACGGGGCTGCCGACGCAGGGCAACGTGCACGAGATGACCGACGGCCGGGTCGTCTACGTCGACAACGACCCCGTGGCCGTCGCCCAGGCACGGTCCCTTGTGGACGGTCTGGACCGCGTGTCGGTGGCGTGCCGGGACCTGCGGGACCCGGAGGCGCTGCTCGCCGACCCCGACGTCGCCGGGCACCTCGACTTCGGCGAGCCGGTCGCGATCCTGATGGTGTCGATCCTGCACTTCGTGCCCGACGAGGCCGACCCGGGCGGCATCATCGCCCGGCTGCGCGACGCCACGGTCCCCGGCAGCCACCTCGTCGTCTCCCACCTCACCCTGGACGGGGTCCCCGCCGCGCCCGCCGCCGCCGGCCAGCAGGTGTACCGGCGGTCCAGCGCGCCGATCGTCCCCCGTACCAGGGCGGAGATCGCTGCCCTGTTCGACGGCTACGACCTGCTCGACCCGGGGCTGGTGTGGCTCGGCGACTGGCGCCCCGACGACGGCGAGGAGCAGGTCTCCCACGGGTACGGCGCCGTGGGCGTTCGGCCGGGCCGCTGACAGCAAGGCGTGGGCGTGCGGCCGGCTCGCTGACGGCAAGGCGGGGGCGGGCGGCCGATTCGGAGCTGACGGGGGCGCGGATGGGTCGCTGACAGCAAGCCGACACCGACCCATCCATCGACCCGGGTGAAGGCGAAGTCCTCTCGTACGGCGGTCACCGGACCGCTCCAGACGCGAGGGGACCACGCAGATGACCACTCCAACCCGGGCAGGCCGCCGGTGGCGCGCCACCGCGGCCGCGCTCGTGGCGGCCGGTGTGGCGTTCGCCGGCCTCGGGCCCGGCACGTCGTCGGCCTCGAGCCACCGGGAGGCGCCGCTCGTCGCCGCCGACCCTGCCGTCGACAACACCGACCTGTACGCGTTCGTCAGCCCCGAACGGGCCGGGTACGTCACCTTCATCGCCAACTGGCAGCCGTTCTCGGCACCGGACGGCGGCCCGAACTTCTTCCCCTTCGCCACCGACGCCGTCTACAACATCAACGTCGACAGCGACGGCGACGCGAAGGCCGACGCGGTGTTCCGCTGGACGTTCCAGAACATCGACCGCCGCGGCGGCGACACGTTCCTCTACGCCAACGGTCCCGTCACCTCGATCGACGACGAGAATCTGCTCTTCCGCCAGACGTACACGCTGGAGTCCTCGTTCCACGGCGAGCCCTTCAAGACGCGGGTCACCGGCGCGCCGGTCGCGCCGTCCCGGGTCGGCAAGGCCACGATGCCCGACTACGCGAAGCTGCGCGGCGAGGCCGACAAGCGGCTCCCCGGCGGCTGGAACGTCTACGCCGGCCAGGCCGACGACCCGTTCTTCCTCGACCTGCGGGTGTTCGACCTGCTGTACGGCGGCGACCTGAGCGAGGTCGGGCAGGACACCCTCGCCGGCTACAACGTCAACACGATCGCGCTGCAGGTGCCGTTCTCCGACGTGGCGCTCAAGGGCGACGTGAAGCGCAACCCGGTCATCGGGATCTGGACGACCACCGAGCGGGCCAAGACCCGCGTCACCGGGCAGTCCGGCCCTGTCACCGGCGAGAAGGTGCAGGTGTCCCGGCTGGGCAACCCGCTGGTCAACGAGGTGGTCGTGCCGGCGTCGCTGAAGGACGCGTTCAACTCGATCAGCCCCGACCAGGACGCCGGCATCCCCGCCGTCGTCGCCCGGGTCACCGACCCCGAGCTGCCGAAGCTCATCGAGGGCATCTACAAGGTGCCGGCGCCCGCCGCACCCCGCAACGACCTCGTCGAGATCTTCCTGACCGGCATCACGACCAAGGCCGGCGGGCCGATCAAGGCCGACCTCAACTCGCAGCTCAACAACGCCGACGTCGTCGCGGCCGACTTCCGGCCGTCGGAGATGCTGCGGCTCAACCTCGGCGTGCCGGTCGCCGCGCAGCCCAACCGGCTCGGCGTGCTCGCCGGCGACCTGCAGGGCTTCCCGAACGGCCGGCGGCTCACCGACGACGTCGTTGACATCGCCGTGCAGGCGGTCGAGGGCGCGGCGCTGACCGGCAAGCTCGTCGACGCCCTGGCCACCGGCGACAAGGTGGACGCGAACGACAACGCGTTCGGTGCGCAGTTCCCGTACGTGGCGCTGCCCAACGGCTCGGCGCCGTCCCCGGTGCGGCCGTCCGCCGCCACGTCCGCGTCCGCGTCCGTCGCGGCGCAGCCGGCCACCACGCCGTCGGCGTTCGAGTCGGGCACCGGCATGACGGCCGTCGCGGTCAGCACGTCGGCGATCGCGGCCGGCCTCGGCACCCTGCTCTTCGTCGGCTGGTGGCGGCGGCGCCGCGGGTCCGTCCAGCCCTGACCCGTTCCCCGGGGGCGCGCTTCGTGCGCGTGGCGCGCCCCCTTCATCTCCCGGGAGGAGGAGTCATGCGGGTTCGCATGGTGTTGGGTGTCGTACTGGCTGCGACGCTGCTGTTGGGCCTCGGCGCGCTGATCGGGCGGCGCCCGTCGCCGGCCTTCGTCGAGCCCGACCGTCCACAGTCGACAGGCCGGCTCGCCGCGGCGATCGCGGCGCACCAGGAGCGGCTGCGCGAGGTGCCGGGCGACTGGACCGCGTGGGCCGCGCTCGGCGAGGCGTACCTGGAGCAGGCCCGGGTCAGCGCCGACCCCGCCTACTACCCGAAGGCCGAGGGCGCGCTGCGCAGGTCCCTCGAGGTCCGCCCCGACGGCAACGCGGACGCGCTCACCGGGCTCGGCGCGCTCGCCAACGCCCGCCACGACTTCGCCGGCGCGCGCGAGCTCGCCAACCGGGCCCTCGCCGTCAACGCGTGGTCCGACACCGCCTACGGCGTCCTCGCCGACGCCGAGACCCAGCTCGGGCACCCCGACGCCGCGACCGCCGCCGTCCAGCGGATGCTCGACCTGCGGCCGGGGCTCGGCTCGTACACCCGCGGGTCGTACGACCTCGAACAGCACGGCAAGCGGACCGAGGCGGTCGCGCTCATGCGGCTCGCCCTCGCCGCCGCCACCGAGCCGGCCGACGTGGCGTTCTGCCACCAGCACCTCGCCGGCCTGGCGTGGGCGGCGGGCGACCTGGCCACCGCCGCCCGGCACGTGTCGCTGGGCCTCGCCGCCGACGCCGGTGCCGTCGGACTCTGGCAGCTCAAGGCCAAGCTCGACGCGGCCGCCGGCGACCTGACCGCGGCGCTGGACGACCTCGCCAAGGTGGTCGCGCGCACGCCGACCGTCGACGCGCTGCTCGACCAGGCGCGCATGCTGCGGGCCGCCGGGCGCGACCCCGGGCCGTCGCTCGCCCTCGCCCGGGCCGCGCACTCGCTCTTCACCGCCAACGGCGGCACCGACGACCTCGGCGCGGCGTCGCTCGCCCTCGCCACCGGCGACGCCGTGACCGCCGCCAGGCTCGCGGTCGCCGAGTGGGACCGCCGCCAGTTCGGCGAGGTCGCCGACATGGTCGCGTGGACGCTCATGGCCGCCGGCGACCCGGCCGCCGCGCTGCCGTTCGCCCGGCGTGCCAACGCGCTCGGCCAGGTCGACGCGACCCTCGCCTACCACTACGGCATGGTCGCCTCCGCCGCCGGCGACAGGGAGACCGCCCGGGTGCAACTGCGGCTGGCGCTCGCGCTCAACCCGCACTTCTCCCCCGTCGACGCGCCGATCGCGGTGCGGACCCTCGCCACCCTGGAGTCCTGATGGTGCTTCGTCGCGCACTGGTCCTGCTGTGCCTGGCCGTGGGCGGGCCGCTGCTGTGGCCCGGCACCGCGCAGGCGCACCCGCTGGGCAACTTCTCCGTCAACCAGCTGGGCGCGCTGACCTTCCACCCCGACCGCGTCACGGTCGACTACGTGGCCGACCTGGCCGAGCTCCCCACGTTGCAGTCAGTCCCCTCGTGTACGACGGTGGCGCCGCTCTTCCGGGTCGCCGTCGACGGACGCCCGGTCGGCTGGACGGTCGACCGGTCCTCCTTCACCTACTCCGACGGTGCGGCCGGGCTGCGTACCAGCCGCCTGGAATGCACGTTCTCGGGGGCCTTCACGGTCTCCGGCCCGTCCACTGTGGACGTCGTCAACGACTTCGCCGCCGACCGCGTCGGGTGGCGCGAGCTGACCGCCGTCGCGGCCGGGGTGCACATCGTCGGCTCGCCGCTGCCGACGGTCTCGGCTTCCGCGAGGCTGCGGTCCTACCCTGCCGACCTGCTCAGCTCTCCGCCGGCGGTACACCGGGCGACACTGCGACTCGAACCCGGGGGCAGCACGGGCCCGGCCGCTCAGGCTCCCCCTGGACCGTTGTCGTCGCCGGTCCTGCCCGGCTGGGCCGGGACCGCGGAGCTGAAGCTGCGCGGATGGGTGGCCTCGCGGTCGCTGACGCCGTGGGTCGGGGTGCTGGCGGTGCTGCTCGCGCTGGCCCTCGGCGCCGCGCACGCCGCCCTGCCGGGGCACGGGAAGACGGTGATGGCCGCGTACCTCGCGGGCCGCGCGGGCCGCCCGCGGGACGCGCTCACCGTCGGCGCCACGGTCACCCTGACCCACACCGGCGGCGTCCTGCTGCTGGGCCTGCTCCTGACCACCGCGGCGGGGCTGGCCGGGGAGACGGTGCTGGGCTGGCTCGGCGTGACGAGCGGCGTGCTGGTCGCCACGATCGGCCTGACCATGCTCCTGTCCCGCCACGCCTCCTCCCATGACCACTCCCACTCTCACTCCCACGCCGCCCACTCCCACAGCCACGGGCCCGCCGCCCACTCCCACGGCGCTGATTCCCACACCCACTCCCACGGCTCGGGCTCGCACACCCACGACCATGACCATGACCATGACCATGACCATGACCATGACCATGCGCACGACCACGGTCACCCGCACAGGTTGGCGCTGGTCGGCATGGGCATCGCCGGCGGCCTGGTGCCGAGCCCTTCCGCCCTCGTCGTCCTCCTCGGCGCCGTCGCCCTCGGCAGGACGTGGTTCGGTGTGCTGCTCGTGCTCGCGTACGGCTTCGGCATGGCCGCCACCCTCACCGCCGCCGGCCTGCTGCTCATCAAGATCCGCGACCGCTGGCCCGCCCGCCTGCGGATCAGCGACCGCCTGACCCGGCTCGCCCCCACCGGCACCGCGGCCCTGGTCCTGCTCGTCGGCTCCGCCCTGGCGGTCCGCTCCCTCGTCACGCTCTGACCACGCGGGCCGGACCCGCCGCCCGGCAGTCCGCTGTCGGCGAACAGGTTTGGGGTGCGCTCGGGGGGCGGTGCGGCGGTATGGTCGTGGTGGGTAGAGCGCCTGCCTGAGCCCGACACGGTTGCCCACGCCTGCCGTGACCCGAGGCCAAGAGTCTCAGACTCAGCGCGGTGGTGCAGGCTGCCCGGCGGAGGTCCCGCCGTCCGATCGGTGCGAGCGTGGGTCGACGCCGGAGGTCGCCATGCCAGACGAAGAGGACCAGCACCAGCCAGCCCCTGACCCCGCCCAGGACGGCGGCCATCCCAGCGGCGGGCAGCGGGACGGCGGGCAACAGCGCAGCGGCGGAGAGCAGGACCGGCAGCAGCAGGACGGGACCGGGCGGGCGCGGCGGGATCGGAAGCGGCGGCGGGCGATCAGGGCGCATGCGGCCCAGACGGGTGTCGCATATTCGGTGGCCGCGCGGCAGCTCGCGGGGTTCGGCGTCGGCCCGGGCGAGACCCTGGCCAGCCTCGGCAGGACGGTGTATCCGGTCGGCCTGCCCGGCAGGTGGACCGTCATCGCCCGGGAGCTACGCCCCGCCGCCGTGAAGCTCCACGACACGCGGCGGGCGGCACGCCTCGCGGGTGGGCGGGCGGTGCACCTGGTGGAGCGGTTCCCACCCGGCGAGAGCCACGCGGGCCCCTGTTACGCCGGCGACGGCCTCGAAGACCTGCTCGCCATGCTCTACCTGGTGGTGGTGCGGGAGGCCCCGGGGCTCGTGCCCGCCGCCCTGGACCTGGCATGGACCGCCGAGCTCGGCGAGGAGACCGCCGTCGACATGGAGTGCGCCGAGGTGGACCGCGCCGCCCGCCTCGTCCTCGACGACGGGATCGCCGGCCTGTGGGCCAGGGTCGAGGACGCCCTCCGGTCAGGCCAGGCCAACCCCAGCCCCGCCATCCGCCACGACGCCGACCGGCTGTCACTGGTGTGCCGCATGTTCACGATGCCGGTCGAGGGCCCGGACGGCGAGCCGTATGTCCTCCGCGCCCCCTGGACCGGCGCCGCCCAGATCCTCGACGCCCTCCTCGTCATCGCCGACGACGGCCACGCCCCCGGCACCAGGGTCCGCCTCACCCACCCAGCGACCCCGGGTCCCGCCGCGGGCACGACCACCCCCGCCCCACCGGCACCAGGCACGACCACCCAGGCCCGGTCACAACCACGTGAGGTCACCCAGGTTCGACAGCCAGCAGGGAAGGCCGACCAAGGCCGGCCGGAAGCACGTGAGGCCGCCCAGGATCCGCCGGCCGCAGGCGCGCCGCTCCCGGGCCCGCCGGCATCGGGCACGATCATCGGAGCACGCTGGGCCGCCGCAGGACCACCACGCGGCTACGAGATCCGCCTCGACGGCGACCCCGCCACCCACACGATGCGCCCCGAGGACCTGATCGTCCTGCCACGCCAGGAGTCCACCGCCACCGCCCTCCAGGTCTGACCGCCCCAGCACAGGAGGTCCACCCCGGCACGACGCCCAGACACCAGCAGCCAGCACAGCTCCACCACGACTAGCGGATGGTCTCCTGCTGCAGCACACCGAGGTAGCCGTGGGTGACGATGCGCTTCGCACGATCGGTGTAGAAGTCGGGGTCGTCCGGCAGAACGGTGGCCAACCCGTCGACGTACCGGTTGAACATGCAGAACGCGGCCGCGATCAGCACCGTGTCGTGGACTTCGACATCGGTGGCACCCTCGGCCCGGGCGGCGGCCACCAGGTCCTCGGTGACCTCCTTGCCGCCACGTTGGACCGCGCCGGCGACGTCGAGCAACGCACGCATCTTGCTCGACACCGGTGCGCCGTCGGCATCGTCACGTACCTGCTCGACCAGGGCCATGCCATCGGGAAGCTGCGCCGCCGCGTACGCCGCGTGAGCGCAGTAGCAGTACTGGCATTCGTTGAGGCCGGACACATAGGCCGCGATAAGTTCGCGTTCGCCACGGGTCAACGTACCGGGGCCACACAGCAGTGCCTCGACCAGGCCGTTGAGCGGCAGCGCCGTCTCCGGCCTGAACCGGAACAGACCGCGAATCCCGGGTTCGCTGGTGTTGAGCGTGATGTGTGGCATACGCACTCCTTCGCTCCCCCGGTCGACAACCGGGCCTCGTGAGACGGGCTGCCGTCCAGATTGAGTCACGTCCGTCGATATCGTCAACGCCTGGCGTGCGTTGGCCGCCTGCCGCACCACAGCGGATTCACGTTGGCCCTTCTCGCACTGCCATCGACTTCGACTGTTCGGCGGAAGTTGCTGCCGGCGTGGATCCAGCGGCCGGCCGGTCGAGCCGATCCCGCACCCGCTGGGCTTCGGGGGCGTCGAGGTCGCCGTACGCGGCGAGCGCCTGCCGCCAGTGATGAGCGGCCGTGGCCGGGTCGGCGGTGGCTTCGTGGGCGTCGCCGAGACCGGTGTGGGCGCGGGCCTGGCTGAAGGGGCTGCCGATCTCGACCGCCAGCGCGAGCGCGTCGCGGTGGCGGTCGGCCGCTTCGGTGGGGCGGCCCAGCCGGAGGGCGGCCACACCCAGGGCGTTGAGCGCGGACGCTTCGGCGGCACGGTCCCCGGTCTCGCGCAGGATGGTGACTGCGGCGCCCGCGTCGCGGTACGCCGGTTCGTCGTCGCCGGCCTCCTGATGGGCCCGGGCGATGTTGACCAACGCGATCGCCTCGCCGGTGCGGTTGCCGAGCTCGCGGTGGATCGCCAGTGCCTCGCGGAGATGGGCGAGGGCCGCCGCCGGGCTACCGGTCTCGACGCACGCGACGCCGATGTTGCCCAGGACGCGGGCCTGCGTGGCCCGGCTGCCGGTGGCCCGGGCGGCGGCGAGCGCCTCGGCCAGCAGGGCGAGCAGCTCCTCGTAGCGGCAACAACTACCGGCACCTGCTCTTCGCCGCGCCGACCGGCGGCGGCACGGACTTCTCGGAGGTCAACTGCCACGCCGGCGGGGCGATGTGGTACGGCGACATGCTCTACGTGGCCTGCACCGACCGCATCAAGCTGTTCAGCTTCAAGCACATCTTCAGCGCCGACACCTCGGCCGACTGCGCCGCCAGGATCGGCAAGTACGGCGCGAAGTACTGCGCCAGCGGCTACGCGTACATCATGTTGCAGGTCGGTCAGATCGTCGCCAGCGGCCCGGCGATGACGTTCTCCACCATCTCCCTCGACCGGGAGGCGACGCCCGACAAACTGGTCATCGGCGAGTACTCGACCTCGCCGGGCGCCGGGCTGTGGCGGTTCAACCTCGACTCGAGCACCCGCCTGCCGTCGAGCTACTACTACGACGCCTGGAGCATGCCGTTCAGCTCGGTGCAGGGCGTCACGACCCGGGACACGAAGTTCTGGTTCCACAGCAGCGGCGGCGTCATCACGTCCGGTGAGACGATCCAGGACAACTACGGCAAGCTGCGCTTCTGGAACGGCCAGGCGACCTCTGCGGTCAAGGTCTGGACCGGGGCCTACGGCGCCGAGTCCCTCAGCTACTTCGGCGACGACAGCAGCTCACCGGACACCCTCTTCACGCTCAGCGAACACCCGGGCTACCGCGGAGTGATCGCGATCCAGGCGGCCGACTTCGACTGACCGCCGCCGGTCAGGACGGGCCGGTCCTGATGACCGACCCGTCCTGGTCCGGGCCGTTCGCAGCGTGCGGGGTCGGTGGGGCGACGGGGTGCCGGCGGTCGGTTATGGTGGAGGGGGCAGCGCGCCTGCCCGTGCCGCGGATCGACGGAGCCCACGCCTCCGGCGGCGGTCAAGAGGCCCTGACTCAGCGCATCCGAAGGGATGCGGCTGCGTGGGCCCGCCGAACGCCGTGAAGGCGAAGGGCGTGATCGTCGATGTTCGAGCGGTTCACCGACCGGGCCAAACGTGCCGTGGTGTTGGCGCAGGAGGAAGCCCGGGTTCTCAATCACCATGCCATCGGGACCGAGCATCTGCTGCTCGGGCTCATCCAGGAGGGCGACGGCGTCGCGGCGCGGAGCGTCGAGGCGCTCGGGGTGTCGCTCGAGGACGTGCGGCGGCAGGTCGAGGACATGATCGGCCTGGGTGGGCAGGCGCCGGGCGGGCACGTGCCGTTCACGCCGCGGGCGAAGAAGGTCCTGGAGCTGGCGTTGCGGGAGGCGCTCCAGCTCGGGCACAACTTCATCGGGCCCGAGCACCTGCTGCTGGGTCTGGTCCGGGAGGGTGAGGGCGTCGCGGCCCAGGTGCTCGTCCGGCTGGGTGCCGACCTCAACCGGCTGCGGGCGCAGGTCATCCAGCTGCTGGCCGGGCACCCGTCCAGCACGAAGGCGCCGGAGAGCGCGCCGCCGGTGACGGTGCTCGACCAGTTCGGCGTCAACCTGACCGCCGCGGCCCGCGACGGGCAGCTCGACCCGGTCATCGGGCGGGATGCCGAGGTGGAGCGGGTCATCCGGGTCCTGTCGCGGCGCCGGAAGAACAGCCCGGTGCTGACCGGGCCGCCCGGCGTCGGCAAGACCGCCGTCGTCGAGGGGCTGGCCCAGCGGATCGTCGCCGGTGACGTGCCGGCCTCGCTCAAGGACCGGCAGCTGTACACGCTCGACCTGGGGGCGCTGGTCGCCGGCTCCCGATACCGCGGCGACTTCGAGGAACGGCTGAAGAAGGTCACCAGGGAGGTCCGCACCAGAGGCGACATCATCCTGTTCATCGACGAGATCCACAACCTGGTCGGCGCGGGCGCGGCCGAGGGTGCCATCGACGCCGCGTCGCTGCTCAAGCCGTTGCTGGCGCGCGGGGAGCTGCGGACGATCGGGGCGACCACCGACGAGGAGTACCGGAGGTTCATCGCCAAGGACGGCGCGCTGGACCGGCGGTTCCACCCGGTGGCGGTGCCGGAGCCGACCGCCGAGGACACCGTGCTGATCCTGCGCGGCCTGCGCGACCGGTACGCGGAGCACCACGGCGTCACGTACACCGACGCGGCGCTGCGGGCGGCGGCGCTGCTCGCCGACCGGTACATCACCGACCGCCGCCTCCCGGACAAGGCGATCGACCTGATCGACGAGGCCGGGGCCGCGAACAAGACCGGGGCCGGAGCCGCGAACAAGACCGGGGCAGGGGCCGCGAACAAGGCCGGAACGCCGCAACTGCAGCAGGTCGACGCGGACGAGATCGCGGCCGTGGTGGCGGCGTGGACCGGCATCCCGGTGCAGCGGCTCACCGAGCAGGAGAGCGCCAGGCTGCTGCGGATGGAGCAGACGCTGCACGAGGAGCTCGTCGGCCAGGAGGCGGCGGTCGCCGCCGTGTCGCGGGCGATCCGCCGGACCAGGGCCGGCCTGCAGGACCCGCGCCGGCCCGCCGGGTCGTTCATCTTCGCCGGCCCGTCCGGCGTCGGGAAGTCGTCGCTGGCCAAGGCCCTCGCGGGGTTCCTGTTCGGCGCCCGGGACGCGCTGATCCAGCTGGACATGTCGGAGTTCCACGACCGGGCGACGGTGGCGCGGCTGGTCGGCGCGCCGCCCGGCTACGTCGGCTACGACGACGGCGGGCAGCTCACCGAGCAGGTCCGGCGGCGGCCGTTCTCGGTCGTGCTGTTCGACGAGGTGGAGAAGGCGCACCCGGACGTGTTCCACACGCTGCTGCAGATCCTGGAGGACGGCCGGCTCACCGACGGCCAGGGTCGCGTCGTCGACTTCAAGCACACGGTGCTCATCCTCACGACCAACCTGGGCACCCGCGACCTGACCCGGCCGGCCGGCTTCCACGACGGGCCGCTGCCCATGTACGACAGGGTCGGCGACGAGCTGCGCAAGCACTTCCGGCCGGAGTTCCTGAACCGCATCGACGAGACCGTCGTCTTCCATCCGCTGGGTCCCGCGGAGGTCGAAGGCATCGTCGACCTGCTCGTGCTGGACGTGGCGGCGCGGCTCGCCCTCCAGGACATCGGGCTGGCGGTGACGCCGCGGGCCCGCGCGCACCTGGCGGCGCGCGGCCACGACCCGGTGCTCGGCGCCCGGCCGCTGCGGCGCACCGTGCAGCGGGCGGTCGAGGACCCTCTGTCGGAGCGGATCCTGCTCGGCGCGCTGCGCCCCGGCGACACGGTCACGATCGACCACGGTGAGGACGGTCTCACGTTCGTCACTTCCCGGGAGCTTGAGCGAATGCTTAAATAGCCCCGACGGCTTGAGCGAGTGCTCAACTGAATGGGGTGCGTGGTGGCGGACACGAAGGAGCGCCTGGTCGACGGGGCGATCAAGGTCCTCGGCAGCGACGGCCTCGCGGGCGCGTCGGCGCGGACGATCGCCGCGGCGGCCGGCGTCAACCAGGCGCTCGTCTTCTACCACTTCGGGACCGTCGACCAGCTGCTCTCGGTCGCCTGCCGGCAGGCGACCGAGAGCCGGGTCGCGCTCTACCGGGAGCGGTTCGCGGCCGTGTCGAGCATCGGCGAGCTCCTCGACGTCGGCCGGCAGCTGCAGCAGATCGAGCGGGCCGAGGGCAACGTCGCGATCCTCGCGCAGATGCTCGCCGGCGCCCAGACCGACGAGCGCCTCGCACCGGCCGTCGCTGCCTGCCTGAAGCTGTGGATCGCCGAGATCGAGCCGGTGCTGCACCGGGTCACCGCCGCCTCCCCCGTCGCCGACCTCGTCGACGTGCCGGGGCTGGCCAGGGTGGTCGCGTCGACGTTCATCGGCCTGGAGCTCCTCACCGGCGTCGACCCGGACGGGGCGGCCGCCGCCGTCGCCGCGCTGGAGCGCCTGGGCGTCCTCGTCGAGGTCGTCGACGGCCTCGGCCCCGTCGCCCGCCGCGCCCTGCAGGCGAAGCTCCGCAAGGCCGCCCGGTGAAGGCGAAGCACGCCGCGCGGGCCGCGGTGGCGGCGGTGTGGCTGTATGAGGGCCTGTGGTGCAAGCTCCTGCACGGCGATCCCGACCAGGAGAAGATCGTCGCGGCGGCGCCGCTGCTCGGGCCCGCCGCCCTGACGGGGATCGGCCTCGCGGAGGTCGCCCTCGCGGCCTGGGTCCTCACCGGACGGTGGCCGCGGGCCGCGGCGGTGACGCAGACGGTGCTGCTGGTCGCGTTCAACGCCGGCGGCCTGCTCTTCGCCCGGGACCACATCACCGACGCCGGCCGGATGCTCACCGCGAACGCCGCGCTCCTCGCCCTCGCCTGGCTCCTCGCGGCACCGGCGACCGCAGATGCGTAACCCGTGGCAGCGGGGCCGGCTCACCGTCGGCAGGCGCCCCCAGGTGATGTTCGGCCGCATGTACGAAGACCCCGCCGCCGAGCTGAGCGTGTTCCCACCGGCGGGGCGGGTCCTCGCCATCGCCTCCGCCGGCGACACCGCGGCCGCCCTCGCCCGGGCCGGGCACCGGGTCACGGCCGTCGACATCAGCGCCACCCAGCTGGCCTACGCGCGGACCAGGCTCGCCGGCGGCCCCACGGTCACCGGCACCGCCGAACGCCTCCAGGCCGTCGCCCGCCGCGCCGCGGGCCTGGTCGTCCCCGGCTGGCGCCCCGCCGCGATGACGGAGTTCCTGCGCCTGGCCGACCTCGAGGCGCAGCGCGCGCACTGGCGGGAGCGACTGGACCGGCCCGCACTCAGGGCGCTGATGCGGCTCGCGTTCGCCTCCGCGGGACTCGTCCGGCGGGACCTGTGGCGCGCCCTGCCACCCCGGATGGACCGGGTCCTGCGCCGCCGCCTCGAGCAGGGCCTGACCGGCCACCCGAACGCCACCAACCCGTGGGCCTGGCGCCTCCTCCTGGGCCGCGAGTGCCCCGCCACACCACCCGGACCGGCGGCCGGCGACATCGAGGGCGGCATCGAGTGGGTGCACGCCGACGTCGTCGAGCACCTCCGGTCGGTGCCGCCCAGCTGGTACGACGCCGCCACCCTCTCCAACGTCCTCGACGGCCGGCCGCCCGCGTTCGCCGCCGAGCTCGCCGCGGCGCTGCGGCACGGGGTCCGGCCCGGCGGCCCGGTCGTGCTGCGGACGTTCCGCGACACGCCCCCGCTGCCCGGCGACCCGCTGCCCGACCGGTCCCTGCTCTGGGGCGCCGTCGTCCGCCTCCACCCCCTCACCGCCGGAGCATGACCATGCTGCAGGCCCTGCGACGGCACCCCCTGCCGATGCGCACCCGCTTCGGGCACTCGCTCGTCCTCACGTACGCGCTGCCGGCCCCGGTCCTGGCGCCGCTGCTGCCGCCCGGCCTGACCCTCGACACGTACGAGGGCCCGCACGGCAGCCACGGCTTCGTCGCGATCGGCATCGTGTCCACGCAGGGGCTGCGGCCAGCGCCGTTGCCCGCGGCGCTCGGCATCGACGCCGTGCTCACCGGCTACCGGATCTTCACCAGGTTCCCGACGCCGGCCGGGAGGACCATGCGCGGCCTGTACATCCTGCGCAGCGACACGGGCCGGCCCGCCCTCGCCCGCGCCGGGAACCTGCTCACCCGGTACCGCTACCACGTCGGCACGGTCGGGCTCACCGTCGACGGCGACCTGCTCACCGCCACGGTCGACAGCCGGGACGGCGGCGCCGACCTCACCGTCACCGCCGACCTCGCACCGGCACGGGACGGCACGCCCGCGCCGCTGCCGGCGGGCTCCCCGTTCGCCGACGCGACCGCCGCCCGCAGGTTCGCCGGGCCGCTGCCGTACACCTTCGACGCCGAGGACGGCGGGATCGTCGTGGTGAAGGCGCACCGCAGCACCTGGACGCCGGTGCCGGTCGCGGTCCGCGTCACCCGGTGCACGTTCCTGGAGCGCGGCCCGTTCGAAGGGACGGCGCCGGTCCTGGCGCAGGCGTTCCACGTCGCCGGGCTCGACTACGGCTGGCACCGCGGGGTCCGCCGCGCCCTCGACGGGAGCGTCCGGTGATCCACATGGTCCGCTTCAACTGGCCGAAGTACCTGGTCGCGGCGGTGCTGCTGGTCGCCGCCGCGGCGCTGCCGTGGCCGTGGCGGCTCCTGGCGGTGCCGGGCGCGGCCGGGGTCGCGGTGAGCCTCGCCGCCACCTGGTGGGTGTATGACCGCAGCCGCCTGTACGAGTGGCGCTGGGCGCTGGACCTGGTGCCGCCGCCGCGCCGGTACGCGGTGATCAGCACCGGCCTCGACGAGATCAGCCCCGCGCTGCGCGGCCTGCTGCCGGACGCCGAGCCGACGGTGCTCGACTGCTTCGACCCGGTGATCATGACCGAGGGCTCGGTCCGGCGGGCCAGGCGGCTGCACCCGCCGCCGGCCGGCGCGGTCCCGGCCGGGGTGACCGCGCTGCCGGTGGCCGACGGCGGACAGGACGCCGTGTTCCTCGCGTTCGCGGCGCACGAGCTGCGGGTCCCGGCGCAGCGGGCGGCGCTGTTCGCCGAGGTCGCCCGCGCCCTGCGCCCCGGCGGGCACCTGGTGCTCGTCGAGCACTGCCGCGGCGCGGCGACCGTCGCCGCGTACGGGCCGGGCGCCTGGCACTTCTACCCCCGCCGGGAGTGGCTCGGGCTGGCCCGCGGCGCCCGGCTCACCCTCGCGGGCGAGACGACGATGACGCCCCTGGTGCGGGCGCTGGTGTTCCGGCGGTGACCACCATCGACATGACGGCGGTGGCCGCCCTCGACGCGACGGCGGTGAGCCCCGTCGAGGTGCAGCTGCGGCTGGTCGGGGCGGTCCTCGTCGCCCTCGGCGTCGCGCACGTGGCGCTGCCCCGTGTCCTGGCGTGGCGGCCGCAGTTCGCGGCGCTGCACCCGCTGACCCGGCACGTGCTGTACACCCACACCTTCTTCATCGGGGTGATGTGCGTGCTGCTCGGTCTCGCCCCGCTGCTGCTCGCCGCCGACCTCCTGCGGCCCGGGCGGGTCCCGGCGGCCGTGCTCGGCGCCGAGTGCGTGTTCTGGGGGCTGCGGTGGGCGGCGCAGTTCGTCGCGTTCCCGCCCGGGACCTGGCGCGGGTCGCGGCTGCACCGGGCCGGGTACGCCGGGTTCACCGTACTTTGGACGTGGATCGTGGCCGTGTTCGCAGCGGCATTGTTCACACGCTAGGACCTCGGCGCGGGGCCGCCGGGTGGGTGGCGTGGTACAACGACGCGGTGACGGCAACGACGCTGTTCCAGCGCACCAGTGGACCCCCCGGCGCGCCGGTCCTGCTGCTCGGCGGCTCGCTCGGCAGCAACCTCGACATGTGGCGCCCCCAGCTGCCCGCCCTCACGGACCTGCGGGTGGTGCGCTTCGACCATCGCGGGCACGGCGCCTCGCCCGCCCCGCCGGGGCCGTACCGGATCGAGGACCTGGGCCGTGACGTCCTGGCCCTGCTCGACCGGCTCGGCATCGCCAGGGCGTCCTACTGCGGGCTCTCGCTGGGCGGGATGGTCGGCATGTGGCTCGCCGCCAACGCGCCCGAGCGGATCGAGCGGCTCGTGCTGATCTGCACGGCCGCGCACCTGCCGCCCGCGGACGGCTGGGCGGTGCGCGCGGAGCAGGTCCGCACCGTGGGCATGGGCAGCATCGCCGACGCGGTCCTCGGCCGCTGGTTCACGCCCAGGTTCCGGGCGGCGCTGCCGGCGAAGGTCGCGCCCTACCGGGCGATGATCGCGGCGTGCCCGGCGGAGGGGTACGCCGGCTGCTGCGAGGCGATCGGCGCCATGGACCTGCGCGACGACCTGCCGCGGATCACCGCGCCGACGCTGGTCATCGCCGGCGCCGACGACCCGGCGACCCCGCCGGAGCACGGCGAGCGCATCCACGCCGGGATCGCCGGCAGCCGCCTGGTGGTCCTGCCGGGCGCGGCCCACCTGGCCAACGTGGAGCAGGCCGACGCGATCGCCCAGCTCGTCAGGGACCACGTGGGTGGGTGACTACGAGACCCACGTGACCGTCGACTTCGACCCGCGCCTCGCGGCGTGGGCGTCGGCCGCCGGCCTCAAGTACACGAGGATCCGGCTCGACCGGGGCGGCCACGCCGACCAGCCGATGCTGACCGGCCGTGGCCGCGGCGACCTGGCGGGGCAGCGCGCGGCGGCCGGCGCCCTGGTGGAGCGGCTGCGCGGGGACGGGTTCACGGTGCGCCGGGTCAAGATCGAGGCCCCGCCCTGGCACCCGGTGGTGCCGGCGGGCTACTTCGAGCACCACGTGAAGCTGGTCCTGACCGCCGCGGACATCGACGCGGCACGGTCGGTGGCCGTGCGGCACGGCGCCCACCTGTCCCGCAACGCGCGCCGGACCCGCGACGACGGCCGCCACGAGCGGTTCGTGACCCAGCGCTGCCACGACGTGGACCGCGCCGGGGCCCGGCGGCGCCTCGACGCGCTGCTGGCCGAGCTGCCGTTCGTGCCGGTGGAGGTCGAGGAGGAGTACGTGCTGGTCGACGACAACCCGGGGCTGGACGCCGGATGGATCCAGTGACCGCGCACCGGGACGTGCTCGACCACGTCCTCGCCGTCGTCGCCGCCGACCCCGCCGGCGAGTCGCTGGTCCTGCGGGGCAGCATGACGATGCCGGCCTGGGTCGGCGCCCGGGCCCGCCCGCCCGGCGACCTCGACTGGGTCGTCCGCCCCGTGCTGGTCACGGGCCTGGACAGCCGCCACCCGCACCCGTGGGTGGACCGGGTCGACCCGGTGCAGTACTGGCCCGAGGCGACGCAGGGCGCCGGCCGGGCGCAGCCGTCGGCGTTCCTGGACGAGGACACCGGCGGGGTGCGGGCGCTGCTGCCGCCGGACGGCCTGCGCTGGATGCACGCGGAGGAGATCGACCCCGACGACCAGCCACACCTGAAGGTGATGGAGGCGCTCGAGCGGCACCCACGGACGCCGGGCGGCGCGGTCCTGGACATCGCGAACGCCGCACCCGACCGGGACTGGGACTACGCCGGCTACCGCCTCGACTACGGCGGCTCGGCCGGCGCCCGCGTCCACGTCCCGTGGCGGTCCGGCGACGAGGAAGGCACCGTCCAGCTGGACTTCGCCTACGACGAGGCGCTGCCGGAGCCGCCCGTGCTGACCGTCGTGCCCTGCGGCGCGGGCCGGCCGCCGACGGCGGTGTGGACGGCGAGCCGGGCGCTGTCGCTGCTGTGGAAGCTGCAGTGGCTCGCCGAGGACCTGACCCGGGAGGGCGCCGCCCACGGCAAGGACGTCTACGACGCCGTCCTGCTCGGCGAGCTCGACGGCGTCACCCTCTCGCCGCGCCTGCACCGCCTCCTGCCGGCCCTGGACCCGGACGCCGTCCGCGTCATGCGGGTCGACTGGACCAGCTGGCCCGTCCACGACCCGGAGAGCTGGCTGGACCGCCTCGCGTGGGCGGTCCAGCACCACGTGGCGGGCTACGACACGGACCGGTAGACGTCCAGGGTCTGTTGGGCGATCGCCGACCAGGAGAAGTGGTCCAGGGCCCGCTGCCGTCCGGCACGGCCGAACTCGGCGGCCCGGGCCGGCTCCTCCAGCAGCTCGTTCATCGCGTCGGCGAGGTCCGCGACGAAGCGGTCCTCGTCCAGCGGCGTGCCGGACCCGTCGGTGACCTGCTCGATCGGCACGAGCAGGCCGGTCTCGCGGTCCGCGACGACCTCGGGGATGCCGCCGGTGGCGGTCGCGACGACCGCGGTCTGGCAGGCCATCGCCTCGAGGTTGACGATACCCATCGGCTCGTAGATCGACGGGCAGACGAACAGGGTGGCGTGGGTGAGGACCTGGATGACCTCCCGCTTCGGCAGCATCTCCTGCACCCAGACGACGCCGGAGCGGGTGGCACGCAGCTCATCGGCGAGCGCGGTCACCTCCGCCGCGATCTCCGGCGTGTCGGGGGCGCCGGCGAGCAGCACCAGCTGCACGTCGGCGGGGAGCCGCCGGGCCGCCCGCAGCAGGTAGGGCAGGCCCTTCTGCCGGGTGATCCGGCCGACGTACACGACGCTGGGCCGCTGCGGGTCGATGCCGAGCCGGGTGACGACGTCCAGGCCGGGGTCCGGCGCGTACTGCTCGGTGTCGATGCCGTTGTAGATGACGTGGACCCGGTCGGGGTCGACCCTCGGATAGGCCCGGAGCACGTCGGCCTTCATCCCGGCGGACACCGCGATCACGGCGTCGGCGGCCTCGACCGCGGTGCGCTCACACCAGGATGAGAGCGCGTAGCCGCCGCCGAGCTGGTCGGCCTTCCACGGGCGCAGCGGCTCGAGGCTGTGGCTGGTGATGACGTGCGGGACGCCGTGCAGCAGCTTGGCGGTGTGCCCGGCGAAGTTGGCGTACCAGGTGTGGCTGTGCACCAGGTCGGTGCCTGCCGCGCCGGCGGCCATCTCCAGGTCCACCCCCATGGTCCGCAGGGCGGCGTTCGCCCCCTGCAGCCCTGGCGGGTCCGGGTAGCCGACCACGCCCGCTTCCGAGCGGGGCGCGCCGAAGCAGTGCACCCGCACGTCCAGTGGCAGCCGGCGCAGTTCCCGCGCCAGGTACTCCAGATGAACGCCGGCACCACCGTAAACGTCCGGGGGGTACTCTCGAGTCAGTAGGTCTACGCGCACGTTGGAAAGACTAATTGGGTTCGTCTGGCGCAACACGCCGGACACGTTTAGCGTCTCGACCATGGCCGCCAAAAAAGTCCTCGCGATCGTCCTCGCCGGCGGCGAGGGCAAGCGATTGATGCCCTTGACCGCTGATCGGGCGAAGCCGGCGGTGCCGTTCGGCGGCATCTACCGGTTGATCGACTTCGTCCTGTCGAACCTGGCCAACGGCGGCTATCTGAAGATGGTCGTGCTGACCCAGTACAAGTCGCACTCGCTGGACCGCCACGTGACGAAGACCTGGCGCATGTCGACCCTGCTCGGCAACTACGTGACGCCGGTGCCTGCGCAGCAGCGGCTCGGGCCGCGCTGGTTCGCCGGGTCCGCGGACGCGATCTACCAGAGCCTGAACCTCATCAACGACGAGCGTCCCGACTACGTCATCGTGTTCGGCGCGGACCACATCTACCGGATGGACCCGGAGCAGATGATGCGCCAGCACATCGAGTCGGGCGCGGCGGTGACGGTCGCCGGGATCCGGCAGCCGCTGTCCACCGCCGACCAGTTCGGCGTGATCGAGGTCGCCGACGACGGGCGGCGGATCTCCGCCTTCCGGGAGAAGCCCCGCGACGCCCGGGGCCTGCCGGACGCGCCGGACGAGATCTTCGCGTCGATGGGCAACTACATCTTCACCACCGGGGCGCTGATCGACGCGGTCACCCGCGACGCGCAGGACCCGTCCAGCAAGCACGACATGGGCGGCAACATCATCCCGTACTTCGTCGACAAGCATGAGGCGGCCGTCTACGACTTCAGCAACAACGTCGTGCCGGGCAGCTCGGACCGCGACCGCGGCTACTGGCGCGACGTCGGGACCCTGGACTCGTTCTACGAGGCCAACATGGACCTCATCGCCGTGCAGCCGGTGTTCAACCTGTACAACTTCGAGTGGCCGATCTACACCGGCAACAGCCCGTGGCCGCCGGCGAAGTTCGTGCACGGCTGGGGTGAGCGGGTCGGCCGGGCGGTCGGGTCGATGATCTCCCCCGGCGCGGTGATCTCCGGCGCCCTGGTGGAGAACTCGGTGGTGTCGCCCAACGTGAAGGTCCACTCGTGGGCGCACGTGGAGGGCTCGGTGCTGATGGAGGGCGTCGACATCGGCCGGCACTCCGTGATCCGCAACGCCATCATCGACAAGAACGTCATCGTGCCGGAGGGCACCGAGATCGGTGTCGACCTGGAGAAGGACCGGACCCGCTACACCGTCTCCGAGGGCGGGATCGTGGTCATCGGCAAGGGTCAACGCATCATGCCGTAGGAAGACGACGCTAACGCTGCCAACCCCGCGCGGATTCGATACGGTGAGGATCATGGGTACCCCGACACCCGAAGCACCTGCCATCGCCCGGACCGACACCGAGACCGCGCTCGCCTCCGAGGATCCCGTGGTGGTGCCAGACGCGCCCGCGGGAACATGGCAGGCCGCCACCGGTCCGAGTGTCGTGACCGCGGACCGGTTCCCCATCGAGCAGGTCACCCCACAGGTCGAGGGCGGCCGGTTCCCGGCGAAGGCCGTCGTCGGCGAGCTCGTCCCGGTGACGGCCGTCTCCTACCGTGAGGGCCACTCGATGATGGGCTGCAACGTGGTCCTCATCGGCCCCGACGGCAAGGAGGGCCCGTTCACCCGCATGGGTCCGGGCCCGGTCGGCACCGACACGTGGCTCGGCACGGTGCGCCCCGACGCGGTCGGCGCGTGGACGTTCGCGGTCGAGGCCTTCTCCGACCCGTACCTGACCTGGCACGACGCCGTCACGAAGAAGATCGGTGCCGGGCAGGGCCTGCAGGACCTCGGCAACGACCTGGCCGAGGGCGCGGCGCTGCTCAACCAGGCCGCGACCGGCGTCCCGGTGGCGGAGCGCTCCCGGGTCACCGGCGCCGCGCAGGCCCTCGCCGACACGACGATCCCGCTGTTCGCCAGGGTGTCCCCGGCGCTGGGCCTCACCGACGTGCTGTGGCGTCATCCGCTGCGCCAGCAGGTGACCCGCTCCAAGGAGCTGCCCCTGTGGTGCGACCGGAAGCGGGCGCTGTTCTCCGCCTGGTACGAGTTCTTCCCCCGCTCCCAGGGCGCACTCGTCGACGAGCACGGCAAGCCGATCAAGCACGGCACGTTCGCGTCCGCGACCCCGCGCCTGGCCGAGGTCGCCGAGCTCGGGTTCGACGTGGTGTACCTGCCGCCGATCCACCCGATCGGCCGGGTCAACCGTAAGGGGCCGAACAACACCCTGGTCGCCGGGCCGCAGGACGTCGGCTCGCCGTGGGCGATCGGCGCCGAGGAGGGCGGGCACGACGCGATCCACCCGGACCTCGGCACCCTGCAGGACTTCCGGGCGTTCATCGCCGCGGCCGGCGACGCCGGCGTCGAGATCGCGATGGACCTGGCGCTGCAGTGCGCGCCGGACCACCCGTGGGTCACCGAGCACCCCGAGTGGTTCACCACCCGCGCCGACGGTTCGATCGCCTACGCGGAGAACCCGCCGAAGAAGTACCAGGACATCTACCCGCTGAACTTCGACAACGACCCGCAGGGCATCCGCGACGAGATCCTGCGCATCGTGCTGCACTGGGTCGAGCAGGGCATCAAGATCTTCCGGGTCGACAACCCGCACACCAAGCCCGTCGGGTTCTGGCACTGGATCATCAACGAGGTGAAGTCGGTCGACCCCGACGTGCTGTTCCTGGCGGAGGCGTTCACGCGGCCCGCGATGATGCACGGCCTGGGCAAGATCGGGTTCACCCAGTCCTACACGTACTTCACCTGGCGCGTGCAGGCGTGGGAGCTGCGTGAATACGTACAGGAGCTGATCGCCGCCGCCGACTACATGCGGCCCAACTTCTGGCCCAACACGCCGGACATCCTGCCCGAGCACCTGCAGCACGGCGGCCCGCCGATGTTCAAGATCCGGGCGGTCCTGGCCAGCATGCTGAGCCCCTCGTGGGGGATGTACTCGGGCTACGAGCTCTACGAGCACCTGCACCGTCCGGGCTCCGAGGAGTACCTGGACAACGAGAAGTTCCAGCTGCGCCCCAGGGACTGGGCCGCCGCCGAGGCCGTCGGGGAGTCCCTGGCGCCGTACCTGCGCCGGCTCAACCTCGTGCGCCGGGACAACCCCGCACTGCACTGGCTGCGCAACACCGTCTTCCACGGCATTGACAACGAACAATTGCTGTGCTTCTCAAAACGGGACCCTGACAGCGAAAACGCCGTGCTCGTCGTGGTCTCGCTGGATTCGCACATCGTCCAGTGGGGTAACACCACCCTGGACATGCCCGCGCTCGGTCTCGACTGGCACGAGCGGTTCACGGTGCGCGACGAGCTCAGCGGTGCGACCTTCGACTGGGGACAACACAACGCGGTCCGACTCGACCCCCTGTACGAGCCGGCACACGTGTTCACGGTGCATCGTCACCGGTGACAGCACAAGGTAGGTGGCAGCATGACGGATCCGGTCGAGGGCACCCACGTCGTCGCGGACGGCACGGTCGAACACCCCTCAGCCAGTGACTTCGGCAACGCGAGAATCCTGCCGGCGGACGAGACCTGGTATCAGCGCGCGGTGTTCTACGAAGTGCTCGTCCGCGCGTTCGCCGACTCGAACGCCGACGGGTCCGGGGACATCCAGGGACTGATCGGCCAGCTCGACTATCTGCAGTGGCTCGGCGTCGACTGTCTCTGGCTCCCGCCGTTCTACGACTCGCCGCTGCGCGACGGCGGCTACGACATCCGCGACTTCTACAAGGTGCTGCCGGACTTCGGCACGGTCGAGGACTTCGTCGAGCTGCTCGACGCGGCCCACAAGCGCGGCATCCGGGTCATCACCGACCTGGTCATGAACCACACCTCGGACTCGCACCTGTGGTTCCAGGAGTCGCGGCGCGACCCGACCGGGCCCTACGGCGACTACTACGTCTGGAGCGACGACAACACCGCCTACTCCGACGCGCGGATCATCTTCGTGGACACCGAGGAGTCCAACTGGACGTTCGACCCGGTGCGGCGGCAGTTCTACTGGCACCGGTTCTTCCACCACCAGCCGGACCTCAACTACGAGAACCCCGAGGTCCAGCGGGAGATGCTCGACGTGCTGCGGTTCTGGCTCGGGCTGGGCATCGACGGCTTCCGCCTCGACGCGGTGCCCTACCTGTTCGAGGACGAGGGCACCAACTGCGAGAACCTGCCGGCGACGCACGAGTTCCTCCGCCGCTGCCGCAAGGTCATCGACGACGAGTTCCCCGGCCGGGTCCTGCTCGCCGAGGCCAACCAGTGGCCGGCCGACGTCGTGCAGTACTTCGGCGACGGCGACGAGTGCCACATGGCGTTCCACTTCCCGTTGATGCCGCGCATCTTCATGGCGGTCCGGCGCGAGTCGCGCTTCCCCATCTCGGAGATCCTCGCGCACACCCCGCCGATCCCGGCGAACTGCCAGTGGGGCATCTTCCTGCGCAACCACGACGAGCTGACCCTGGAGATGGTCACCGACGAGGAGCGCGACTACATGTACGCGGAGTACGCCAAGGACCCGCGGATGCGCGCCAACGTCGGGATCCGGCGGCGCCTCGCGCCGCTGCTGGAGAACGACCGCAACCAGATCGAGCTGTTCACCGCGCTGCTGCTGTCGCTGCCCGGGTCGCCGGTCCTGTACTACGGCGACGAGATCGGCATGGGCGACAACATCTGGCTCGGCGACCGCGACGGCGTGCGCACCCCGATGCAGTGGACCCCGGACCGCAACGCCGGCTTCTCGCAGGCGAACCCGGGCCGGCTGTACCTGCCGGCGATCCAGGACCACGTGTACGGCTACCAGTCGATCAACGTCGAGGCCCAGAAGGAGAGCTCGACGTCGGTGCTGAACTGGACCCGCACCATGCTGCAGGTCCGACGGCGGCACGAGGCCTTCGCGGTCGGTGTGTTCCGGGAGCTCGGCGGGTCCAACCCCTCGATCCTCGCGTTCGTGCGCGTGCACGAGGAGGACGTGGTCCTGTGCGTCAACAACCTGTCGCGCTTCCCCCAGCCGATCGAGCTCAACCTGCAACAGTGGGCCGGGTACACCCCGATCGAGCTCACCGGACACGTCCAGTTCCCGAACATCGGCCAACTGCCGTACCTGCTGACGTTGCCGGGCCATGGCTTCTACTGGTTCCAGCTCGTCGCGCCGGCCGAGCAGAGCTGAGGAGAGACCCATCTCATGACGACGCTGCCGTTCACCGAGTGGCTGCCGCACCAGCGGTGGTACGCGGGCCGCAACCGCACCCTGACCGATGTCCGCCCGGCGTCCGTCACGGCGCTGCCCGACCAGGTCGACCACGTGCTGCTCGACGCGCACTACGAGGACGGCGGCACCGAGCGCTACCAGGTGTTCGTCGGCTGGGACCTCAACGTCGTGCCGGAGCTGCACGCGGCGGCGCTGATCGGCGCCGAGCACGACCGTGCCGGCTTCGACGCGCTCTACGACGAGCAGTCCGCGCAGCGCCTGCTCGGCCTGATCGACACCGGCGCCACCGTCGAAGGGGTCCGGTTCGTGCCGGAGCCCGGCGTGGCGCTGCCGGTGCAGGCGCCGGCCCGGGTCGTGGACGCCGAACAGAGCAACACCAGCGTCGTGTACGACAGCGCCGCGATCCTCAAGGTGTTCCGCCGGGTGAGCCCCGGCATCAACCCGGACCTGGAGCTCAACCGGGTCCTCGCCCGCGCCGGCTGCCCCAACGTGGCACGGCTGCTCGGCGCGGTGGAGAGCACCGACGCCGACGGCGCGCCGGTCACCCTCGCGATGGTCACCGAGTACGCGCAGAACTCCGCGGAGGGCTGGGCGATGGCCGCGACCAGCGCCCGCGACCTGTTCGCGGAGCACGACCTCAACCCTGACGAGGTCGGCGGCGACTTCGCCGCCGAGTCGTGGCGGCTCGGGGAGGCGGTCGCGCACGTGCACCGCACCCTGGCCGTGGAGCTCGGCACGCAGACCGCCCCGGCGCCGGCGGAGGCGATGCTGGCCCGGCTCGACGCCGCGGTCCAGGCGGTGCCGCAGCTCGCCGAGTTCGTGCCGGGCGTCCAGGCGATGTTCCGCGACGCCGGCGACGACCCGATCACCGTGCAGCGCATCCACGGCGACCTGCACCTTGGTCAGGTGCTGCGGACCCCCGAGTCGTGGCTGCTGATCGACTTCGAGGGTGAGCCGGGTGTACCGGTGGAGGTCCGCCGCCGGCCCGACTCGCCGCTGCGGGACGTGGCCGGGATGCTGCGCTCCTACGAGTACGCCGCCTACCAGCTGCTCGTCGGCGAGGAGGGTGACGCGGCCCTCGCCGCGCGGGCGAAGCAGTGGGTGGACCGTAACCGCGCCGCATTCTGCGACGGCTACGCTGCGGCTGCCGGCTACGACCCCCGCGAGGATCAGGCGTTGCTGTGCGCCTACGAGCTGGACAAGGCGGTCTACGAGACCGCCTACGAGTCGCGGCACCGGCCGACCTGGCTGCGGATCCCCCTGCAGTCCATCGAGCGGCTGGTCAACGGCTCTCTGACGGAACCCAGGTGACGGAGCTTATGAATCTCGACGACCTCATCGCCGGCCGCTCGCACGACCCGCACGGCGTCCTCGGCGCCCACCCCGTCGGTGGCGCTGGTGCCGGCTCCGGGGCCGAGACGACCGTCGTCCGGGCCATGCGCCGCGGCGCCGGCACCGTGTCGGTCGTCGTCGACGACGAGCGCCACCCGATGCGGCAGGTGCACGACGAGGGCGTCTTCGAGATCGAGCTGCCCGGCGTCATCACCGACTACCGCATCGACGCCGACGGGGTGCTGACCGACGACCCGTACCGGCACCTGCCGACCGTCGGCGAGCTCGACCTGCACCTCATCCAGGAGGGCCGGCACGAGCGGCTGTGGACGGTCCTCGGCGCGCAGACCCGCCCCGGCGGCGTCGCGTTCGCGGTGTGGGCGCCCAACGCCCGCGGCGTCCGGGTCGTCGGCGACTTCACCGGCTGGGGCCCGCACGACGGCTGGCCGATGCGGTCGCTGGGCGGCAGCGGCGTCTGGGAGCTGTTCGTGCCGGGCGCGCAGGCCGGCAACCGGTACAAGTTCCGGCTGCTGACCCCCTACGAGGGCTGGGTCGAGAAGGCCGACCCCCTCGCGCAGCACACCGAGGTGCCGCCGGCGACCGCGTCGGTGGTCTACCGCTCGACGTACGACTGGAAGGACGCCGACTGGCTCGCCCAGCGCGCCGACCGCCGCAACCACGAGTCGCCCATCAGCGTCTACGAGGTGCACCTCGGCTCGTGGCGCCCCGGCCTGTCCTACACGGAGCTCGCCGACCAGCTCACCGAGTACGTCACCGACCTCGGCTTCACCCACGTCGAGTTCCTGCCGGTGATGGAGCACCCGTTCGGCGGGTCGTGGGGCTACCAGGTCACCGGCTACTACGCGCCGACCGCCCGCTTCGGCCACCCCGACGAGTTCCGTCACCTCGTGGACCGCCTGCACCAGGCCAACATCGGCGTCATCCTCGACTGGGTGCCGGCGCACTTCCCGAAGGACGCCTGGGCCCTCGCCCGCTTCGACGGCACGCCGCTGTATGAGCACGGCGACTGGCGGCGCGGCGAACACCCCGATTGGGGCACGCTCATCTTCGACTTCGGCCGCGCCGAGGTCCGCAACTTCCTCGTCGCCAACGCCCTCTACTGGTGCGAGGAGTTCCACGCCGACGCGCTGCGCGTGGACGCCGTCGCCTCCATGCTCTACCTCGACTACTCCCGCGAGCACGGCCAGTGGGCGCCGAACCAGTACGGCGGCCGGGAGAACCTCGACGCGATCTCCTTCCTCCAGGAGGCGAACGCGACCGTCTACAAGCACCACCCCGGCATCATGATGATCGCCGAGGAGTCCACGGCGTGGCTCGGCGTCACCCGCCCCACCGACTCCGGCGGCCTCGGCTTCGGCTTCAAGTGGAACATGGGCTGGATGCACGACACCCTGACCTACGTCGCCAAGGACCCCGTCTACCGGCAGTACCACCACAACCAGATGACGTTCGCCACGGTGTACGCGTGGAGCGAGAACTACATGCTGCCGATCAGCCACGACGAGGTCGTGCACGGCAAGGGCTCCCTCATCGGCAAGATGCCCGGCGACCTGTGGAAGAAGCTCGCCAACGCCCGGGCGCTGCTCGCCTACATGTGGTCCTTCCCCGGCAAGCAGCTGCTCTTCATGGGCTGCGAGCTCGGCGACGAGCAGGAGTGGAGCGAGGAGCGCGGCCTGGACTGGGGCCTGCTGCAGGACCCGCAGCGCGCCGGCCTGCAGCGCCTCGTCCGCGACCTCAACGCCGTCTACCAGCGCACCCCGGCCCTGTGGAGCCAGGACGTCACGCCCGACGGCTTCCGCTGGATCAACAACGAGGACTCCGGCGGCAACGTCTTCTCCTACCTGCGCTGGGCCGCCGACGGCTCGGCGGTCGCCGTCGTCGTCAACTTCGCCGCCCACCCGCACGAGGGCTACCGCGTCGGCCTGCCCTTCGCCGGCCGCTGGGCCGAGATCCTCAACACCGACGCCGACATCTACGGCGGCTCGGGCGTCGGCAACCTCGGCGCCGTCGAGGCCACCGCCAAGCCGTGGAACGGCCTGCCCGCCTCCGCCGAGCTCCGCATCCCGCCCCTCGGCGCCCTGTGGCTCAAGCTCGGCTGACCCGCACTCACCCCGTGAGGCCCGCGGCGTCGGACGCCGCGGGCCTCCCGGCGAGATGACGGCGCGGAGGGCAGCGGTCGCCGTGGTGGTGGCGGTCCTTGTGCTGCTCGCCGGCTGTGCGGGGCCGGACTTCCGGCGGGGTGGCCCACCGCCCTTCGTCGTCGGCACGGCCGGTCCCGACCGCGCCGCGCTCGCCCGCTGGTCGGACTTCCCGGCCGGGCGGCATCCGCGGCCGGTCGTGCTGCTCGGCGACCCTGCGTCGGCCGGTGCGGGGTTCACCGACGGCGCCGCGAAGCAGGCCTTCGCGGCGAAGCGGTTCAGTGTGACCGCCGCGCTGCCCGCCGGGCCGGCGACCGCGACCGTCGCGCTGCCGGACGGGCCGGCCGAGCTCGGTGTCATCGGCGCCGCCGCGGCCGTCGCGGCGCTGGCCCGCCCCCTCGCCGGCTCGGCCGACCCCGTGCTCGTGCTGGACCAGGTCCGGTACGCGCCGGCGACGTTCCCCACCGACCGGGGGCCGCTGGCCCTGCCCGCGTGGCAGTTCTCCGGGCCGGGCGTGCTCGGCGCGATCGCGTGGCCCGCCGTCGACCCGGCGGCGCTGTGGCGGCCCGGCGAGAACCCGGACGCCGGCACGACCGCCGTGATCGCCGACGACGACCGTACGCTGACCGTCGCGCTGCTCACACCCGCCGGCGGGGCCTGCCCGGGCAGCCCCGTGGTCACCGTCACCGCCGAGGCGGTGGCCTCCCCGGCGGCGGTCGCCGTCGGGCTGCGCGCCGCGGGCACCGGGTCGACGCGCGACAACTGCGCTTCCGATGACGTGCTCCGCTACGCCCAGCACACGCTCGTCCTGGACGCCCCGCTGGGCGGCCGGGTCGTCCTCGGCCCGGACGGTGCGGTCATCGCCGTGCGGAGGGCGTGACGCCGGGCTGGGCGCTGAAGAGGGCGTCGAAGACCGGTAGTGGGTTCATCGCCGTGTACGACCTGGCCCGGTCCCCCGCGATCAGCGCCGAGCAGGTGGGGTCGACGACGACCGCGAGCGGCTGCTGCTCGCGGAACGTGAAGACCAGGCTGACCTGGACCGGCAGGGTGATCGGCAGGCAGGCCTGGTCGGCGGGGACGGCCGGGAGCGCGTTGAGGATCGCGGCGAGGCGGTCGACGTCGGTGGTGAGGACCTTCGGCGGGGTCAGGCCGGTGACCGCGGGGGCCGTGCTGGCCAGCGGCGTCTCGCAGCGGGTCACGGTGGTCGCGCCGAACGGCACGAGCGGGCCGCCGGCGTCGGTCGGCGGGCCGCCGGCGAAGCGGATGCGGACCTCGGCGCAGTTCACGGCGCCCCAGGCGGCACCGGAGGCGAACGGCGACGCCCCGGGCGACGGCGGCTCCATCGACGGCGACGGCGACGGCGACGCGGGCCCGGTCACGGCGCCGGCGAACGGCCCCGTCGCCAGCCCGGACGGCGACACCGAACCGCCCGGCGACCCGTCCAACGGGCCAGGCGGCGACCCGTACACCTGACCCGGCAACGACCCGTCCAGCGGACCTTGCGGCGACCCGTCGGGCGGGCCGGATCCGGGGCCGGACGGTCCTGGCGGCGGTGGGGCCGGCGCGACCTGGGCGACGAGGGACGGGCCGGCCGGCTCGCCACGACCCGAGCCTGCCAGCATCGCGGCCCCGCTCGCGGCGACGGCGGCGACCACTGCCCCGGCCACCGCCGGGGCGCGTCGGAGGACGGCCATGAACCCCAGGCTAGACGGGCTGCGCGGTCCCGGTGGCGGGTTGCCAGGGCTGCACCCAGGGCGTCGCCGGCCAGCCCTCCGCGGCGGCCATCAGCGGCCAGCAGGTGGCGCCGTCGACGGCCTCGCGGACGATGTCGGCGTGGCCGGCGTGGCGGGCGGTCTCCTCGATGAGGTGCAGCAGCACCCAGCGGACCGACCAGGCGTCCACGTCGTCCGGGAACCACGGCACGCCCTTCGGCACCGGCACCGGCTGCCCCATGTCGGCGATCCCGGCGACCGCCGCGTCGGTCTCCTCGCCGGCCTTCACGTAGTCGGCCAGGACGTCCGCGAGGGTCTCGTCGGCGCGCAGCACGAACCCGTCCTCGTAGTCGACGGCGGGCGAGGGCCGCTGCAGCATCGTCGCGACCCAGCTGCGCTCCATCTGGGCCAGGTGCTTGACGAGCCCGCCGACGCTCAGCGTGCTCGCGGCCGGCGCGAGCCGGGCCTGCTCGTCGGTGAGCCCGAACGCGGCGATGCGCACGCCCTGGCGCTGCTGGTCGAGGAAGGCGAGCAGACCTGAACGCTCGTCGGCGACCGGAGGCACGTTATCCGGCATGACAGGACCCCTTGTTTCGCTTGTTTCGCTTGTTTCGCTTGTCAGGGTCCATCCTGCCCACCATTGCGGACAGGTTCCGTCCTTTACCTCAAACGGGGGTCGGCGGCAGTGGCAGCGGCAGGCCCGGCAGCCCGTCGATGCTGACCCCCACGTGCTCCTTGCTCTCGAAGTACGCGCCGAGCGAGGCGTCGTCCTCCCGCGCGAAGCGCTTGCCGTGCAGGTCGCGGTCGGCGTCGTACGTCATGAACGGCACCGCGTAGCCGCACGTGTCGCGGATCAGCTCGGCGTGCACGACGATGATCGCGCGCAGGCCGTGCTGGGTCGTGTCGATGCCGGGGAAGTGTGCCACGAGCCCGGACCAGCGCGGGTCGTCGCGGAACACCGGCTCGCCCCGGCCGTGCACGCGCACGATGTTGGGCGGGCCGTCGAAGGCGCACCACATGAGCGTGATCCGCCCGTTCTCCCGCAGGTGGGCGACGGTCTCGGCGTTGCTGCCGGCGAAGTCGAGGTAGGCGACGGTCAGCTCGTCGATGACGGCGAACGAGCCGGTGAGCCCCTTCGGGGACAGGTTGATGGTGCCGTCGCCGGACAGCGGCGCGGTCGCGGTGAAGAAGATGTGCTGCGCCTCGATGAAGGCCCGCAGCCGGCCGTCGATCCGTTCGTAGACCTTGCCCATACCCGCCATCGTCCGCCGCCCGCGACGCCCCGTCAGCCCCCTGTCCCGTATACCGAGCGTGACGGTCCTTACAGCGGCACCATCGCCGACTCTTACAGCGGCACCATCGCCGGCGCGGCGGTGCTCTCCCGGACCACGAGCCGCGTGGCCAGCTCGATCCGGGTCGACTCGAGGCGCTCACCGGCGATGATGCGCAGCAGGGTCCGGGCCGCGGCGACACCCATCTCGTGCAGCGGCTGGCGGACCGTGGTCAGCGGCGGCGCGGTCCACTCGGCGAAGTTGAGGTCGTCGAAGCCGACCACGCTCACGTCGTGCGGCACGCCGAGCCCGGCCTGCCGCAGCGCCTCGTAGACGCCGGTGGCCTGCTGGTCGCTGCCGGCGAACACGGCGGTCGGCGGGTCCGGCAGCGCCAGGAAGCCGGCCATCGCCCGCAGCCCGCCGTCGTGGTGAAAGTTTCCGTACCGCACCAGGTGCCGGTCCGCGGCGATCCCGGCCGACTCGAGCGCGGCACGGTAGCCGGCGATGCGGGCGCGGGTGCACTGCAGCTGCTCCGGCCCGCCGATCGCGGCGATCCGCCGGTGCCCGAGCCCGACGAGGTGCTCGGTCGCGGCGTACCCACCGGCGAAGTTGGTCGCGCCGATCGAGGCCACGTCCGGCGGCGGCTGGCTCACCCCGTCCACGACGACGAACGGCATGCTCCGGCGCGCCAGCTCGGCCCGCTGGTGCTCGCTGAGCTCGGACAGCACGAGGATCGCGCCCTGCGACCCGCGGGCCAGCAGCGACTCCAGCCACCGTCTGGTCAGGCTCTCCCGGTTGTGTACCGCGGAGACCACCAGCCCGAGGCCCGCTGCCTCCACGACCTCCTCGACCCCGGTCAGGATCGACAGCCCCCAGACGCTGTCGAGCTCGTTGATGACCAGGTCGACCAGGTCACTGCGGCGCCCGGGCCGGCGCGACGCGTGCGGCCGCTGGTAGCCACGATCGGCGAGCAGCTGCTCGATGTGCTTGCGGGTCGTGTTCGAGACGTCGGTGTGCCCGTTGAGGACCTTGGACACGGTAGAGATCGCCACGTTGGCCTCCCGCGCGATCTCCGCCATCGTCGGCCGTTTCGTCACCATGCCGCAACCTTTCGAACGGCAACACAGTGATGGGGACCGTACACCCCAGGAAGCAGTACCGAAATACCCCCGAAACTTTCGGCGCCCAGCGAGCGCCCACTCACCACCGGAACCGGACCGCCGCTTGACGCGCTGACGGCGGGGAGTTACGGTCAGTGCAGTACCGACAAGAAATTTTTCCGGTGATGCTACGGTGGGTTGGTACTGCAACGGCGGGTCAGCCGGGTGTACAGGCGACGGATTTCGTTGCTGCTCAACGGGATCAGCATGTCCGGTCCCGGCTCGGTCCCCCCGCGTCTGCTCGGCGGCGCGGGTGATGACCAGGAACGCGGCGGCGGCCGTGGCCAGGGTGACATGGGCGTACCAGGCGTCGTAGCGGCGGACCTGGTCCTGATCCAGGCCGGTCTCGTTCTTCGCGGTCTGGAACGACTCCTCCACCGCCCATCTGGCGCCGGCGGTGGCGACCAGGACCCGCAGCCGGGTGCCGCGCGGCCCGAAACACCGGTAGAAGGCCACCTCGCCGGTGCTGATGTTGCGTCGGGCGAGGACCCAGCCACGGCGGCCGTGCGGGAACTGCTGCCGGATCGGTGTGGCCACCCAGTCGTAGACCCGGGGGCCGTGCGCGCCGTCACCACAGGACATCCGTGTCCACGCTCCCGGCCGCACCCTGGCGATGAGCTCGTCCACGCGGGTGGTGGCATGCAGCCCGGAGGGCACTTCGTCGTCGCAGCGGGTCGCCATCACGTAGGCGATTTCCTGCTGCTCACACCACGTGCGCAGGCCCGGGTTCTGCCCGTAGACCTCATCAGCGGTGAACCACGCGAACGGCACCCCCGCACCGGCAGCTCGTTCCAGCATCGTCTGCGCCTGCTGCGGCTTGGTCGCGATCCCCACGTCGTCGGGCACCTTCGCCTTCCGGCACCCGATCTGACAATTGTCGACCTTGCCGCTGGTGCCGGTGTACTGCCGCTGCACCCCCCGCCGACGCTGTGCCCTTCTTCACGAAGCCGGTCTCGTCGGCGATCAGCACCCCACCCGGGTCTGCCATCAGACCGCCCACGAGATCCACCATCAGCCCGGCAGACCGGCATCAGCCATCAGTCCAGGAATTGCACATGGTGTAACGCGACCACTGAGCTCGGGCACGTGGACGGCCGGTATCCGCCAGCAGACCGCCCACGGAACCGGCCATCGGTCCAGCCGGCCAGTCATGGACGGCCGCCCATGGGGTCGGCCGTCCATGGGGTTGGTCATCAGTCCAACAGGCCGGCGCCGGGGATCTTCGGGGACAGGGGCGGGCAGTGCGTGTGGGTGGCGGCGGCCAGGCCGCCGCACTGCGCGGGCAGTCCGGCGAGCAGGTTGTGGTCGTAGACGAGCAGCGCCCACCGGCCGAAGTCGTGACGCTCGACGGGCACGCCGAACTGCGCGACCGCGGCGTCGACCGTGCCGTACCGGGCGTGCTTCAGGTCGATGACGAGGAACCGGGCGTCGTGCTTGGTGGCGTCGTACCAGTCGGCGTCGGACTCCCAGCGGTACGAGCGGATGTCGGGGCCGATCACCGGCGCGACCTGCGCCCGTCCGTTGCTGGCGAGGGTGATGACGTTGGAGCCCCAGTAGCTGCCGAGCCCGTACCGCAGGTCGTGCGCGACGAGGTACTCCGCGACCTCGTGCGCCTCCGGCGGCTGCGGCTTCGCGCCGGCTGACTGGGTCGCGAACGCGACGACGAGGATCACGCCGGCGACGGCCCCGATCCGCCGTACGGCGGGGGCGGCCGTGAGGAGCCGGTCGCCCCACACCCTGGCGGCGAGGACCGCGCCGAAGGGCAGCACGGCGACGATCTGCCGGGCGCTGCCGATGTCGCCGGCCTGCGTGGAGGCGATGAACGCGGACAGGTTGACCAGGGTCGCGGCCGTCAGGACCTGCGCGATCCGGTCACCGCCCCCCGGAGAACTGCCGTCCGGCGAAGCGCCGTCCGGGGACGTGCGGAAGAACCGGACCACCGTCGCGCCGAGCGCGGCCACGACGAGCAGCAGCAGCGCCAGGTTGACGAGCCCGGCGGCGAGCGCGAGCGGCCCGTCCAGCGTCGGCAGGTACGCGCCGTAGTTGTGTGCGGTCGCGTTCACCGCCGTCACCACGTGGTCGCCGAGCTCCGCGGCGGGGCTGAAGCGCGCCACCGGTGAGTGCACCGAGAAGCCGCCGGCCCACCAGACCAGGGCGAGCAGCGCGTGCGCGAGCACGACCGACCCGGCGGCGGCGGCGAGCAGGTGCGCGTCGGTGCCGCGCCAGGTCCGCCCGCGGATCAGCCGCGCCGCGCTCACCAGCGCGAGCGGCACCGCGCCGATGAACATGGCCAGCGGGTCGGCGACCTGCGCGAGCGCGAGCACGACCAGCACCCCGACGGGCCACCAGCGGCGCAGTGGCGTCGCCGACCTGCGGTCCACGAGCAGCCAGGCGAGCAGCAGCGGCACGGCGGTGCCGGTGTGATCCGGCGCGTACAGCACGACCGCCCACCCGCCGTGCGGCTGGGGCACGAGCAGGGTCGCGACGACCACCGCGACCCTCGCCCACGCCGCGCGCCCGGTCGCGTCGCCTTTGGCGGCGAGCGAGGCGAACACGATCAGCAGCAGGTAGGTGGTCGCCGACGCCACGTGCACGACGCGCTGGTCGAGACCGAAGAAGACCTCGATCAGCGCGTACTGCAGCAGCTCCGTGCTGTAGAACGACACGTCACTGAGCGTCCAGCCGCGCAGCAGCACGTCACCGTGCAGCATGTCCCAGGCCTGCAGCGCGTTGGCGGCGGCGTCACTGTTGGTGGGGGTGGCCCGCGCCATGCGCAGGTAGCCGAGGAGCAGGACCGCCAGGCCGGCGACGACCGCCCCGACCGTGACGAGCCGGGTCTTCCGGCTTGTCGTCGCCGCCGGTGTACGAACACCGTCGGGCTGGACACGTTGACGCGGGATTGTGGGCAGGGTCGCCCGCTGGGCGGGCCCCGTCACCCCGCCGAGAGTTGGGCTCACACAACCTCCGACGCATTCCCCCCGCCGCGCGGTTGGCGGCACCCAGTGAACGTGATCTACCTGTGATCACGCCCGGGCTATTCTCCTGCACCCGCGCAACGGTCCGGTGTCTGCTGTCCGGGATGTGTCCGAGACCTCTTCCCGGCCATTGACGATCACCTTCGTAACTATCAGCATCACTGTGTATGTGTGGGGTGATATTCGGGGTGATCCTGCCGGTCGGCGCCGTGTGGTGGATGACGCAGCTGGACTCCACCGCCGGCCGGGTGGGCGTGTTCCTGCTCGGGTTCGTCGGCTACCCGAAGCTCGTCAAGGACTCCTACCGCGGCATGGGCCGCCTGCCGGACGTGTCCGTGGACCCGCGGCAGGACGGGCTGGCCGCGGTGGCCTTCTCGCCCGACGGCACGCTGGTCGCCACCGGCGGCGCCGACTGTACGGTGCGGATCGCGGACGCGCGGACCGGCGAGGACACCGGGGCAGACCGGTCGGCGCCGGGCGGCTGGGTCATGGCGGTCGCGTTCACCCCCGACGGCCGGAGCATCGTCACCGGCAGCGCCGACGGCCTCGCCCAACGCTGGGACGCCGCCACCGGCGCGGAGCTGGCCACCATGTCCGGCCACACGGCGCCGCTGAAGTCCGCCGCGGTCTCGCCGGACGGCCGGCTCGTCGCCACCGGCAGCATCGACCTGACCGTGCGGCTGTGGGACGCTGCCACCGGCGAACCCCTCGCGGTGCTGACCGGGCACTCGGGCCACGTCGAGAAGGTGCTGTTCTCCCCCGACGGGCGCACCCTCGCCAGCGCCGGCTTCGACGGCTCCGTGCTGCTGTGGGACGTGCCGTCACGCACCCGCCGCGCCACCCTGCGCGGGCACCGCGCCCAGGTCATGGCGCTCGCCTACTCCCCCGACGGCACCACCCTCGCCGCCGGCGGCCTCGGCGGCGTGGTCCGCCTGTGGGACGTCGCCACCGGCACCCTGACCGGCTCCCGCAACCCGGGCGGCCGCCGCCGGGTCCTGTCCCTCGCCTGGGGCCGCGACGTGCTCGCCATCGGCTGCGCGAGCGGCATCATCAAGCTGCGCCCCGCGCCAGGCACTCCCGACCCCCGCTTCCTGAACACCGGCACCCGCCTCGTCAACGCCCTAGCCTTCCACCCCGACGGCACCACCCTCGCCGCCGCCGACGGCAACGGCCACCTCCACCTGTGGCACAACGTCACCACCACCCCGGCGCCGTGACCCCTCGGGCCGTCCCGCCACCGCCCCGCCCGGGGCGGACGAACACCACCGCGTCCGCAGGAGACGTCCACAGCAGACGTCCACAGGACAACACCGCACACATGCTGCGCCGACCCATCCACACGCGCCGCGGCACCCTGGCTCAATTGGGGCAGGATTGCGGCATGGTGGACGCTCCCCAACCCGACTGCTGGCTGCACCCCGACGTCGAGGTGGGTGTGTCGGGGATCGCCGGCGACGGGCTCTTCGCCCGGGCCAGGATCCCCGCGGGCACCGCGGTGTCGCGGCTCGGCGGGCGGCTGGTGACCTGGGCCGAGCTCAGCGACATGCTCGCCGAAGCGGCCCGGCGGCCCGGCAGCCCATACATCGACACGATCACGGTGAGCGGGACGCTGCACCTCGTGGTGCCGCCCGGCAGGCCGAACGGCAAGGGCAACCACAGCTGCGACCCGAACCTGTGGTGGGTCGACGCCTACACGCTCGCCGCCCGGCGCGACATCGACGCCGGGGAGGAGCTCACCAACGACTACGCGACGAGCACCACCGCCCCCGGCTTCACCATGCCGTGCGGCTGCGGCTCCACCCTGTGCCGCGGCACGGTGACCGGCGACGACTGGCGGCTGCCCGACCTCCATCACCGTTACGGCGAGCACTGGGTGCCCGCCGTGAGAGACCTGTCTTCGCATGCCAAAGTCCTACCACCGGGGTCTGACAAAATCTGAGGCATGCAGGGACGGGGAAACCGGTTCGGTGAGGTCGCGGCGGTGTACGACGACGCCCGGCCGGGCTACCCGCCGGAGGTCGGCCCGGCGATGGCGTCCTATATGGAGCGTCCACTGGAGACGGTCGCGGAGATCGGCGCCGGCACCGGGCACGGCACGGCGGTGCTGCTCGGGCTGGGGGCACCGGTCACGTGCGTCGAGCCGGACGCGAGGATGGCGGCGGTCCTCCAGGCCCGGTTTCCCGCGGTGACGGTGGTGGCGGCGCCGTTCGAGCGGTGGGTGCCACCGCCGGGCGGGGTGTCGCTGCTCGGCTGCGCGATGGCGTGGCACTGGCTCGACCCGCAAACACGCGCCAAGCGCGCGTTCGACGCGATCACGCCCGGCGGGACCCTTGCCGTGTTCGGGCACCGGTACGCGTACGCCGACCCGGCGCACGCGGCCTCGATCGACGCCGCGTTCCGGTCGGTGCCCGACGATGGCGTGCGGCCACGGCCCGACACCTGGGCGCGGGACGACATCGCGGCGGCGGGCCTGTTCACCGGCGTGGAGCTGGTGCGGATGGGCCGCGACCTGCCGATGAGCACGGCGGAGTACCTGCGGCTGGTCCGCACGTTCGGCCCGTTCCGGGCCAGGACACCGCAGGAGCAGGAGACGCTCCTCGCCGCGCTGGCGCGGACGCTGGACGGCCTCGGCGGCGGCACGACCCTCGACCTGCGCACGACCGTGGCGCTCGCCCGCCGGGCAGGGAACGCCTGACCGGAGGAGAATCGGGATCATGTATGTCATCAAGGAACGGTTCTTCGACATCGGTGACGACTTCGACATCACCGACGACTCGGGCCGCAAGGTGCTGCACGTCGACGGCAAGGTGCTGAGCCTGCGTGACAAGCTGGTCATCGAGGACCTCCACGGCGCCGAGGTCGCGTCGGTCCACCGGCAGCTGATCGCGCTGCGGCCCACGTACCAGATCAGGATCGCCGGCGAGGACGCCGCGGAGGTCCGCAAGAAGCTGTTCACGCCGTTCCGCGAGAAGTTCACCATCGACGTGCCGGGCGATGGCGACCTGACGATGAGCGGTGACCTGTTCGACCACGAGTACACGGTGGAGCGCGACGGCCGCGAGGTCGCCTCGGTGTCGAAGCGCTGGCTGAGCATCCGCGACAGCTACGCGGTGCGCATCGCCGACTCGGAGAACCACGTCCTGATCCTCGCCGCGGTCCTCGCGCTCGAGCTCGCCACGCAGCGCGAGAAGGACGAGGAGCGCAAGAAGAAGGAACAGCAGGACGACTGACGTGCCGCCGCCACCGGGTGTCCGGTGGCGGCAGCACACATCAAAGGCCGCACACATCAAGGTCAGAGGCGGACGGCGACGACCGTGTACGGGGTGGTCGGCGTCGGCGGCGTCGTGAAGCGGGCGTTCGGCAGGTACAGCCGGTTGCCGAACCTCGCGACCGTCGTCGGCACGTCGAAGCGGGCGTCGGTCACCGACGCGATGACGGTGCCGGCGCGGCCGTCCTTCGACAGTTTCACCGAGGTGAGCAGGTTGAGGCGGTTCTGCACGACGTACAGGGTGCGGCCGATCGTGAGCAGGCCGTCGCCGTTGACGAGGGCCAGGTCGCCGATGCGGGCGGTGACGCCGGACGCGGGGTCGATGCGGAACAGGTAGCCGGTGCTGGACTGCACGGCGATCAGGGCGCGCCCGTCCGGGGTCTGCGTGATGCCGTTGAGGTTGAGGCCGTTCGGGTCGAGGACGAAGTCGCCGGTGAGCGGTAGCGTCTCGAAGGTGGCGGGCAGGGAGCCGTCGCGCCCGAGCGGCAGCCGGTAGACGACGGCCTTGTTGGAGTCGGTGAAGTACGCGGCCCGCGGGGTGAGCACGACGTCGTTGACGAACGTGGGCGCGGTCGCGAACTGGTAGGAGCGCAGGACGGCGCCGGTGCGCAGGTCGATGACGCGGGCGTTGCCGGCGTTGCCGCCGGCGACGAAGAGACGGCCGCGCTGGTCGGTCTTCATGCCCAGCGACGGGGTGCCGACGGCGGGGCTGATCACGGTGCCCTTGCCGGTGACGAGGTTGGCGCGGTAGATGCGGCCGTCCGCGCGGGAGCCGAGGTACGCGAAGGGCCCGGGACCGGTCGCGATGCCCTCGGGCTGGAACCCTTCGGGGAGATCCAGCACAGCGGGCGAAACGGGCGAGGCCGACGCCGGCGCGGACATCAGTACAGACGCCAACACCACGGTCAGGATGGCTGTGACGCGCAGGAATTTCGACATGTCGTGGTGTACCCCGAATTCAGCTGGTCGCGTTCATGTGCCGGCGGATCCGTTCGACGGTGTCCGTGGGCGGGGCGAGGAACTGCAGGCCGAGCTCGGTGTGGGGGCCGCGGGCGATGCAGTGCACGACCTGGCAGTGCAGGCGGGTGGGTGTGCCGTCGAGCATGAGCTCGACGTCGAGGGTGCCGCCGGTGCGCAGGTCGAGGGTGCCGTCGGCCTGGCAGCGCAGGCCGCCGTGGCTGAGGTCCTGCAGCTGGGCGGAGACGACGTCGCGCCCGCCGGCGAGGCCGAGGCGGACGGGGCCGGTGGCGGCGATGCGTTCGGCGTGGCGGCGTTCCAGCTTCTCCGCGAGCGCCGACATCTGCTCGATGCGCTCCATCGTGCCGTTGACCTGGCGGTCCAGGACCTCGACGACGCTGTGCTGGTCGACGGCGACGTGCCGCAGGACGCCGGTCGCGTCGCCGATGCCGCCGACGCCGGCGACCATCGCGGCGATCGTGTTCGTCATGTCGGCGGCGCTGCGCTCCAGCGTGGTGAGGGTGGCGGCGATCTGTTCGGTGGACTGGGCCGTCGTGCCGGCGAGGTCCTTCACCTCGTCGGCGACGACGGTGAAGCCGCGGCCCGCCTCCCCGGCGCGGGCGGCCTCGATGGTGGCGTTGAGGGCGAGCAGCCGGGTCTGCGCCGCGATGCCGGCGATGAGCTGGGTGGTGCCGTCGACCTGGCGGAGGCTCTCGCCGAGCGCGGCGACGACCTGTTCGGCGCGGCGTGCCCGCTCGACGACGGACGCGGTGGCGTGGTCGGCCTCGGTGACCCGCTCGTCGATGGTGCGGGCGGCGTCGCGGACGGCGTCGACCTGCGCGCGGACGTCGCGCAGCTCGCGGGAGATCTCGCCGACGGACTCGTCGACGACGCCCTGGGCGCGTTCGCGGAGCTGCCGCTGTGCCTCCCGCTGCTGTTCGAACGACGCGTGCAGCTGTTCCTCCCGGACGTGCTGGGCCTGGCGCAGCTCCGCGTCCTGCTCGGCGAGGCGGCCGCGGGCCTTGCGCAGGGCCCGGCCGAGGTCGCCGAGCTCGTCGCGCCCGTCGGGCAGTTCCCGCTCGGCGAGGTCTCCGTCGGCGGTGGCGACGACGCCGTCGCAGGCGAGGTTCACGTCGTGGCGGGTGCGCCACCAGACGGCCGCGGCGAGCCACAGCGCGATGACGAGGCCGGCGGTGGTGGCGGTGAGGTTGATCAGCCGGTCCTGGCGCAGGTGGTCGAGCCGGGTGCCGAGCAGCCGGTTCAGGGCGGCGATGGCCGGTTCGACGGCGGCGACGACGGCCGCTGCGCCGTCGAACGCGGTCGGGCCCGGCTCGGTGAGCTTGGCGGTGAGGGTGGCGCCGAGCGCCTCGACGGCGTCCGCGGCGGCGCCGAGCGTGGTGAGCCGCTGTGCGAGCGACGCGTCGCCGGTGTCGCGGGTCGCGGTCTGCACCGCCTCGCGGATCTCGCCGGCGGTGCCGTCGAGGGTGCCGGCCAGGACGGCCTGGGCCGCGACGCGGTCGTTGTGGGGTGCGGAGGTGTCCTGGGCCGCCGCGCCGGTGGCCGCCAGGATCGCCTCGGGCAGCAGCCCGATCAGGATGCCCGCGACGTGGGCCGTGTCGAGGTCCGGGTCGAGGGTGAGGTTGGACGTGTTGCCGGCCTCGGTGATGAGCGCGGCGATGGCCTCGGCCGCCGGCAGCTTCCCCTGGGCGGCGGTGACGGCGTTCATCTCGTCCGACAGGCCCAGGCGCGGGTGGCCGGCGACCTCGGTGCGCAGCCGGCCCAGGTCCGGGGTGCGGCCGGCGGCGAGGTCGGCCATCGCGTCCAGCGCCGGATGGACCACCTCGGCGCCGTCGACCTCGGCGCCGGTGAGGTCGATCTGGTGGTTGACGGATCCGGTGTACGCCCAGGTGGCGCCCAGGCCGGGGATCAGCAGCACCACGCAGAGCACCGCGAGGCGGGTGCTGGTGCGGACCCGGTCCGCGAGCCAGAGTGCCGGCGCGAGCAGGACCGGCCGTCCAGAAGCGGTCACACCGGGTGCATCGGCGGTGCGGGACGGTTGTTGAGCGTTTCGGGCCCCGCCGGTACATCGGCACCGGCGGGGCCTGAGACGTCAGAGGAAGCGGTACGCGGTGCCGCCCCGCACCGGCGCGACGCGCACACCGGTGCTGGGGTTGGCGGCCTCGACGACCTTGCCGCCGCCGATGTAGATGGCGACGTGCCCGGAGGTGTGGATGACGTCGCCCGGCATCCACTGCCCGGACGGCACGCGCCGTCCGCGGGCGGCGATCTGCTCGCTCTGGTGCGGCAGCTTGATCCCGACCCGGGCGTAGGCGGCCGACACCAGGCCGCTGCAGTCATACGTGTTCGGCCCGGAGGTGGCGTACACGTAGCGCTTGCCGACCTGGGCGAGGGCGAAGGACACCACGGTCCCGGCGGCGCCGGAGGGCGGCTTCACGGTGGACCCGCCCGATCCTGAGCCGGTCGACTTCTTCGGTGCCGCCGTCTTCGGCGCCGGCTTGGCGACGTTGACCGAGGGCTGCGCCGGGGGCGCGGGGCGGGTGTCGGCGTCGTTGGCGCCGGGAGCGGTGCGGGTCTGCAGCCGCAGCGTCCGGTAGGCCTTGTCGGCCCGCTCGTAGGCGGCCAACTGGAGCTCCTGGTCGGCGAGGGTGCCGGCCGAGTCGACGCTCAGTTCGTTCGGTGGTGCTGGTTGGGCCGCGGCGGCCGAGGGGCCGAGCCAGACGGCGGTGAGGGCGAGTGCGGCGGTGCCGGCCGCGATGCGGTGCAGGGGCTGGCGTGCGTTCAGGATGACTCCACTGTCGGCCCGGTGCTCTCATGCGTGTCTCGGGATGCCTGCCGCTGCGGAAGCCGGACGGACCCGAAGTACCGGGCGAAACGGACGATGTGGTTACCGGCCGTCATGAGGGCCGTCGGCGACGCTAACCGCAGCATCCGCCCGACGTTGGCGGGCGTGAAATCATTCACAGCCACGATTGCCCGCCTGCACCCTGGAATGACCGTATTTGTCCGTACCGAACGGCCGACCGGCCCGGAGCCGACCGGCCGACCCTGTACGGCGACCGGACCCACCTGACCGAATCAACCGCATATGCTGCATTCATGGGGATTTTTCGGACGCTGCGGAGGGGTGTCGCGATGGCGGTCGTGCTCGCCGCGGCCGCCTGCGGCGGTGGTGGCGACGACGGACCGGCCACCTCCGCCAGCTGCGCGCCCTACGCGGACTACCAGGGCCACCGCGGCACCACCGTCAGCGTCTCCTCGTCGATCCGGGACGTGGAGGCCGACAAGCTCGCCAAGGCCTGGGAGGCGTTCCAGGCGTGCACCGGCATCTCCATCAACTACACGGGCTCCGCGGACTTCGAGACCGCGCTGCCCACCCGGGTCAAGGCCGGCGACGCGCCCGACCTGGCCCTCTTCCCGCAGCCGGGCCTGCTGACGAGCATGGTCCGCGCCGGCGCCCTCAAGCCCGCCGGCACCGAGGTCGTCGCCAACGTCGACCGCTGGTTCTCCGCGGACTGGAAGCGCTACGGCAGCGTCGACGGCGTCCTGTACGGCGCCCCCGTCGACGCCAACGTGAAGTCCTTCGTCTGGTACTCGCCGAAGTACTTCGCCGCGAAGGGCTACACGGTGCCGAAGACGTGGGCCGAGATGCTCACGCTCAGCGACCGCATCGCCGCCGACGGCGTGAAGCCGTGGTGCGCCGGCATCGAGTCCGGCGCCGCGACCGGCTGGCCGGTCACCGACTGGCTCGAGGACACGCTGCTGCGCACCGCCGGACCCGACGTCTACGACCGGTGGGTCGAGCACCGGATCCCGTTCGACGACCCCGCCGTCGTCGCCGCGCTCGACCGCGTCGGCGGGATCCTGCGCAACCCCGCCTACGTCAACGGCGGCTACGGCGGCGTCGACAGCGTCGCCACCACCGCGTTCCAGGAGGGCGGCCTGCCGATCCTGCAGCAGGAGTGCGCCATGCACCGGCAGGCGTCGTTCTACAGCACCTGGTGGCCCTCGACCGCGAAGATCACCGAGGACGGCGACATCTTCGCGTTCTACCTGCCGCCGGTCGACCCCGCGGCGGGATCGGGGGCCGGCCGCCCCGTCCTCGGCGCCGGGGTGTTCGCCGGCGCCTTCACCGACCGCCCGGAGGTCCAGGCGCTCGCCGCCTACCTGGCCACCCCCGAGTTCGCCGACCGCCGGGCCGTCAGCGGCGACATCGTCAGCGCCAACAAGGGCCTCGACCGGTCGCTGCTCACCTCGCCGGTGGCGAAGCTGTCCGCGGACCTGCTCGCCGACCCCGCCGTCACGTTCCGCTTCGACGGCTCCGACCTGATGCCCGCGACCGTCGGCGCCGGCTCGTTCTGGACCGAGATGACCGCGTGGGTGAAGGGCACCCCCACGGCAACCGCGTTGCACCGGGTCGACGCCACCTGGCCCGCTTAGCTTCCGCCGCCCCGCGCCGATGTCAGCGGCGTGTACGACCGGATGCGGCGCTGGACGGCTGACCGCCGGATCGCCACGAAGATCATGAGTGTGTCGCTCGTCGTCACCGCGATCTTCACCGCGTCCGGCGTCGTCGGCCTGCTCAACCTGCGCCGGCTCGTCGCCGAGCAGGACCACGAGTACAAGGTCAACGTCGTCGCCCTGGCGCGGATGACCGCGGTCCGCTCCGCCGTCGGCTCCCAGCAGGAGTCCGTGCTGTCGTACATCCTGTCGGAGCCCGGCTTCTACCGGGACAGCTACGCGGAGATCATCGCCGAGACCGACAAGGCCATCGACACCGACGTGCGGGCGCTGACCGTCATCGGGCTGTCCGCCGCCGAACACGAGAGCCTGCGCTCCTTCGCCGCGACGATCACGATGTGGCGCACCGCCCGCGACGCGGCGCTCGACGCGGCCCGCGACGGCGACCAGCGCAAGGCGGCCTCCGTCGTGCTGGTGCGCTCCGAGGCGATCGCCCGCGCCGTCAAGGACCGGGCCAGCAGCTTCCTCGACCAGCTCGTCGACGCCGTCGACGACGGTGCCCGCAGGACCAGGGCCAACAGCGTGCGCACCGCCCAGCTGATGGGCCTGCTGCTCGCCATCGGCGCGCTCGCCGCGGTGCTGCTGTCGGTGCTCGCCGCCCGCACCATCTCCAGACCGCTGCGGGAGGTCGTCGACGTCCTCGCCAGGGTCGCCCGCGGCGATCTCAGCCGCCGGGTCGAGCTGGACCGCGCCGACGAGGTCGGCCAGATGGGGCGCTCGCTCAACGAGACGCTCGGCGTGCTGCGCGGCGTGTTCGAGGAGGTGCACCACCGGGCCTCCCACGACGGGCTGACCGGCCTGGCCAACCGGGCGCTGCTGCGCGAGCGGCTCGGCGCGGCCCGCGGCAACGCCCGCAGCGGACTGCCCGTCGCGATGCTGCTCGTCGACCTCGACGGCTTCAAGCAGGTCAACGACGTGCACGGGCACGCCGCCGGGGACCACCTGCTCACCGTCGTCGCCGAGCGGCTGCTCGCCGGGGTCCGCGCCTGCGACACCGTGGCCCGGCTCGGCGGGGACGAGTTCGCGGTCCTGCTCGACGGCATGGACGCCCGCGAGGACGTGGACGCCGTCGCCGGCCGCCTGCTCGCCGCGCTGCAGGTCCCGACCGAGCACAACGGCGCCACGCTCACCCCGCGGGCCAGCGTCGGCGTGTCACTGTGGGACGGCGAGGTCCCGATCGACGAGCTCATGCACGACGCCGACGTCGCCATGTACGCGGCGAAGACCGGCGGCAAGGGCCGCGTCGCCCACGCCCCGTGCCCGCAGCGCGCCGCCTACCGGAACGCGTCCGCCGGGTCCGCGTAGGCCATCATCAGCACGACCTTGCCGTCCTCGACGGTGAACACGTCCGCGACCGTCGCCGACGCCTGCGTGCCGTCGCGGAGCGTGCCCCACACCCGGTGCACGATCACGATCTGGTCGCCGCGGCGGTGCGCGACCGGCTCGGAGTGCAGCTCGCCCCAGCCGTCGTAGGAGTCGCGCAGGTACGCCGCGACCGCCGCCGGCCCACGGTGGTGCCCGCCGCCGGGGAACTCGTCCGGCTCGACCCAGTCCACGTCCGGCGCCAGGTCCCGCACCGCGCCGTCGATGTCACCCCGCGCGAACGCGGCGTAGGCGCGCAGCACCAGCACCAGATCGCTGTCCAGCTCCTCCTCGGTGGGTGACCCACCGCCCGCACCGCGCTCCGGTGCCGGCGGGTCCTGTTCGGCCTCCTTCGCCGTGTACGACCCGCCACCCTCGCCGCGCTCCTCCACAGTGGATGACCCGCCACCCTCGCCGAGCTCCTCCACCATGTCCGGACCGCCGCTCGCGCCGAGCTCCTCCGCCGTGTACGACCCGCCGCCCGCGGTGTGCTCCGGGGCCGGCAGGTCCGGCACCCGGGAGAACAGCCTGCCGCGCCCGTGCAGGCCGGCCCGCGCGGTCACCGGCAGCGCCACCAGGCGCACCCCCTCCGGGACGGCGAGCCGGCCGGTGCCCCACCGCACCCAGATCGCGACCCGCCCGGCGGCGGCCTCGGCGGCGAGCTTGTCGACGGTGCGCTGCCGGTCGCCGTGGTCGACCTCGACCACCACGGGCGGGCCGCCGGGCCGCGCGCAGGCGACATCCAGGACGGAGCGCTGCCGCTCGTACGGTGGCGGCAACGGCAACACGCTCGCGGCGCGGCGATACGTCCGCCAGCCCTGCCCCTCGGCCCACGCCACGACCGCCTCGACGAGCAGCCCGGTGACCTCGTCGGCGCCCCGGTCGGCGAACGTGACGGCCTCAAGTGCCTCGGTGAGGGACGCCGCTATGTCCATGATGAAACGCTACAAGGACGACGCCGCAGGGCGGTCAAAGGTTGAAAGCGCAGCAGATGGGATTTGTCATGTTGAATCGGTCATGGCGCGTGGTTAGCGTCCAGACCATGACGAACAAGCTCACCCGCCGCGCCGCCATCGCGCTCGGCGCCGGGGCCGCGGCCGTCCCGCTCGTCGGCTCACCCGCTTCGGCGGAGGCGGCGACGACGGCGACAGGGTCACCCTCCGAGCGCATCCGTCGCGTGTACGAGCGGCAGAAGGCCAAGGCCGGCGGCACCTGGCACGCCCACATCGCCCTGGTCGACGCGGCCGGGGTGCCGCAGCCGGTCGTCCAGGACGACGCCGACCACGTCACCAAGGGTTACAGCGTGCAGAAGCTCGCCGTCGCCACCGCCGTCATGGACAAGATCGACCGTGGGGAGCTGCGGCTGGACCAGAAGCTCGACCTGCAGGCCGACATCATCCTCGGCGGCACCGGCATCTACTTCCTGCACACGGTGTGGGGCGACGACATCACGGTCGCCAACTTCCTCACCGCGATGCTGCTCGTCTCCGACAACACCGCGGTGCGCATGTGCGGCCGGGTCGTGCCGGCCCTGGAGATCAACGAGATCCTCGCCGCGAAGGGTTTCACCCACACCAGGGTCGAGCCGGTCGCGAACCCGAACCGGTTCTTCCTCGGCGACACCACGCCCCGCGAGATCCACGACCTGCTGTGGCGCCTGGCGACGAAGACGCTGCTGAAGCCCGCCTCCTGCGACTTCCTGCTGGGCATCCTGCGCTGGATCAACGGCTACCACGACGGGATCCGGCGCAACATGTCCTCGGCGGAGCGCAGCCGGGTCGCGTCCAAGTACGGCCAGGACTTCAACACCCTCGGCGCGTCCCGGCACGAGGCCGGGATCATGTTCGGCGCCGACGGCGCGCCCGCCCTCGTCTACGGGCTGTTCGCCGAGGGCCTCGGCGACCTCGACAACTACGGCGCGACGCACCCCGCCGTCGAGGCGCACGCGGTGCTCGGCCGGGCCATGTTCGACGTGGTCGAGCGGGTCACGGTGCCGGCGATCGCGGCGAAGCAACCGCTGAAGCCCTTCACCGCGGTGGACGGGGGCTGACCCGCTCCAGCACCGCCTCCAGCAGGGGCCCGGGTGCCTCGTCGGGGATCCAGTGGCTGACGCCACGCAGGGTCACGAAGCGGAAGTCTCCGGTCACGAAGGCCGCGCACCGGCGGGCGGCGTGACCGGAGATCGCCACGTCGCCGTCGCTCCAGACGAACGTCGTCGGCACCGTGACCGGTCCCAGTCCCTTGAGGTCGTGGCCGGAGATCGCCCTATACCAGTTGAGCGCACCCGTCAGGTTGTCCGGCTCCGTGGTGGGGTGACCGCCGGCGATCCTGCGCAGCAGCGCGCCACCGCGGGCCGACAGCAGCCGCTCCGGCAGCCACGGCGTGCGGAAGAACAGCATGTACGCCGACTTGAGCGTCTGCGCGACGTCGCGCTTGACCGAGGTCGCGTACGCCACGGGGTGCGGCACGGACACGGCGGTCAGCGTCCGGACCCGGTCCGGGTGCCGGGCCGCGACCTGCCACGCGACCACCGCGCCCCAGTCGTGCCCGACGACGTGCGCGTCGGGCAGCCCGAGCGCGTCGAGCACGGCGACGACGTCGGCGACGCACTCGGCCATCCGGTAGGCCCGCTTGCCGTCCGGCCGGGCGTCCGGGGAGTAGCCGCGCTGGTCGAGGGCGAAGGTGCGCAGGCCGGCGTCGTGCAGCCCGCCGACGATGCCGTCCCACTCCCGGCTGTCCTGTGGAAACCCGTGCAGCAGCAGGACCGGCGGGCCGTCCGCGGGACCCTTTGCGTGCACCTCGAAGGTCAACCCGCGAACGTCGATGCGCATCGGGTGACGGTACATTGAGGCGCATGGTCGATCGGTACCGGTCGCAGTCCGCCTTCAGTGACCCGGGTCCGTACTCCGCGCTGCTCAACCATCTGCCGACGGACATCCCCGGCCTGGTCAGCGTCGTGCGCAACGTCGTCGTGCACTACTTCGCGCAGGGCCTGTCGTTCTCCGGCGTTCGACTTGCCGAGGTCGACTCGCGGTGGGTGTCGCGGATGCTCGCCGCGGACCGGTCCCGGCACACCCGCCCGCTCGGCGCGCCCCGCGAGCCGAAGACCCGCGTCGTCGGCTGCGCCCGCGACTTCACCCTGCTCACCGTCGCCGCGCTGCGCCACCGCGGGGTAGCCGCCCGCAGCCGGATCGGTTTCGCCGGCTACTTCGGCGACGCGTTCCACTACGACCACGTGGTCGCCGAGTACTGGAACGGCGAGCGCTGGGTCCGCGTCGACGCCCAGCTCGACCCCGCCTCGACCGACGTCGACACCTTCGACGTGCGGGAGTTCATCACCGCGGCCGAGGCGTGGACCGCGCACCGCCGCGAGGAGATCGACGCCGACAACTTCGGTGCGGACCCGGTCGGCCCGTACCGCGGCCACCGCTTCCTGCTCGACCAGGTCCGCCACGAGCTCGCCCACCGCCAGCGCGACGAGCTGCTGCTGTGGGACGAGTGGGGTGAGGTCGACGAGGAGCTCGCCGACTGGGTCGCCGAGCGGCTGCTCGCCGCCGACGCGGGCGCCGTGGAGGCGGAGCGGGAGCTCGCCGACCGGTACGCCGCCGACCCCGCCCTGCACCCGGGCGGCCGCGTCCACTGCGTCTCCCCGAGCGGCCTGGACGCCTGGGTCGACCTCTGACGTCCCGCGGGCGGGCCCCCCGCGGGCGTTGTCAAAAGATGCGTCAGAAGAGGCCGAGACGGCCGATCGGGTCGACCAGCTCGCGCTCCTCATAGGCGAGGTGCGACAGCAGCGTGTCGCCGAGCAGGTCGACGGCCTTGCGGACGTCGGCGATGCCGTCGGGCCGCGACACCATGGCGACGAGGGCGGCGTCGACCCGCTCGAGCACGTCGGCGATCACGTGGTGCTCGGCCTCCAGCCGGTCGACGACCGGGACGAGGCGCGGGTCGGCGGCGCGCAGGCGCGGGAAGAGGTTCACGTCCTCGATGGTGTGGTGGGTGGTGACGACCCGGCAGTAGCTCTCGCAGTACGTGCCGAGGGTCCAGGCGTTCTGCCGCATCGTCATCGTGTTGATCATCGACCGGGCCCGGCCGACGTCCATGCCGCCCGCGGCGACCTGCTCGACCAGGTCCCGCAGCTGCTCCAGCTCCTGGCGGAGGTGGTCGTGCACGTCGACCAGGTGCTGCCCGGACGCCCGCTGCGCGGCGGTGAGCGGCGTCCCGGGCACGGGCCCCACCGGCCGCTGCGACTCGTCCCACAGCGCGACCGCCCCCGACACCTCGCCCGCCGCCGCCACGGACACCACCTCCGGCGCGGCGGCCGGCGCGGGCGCGTCGGTGGCGCCACGGGCCGCGGCCACGAGACGGCGGGTCTCCGGCACCACGTCCTCGGCGAACGTGCGGAGCACACCGTCCCCGCCCGCCTGCACCATCAGGACGAAGGTGCTCATCCCCTCCCCCAGCGCCAGGTCGGCCAGCTGCGCCGCCCACGTCCTCGGGTGCCCGGCGAGGGGCGCCTGGCCGGGGGCCACGTTGTACAGGCGGCGGATGTCGCCCGGGGAGCGGCCGGCCGCGGTGGCGGCGTCGTCGATGCGCCGGTTCGCCTCGGCCAGCTGCGGTGGCGGCACGTACGGGGCGCTCGGCAGCCACCCGTCGGCGAGCCGGCCGACGAGGCGCAGCATGCGTGGCTTGACACCGCCGATCCAGATGCCGATCGGGTGGGCGGCCGGCGGGCCGGGGTGGGCGCCGCGCAGGCGGTAGTGGGTGCCGTCGACGCGGGCGCTGCGCTCGGTGCTCCACAGCGCCCGGATGACGTCGACGGCCTCCTCCAGGGCCTCGAGCGACGCGCCGGGGGTCAGCACCTCGCCGCCCATGCCGGCGATCGCGTCCCAGAAGGCGCCGGCGCCGAGGCCGAGCTCGACCCGGCCGCCGGTGAGGACGTCGAGGCTGGCGGCGGCCCGGGCGAGGACGGCCGGCGGGCGCAGCGGCAGGTTGGCGACGTTGGGGAAGACGGTGAGCGTGCTGGTCTGCGCCGCGACGACGGACAGCAGCGTCCACGCGTCCAGGAACCGCGCCTGGTACGGATGGTCCTGCACACTGGTCAGGTCGAGGCCGAGCTCCTCCGTGAGCCGGGCGAGCCGGAGCGTCTCCGTGGCGGTCGCCGCCTCGGCAGGCAGGAACGTCCCGAAGCGCAGCTCGTGCCCGTAGTCGGTCATGCAGATATTCTGCCACACAGACGATTAGGCGTTCGCTTCGTGTGACCGGACGCACCCGGCCGGCGCCGCGAAGTGCGTCCCGCCCCCGGTCTCACCCTTTCACAGGCAGATGGCGGAGCGTCGGCGACCGACTCGGGCGGCGCTCCCGGCAACCTCCGCGAGCGATCCTCCAGCCGGCCCCGGCACCAGCGGCACGAACCGGGAACGGCGGTAGATCGCCGGCGCAAGGGAGTCATCGACAGGCGCGAGCCCCGTGACGGGACAGGGCCCGGCCATCCGCATGGCCGGGCCCTGTCTCGACGTCGGACTTGAAACGCTGCCCGCTACGGGCAGGCGGCGTCGTTACCGGCGACGTTGACCGCGGTCCAGGCGGCCTTGACCGCCTTGTACTCGGTGGAGCAGTTGCCGTACAGGTCGGCGGCGGCGCGCAGCGAGTAGGCGCGGGCCGTGTTGCCCGGGTTGGCGGTGTTGACGTAGGACGTGTTGGACGTGAAGTACAGGTTCACGGCGCGGAACCAGATCAGCTCGGCCTTCGACCGGCCGATGCCGGTGACGGCGGGGGCGGAGCCGCAGACCGGGGAGGTGCCGTAGGCGGTGCTGCCGGTGCCGTTGGCGAGGTTGAAGAAGAAGTGGTTCGCCGGGCCCGACGAGTAGTGCACGTCGACGTTCTTGGTGCTGGTGGACCAGCAGCTGTGCGACGAGCCGTCCAGCGACGGGTTGTACATGTACCGCAGCGGCGTCCCGTTGCCCCGGATGTTGATCTTCTCGCCGATCTGGTAGTCGCCCGGGTCGCTGGCGGTGTTGGCGTAGAACTCGACCATCGAGCCGAAGATGTCGCTGGTGGCCTCGTTGAGACCGCCGGATTCGCCGGAGTAGGTGAGGCCGCCGGAGACGATGTTGGCGGTGACGCCGTGGCTCATCTCGTGGCCGGCGACGTCGAGGGAGACCAGCGGCCGCGCGTTGCCGGAGCCGTCGCCATAGGTCATCTGCGAGCCGTTCCAGAACGCGTTGACATACGCGTTGCCGTAGTGCACCCGCGACGGCACGCCGGCGCCGTTACCGAAGATGCCGTTGCGGCCGTGCACGTTCTTGAAGTAGTCGAACGTCTTCGCGGCGCCGAAGTAGGCGTCCGCGCCGGCGGACTGCCGGTTGCTGTTGGCGTTGGTGCCCCACGTGTTGTCGGCATCGGTGAAGACGGTGCACGTGCCGGAGGTGGTGTTGTTCATGTCGCAGGCGGTGTTGTTGCCGTGCGAGGGGTCGCTCATCCGGTACGTGCTGCCGCTCAGCGTCGTGTCGATGCTGACGTTGCCGGAGTAGATGGTCTTGCCGGTGCCGGCCACGGTCTCGATCTCGTCCCACGTGCCGAGGACCTCGTTGCTGGTCGCGTCGGTGACGACGTGCAGCACGGACGGGGTCTGCCCGTCCGGCGCCCAGCCCTCCACGACGCTCTCCCACGCGAGCCGCCCCGTGCCGCTGGAGGCGTCGACCATGAGCTGCGGCGCGCGGGTGGCGGTCACGCTGCCGGCGAACGCGGCCTTGGCGGTGCGCTGCGCGGCGACCGCCGCGACGGACGGGGTGACGGAGATCCGCAGCGGCGCGTCGAGGCTGTTGGACGTGCCCGCGTAGGCGCCCTTGGCGTCGGTGTGCACGACGACGTCGCCGCCGTAGACGCGCAGCCCGTGATACGTGCGGGTGTAACGCACGTGGGCGGCGCCGCCGGCCTCCACCTCGGCGCGGTAGACCTTGAACGCGTCACCGGACGCGACCTTCGCGTCGGCACCGTGCAGCCGCAGCGCCCGGTCGACGGTGGCCGAGCCGGCCGAGCCGCCGGACACCTCGACGGCCGGTCCGCCGGAGCCGACGGGTCCCGCGAACGCGGCGGTGGCCGTCGCGGGCACGACAAGCACGGCGCCGATCAGCGCCGCGAAGCTTCTTCTCACTGGCCCTCCCTGAGTGGGTCCATCCGTGACGGGTGACGTCACGCATCGACGTATATCAGGGTATGAATGTCTCGTGAACCCCTTGCTACAAGGTCATGTGGAACGAACGACCCACGATCTCGCGTAAGACGGCGTCGTCGACGGCATCGACACGCTTGATGTAGAGGCAGCCCTTGCCGGTCGTGTGCGGCCCGAGCCGGCCCAGCAGGTCCTGATACGCGTCGACCCCGCCGGTCAGATACAGCACCGTTTGCGCCTTGCGCGGCGAGAAGCTCACCGCCGGAATGTCGCCCTCCCGGCCCGAGTCATAGCGGTAGTGCCGCGAGCCGAAGCCGACGATCGCCTTGCCCCACAGCACCGCCGGCGCACCCGTCACCGCGCCCATCAGCGCGACGAGCTGCCGCGCCTCCCCGCGCCGCCGCTCGTCGGCCACCCCCTCGACGAACTCGCCGACATCACCGTCGCCCGCCACCGTCTGGTTCGTGTCTGCCATGCGCACACGCTACGACCCGGGTACGACATTTCCGCCGGCGTTGAGCCGCGCGGCACGCATCGTCAGGTACCGCCGCTCCGGGATGCTCGCCGTGGCCGACCCCGCCGCCCGGTAGTGCCCGGCCGCCGCCGCGGCGTCACCGGCCAGCTCGTGCAGGTGGCCGCGGACCGCGTCGAGCCGGTGGCTGCCCGGCAGGCGTCCGTCCAGGGCCGCCAGCAGCCGCAGCCCCTCCGCCGGGCCGTCCACCATCGCGGCCGCGACCGCCCGGTTCAGCGCGACGACCGGATTCGCGGTCATGCGCTCCAGCAGCCCGTACAGGGCGAGGATCTGCGGCCAGTCGGTGTCCTGCGTGCTCGCCGCCCGGTCGTGCAGGGCGGCGATCGCGGCCTGCAGCTGAAACGGCCCGACCGCGCCGGCGCGGAACGCCGCGTCGAGCACGGCGGTGCCCTCCACGATCAGCGGCCGCAGCCACCGCCGCCGGTCCTGCTCGGCGAGCGGCACCAGGTCGCCGGCGGCGTCGACGCGGGCGGGCCGCCGGGCGTCGGTGAGCAGCATCAGCGCCAGCAACCCCGCGACCTCACCGTCGTCGGACAGCAGCGCGCGCAGCATCCGGGCGAGCCGGATCGCCTCGGCGGACAGGTCGACGCGGACGAGCTCGCCGCCACCGCCGGCGTACCCCTCGTTGAAGATCAGATAGAGCACGTGCAGCACCGACCGCAGCCTGGACGCCCACTCCGGCCGCTCCGGCATCCGGAACGGCGCGTCGAGGGAGCGGACCTTCTGCTTCGCGCGGCTGATCCGCTGGCCCATCGTCGCCTCCGGCACCAGGAACGCCCGGGCGATCTCACCCGTGGTCAGCCCGCCGACGGCCCGCAGCGTCAGCGCGATCGCCGACGCCTCGGTGAGCGCCGGATGGCAGCACAGGAACAGCACGGTCAGGGTGTTGTCCCGCTCGTACACCACCGGCGGCGGCTCGACGGCGAGCACCTCGCGCCGCCGTCTGGCCTGGTCGGCCCGCAGCTGGTCGAGCAGCTTCCGCGAACCGGTCTGGATCAGCCAGCCCCGCGGGTTGTCGGGGATCTCGTCCCAGTGTGTGGCGGCGGCGAGCAGCGCCTCCTGTGTGGCGTCCTCCGCGGCGCAGAAGTCGCCGAACCGGCGGGCGAGCGCGCCGAGGACCTGCGGCGCCAGCTCGCGCAGCAGGTCCTCGACGGAGTCCTTCACCGGCTCAGACCTCGGACGTCAGCAGCTCGAAGTCGGCCGCGTCCATCACCCTGCGGACCGTGATCGGCTGCCGCTGCGGCACCCCACCCGGCCCCGGCACGCACGAGATCTTCGCGGCGATCTCGATCGCCCGGGCCTCCGAGTCGACGTCGACCAGCTGATACCCGGCGAGCAGCTCCTTCGACTCGGCGAACGGCCCGTCGGTGACGACCGGCGCCGCGACGCCGTCGGACGTGACCACCTTCGCGTGCTCCGGCCCGGTCAGCGCCTGCTGGTCGACGAGCTCACCGCTGTCGAGCAGCTCCTGCCGCAACGCCCCGTAGTAGTCCATGTGCGCCGCGATGTCCTGCGGCGTCCACTCGTCCATCGGCGTGTCCACGTCGCCGCCGTTGTAGTCAACGATCAGCAGGTACTTCGCCATCCCCGGCTCCTCACGTCGCGCCGCGCCGTCCGGCGGCGGTCACCATGGGAACGGAGCCACCCCGGCGGTTTCGACATGCGCGGCGCAACGATCTTCGCACTCGCACAGTGGATGACGACGTCATGATGTGACGATGGAGACCGAAGCCGGATTCGAACCGGCGTGCACCGCTTTGCAGGCGGCCCCCTGACCTGACTCGGGCATACGGTCGTGCTGCTGCGTGCCCTCGGCTGGACTCGAACCAGCGACCTTCAGGTTCGGAACCTGGCGCTCTGCTCCACTGAGCTACGAAGGCGTGTGTACTGCGTGCGGGTGGAGGGATTCGAACCCCCTGAGCCAAAGGCACCTGGGTTACAGCCAAGCCCGACTCTCCAACGTCGGCGCACCCGCATGATCTGGTGTTGCTCCGGCGCCCGGACTCGAACCGGGACCTGAACGGTTAACAGCCGTTTGCCCTGCCGATTGGGCGACGCCGGACCGGACTGACACGAACTGACGTAGCGCGGACGGGCCTCGAACCCGCACAGTGTCCCGGGTGAAAGCCGGGCGACTCTCCCAATTCGTCCACCGCGCCATGCTTCATACACGGTCGTACACGTGAGATGCGGGGGTGGGATTCGAACCCACGATGCTCCGGCTTATGAGACCGGCGAGGACGACCGAACTCCTCCACCCCGCAGTGCGCCGCCAGGGACTCGAACCCCGAACTTGCTGGTTAAGAGCCAGCCGCTCTACCCATTGAGCTAGCGGCGCGCTGTACTGCGTGTCCTCGGCTGGATTCGAACCAGCGACCCCCAGGTCCGCAACCTGGCGCTCTACTCCCCTGAGCTACGAAGACGTGACTTTCCAAAGTGCCCTCGGCGCGATTCGAACGCGCACCTACGACGACCTCAACGCCGTGCCTCTACCTTTGGACCACGAGGGCCGGACTTTTCTTGACGGCGCCCCGGACAGCCCCGGGGCGTGCGCTGCAGGCGGAGGATTCGAACCCCCAATGTCCGGTTCAGAGCCGGATGTGTTGCCGGGTTACACCAGCCTGCAAGGGGCCGGCGGGGTGATGGCCCGCCGGCCGGGGAACAACGGAGCGGCAACCGGGACTTGAACCCGGGACCTTCGCCATGGCAAGGCGACGCTCTGACCACTGAGCTACAACCGCACGTGCTGGTGCCCCGGGAGGCGAGCGTCCCCCTCGCGTTCCCTTCCCCGGGCACCCAGAACAGCTCACGGGCACCGACCCCGTTTCTCCGCTGTGGAAGAGCGGCGTGTCCGCCGAGTTCACCAGAGCTGCGTCGCCCGTCCGGGGGTTGAACCCGGTCTTCCGGATTGAGAGTCCAGTGGTCTACCTTCCTCAGCCTCACGGGCGCTATTTCGCACATTCATATAGACGTGCGTCATCCACTGTGGAGTTGTCAAAGAACGCCATTCATCGACCGGTGAGCGGGCAAAGAAAAACCGCCCGGTCCCGGGTGCGGGAAGGGCGGCGGGGTGCTGTGCCAGCGGGATGCTAGCCGCTCCACCTGCCCTGGTGCTGCTGAAGTCGCTCACAGAGATAACCGCGGAGATTGCCTCCGAACACGGCTTCCCCGCAACCGCGCGGCAGCTGCCGTCGCGTCGCGTCACTGGGGAGCCGCTTCATGGCCCATCTCCTGTCTCTCGTGTTTCATCCGGTGTTGATGAATACGATAGGGCGCGCCGACGACGGCGACAACCCTATTTATCGGCGGTCTTTCAAATGGTCGTGTTCCAGGTGCGGATCGACGGCAGGTCGTGCTCGTGGCCGAGGGTCGAAAGGGTCGCGGTGTCGAGGCTGAGGCGCGCGCCGAACGCGACGGACTCGCCGATCCACCGCGACGCCAGGGCGCGCGAGGCGTGGCCGTGGCTGACGACGGCGACGTCACCGACGACGAGCATCGGGCGGACCCGCGCCAGGAACCGGTCGAGCCGGATGGTGACCTGCTCCGGGGTCTCGCCGCCGGGGCAGCCGTCGGTCCACAGGTCCCAGTCCGGCCGCTCGGCCCGGATCTCGGGGGTGGTCAGCCCCTCGTACGTGCCGTAGTCCCACTCGGCGACGTCGGCGTCGACCTCGGTGACCGTGAGGCCGGCGAGCTCCGCCGTGCGCAGCGCGCGGCGGCGGGGGCTGCTGACGACGGCGACGAAGCCCGCCGTCATGAACGCCCGGCTGAGTGCCCGGCCCTGCCGCTCACCCGCCGGGGTGAGGTCGAGATCGGTCCTCGAGGTGTGGCGCCCGGCGGCGCTCCACTCGGTCTGTCCGTGCCGCACCACGACGATGTCGCCCATCCGCCTCATTCTGCCTCGCTTCGCTACAGTGCGTCTCGTGGACGAGGTTCTGGTGCTCTGGGATGTTGACCATACACTCGTCGACGTCGATGGACTCGGTCGCGAGGCCTACGATCTGGCATTTTTTCGCCGGTACGGTCGGCCGGTGACCGCCCAGCCGCCGATGGCGGGCCGCACCGACCGGGCGATCGCGCACGACGTGCTGCGGCTCAACGGCGCGCCGACGTCCGAGGAGCACCTGGAGGGGCTGCGGGTCGCGGCGGAGACGGCGTTCGACGAGCTGGCGCATCTCCTGCCGGTGCGGGGCCGGGCGCTGCCCGGTGCCCTGGCCGCCGTCATGTCGGCGAGCGGGGTGCAATCGGTGCTGACGGGCAACCTGCGGCGGATCGCGGAGGTGAAGCTCGGCCCGTTCGGCCTGGTGGAGCACCTGGATCTGGACGCGGGCGCGTACGGCTGGAGCCACACCGTCAGGGCCAACCTCGTCGGCATCGCCAGGGCGGCGGCGCGGGACCGGTACGAGCGCTCCTTCGACGGCCTGCGGACGGTCCTCGTCGGCGACACACCCCTGGACGTCGAGGCGGCCCTCGCCACGGGCGCGGGCGTGGTGGCGGTGGCGACAGGCCGCTACACGGTCGAGGAGCTGGCGGCGGCGGGCGCGCACGTGGTCCTGCCCGACCTGTCCGACACCGGCGGCGTCGGGGACGCGATCAGCCGGGCCCGCACCGGCCACTAGATCTTCGGCGACCGGCTCTCGTACGGCGTGGACAGCACGACCGTCGTGCGGGTGATGACGTTGGCGGCGGTGCGGATCTCCTGCAGCAGGCGCTCCAGCGCGAGCGGGCTCTCGACCCGGACGAGCAGCATGTAGAAGTCCTCGCCGGCGACGGAGTAGCACGACTCGATCTCCGGCAGCTTCGCCAACCGGTCGGGGGCGTCGTCGGGCTGCGACGGGTCGATGGGGCGGATCGCGACGAACGCCGTCAGCGGCAGTCCGATCGCGTCGTGGTCGAGCCGTGCCGTGTAGCCCTTGATGACGCCGCGCTGCTCCAGGCGGCGCACCCGCTGGTGCACCGCCGACACCGACAGCCCCACCTTCTCGGCGAGGTCGGTGTAGGACAGGCGGCCGTCGGCGGCCAGGGCCGCCACGATCGCGCGATCGGTCTCTTCCACGGCACGAACCCTAACTGGTGCCCGCCCCGGCGCGCAGGCACGATTCTCAGAGCGACCGGGCGATGACGAGGCGTTGGATCTGGTTGGTCCCCTCGAATATCTGCAGCACCTTGGCCTCCCGCATGTACCGCTCGACGGGGTGGTCCTGCACGTAGCCGGCCCCGCCGAGCACCTGGACGGCGTCGGTGGTGACGCGCATCGCAGTGTCGGTGCAGAACAGCTTCGCCATCGCGGCCTCCGCGCTGTGCGGGCGGCCGGCGTCGCGCAGTCTCGCCGCGGACAGGTACAGCGCCCGCGCCGCGGTGATCTGGGTGGCCATGTCGGCGAGCATGAACCCGACGCCCTGGAACTCCATGATCGGGCGGCCGAACTGCGCGCGGTCCTTGGCGTAGGCGACCGCGTAGTCGAGGGCGGCCTGGGCGACGCCGACGGCGCAGGCGGCGATGCCGAGCCGGCCGCCGTCCAGGGCGCTCAGCGCGATCTTGAACCCGCCTCCGGCCTCGCCGAGGAGCCGGTCGGCGGGCACGTGCGCGCCGTCGAGCACGATCTGCGCGACCGTGGAGGAGCGCAGGCCCATGGTCCGCTCGGGTGCCTGCGGCAGCAGCCCGGGGGTGCCGGCGTCGAGCAGCAGGCAGGAGATGCCTTCGGGGGTGCGGCAGAAGACGTCGTAGAAGTCGGCCTTGCCGCCGTGGGTGATCCAGGCCTTCGTACCGTTGAGCGTGTACCCGTCGCCGTCGGGGTCGGCCCGGGTGGTGAGCGACGCCGCGTCGGATCCGCTCTGCGGCTCCGACAGGCAGTAGGCGCCGAGCAGCTCACCGCCGAGCATGTCGGGCAGGTGCCGTTTGCGCTGCGTCTCGGTGCCGTACGCGGCGGTCGGGTAGCAGGCGAGGCTGTGCACGGAGACGCCCTCGGCGACCGCCAGCCAGCGGGCCGCGATCTCTTCGAGGACCTGCAGGTACACCTCGTAGGGCTGGCCGCCGCCACCGTACTCGGCGTCGAACGGCAGCCCGAGCAGCCCGGCCCGGCCGAGCAGGCGGAACAGCTCGCGGGGGAACTGGCCGCGGGCCTCGAAGTCGTCGACGCGCGGCGCCAGCTCCCCGTCAGCGATCTCCCGCACGAGCCCGATGAGGTCCGCGGCCTCCTCGGTCGGCAGGATCCGCTCCACGGTGCTCACAGGATCACCAGCTCGGTCGGGATCGTGTTGAGCCGGTCGACGCCGCTGCTCGTACACACGACGATGTCCTCGATGCGGGCACCGTGCCGGCCGGAGAGGTAGATACCGGGCTCGATCGAGAACGCCATGCCCTCTTCGAGCGGGGTGTCGTTGCCGGCCACGATGTAGGGCTCCTCGTGCCCGTCCAGGCCGATGCCGTGGCCGGTGCGGTGCAGGAACGCCGGTCCGTAGCCGGCGGCCGCGATGAGGTCGCGGGCGACGGCGTCCACGGACTCGGCGGTGACCCCGGGCCGCACGGCGGCGACCGCGGCGCGCTGCGCCTCGAACAGCACCTGGTAGTACGCGGCGAACTCGGCGGGCGGCTCGCCGATGCAGTACGTGCGGGTCGAGTCGGAGCAGTAGCCGTCGGGCATGCGGCCGCCGATGTCGACGACGACGGGCTCACCCGCGGCGATCACCCGGTCGGAGGTGCCGTGGTGCGGGCTGGCGCCGTTGGGTCCGGCGGCGACGATCGTGAACTCGACGGTCGCGTGCCCGGCGGCGCGGATCGCGGCGGCGATGTCGGCGGCGACCTCGTTCTCGGTGCGGCCGGCCCGCAGCCACTGCCCCATCTGGGTGTGGACGGCGTCGATCGCCTGCCCGGCCCGGCGCAGCGCCTCGACCTCGCCGGGCGACTTGCGCACCCGCAGGGCGGCCAGGACGGCGCCGGCGAGGCGCTGCTCGGCGGACGGCAGCGCGGCGCGCAGGGCGAGGACCTGCTCGGCCCACATCCGGTTGCCGAGCCCGACCGCGTCGGCCTTGCCGATGGCGGCGCTCACCAGTTCGTACGGGTCCGAACCGTCCACGTGGTCGACGATCCATACACCGTGGGGATCGACTGCCTCGGCGGCCGGGCGCTCCAGGCGGGGCACGATCAGGGTCGGCTCGCCGTCGGCGGGCAGCACGAGCAGGGTGAGCCGCTCCAGCGCGTGCGCGTCGTAACCTGTGAGATACTGCAGGTCAGCGCTTGGTGGGATGAGGAGCGCGTCGAGTCCGGCCGCGGTGGCGGCGGACTGCGCGGCACGGAGTCGCTGTTCCTTCTGGGACACGTGTGCAAGCTTAACGTTCGTTTGGTTTCCGGGCGACAACCCGGAGTCGACACCAACGGATAGGTGTCGGTCGGGGACCTATGGCGTAGTCTGCAGTCGGAGCTTGAGTAAGGGCAGAGATCGTACGGACCGAGCGGTTCCCCGATCGAGACGAGCAGCGCATCGCATGAGCGCACGCAACGCGGCCATCGCTGGCGACCGGCGCAACGAGCCGTTCGTCCATGATGCGTTGGCGTACCGCGACGCCGCCACGTTCCTCGACGGCACGATGAACTTCATCTACGAGGGTGTCTCCCTCGGCGAGCCGGTCGCCGTCGCCGCGCCGCCGGCCAATGTGCAGCTGATCCGCGAGCGGCTCGGCGCGTTCGCCGAGGTCGTCGCGTTTACCGACATGCACGAGGCGGGCCGCAACCCGGGCCGGATCATCCCGTGGGTGCTGTCGAAGTTCATGGACGAGCACCCGGGCAAGCGGGTCCGCGTGATCGGCGAGCCGATCTGGTCCGGCCGCTCCGACGACGAGTACCCGGCCTGCGTCCAGCACGAGGCGATGATCAACGTGGCGTTCCAGGGCCGCGAGGCGTCGATCCTCTGCCCCTACGACACCAGCCGCCTCGACCCGTACATGGTCAAGGACGCCTACGCGACGCACCCGACGATGATCGAGGACGGCGCGCGGTCCGCCAGCGACGCGTACGACCCCTACGGCATCACCGAGGCCTACAACGTGCCGCTGTCGGAGCCCCCGTTCGGCGCCACGACGCTGCGCTTCGAGGTCGGCGGGCTGGTCAAGGTCCGCCGCGCCGTCGCCGAGATCGGCCTGGACGCGGAGCTGCCGCCGGACCGCATCGGCGACCTGCAGAGCGCGGTCAACGAGCTGGCCACCAACAGCATCATGCACGCCGGCGGCTCCGGCACCCTGCGCACCTGGCGCGACGAGGAGCGGGTGGTCTGCGAGGTCCGCGACTTCGGCCGCCTCACCGACGTGATGGCCGGCCGGCTGCGCCCCACCGGCGGCCGCGGCGGGCGCGGCCTCGTCATGGTCCACTACCTGGTCGACCTGGTCCAGCGACACACCAGCCAGACCGGCACCACCACCCGGGTGCACGTGCTTCGCTAGGCTGACTGGGTAGGCTGCTGCAGTGGCCCGACCTCTGCTGCTCGTCGACTCCGCCAGCCTCTACTTCCGCGCGTTCTTCGGTGTGCCCGAGAAGGCGGCCGTCGCCCCCGACGGCACCCCGGTCAACGCCGTCCGCGGTTTCCTGGACATGCTCTCGACCCTGGTCCGCGGCCGGCAGCCGGACCGGCTCGTCTGCGCCCTCGACGAGAGCTGGCGGCCGGCGTGGCGGGTGGCGCTGCTGCCGTCCTACAAGGCGCACCGGCTCACCCCCGCCGGCGGCGAGGAGGTCCCCGACGCCCTGTCGACGCAGGTGCCGATCATCCTGGAGTTCCTGGCGGCGCTCGGCATCACCGCCGTCGGCGCCCACGACTACGAGGCCGACGACGTCATCGGCACCCTCGCCACCCGCGAGCCCGGCCCGGTCGAGGTGGCCACCGGCGACCGCGACCTCTTCCAGCTCATCGACGACACCCGCGAGGTGACCGTCCTGTACTGCGGCCGCGGCGTCGCGAAGCTGGAGGTCCTCGACAACGCCGCCCTGCACGCCAAGTACGGGGTGCCCGCCGCCGGCTACGCCGACTTCGCCGCCCTGCGCGGCGACCCGTCCGACGGCCTGCCGGGCGTCGCGGGCGTCGGCGAGAAGACGGCCGCGCGCCTCGTCGACCGGTACGGTGACCTCGACGGCATCCTCGCCGCGCTCGACGACCCGGCCTCCGGCTTCGCCCCGGGGCTGCGCACGAAGATCGCCGCCGGCCGCGAGTACCTCACCGCCGCCCGCGACGTGGTGGCGGTCGCCCGCACCATCCCGCTCGGCGACGTCGACACCAAGCTGCCGTCCGCCCCCGCCGACCCCGACGCGCTGCTCGCCCTCGCCGAGCGCTGGGGCCTCGCCGGCGCCACCAAGCGCATCGTCGACGCCCTGGCGAGCTAGCTGCGGCCTAGCTGCGGTCTAGGCCTCCCCGACGCGGACCGGGTCCACCTTCCAGATCTGCTCGCAGTACTCCCGGACGGTCCGGTCGGAGGAGAAGAAGCCGCACCGGGCCGTGTTGAGGATCGACATCCGCGTCCACCGGTCCGGATCCGTCCACGCCTCCGCGACCGTGTCCTGACAGTCCACATAGGACCGATAGTCGGCGAGCGCCATGTACTCGTCGCGCCCCAGCATCGCGTCGACGACCGGAGCGAACACGTCGCGGTCGCCCTTCGCGAACGTGCCGGAGGCGATCGTGTCGACGGCGAGCCGCAGCTCGAAGTCCGCCTCGTAGAACGACCGCGGCGAGTACCCGGACCGGCGCAGCGCCGTCGCCGCCGGGGTGTCCATCCCGAACAGGAAGAAGTTGTCCGCGCCGACCCGGTCCCGGATCTCGATGTTCGCGCCGTCGAGGGTGCCGATGGTGAGCGCGCCGTTCAGGGCGAGCTTCATGTTGCCGGTGCCGGACGCCTCCTTGCCGGCCAGGGAGATCTGCTCGGACAGGTCGGCGGCCGGGATGATGAACTGCGCCTTCGTCACGTTGTAGTCCGCCGGGAACACCACCCGCAGATACCGGCTGACGACCGGGTCGGTGTTCACCACGCCGGCGACCGCGTTGACGAGCTCGATGAGCAGCTTCATCGCGTGGTAGCCCGGCGCCGCCTTCCCGCCGAAGAGCACCGTGCGCGGCACGTACGTCGCCTGCGGGTCGGCCCGGATCCGGTTCATCATCGTGATCACGTGCAGGAGCTTCAGCTGCTGCCGCTTGTACTCGTGGAACCGCTTGATCATCACGTCGCACAGCGCGTCGGGGTCGATGAGGACGCCCGTGGACCGCTCGACCGCGGCGGCGAGCCCGGCCTTGTTGTGCCGCTTCACGTCCCGCCACGCGGCGCGGAACGCGGGGTCGTCGGCGTGCGGGCCGAGCCCGTGCAGCCGCTCCAGGTCCGTCAGCCACCCCTCGTCGCCGAGCATCTCGGTGATCAGCTCCGACAGCGCCGGGTTGGCCATGCGCAGGAACCGCCGCGGCGTGACCCCGTTCGTCACGTTGTGGAACCGCTCCGGCCACAGCTGCGCGAAGTCGTGCAGCGTCGTGCCGGCCAGCAGCTTCGTGTGCAGCTCGGCGACCCCGTTGACGGCGGTGCTGCCGACGACCGCGAGGTGCGCCATCCGCACCCGCCGCTCGTCGCCCTCCTGGATGATCGACATGCGGCGCACGACGTCCTCGTCGCCCGGGTACGCCTGCCGCACCTCCTCCAGGAAGAAGTGGTTGATCGCGTAGACGATCTCCATGTGCCGCGGCAGGAGCCGCTCCAGCAGCTGCACCGGCCACGTCTCGAGCGCTTCTGGCAGCAGCGTGTGGCACGTGTAGTTGAACGTCCGGCGGGTGATCCCCCACGCCTCGTCCCAGCCGAGCCCGTGCTCGTCGACCAGCAGCCGCATCAGCTCGGTCACCGCCATCACCGGATGCGTGTCGTTGAGCTGGATCACGACCTTGTCGGCGAACCCCTCCCATCCGCTGTTGCGCAGCCGGTACCGCCGGATGATGTCCCTCAGCGAGCACGCCACCAGGAAGTACTGCTGCTTGAGCCGCAGCTCCCGCCCAGGCTCCGTGCTGTCGTCGGGGTACAGCACCTTGCTGATGTTCTCGGCCCGCACGATGTCGTCGACGGCCTCGACGTACTGCCCGACCCCGAACCTCGCCAGGTCGAACGACTCGCGGCTCGCCCTGGCCTGCCACAGCCGGATGATGTTGACGGTCTGCGTCCCGTACCCCGGCACGAGCATGTGGCTCGGCTCGCCCCTGACCGTCTCCCCCGGCGTCCACTTCCGCCGCAGGTTCTCCGGGTCCTTCGGGTCGGCCACGGTCGTGCCGTAGAACCCGACCAGCTGCCGGTCGTCGGGTGCGGGGAACTCCCACGGGTTGCCGTAGAACGTCCAGTCGTCGGGCCGCTCGACCTGCTTGCCGTCGCGGAACGTCTGCTTGAAGATGCCGAACTCGTACCGGATCCCATACCCGACCGCCGGGATGTCCAGCGTCGCCATGGAGTCCATCAGGCACGCGGCCAGCCGCCCCAGCCCGCCGTTGCCGAGCCCGGGCTCGACGTCGTACACCTCGAGCGCCTCCGGCGACACCCCGAGGTCCTCGGCGATCGGCCTGACCCACCGCTCCGTGTCCGTGTACAGCAGGTTCTGCCTGAGCTGCCGCCCCAGCAGGTACTCCGCCGACAGGTAGTACACGAACCGCGGATTGGCCGCGTAATGCGCCGCCGCCGTCCTCGCATACCTGTCCACCAGCCTGTCCCGCACGGTCACGGCCAGCGTGTGGTAGCCGTCAGGCCCGCTCGCCGACTCGATCGTCGTCCCACGCTGGTAGTACAGGTTGGAGATCAGGTCCCGCTCGAACTCCTCGAGCGAGTCGCCAACAGTGCGCCTGGGTCGGGGCCGCGCCTCGGTCACCCGCCAAGTATCCGCCAGCCGCTCATCCCCGACCCACCGTCTCCCCAACTTTTTCTCCCCGTCCCCTCCCACCCCTCACCCGGCGCCCCGGAACCCCTCACGCCACCCCAGCCACACACGTCCTTCCGGATCACGCACACAACCCTGGTACCACCCAGTCCACCCCATGATCCGGAAGACTTCTGGTCGCCATAGCCACACAAACTCTTCCGGATCATGAGAATCACCCCACCCACGCGGACAGCAACTACCAGACCGCGCGGATCTCTCACCATGATCGAAGGACAGCTCTGGTCGCCCGGACGACCGCCACGCGACTTCGATCACCAAGGGAGGTGACAGCGGCGGTCACGCCAGCTCGCGTACGGCCAGAAGGGCGAGCGCAGACCTGACCGGCCGCCAGCCGCGGAAGGGCGGAGGCCGACGTCCAGATCGGGTCGGTGGTCATGGCAACGGGGCGATCGGCGGGACGGGAACGACGCTGCCGCCCGGACGGGGCGAGAAACGACCCGTCGAGCGGCAGCGGAAGGAAGAAGCGGCGGAAGGGAGCGGAGCGGTCAGCGGCCGCGTTGGCGGCGGGCGTCGGCGATGCCGTTGGCGGCGCGGGCGGAGAAGGCCTGGCCGGTGCCGGGGGCCGTCGGGCCCGCGGCGGAGCCGCCGCCGAAGACGGGGCCGGCCGTGGCGGAGCGGAGGGCGTCGCCGGCGGCGATCTTGTCGCGGACGGCGGCGGCCTCGGCCTGCTCGCGCTCCGAGGGGACGGCCATGACGGCGCTGGCGAGGGCGATGACCACGACCAGGACGAAGAGGACGATCGGGGCGAGGAACCAGTTGACGTCGACGCCGGGGACCGTGGCCAGGTTGTCAGTGGTGAGGTTGACGTGCATGGCCGCCATGCCGGTGTAGTGCATGCCGCAGACGGCGACGCCCATGACGGCCGCCGCGGCGATCGTCGCGGGGATGCCGCGGACCACGATGGTGAACCAGAGGGCGACGGTGGCGGCGACGACCGCGATCGCGTAGGACGCCAGGTACAGGTTGCTCTTGTAGTCGAAGGAGCCGTTGATCCGCATCGCGGCCATGCCGGTGTAGTGCATGAAGGCGACGGACACGCCGGTGATCGGGCCGCCGACGAGCACCTTCCACATGGCGGGCTTGCCGAGGCCGACGATGAAGAGCCCGAGGCCGACGGTGATGACGGCGATGAAGAAGCTCGCGACGGTGATCGGGACGTCGTAGCGCAGCGGGGAGCCGCTGACGCTGAAGCCGATCATCGCCATGAAGTGCATGACCCAGATGCCGGTGCCGCCGATGGCCCAGGCCGCGAGCACCAGCAGCCACGCCCGGCGGCGGGTGTCGGTGGCCGCCCGGGCTCTGGCGGTGCTCACCAGGCCGAGGAGGGAACCCAGGAACGACATCGCGTACGCGAAGATCGGGGTGATCAGCCCGTACGTGAAATGATGCAGCTCTCCCACGATGCTTCCTTCCGCGCCGGGACTGGCCCCCCGGCGAAAAGCATCATTGCGGATCCGAACGATTTTTTCTAATCCGCTCCGATGAAAACTCGGTGGGTGACTACGCGATGACGCTGTATGCGAGAACTCCTCGCGTCATGGCGGCCATCGCCTGCCTGGCGGTGCGCCGCACGGCGTCCGAGGCGCCCGGCGCTTCGGCGAGCTGGCCGAGCAGGTCGAGCACCTGGCGGGACCAGCGCACGAAGTCGCCCGCCGGCATGTCGCCCTCCAGTCCGTGCACGCTGCCGAGCACCTTCGTGAGGCTCTCGCCGCGGGCCCACCGGTACACCGGCCAGACGAAGCCGAGATCCAGCTCCCGGGTGAGCTGAAGACCCCGCGAGTCCTCGTCCTCGCGCAGCTCCGACCACAGCTTCAGGGTGGCGTCGATGGCCTCGGAGACGTCGCCGCGCGGGATGGAGGCGCGGTCGTCGGACTCGCGGCGGGCCTCGTACACCAGGACGCTGGCGGCGGCGGCGAGGTCGGCGGCGCCGAGCCTGTCCCAGACGCCGGTGCGCAGGCACTCGGCGACGAGCAGGTCGGTCTCGGACCAGATCCGGGCGAGCATCCGGCCGGCGTCGGTGACGGTGCCGGCGGCGGAGAGGTATTCGCGGTCGGTGAGCAGGCCACAGACACGGTCGAACGTGCGGGCGAGGGAGCCGGTGCGGTTGGCGACCTTGCCGCGCAGCGCCTCGGTGTCGCGCTCCAGGCGCCAGCGCCGCTCGGCCCAGCGGGCGTGCTCCTCCCGCTCCGGGCACTGGTGGCACGGGTGCCGGCGCATCGAGGCGCGCAGCTGGTCGAGCTCGTGGTCGTCGACGGCGGACGGGTTGCGGGACCGCCGCCCGCGGGGAGCCGGCTCCAGCGAGAGGCGGCGCAGCTGCGCGGCGAGGTCCCGGCGGTCCTGGGCCGAGCGGTAGTTGAACTGCTTCGGGACCCTGACCCGGCCGAGGGACTCGACGGCCGAAGTGAAGTCGGCGCCGGAGATCCGGCCGGCCCAGCGGTCCTCGGTGAGCACGAGCGGCCGGGGCTCGCCGAAACCACGCCCGCCGACGCCCGGGTCGATGATGATCGCGAGGCCCGCGCGGCGGCCGGTGGGCACCCGGACGACGTCGCCGGGGCGCAGCCGCTCCAGGGACTCCAGGGCGGCGGCGCGGCGCTGCTGGGCGCCCTGACGGGCGATCGCCCGCTCCCGGTCGGCGATCGCGACCCGGTAGCCGAAGTACTCGTCGAAGTCGCCGAGGTGGCAGGCGGTCTCCGCGCCGTACGTGGCGATCGAGTCGACGTTGCGCTGCACCTGCCGGGCCAGCCCGACCACCGAGCGGTCCGCCTGGAACTGGGCGAACGAGCTCTCGAGCAGCTCGCGGGCGGCGGCGATGCCGACGCTGCCGACGAGGTTCACGGCCATGTTGTACGACGGCCGGAAGCTGGACTTCAGCGGATACGTCCGGGTGGACGCCAGCCCCGCCACGTGCCGCGGGTCGAGCTCCGGCGCCCACACGACGACGGCGTGGCCCTCCACGTCGATCCCGCGGCGCCCGGCGCGGCCGGTCAGCTGCGTGTACTCCCCCGGCGTCAGGTCGACGTGCGCCTCGCCGTTGTACTTGACCAGCCGCTCCAGGACCACGCACCGGGCGGGCATGTTGATGCCCAGCGCCAGGGTCTCCGTGGCGAAGACGGCCTTGACGAGGCCGCGGACGAACAGCTCCTCGACGACCTCCTTGAACGCGGGCAGCATCCCGGCGTGGTGCGCGGCGAGGCCCCGCTCGAGGCCGTCGAGCCACTCCCAGTACCCGAGGACCTGCAGGTCCTCGCTCGGGATGTGCTTGGTGCGCGACTCGACGATGGTCCGGATCTCGACCCGCTCGTCGGGCGCGGTGAGCCGCAGCCCGGCGGCGAGGCACTGCTGGACGGCGGCGTCGCAGCCGGCGCGGCTGAAGATGAACAGGATCGCCGGCAGCAGGCCCTCACGGTCCAGGCGCTCGACGATCTCGGGCCGGTAGGGGCCCTTGCGCCGGCCGCCCCGCTGGCCCGCCGTCATCTCGACCCGGCGGAGCATCTCCCGGTGGTACCGCAGCAGCTCCGGATGCACGTCGTGCTTCTGCGCGGCCTCGGCGTCGTGGAAGAGGTCGAACATCCGCCGCTCGATGAGCATGTGCTGCCACAGCGGCACGGGCCGGTGCTCGCTCACCACGACCGTGGTCTCGCCCCGCACGGTGACGAGCCAGTCGGCGAACTCCTCCGCGTTGGACACGGTCGCCGACAGCGAGACGAGGGTCACCGAGTCGGGCAGGTGGATGATCACCTCTTCCCACACGGCGCCGCGGAACCGGTCGGCGAGGTAGTGCACCTCGTCCATGACGACGTAGGAGAGGCCTTCGAGGGTCGCCGAGCCCGCGTACAGCATGTTGCGCAGGACCTCGGTGGTCATCACGACGACCGGGGCGTCACCGTTGATCGCGTTGTCGCCGGTGAGCAGGCCGACGCGCTCGGCGCCGTACCGCTGCACGAGGTCGTTGTACTTCTGGTTCGACAGCGCCTTGATCGGCGTCGTGTAGAAGCACTTGCGCCCCTGCCGCAGCGCCAGGTGGACGGCGAACTCCCCGACGACGGTCTTGCCGGCACCGGTCGGCGCGCACACCAGCACGCCCGTGCCGCGCTCCAGCGCGTCACAGGCCTCGGCCTGGAAGTCGTCGAGGGTGAAGTCCAGCTCATCGACGAACTCGGTCAGGGCAGGACGCTGAGCCCGCCTTTGCGCCGCTTCGTACCGCTCGGCGGGGGTGTTCATGACCCCAAGGCTAGGCGAAAGATGCCCGGATCCGCTCATGGGTATCGTGCTGGCGTGCCGGAAAGCGCTGAACCACCAAGTACATGGCGGCCCGTCGAGGCCGTGCTCCTGGACTTCCACGGGACGATCGCGCAGGTGGAGGACCCCGTCAGGTGGGTGACGGCGGCGGCTTCGAGCCTCGGCACCACCCTGGACCGTGGGAAGGCCACGGTCCTCGCCGACCGGCTGATGACGGCCGGGCGGGCCGGCGGGCCGAAGCCGCACCGCGTGCCGGCGCACCTCGCCGAGGTGTGGGCCGACCGGGACCTGTCCGTCGCCGCGCACCGGGCCGCATACGAAGGGCTGGCCGCGACCGTCGACGCCGACCTCGCCCAGGCCCTCTACGACCGGCTGCTCATCGCCGACGGCTGGCAGCTGTACGCCGACACCGTCCCGACCCTCCAGGCGCTGCGGGCGCGTGGCGTGCCGGTCGCGGTCGTCTCCAACATCGGTTTCGACCTGCGCGACCTGGCCGGCCAGCTGGGCTTCGCCGACCTGGTCGACGAGTTCGTCCTCTCGTACGAGGTGGGCCGCTGCAAACCGGACCCCGCCATCTTCTGGAAGGCCTGCGCGGCGCTGCGCACCGACCCGGAGCGGACCCTGATGGTGGGCGACTCGCCCGCCGACGCCGGCGCCGCCGCGGCGGGCTGCAGCGTCCTCGTCATCCCGGAGAGTGACCCGGGCAAAGTTCACGGCCTGGGCGCGGTGCTGCGCCTGCTTTAAACCTTGCGGCCGTTGGGCACCATTGTCGCAAGACCGCCTGTGCGCTTGTCGGCTCCCGGCCAGGCGGCCACAGTGCAGGGGATACGTCGACTACCTTCCTTCCGGAGGATCATCATGCCGTTAGGCCGTTGGAACCCGTCAGAAGCTCTTGCCCGCATCGAGTCCGAGGTCGACCACGCCGCTTCGCGCGCCCACTCCGCCTCCGTCTCCACCACGACCGAGGGCGACGACCTCGTCATCACCGTCGACGGCGTCGACCCGAGCAACGTCGACGTCCAGGTCTCCGGCGGCCGCCTCACCATCAAGGGCGGCGGCGGCACGAGCACCTCGTCGCACCACGAGGAGGGCGGCGCGACGTTCTCGTCGAGCTCGTCCAGCTCCAGCTCGTTCAGCCGCAGCTTCTCGCTGCCCGACGGCGTGACCGAGTCGGACGTCTCCACCACCCCGTCCGCGAACGGCGTCACCGTCCGCATCCACAACGCCGCCTAGACGATCAGCCGCAAGGCACCGGGCACGCACTCGACCGTGACGGGGAGTGGGCAGATCCGCTCCCCGTCGGCGTACGCCGTGACCCCCTCGGCGGCCAGCTCGATCCTGCGCGCCCGGAACGTCCTGACCCGCGGGTCGTGCACGTGCGTCCCCTTGAACACCTTGGGCCGCAGGCGCATCAGCGTCGCCCTGCCGAGCGGCTCGGCGACGACCACGTCCAGCAGCCCGTCGGTGGGGTCGGCTCCGGGCACGATCCGGAAGCCACCGCCGTAACTCTCGGTGTTGCCGATCGCGACCAGCACCGAGTCGAAGACGCTCTCCTCGTCGTCGATCCGCATGGTGTACGACCTGCTGCGCAACGCCAGCAACTCCTCGACGATCGCCAGGTTGTACCGCTGGGGACCACGCGGCCAGCGCATGCGGTTGGCCCGCTCGTTGACGAACGCGTCGAACCCGGCCGCCATGACCGCCCCGAACCACGCCGTGGTCCCGTCGGCCCCCTCGACCCGCGCGAGGTCCACGCTCCTCGTGGTCGTGCCGGCCGCGATCGCCTCGGCCGCCCGCAGCGTGTCCCCCGGCAGCCCGAGCCGGACCGCGAAGTCGTTGCCGGTCCCGGCGGGCACGATCCCGAACGGCGCCCCCGTCGCGGCCACCGCCTGCAGCCCGAGGTGCACCGTGCCGTCCCCGCCCATCGCGACCACGGCCCGGCCGCTCAGGACGGCCGCCTTGCCCTGCTCCACCATGCCGTCCCGACTGGTCGCGGTGACCACGTCGACCGCGTGCCCACCGGCCTTGAGCCGCGCCACGACCTCAGGCAGCAGTCCGGCCCGCCGCCCTTTACCGGCGGTCGGATTGGCGAGCAACGCGATGTCCATCGCACGGATGCTAGGCGGTGACTCCCCCACCGCTGACGCGGCGGGGCCCGGCGGGGATTCTCACCCGCACCCCAATGCGCCGCTCCGCGGCGCACTGCCCGCGCTGAGGCGCGTGGCAGGGCAAGCGGCGCGTGCGCGCCGCATCCGGTGGTCGCTCACCGTCCGGGCCGGACGGTGAGCGCGGCGACTGGCCACTCGCGTCGTCTCCTCAGCAGGTTTCCAACTCGGCAGTGGACAGCCAGAAACGGCCGCGCCTGCACTCCAGGCACGCATGCCGCAAGTCGACCCCGGCGGCCTCAGGCAGCAGTCCGGCCCGCCGCCCTTCACCGGCGGTCGGATTGGCGAGCGGCCCGATGTCCACGCGAGGATGCCAGGGCCTTCCCCGCCCACCGGGACCACACCGGGGCTGCGCCCGCGGCGTGCGCGCCGTGCCGGAGCCCATGGCCGGCCGAACCAGGCACCGGCCGAACCAATGGGCACACCGGACCGGAGGCCGGCCGAAGCACACGCCGACCGGAGCTGGGGCCGGCGCTTCTCGTGATCCGGAAGACTTCGTGCACCGGGTCCCCGGCGCGGACAGCACGACGCCCGCCGGCTGATGCGCGGCGGGCGTCGGGGCTGAGCGGGTGGGGTGGGTCAGGTGATGTCGTCGTACCGGCTGTCGAGGGACCTCGGACGCTCGACCGGCGTCGGGCCGTCCACCGGGGTGGGTGCCTCGATCGGGTCGTAGCCGCCGACTGAGGTGGCCGCGGCGACCGGCTCCGGCGCGAGGTCGTCGATCGAGGAGATCTCGTCGTCGTCGACGTCGGCGTAGATGGACTGGTTGCGGCCCTTGCGCTTGTCGTTGATCAAGGCGACGCCGACCGCGCCGAAGTACAGCAACGACATGGCCAGTGCCAGGCCCGACATGGTGAACGGGTCGGGGGTCGGCGTGGCGACGGCGGCGAAGGCGAAGAAGATGAACACCACGGCGCGCCACCAGCCCAGCAGCTTGCGGCCACTGAGGATGCCGGCGAAGTTGAGCATCATCGCGATCAGCGGGAACTCGAACGCGACGCCGAAGACCAGCATGCCGGTGGTGATGAAGTCGACATAGCGGGTGATGTCCAGCGAGGTGTGGACGATGTCCTCGCTCGGCAGCAGGTACTCCAGGCCGTGGCCGAGAGCGAACCAGGCGAGGAACGCGCCGAGCGCGAAGAGCGGGGTCGCGATCGAGATGAAGATGTACGCGTACTTGCGCTCGTGGCGGTGCAGGCCCGGCGCGATGAACGCCCACAGCTGATACATCCACCAGGGAGCGGTGATGAGCAGGCCGAGCCAGAGGCCGACCTTCAACTGCAGGAGGAAGAAGTCGGCCACGCCCAGCTGGACGAAGTCACACCCCCGGCCGCGGGAGGTCATGACGTCGCAGACCGGCTGCTTGACCAGCTTGATCGCGTTGCCGGACTGCCAGAAGCCGATGGCGAAGCCGAAGACCAGGCCGAGACAGGCTTTGAACAGGCGGTTGCGCAGCTCCCGCAGGTGCTCCATGAGGGTCATGGAGCCGTCTGCGGCGCGTTCGAACTGCGACGGTGCCCTTTCCTGGCGCCGCCTGGCGAGGATGCTCACGACGCTCGAGTGCCTCAGCGCTCGGGGACGCGGTTGACGGGGTCGACGGTCGGCGCGGGCGACGGCCGGTTGTCGTCGATCGTGCCCTGCAGCGGCGCGCGACCCGACTGGGCCTCGGCCTTGGCGTCGACGTTGTCCTCGGCGAGACCCTTGGTCTCAGCCTTGATGATCCTCAGCGATCGACCCAGCGACCGCGCCGCGTCAGGCAGACGCTTGGCGCCGAACAGAAGGATCAGCACCACCACCAACACGATGATGTGCCACGGCTTGAGTGCACCCATGTGAAGCCACCTCACTGTCTTTATGCTGCCCGACCCATCGTACTGGTCACTTCGGGTGACGGGCAGAGGCCGGGTTGCGGGAAGGGGTCCGGCCGCTGAAGTCCTGACGAGTGTTGACGCTGAACTGCCCGATCGTCAACCATCCGTCCGGACAAAGGTGCTATTTGCCCAGTTGATCCGCAAGGTTTCTTAACTGTTAGCGAGCGGCGGGGCGCTGGTCAGCGTCTTCGAGCTCGCCGCGGCGCGCCTGGATGACCAACGCCTGCTCCTGCATGGCGGCCAGGCGGGGCTGCATCGCCTCGGCGGTCTGCTGCAGGCGGGCCAGGTGGGGCTGGAGTCGCTTCTCGCCGTCGAGGAGCCGGCGCTGCAGGGACTGCGCGGTGTTACCGAACTGACGCAAGCGACCCGCCGTCGACATCACCACTGCGATGAGGACGATCAGCGCTACCAGGACGATGCCACCCGAGATCCACCAGAGCACCCACCGACCTTAAACCACCAGCTACGGCAGTGCCGGGATGGGCGCGTCGTAGGCGGCGAGCGCGGCGCGCGCCGTGGCGGCCACCGACGCGACCAGCTCCGGCGGCGACACGACCGACACCTCGGCGCCCAGCCCGAGCACCATCCGCCGGGCCCAGTCCAGGTCGGAGGCGCGCAGCGAGACCGTCCAGTGCTCCCCCGGACCCCGCACGACCTCCTCGCACGGGTACTGCTCGGTGATCCACCGCGCGCCCCGGCCCACCCGCAGCGTGATGAGCGGCAGGTCGGACGTGGGCCGGAAGAGGGTGCCGGTGCGCGTGTCGGTCGGCTGCGCCTGCACCGGCACGCGGGCGGGCTCGTCCAGCTCGGCGGAGGCGTCGATCCGGTCGACCCGGAAGAGCCGCACCGCCTGGGCGCGGCGGCACCACGCCTCCAGGTAGGCCCAGCGGCCGACGACGAGGACCCGCATCGGGTCGACGACGCGCTCGGTCGTCTCGTCGCGGGTCGCGGTGTAGTACGTGATCCGCAGCGCGTGCCGGCGGTCGACGGCGCCGCGCAGCTCCTCGAGGCGGTCGGCGTTGCCGGGGAGACGGACTGCCACGGCCGCGTCGGCGAGGTCGCCGGCCGCGTGCTCGATCTTCGCCAGGGCCCGGTGGACGCCGTCCCGCTCGCCGACGCCGGGGGTCTCGGCGAGCATGCGGAGCGCGACGATGAGCGCGAGGGCCTCGTCCGGCGTGAGGCGCAGCGGGCGGTCGATGCCGGCGTCGTACATGACGGTGACGCCGTCGCCGATGAACGCCATGTCGATCAGGTCACCGGGACCGTAGCCCGGCAGGCCGCACAGCCACAGCAGCTCGAGGTCCTCGCGCAGCTGGCGCTCGGTGATGTCGTGGTCGGCGGCCGCCTCGGCGAGGGTGATCCCCGGCCGGGCCTGCAGGTAGGGCACCAGGTTGAGCAGCCGGCCGAGCCGGTCGACGGACGTGGTCATACCGCAACCTCCGCGCGGGCCTCGGAAGGTGCGCCAGCGACGATCTCCTTGAGGCGCTTGACGACCTCGTCGCGCAGCGGCGGCGGGTCGAGCACCACGACGTCGGCGCCATACCCGACCAGCCAGCCGGCGAAGAAGTCGATGTCGGCGTAGCGCAGCGTGAGCCGGTCGCCCTCGGGTGTGGCCACGCACGACTCCGCCCAGCGGCGCACGCCCGCCGCGCGGCCGGGCCGCACGAGGACCGTCGCCGGGCTGGTGCGCTCGACCGGGCCGCTCGTCTTCGCGACGTAGGCGATCAGGTCGACCTTCGGCGGCTCGTAGGCGCCGCGCCGGCCCACCCTCCGGACGCCGGAGACGATCCGGGACAGCCGGAAGCACCGCTCAGCCCCGCGCTCCAGGTCGTGGCCGACGACATACCACCGGCCGCGCCAGCAGACGACGCCCCACGGCTGCAGCTTGCGGGCGCGGGCGGTGTCGCGCTCGGGCACGTGGTAGTCGAACGTGACCGCCTGCCGGTCGCGGACGGCGGCGGTGAGCGGCTCGAAGGCCGGGTCGACGGTGACGACCGCCTCGACGCCGAGGGTGGCGTGCGGGTCGACGTCGATGCCGCCGGCGCGCAGCTTCGCGAGGCCGGATGACGCGGCGGCGGCGAGGCCGGTCTGCTGCCACAGCCGCGCGGCGATGCCGACGGCCGCCGCCTCGTCGGGCTCCAGGGGGATGTCGGGCAGCGCATACTCGCGACGGGCGATGCGGTAGCCGGGCTCGTTGTCCCACACGGAGGGCGTGCCGATCTCCAGGGGCACGCCGAGCTCGCGCAGCTCGGCCTTGTCCCGCTCGAACTTGCGCTGGAACGCCTCGTGGTCGCGCTCGTCCTCCGGGTCGTGCTCGTAACCGGGCACGATGGAGGCGATCTGACCGGCGGTCAGGAAGCGGCGTGTCGAGAGCAGGCAGATCACCAGATTGACCAGGCGCTCGGTTCGGGTCCGCGACACGCCAGCGAACCTACCAGCCCGAACGCCCGTGCGGCGTCGCCCGTGCGGTGACGGTTCGTTACGTCACGACGCGGTCACGGCGCGCAGACACGGTAGGTTGTCCCGATGATCCGCTGGCGCTGGGGGACGGTCGTCGCGCCCCGTACATCGTGGCACGGCAGCGTCGAGGTGGAGGTGGCCCTCGAGGCGCGCCGGCCGGACGACCCGGAGCGGGTCCGGGCGCTCGCCTACCCGGCCCTGGTGGGCACGCCGCAGGTCGGTGACCGGGTGCTGCTGAACGTCAACGCGCTCGCCCTGAGTCTCGGCACCGGCGGGTACGCCCTGGTCGTCGCGATCCCGGACCGCCTGCCCGACGACGTGGACGCCCCCGGCCACGTGGTCAAGGCGCGCTACACGCCGCTGCAGGCGGTCGTCCTGGCCGCCGACGAGGAGGCCTCGCCGCTTCGCGACGCGCTGGCCAACAATTCCGACATTTCCGGAATGCCGGTGGTGATCGCAGACCTGCACTCCGCGCTCCCCGCCATCCTCGCCGGCGTCCACGCCGACCGGCCTTCGGCGAAGGTCGCGTACGTGATGACCGACGGCGGCGCGCTGCCCGCCTGGTTCTCCCGCACCGTCGACGCCCTGCGCCCGCTGCTCGCCGGCACGGTCACCACCGGCCAGGCGTTCGGCGGCGACCTGGAGTCGACCAACGTGCACAGCGGCCTGCTCGCCGCCCGCCACGGTCTCGGCGCCGACCTGGCCATCGTCACGCAGGGCCCCGGCAACCTGGGCACCGGCACGTCGTGGGGCTTCTCCGGGGTCGCCGCGGGCGAGGCCGTCAACGCGGTCGCGGCGCTGAGCGGCCGGCCGGTCGCCGCGCCCCGCATCTCCGGCGCGGACCCCCGACCCCGGCACCGCGGGGTGTCGCACCACAGCCTGACCGCGTTCGGGCGGGTCGCGCTCGCGCCGGCCGACCTCGTCGTGCCGTCGGACCTGGAGGCCGACCTCGCGCTGGTCGTACACGAGCAGCTGCGGCCGCTGTGTCCGCCGCACCGCATCGTCACGCCCGTGGCCGAGGACCTGGAGCCCGCCCTGCTGGCGCTGCCGGTGCGGCTGTCGACGATGGGTCGCCGGTACGAGGAGGACCGCGCCTACTTCCTCGCCGCGGCGGCGGCCGGACGGGCGGCGGCAGCCCAGAGCCTGCCGTCAGGCCTTGGCGAGGGCGGCGTTGGCGACTGACTGCAGCTGGCTCAGGTGGTTGGCCTCCGGGGCCGCGGCGACCACCAGGTAGACCGCGACGATCGCCTTGCCGCGGCGGGCGAGCAGCGTCTTGGACCTGTCGCTGAGTGCGGCCTCGCCGACACCGCCGACGGCCTCGAGGGACTTGATCGTCGTCCAGAGCTTCTGCGACTGGGCAGCGTCGGGGAACGTGAGCGCGACGATCGTGACCTGGTCGCCGCCACCGTTGCCGAAGGGGCACATCCGGGCCTGGGCGTTGAGGCCGAGGCTCTGCACGGCCTGGCCGTACTGCGCGACGGCGGCGGCGCCGTCACCGGCGCTCGCCTGCACGGACAGCCCGGTCGACTTCTGCACCTGGGCGGGGGTGATCAGGCCCTGGCAGCCGTCGGAGACGACCACCGGGGGCAGCGACGGGGACGGCAGCGGCAGCGCGGACGCCTCGCCGCCGGACGTCGGGACGGCGGGCAGCGGAGTGCGGCGCTCGCCGTCGTCCGTGCAGCCGGCCAGCAGAATGCAGATCGCCCCGGCCGCGAGCAGCCGCTTCACGGCGCCGCCTCCGCTGCGCTCCGGCGCCACCGCGACCGAACCCTGCAACCCCGGCTCGCGGCCCGAGACGCTCCGCTGGCCGCTCACGAGTACACCACCAGGGCGGCCATGACGGCGATGATGAGCACCAGGGTGAGCGCCAGGACCCAGGTCGGGATGGCCGGGCCGTCGGTCCGGTTGCGCTCGATCTCCTCGCGGATGCGCTGCAGCCGGCGACCGTGACGGTTGGACCGCGGCTTGTCCGGGTTTTCGCTCGCCTTCGGCTTCGGGTCCTCGGAAGGGGCGGGCTGACCGGCGGGGTTGTCATCCATAGCGCCGGCCAGCCTAACCCAACGTTCACATACTGGCGATCAGTCGGTCGACGCGCTCGTCGTAGGCCCGGAACGGGTCCTTGCACAGCACGGTGCGCTGCGCCTGGTCGTTGAGCTTCAGGTGGACCCAGTCGACGGTGAAGTCGCGGCGGCGCTCCTGCGCGTGCCGGATGAACTCACCCCGCAGGCGGGCCCGCGTGGTCTGCGGCGGGGTCTCCTTCGCCTCGAAGATGTCCAGGTCGCTGGAGACGCGGTCGACCTTCCCGCGGCGCTCGAGCAGGCCGTAGAGGCCCCGTCCGCGGCGCAGGTCGTGATACGCCAGATCCATCTGCGCGACCCGCGGGTGCGACAGCGGCAGGTCGTGCTTGGTCTGGTAGCGCTCGATCAGGCCGAGCTTGGTCACCCAGTCGATCTCGCGCTCGACACTCTTGAGGTTGCCGGTCTCGACCGCGTTGAGCACCCGCCCCCACAGCTCCATGACCCGCTTGGTCGGCGCGTCGGCGCCGCGCCGGTCGAGGAACTCGGTGGCCTTGTCGAAGTACTCCTGCTGGATCTCCAGCGCGCTGACCTCCTTGCCGCTGGCGAGGCGGACCCGGCGGCGGCCGGTGATGTCGTGGGACACCTCCCGGATGGCGCGGATCGGGTTCTCCAGCGAGAGGTCGCGCATGGCGACGCCGGCCTCGATCATCCGCAGCACGATGTCGGCGGTGCCGACCTTGAGCAGCGTGGTGACCTCGTTCATGTTCGAGTCGCCGACGATGACGTGCAGCCGCCGGTAGCGCTCGGCGTCGGCGTGCGGCTCGTCGCGGGTGTTGATGATCGGGCGGGACCGGGTGGTCGCCGAGGAGACGCCCTCCCAGATGTGCTCGGCGCGCTGCGACAGGCAGTACACGGCGCCGCGCGGGGTCTGCAGCACCTTGCCGGCGCCGCAGATGAGCTGGCGGGTGACCAGGAACGGGATCAGGATGTCGGCGAGACGTCCGAACTCGCCGTGCCGGCTGACCAGGTAGTTCTCGTGGCAGCCATACGAGTTGCCGGCGGAGTCGGTGTTGTTCTTGAACAGGTAGATCTCGCCCGCGATCCCCTCGTCGTGCAGCCGACGCTCGGCGTCGACCAGCAGGCCTTCGAGGATCCGCTCGCCGGCCCGGTCGTGGGTGACCAGGTCGGGCACCGAGTCGCACTCGGGCGTCGCGTATTCCGGGTGGGAGCCGACATCCAGGTAGAGGCGCGCGCCGTTGCGCAGGAACACGTTGCTGGAACGGCCCCACGACACGACGCGCCGGAACAGATAGCGGGCGACCTCGTCAGGCGACAGGCGGCGCTGTCCCCGATAGGTGCACGTGACCCCGTATTCGGTCTCAAGGCCGAAAATTCGCCGGTCCATGTAGGAACATTAGCCGCCTGAGCGCCGTTGTGACCCTATTGCGCCCGCAGACTTTGTGTATACGCCTCGCAGGTGACGAAGTCCGGCAGCCGTCCCTCGGCCCGCATCTGCGCGAACGACGGCGCCACGGCGTCCCTGGCGGACAGCTGCGGCTCGTCGACGGGCCAGACGATGCCGAGATCCGGGTCGAGCGGGTGGATGCCGTGCTCCCCCGTCGGGTTGTAGGTCTCCGAGCACAGGTAGGTGATCGTCGCGTCGTCGGTGAGCGCGCAGAACCCGTGCCCCAGACCCTCGCTCAGGTAGAGCGCGCGGCGGTCGACGTCGTCGAGCTGCACGCCCTCCCACCGGCCGAATGTCGGGGATCCGACCCGGATGTCGACGACGACGTCCAGCACGGCGCCCCTGGTGCAGGTGACGTACTTGGCCTGTCCGGGCGGCACGTCGGCGAAGTGGATACCGCGCACGACCCCCCGCCCGGAGACCGACACGTTGCCCTGCGCCAGCCGCAACGGGTGGCCGACCTCGGCACTGAGCTGCTCGAACCGGTAGAACTCCAGGAACAACCCACGGGGATCGCCGTGCAGCACCGGGGTGATCTCCCAGGCACCGGCGATCGAAAGCTGACGGAACTTCACGTGTGCGGCCCCACCCGTCGCAGTGTCGTTGGCTGGCTCGGTCGGCTCATTGTGCGGGCGGCGGTCAGGCTTCCCAATCGAGCAAATGGATCAGGTAATCGCCGTAGCCACTCTTGCGCAACGGCTCCGCCAATGCCCGCAGCTGTGCGTCATCGATGAAGCCCGCTCGCCAGACGACCTCTTCGACGCAGCCGATTTTCAGGCCCTGCCGCTCCTCGATCACCCGGACGAACTCGGCGGCCTGGACCATCGTGTTGAACGTACCCGTATCCAGCCACGCCGTGCCGCGATCCAGGATTGCCACGTGCAATTCGTCGCGTTCGAGGTACGCGGCGTTGACCGCGGTGATCTCCAGCTCGCCGCGGTCGCTGGGCTTGAGCTCCCGGGCGATCTGCACCACCCGGTTGTCGTAAAAGTACAGACCAGGCACCGCGTACCGCGACTTCGGGCGTGCTGGCTTCTCCTCGATCGACAGCACCTTGCCGTCGGCGTCGAACTCCACGACGCCGTAGTCCTGCGGGTTGGCCACCGGGTAGGCGAACACCCGCCCGCCCTTGAGCTCGGCGTTGTCGGCGAGGCGCTGGCCCAGCAGCGCGCCGTGGAAGATGTTGTCGCCGAGCACCAGCGCGACGGTGTCGTCGCCGATGAAGTCGGCGCCGATGATGAACGCCTGGGCGAGCCCCTCGGGGCGCGGTTGCGCCGCGTAACTGATCTCGAGGCCCCACTGGGTGCCGTCGCCGAGCAGTCGCTGGAACTGATCCTGGTCTTCGGGGGTGGTGATGACGAGGATCTCGCGGACCCCGGCCATCACCAACGTGGTCAGCGGGTAGTAGATCATCGGTTTGTCGAAGACGGGCATGAGCTGCTTCGACACCGCTTTTGTCAGCGGCCAGAGGCGGGAGCCGGTGCCACCGGCGAGGATAATGCCACGCACCCGGCCACCTTACGGGTAGTCGACACCCTCGGTCGACTCAGCGTCCAGGTGGGTGCACTAGACTCCCGATCCCGTGAGAATCCTCGTCACCGGCGGTGCCGGGTTCATCGGCTCCCACTACGTCCGCACCCTCCTCGGAGGCGGTTACCCGGCCTATGCCGGCGCGGCCGTGACCGTGCTCGACAAGCTCACCTATTCCGGCAATCGGGACAATCTGGCATCCGTGGCCGGTTCGTTCGACTTTGTCGAGGGTGACATCTGCGACGCCGACCTGGTGGAGCAGCTCATGCCCGGCCACGACGCCGTCGTGCACTTCGCCGCGGAGTCGCACGTCGACCGGTCGATCCTCGGCGCCGGGCCGTTCGTGACCACCAACGTCATCGGCACCCAGGTCCTGCTCGACGCGGCGCGCCGCGCGGGTGTCGGCCGCTTCCTGCACGTCTCGACCGACGAGGTGTACGGGTCGATCGACGAGGGCTCGTGGACGGAGGAGTGGCCGCTGCAGCCGAACTCGCCGTACTCGGCCTCGAAGGCGGGCTCGGACCTGCTGGTGCTCGCCTACCACCGCACCCACGGGATGGAGGTCGTGGTCACCCGCTGCTCCAACAACTACGGCCATTACCAGTTCCCCGAAAAGGTCATCCCTCTTTTCGTCACCAACCTCATCGACGGCCGGCAGGTCCCGCTGTACGGTGACGGCGGCAACATCCGCGACTGGCTGCACGTCTCCGACCACTGCGCCGGCATCCAGCTCGCGCTGGAGAAGGGCCGCGCCGGCGAGGTGTACAACATCGGCGGCGGGCGCGAACTGACCAACAAGGAGCTGACCGAGGTGCTCCTCGAGGCGACCGGCCGCGACTGGTCCGCGGTGCGTCCCGTCGAGGACCGCAAGGGCCACGACCGGCGCTACTCGCTGAGCCACGAGAAGATCAGCAACGAGCTGGGCTACGAGCCGGCCGTCACGTTCGAGGACGGCATCGCGGCGACGGTGGCCTGGTACAAGGAGAACCGCTCCTGGTGGGAGCCCCTGAAGACGCGCGCGGCGCTGTGACCCGTTACCTGGTCACCGGCGCCGGCGGGATGCTCGGCCAGGACCTCCTGGCGGCGCTGGACGGCCGGGCGGTGACCGCGTTGAAGCGCGCCGACCTGGACATCACCGACCCGCACGCGGTCCACGCCCTGGTCGACGGCCACGACGTGGTGTTCAACGCGGCGGCGTGGACCGACGTGGACGGCGCGGAGAGCGCCTACGAGTCCGCGCTCGCCGTCAACGGCACGGGCGTGACGGTGCTCGCTCAGGCGTGCCGCGCCTACGGTGCGCGGCTCGTGCACGTCTCGACCGACTACGTGTTCAACGGCGCCGGGACGTCGCCGTACGCCGAGGACGCGCCGACCGAGCCGCTGAACGCCTACGGGCACAGCAAGCTCTTCGGCGAGACCAGCGTGCTGACCACGCTGCCCGACTCCGGGTACGTGGTGCGCACCGCCTGGCTCTACGGCGCGCAGGGCCGCAACTTCGTCAAGACGATGCTGCGCCTCGCCGCCACCCGCGACTTCCTGGACGTGGTCGACGACCAGGTCGGCCAGCCGACCTGGTCGCGGGACCTGGCGGTCCGGCTCGTCGAGCTCGCCGACTCCGCCGCCCCCGCCGGGATCTACCACGGCACGGCCTCGGGGCAGACCACGTGGCACGGGCTGGCGCAGGCGGTGTTCGAGCTGTGCGGGCTCGACCCCGCGCGGGTCCGGCGGACGACCAGCGCGGCCTACGTGACGCCGGCCGCGCGGCCCTCGTACAGCGTCCTCGGCCACGACCGGTGGGCCGTCGCGGGGATGGCGCCGATGCGGGACTGGCATAGCATGCTGGCCGAGGCGCTGCGCGAGCCCGCGTTCGCGGCGGGCGTGGGTGCCGTCGGCAGTGGGGGTGCGGCGTGAAGCTCATCATCGTCACGGGCGTGACCGCCCTGGCGGTCCTCGCCTTCATGGTCGAGCTGCTGCGGCGGCGCCAGCTGCAGGAGAAGTACGCGATCCTCTGGCTGGCCGTCAGCATCGTGATCCTGCCGATGGCGTTCTTCCCGCCCATCATCAACAACGTGGCCGAGGCGCTCGGCATCAAGTCCGGGGTGAGCCTCGTGCTCTTCCTCGGCATCGTGTTCCTGCTCATGGTCACGGTGCACCTCAGCTGGGAGGTGAGCCGCCTGGAGGAGGAGACCCGGACCCTGGCCGAGGACCTGGCCCTGCTGCGCAGCGAGCTCGGCCGCCCCCGCGAATCGTCCGCCGTGCCGGCCCCCCTGTCCCCGTCCTCGGACCTTCCCGCTGGGGCCTCTGATGATCAACGGTAAGAAGGTCCTGATCATCGTCCCGGCCTGGAACGAGGCCGGCTCCATCGCCGACGTCGTCGCCGAGGTCCGCGGCGAGCTGCCCGGCGTCGACATCATCGTGGTCGACGACGGCTCCTCCGACGACACCGCCGTGCGGGCCGCCTCGGCCGGCGCGATCGTGGCCCGGCTGCCGTTCAACCTGGGCGTCGGCGGGGCGATGCGCACCGGCTACCGGTATGCCCGCGACCACGGCTACGACGTCGCCATCCAGGTCGACGCCGACGGGCAGCACGACCCGCGGTACATCCCGAAGCTCGTCGACGCGCTCGACGAGCACGACCTGGTCATCGGCGCCCGGTTCGCGGGCGAGGGCGGCTACAGCGTCACCGGCCCGCGCAAGTGGGCGATGCGGATGCTCTCGGCGGTGCTGTCCCGGCTGGCCCGCACGAAGCTCAGCGACACCACGTCCGGGCACCGGGCCTGCAACCGCAAGCTGATCGAGTTCTTCGCCCACTGGTACCCGGCGGAGTACCTGGGCGACACGATCGAGGTCCTCGTCCGGGTCGCCCGCTCCGGCTACCGGATCACCCAGATCCCGGTGGCGATGCGCCCCCGGATGGCGGGCACCCCGAGCGCCTCGCCGATGAAGTCCACGATCTACCTGGGCCGCGCGGGCATCGTGCTGCTCCTGGCCCTGATCCGCACCTGACGTCGCCGCGTCCCGGCCGCCTGGCTCTGCAGTCTCTTCAGGCGGCCGGCTCGCCCGCTGCCGGGTTTCCCCGCCGCAGGCCTGCTGCCGTTCCTGCCGCAGGGTGCATTGCCGCCTGGTGTACCGCGGCCGGCTCCATCACTGTCGGCCGTGCTGCCGGCGGGTGTACCGCCACCGGGTTCTCCGCGGCTGCCGAGGTTCCGCGGCCGGCGGGGTTCCGCCGCAGGCGGGGTTCCGCAGCCGGCGGTTGCCGCCGCAGGCGGGCTTACGCGGCCGGGCGCAGCTGGGTCAGGGCGCGCAGTGCGTCGGTGAGCGAGATCGGCCGGTCGTTGACCTCGGTGGCCAGGCACCATTCGACGTACTGCCGCATCAACGTCGACGGCTTCACGCCCTTGCTCTTCGCCACCGCGGCCAGGCGCTGCGCCACGTCCGACGGCAGGCGCATCGAGTAGACGGCCATGACCTCCGCGTCCGGCTTCGGTGGCAGCGCCGGCGTCGGCGCCCCCCGGTCGAACGTGAACTCCCCTGCCGCGACCGCCGCCACCATGGCGTCCATCTGCTGCTCGCTGAGCGGATCGGTGCTCATGCTGCGCTCGCCTCCCACTTCTCGAACTCGGCGAGCTCGTCAGGGGTCATGTCCCGCGCTCCGAGAATCCCCCAGCTGAACTGGCCTTCCTGCTTCACCACGACGATCAGCGCCCGGCCCGCCTCGGTCCGCGCCCAGATGCTGAGCGCCGGAATCCCCAACGCGAAGCCCGGCAGCGGCCGCCGCCGGTCGGCGTTCAGCGCCTCCAGCACCTCGACGTCGGTGATCCCGACCAGCGCCGCCAGCGTCGCCGGCCACCAGCGGTACGGCATGCCTCCAATGTACGACGCCCGTCAGACTTCCGTCCACGCCCCCACCCGTGGCGTCTCCGGCCGCCAGTTGATCGAATCGCGGATCCGGTCGTCCACGTAGCCGGATCCGCTACTCGATCAAGAACGCCGGTGCGGCATGTGCCCGGAACGACAACGCGCGAGCCTCCCGGAGGAGGCTCGCGCGGTGGTACGGCTGGACGTCGGCCGGTCAAGAGGTGGGCTTGTCCGTCTCCGTCTCCGTCTCCGGGGCGGGGCCGCTGGCGTTGTCGGCGGGGGTGCTCGGGGAGGCCGGCGGCTGTGGCTTGTCCTCCAGGCCCTCCTCGACCGACTCGGCCTTCGCCGGGTCGTCCAGGATGGCGGTGAGGGCGAGGCCCGTCAGCCGGCGGAACGTGCGGCCCGGGCGGTGCCGGTCCAAAACGGCGACCTCGAGCTGGTTGGCCGCCAGCTTCCTCGGCTGGCCGCCCTCGCCGCCGACGCTGCCGAGACCCTCGACCGCGAGCTTCAGGGCCTCAGCGAGCGTCTGGTCGGGCCGCAGGCGGGTTTTCACGGCGCCGGAGATGGTGTCGGACTGGCCGCCCATGGTGACGAGGCCGGGCTCGTCCTGGACGGAGCCGTCGTACGTGATGCGGTAGAGCTCGTCGCCGTCGGCGGTGGCGCCCACCTCGGCGACGCAGATCTCGACCTCGTACGGCTTCTGCTCCTGGGTGAAGATGGCGCCGAGGGTGCGGGCGTAGGCGTTGGCGACCTGGCGCCCGGTGACGTCGCGGCGGCCGTAGGAGTAGCCGTGCAGGTCGGCGAGCCGGACGCCGGCCGAGCGCAGGTTCTCGAACTCGGGGTAGCGACCGACGGCGGCGAAGCCGATCCTGTCGTAGATCTCGCTGACCTTGTGCAGGGCGGTCGACAGGTTCTCCGCGACGAAGAGGACGCCGCCCTCGTAGCTGAGCACCACGACGCTGCGACCGCGCGCGATGCCTTTGCGCGCGTATTCCGAGCGATCCCGCATGATCTGCTCGGGCGAGGCGTAGAACTGCATGGCCACGGGGCGGGTTCTCCTTCTGACGTGGGAGCTGGCTGACGGGGGCGGGGGGACGGAGGGCTCAGACGCCCGGGTTGTCGGCGCGCTCGGCGATGACGGCCTCGGCGACCGCGCGGGTCTCCTCGTCGGTGAGCCGGTGGGTGCCCTCGACGGTGGCCGTCATGATGACCGGGAAGATGCCGCGCAGCAGGTCGGGGCCGCCGGTCGCGGTGTCGTCGTCGGCGGCGTCGTAGAGCGCCTCGACGGCGATCTTCACGGCCTCGGCGGTGGTGATGCCGGGCTTGTACCGCTTCTTCATCGACGACTTCGCGAACAGCGAACCCGAGCCGATCGAGTCGTAGCCGCGCTCCTCGTAGACGCCGCCGGCGACGTCGAAGCTGAAGATGCGCCCGGCCTTGTCGACGGACTTGGCGTCGACGTCGAACCCGGCGAACAGCGGCACCACGGCCAGGCCCTGCATCGCGGCGCCCAGGTTGTTGCGGACCATGGTGGCGAGGCGGTTGGCCTTGCCCTCCAGCGAGAGCATCGAGCTCTCGATCTTCTCGTAGTGCTCCAGCTCGACCTGGAACAGGCGCATCATCTCCAGGCCGAACCCGGCGGTGCCGGCCATGCCGACCAGCGAGTAGGCGTCGGCGGCGAAGACCTTCTCGATGTCGCGCTGGGCGATGAGGTTGCCCATCGTCGCGCGCCGGTCGCCGCCCATGAGCACACCGTCGGCACAGGTGATGGCGACGATCGTGGTCGCGTGCGCGCTCACGTCGGCGGCCATGCCGGGCGGCAGCGGCCGGCGACCCGGGAGCATCTCGGGCGCGACGGCCGACAGGAACTCGCTGAACGACGAGGTCCCCGCGGCGTGGAACGCGGCCGGCAGACGCCCAGAGTGGTCAAGACCCGTCGGCAACGGAGCTCCCTTCACAAGGATGATCGACTGTAGTTGACCAAACAATACGCCCGTCGGCCCGGATGCGTCCGGACCGACGGGGCCTTCTCAGTGACGGCTACTGGCCGCCCTTTTGCACGTATCCGCGGACGAACTCTTCGGCGTTCTCCTCGAGCACCGAGTCGATCTCGTCGAGGAGGTCGTCGACGTCCTCGCCAAGCTGCTCGACCCGCTCGGCTGTCTCAGGGTTGACCTCGGGCGCGGCGACGTCCTCTTCCTCGTCGCGCCGCGACTTACCGGATTGGGACTGCCCGCCCGTATCCCTCGTCGCCATGTCTCATCCTCCTCGGGGGACCACCAAACAACCGCTGCATCGAACTTACCCGGAAGTGATCGCTTCGAGCAGATCCTTCGCGCTCGGGCATTTGTCGAACAGTGCACCAACGTGCTTCTTGGTCCCTCGTTCGGGCTCCATCATCGGCACCCGCACCAGCGACTCCCTGCCCACGTCGAAGATGACGGAGTCCCAGCTCGCCGCAACCACCTCGGCGGGGTATTTCGCCAGGCACCGGCCGCGGAAGTAGGCCCGGGTGTCGTCCGGCGGCTCGACGATCGCGCGCTGGATCTCGTCCTCGGTGAACAGCGTCTGCATCGACCCGCGGGCGACCAGCCGGTGATAGAGGCCCTTCTCCGCGCGGACGTCGGAATACTGCAGGTCGACCAGCTGCAGCTTGTGCGAGGACCAGCCCAGCGACTCGCGCTCGCGGTAGCCCTCCAGGAGGCGGAGCTTGGCGACCCAGTCGAGCTCGCCGGCGCACAGCATCGGGTCGCGGCCGAGCCGGTCCAGCACGCTCTCCCAGCGCTCGAGCACGTCGGCGGTCTGCTCGTCGACATCGGACCCCTGCCGGGAGTCCACGTAGGCGCGGGCCCGCTCATAGAACGCCCACTGGATGTCCAGCGCGCTCAGCCGCCGGCCGTCGCGCATACGGATCAGGTGCTTCAGCGACGGGTCGTGGCTGACCGCCTTGAGCTCGGTCACCGGGTCGGCGATGCCGAGGTCGCCCGGCAGCGCCTTGTCCTCGATCATCGCCAGGATGAGCGACGTCGTGCCGACCTTGAGGTAGGTGGAGATCTCCGACAGGTTGGCGTCGCCGATGATGACGTGCAGCCGCCGGTACTTGTCGGCGTCGGAGTGCGGCTCGTCGCGGGTGTTGATGATCGGCCGCTTCAGCGTGGTCTCCAGGCCGACCTCGACCTCGAAGAAGTCGGCCCGCTGGGAGATCTGGAAGCCGGGGCCGGACCCGTCCTGCCCGATGCCGACCCGGCCCGCCCCGCACACGATCTGCCGGGTGACGAAGAACGGGGTGAGGTGCATGACGATGTCGGCGAACGGGGTCTGCCGCCGCATGAGGTAGTTCTCATGCGTGCCGTAGCTGGCGCCCTTGTTGTCGGTGTTGTTCTTGTACAGATGGATCGGCAGCGTCCCCGGGATCGTGGCCGCGCGGCGGGACGCCTCGGCCATCACCCGCTCGCCGGCCTTGTCCCACAGCACGATGTCACGCGGGTTGGTGCACTCGGGCGTGGAGTATTCGGGGTGCGCGTGGTCCACGTAGAGCCGCGCACCATTGGTCAGTATCACGTTGGCCAGGCCGAGGTCCTCGTCCGCGAGGGCCTCCGCCGGGTCGTAGAGGGCACCCGAGTAGGTGAACCCGCGTGCGTCGCGCAGCGGGGACTCCTCCTCGTAGTCCCACCGGGCCCGGCCGCCCTTCGTGAGCTCGGGTCGTGCGCCATAAGCGTTGACCACCTGGGATGACGTCACCATCGGGTTGGCTCCCGGCTGGCCGGGCACCGACACGCCGTATTCGACCTCAGTGCCCATCACGCGCCGCACACTCATGCCCACAACCCTAGTCGCAAGGTACGACAGTCTGCCTCCACCGCGGCGCGCCAGGTTTGCATGATGTCCGATTGTTGTGAAGCCGTCGCCGCCCGTAACATCCACGGATGCGAATCTTGGTCGCCTTCGAGGGTGCAGGCGCGGGTGAGGCGCCCCTGTCATGGGGGCAGCGGGACATCTGGGCGTCGATGACCAGGTTCGGCGAGCAGCTGCCGCTCGGCGGGGTGACGCCGCTGCCCCCTGGCCGGTCCGTCGAGGACGTCGCGGCCGAGCTGCGGTACCTCATGGGCCGCTACCAGGTGCTGCGCACGCGGCTGCGGTTCGCCGGCGACGGGACGCCCCGGCAGGTCGTCGCGGCCGGCGGCACCGCCACGCTGGAGATCCTGGACACCGAGGCCGACGCCGAGGCCGAAGCGGGCCGGATGCTCGACCGGTTCCGCCACGAACCCGTCGACTTCACCAGCGACTGGCCGATCCGGATGGGTGTCGTGCGCCATGCCGGCCGCCTCACCCACCTGTGCGCCGTGATCTGGCACATCGCGATGGACCGCTCCGGGGCCGCGGTGATGCTGCGGGAGGTCGCCGCGAGGGTCCAGGAGCCCGTCAGCGGCATGCAGCCCCTCGAACAGGCCGGCTGGCAGGCGTCGGACGCCGGCGCGCGGCAGAGCCGCAGCGCGCTGCGGCACTGGGAGCGGGTCCTGCGCGCGATGCCGCCGCCGTGGCCCCGCTCGTCCCGGCGGCGGGAGCGGCCCCGGCACTGGAAGGGCCGCCTGGTCTCCCCCGCGATCCCCCTCGCCACGCGGGTCCTCGCGGACCGGACCGGCGCGGACCCCTCCACCACGCTGCTCGCCGGGTTCGCGGTCGCGGTGCGCCGCTGCGCGGGCGTCGACCCGGTGCCGGTGCTGCTGGTGACCAGCAACCGCTTCCGCCCCGGGCTGGCGGACGTGGTCGCGCCGGTCGCCCAGCCTGGCCTGTGCCTCGTCGACGTCGCCGACGCCACGTTCGAGCAGGTCGTGGCGGGCGCCCAGCGAGCGGCGACGACCGCCTACAAGCACGCGTACTACGACACGGCGTCGAAGGAATCCCTGGTCGCGCGGATCGCGGCGGAGCGCGGCCCGCAGTTCCGGGTCGACTTCCACCTCAACGACCGCCGCGGCCCCGTCCCGCCGCCGGCGCGGGGCTCGCTGCGGGAGGCCGTGACCCGCCGGACCCTCGACTGGACGCCGTTCAAGGACACCCCGTCGAGCCGCCTGTTCGTGCACGCCGACGACGCCGGCCCGGCCACCGCGCTCACCTGCTACGCCGACACCCACCACCTCTCCCTGGCGGAGGCGTCCACGGTACTGACAACCCTCGAGACCGTCCTGACCGACGCCGCGCTCCAAGCCATAGGCTGACCAGCAGCCGTCTCTCGTCAGCGGCGGCGGCGCCGGTACTGACGCCCCGCTCTCTCACACGGGCGCTGCGAGCCGCCGGCTGGGCAGCGGGTTGACCACGACCTCCCAGCAGCGGAGGCGTCGCCGGTACTGACGGCCGTCCTGACCGGCGGGGTGCTGCAAGCGGCCGGCTGGGCAGTGGTTGCCCGCGGTCTCTCCGGCGGCGATGGCCGTCATCGGCGCGGACGACCCAGCAGGCCCTTCCTGACCGGCACAGCGCTGCGAGCCGCCAGCTGAGCAGCGGTCGTCCACCGGCTTTCGGCGGCGAGAGCGTCGCCGGCGCAGACGACCCCGCGGGCCGTCCAGACCGACACGGCTCTACGCGCCACCGACCGACCTGCCGTCGCCCGCGGCCACCCGGCGGCGAGGGCGTCGCTGACACGGGTAACCCCGCAGGCGTCCTGACCGGCGGGGTGCTGGGGGCGGTCGGCTGGGCGGTGGTTGTTCGCGGCCGGGACGGTCGCGTCGCGGCCTTGGCCGGACGGGGCGCGGAGGCGCCCCGGCCGGCGCCGCGGTCTGCGCAACTACACGCGGACGTGCAGGGAGGGCCGCCAAGGCCCGACCGTTGACTGCGGGAGCAACGGCCGTGCCCACGACGGACCGGAGCCATGAACTTGGCACTTGGCTCTTGGCTCTGGCTCCTGGGGCGCTGCTGGTGCGCTGCTGGGGTCATGCGAAGCGGGCGGCGCCTCTGCCGAGGTCGCCGCCCGCCGGTGTCGCGGTGTTACAGATATTGGCCGGTGTTGGTCGCGGTCTCTATGGACCGGCCGGCCTCCGCGCCCTTGCCGCCGGAGACGAGCGTGCGGATGTAGACGATCCGCTCGCCCTTCTTGCCGGAGATGCGGGCCCAGTCGTCGGGGTTGGTGGTGTTGGGAAGGTCCTCGTTCTCGCGGAACTCGTCAACGCAGGAGTCGAGCAGGTGCTGGAGGCGCATGCCCTTCTGGCCGTTGCTGAGGAAGTCCTTGATCGCCATCTTCTTGGCCCGGTCGACGATGTTCTGGATCATCGCGCCGGAGTTGAAGTCCTTGAAGTACAGGACCTCCTTGTCGCCGTTGGCGTAGGTCACCTCGAGGAACCGGTTCTCCTCGGTCTCGGAGTACATCCGCAGGACCACCGCGTCGATCATCGCCGCGACCGTCGCCTCGGGCGAGTTGTCGTGCTCGGCGATGTCGTCCTTGTGCAGCGGGACGGTGGTGAGGATGTACTTGGAGAAGATGTCCTTGGCCGCCTCGGCGTCCGGTCGCTCGATCTTGATCTTCACATCGAGCCGGCCGGGGCGCAGGATCGCCGGGTCGATCATGTCTTCCCGGTTGGACGCGCCGATGACGATGACGTTTTCCAGGCCCTCGACGCCGTCGATCTCGCTCAGCAGCTGAGGCACGATCGTGTTTTCGACGTCGGAGGAGACGCCCGAGCCACGGGTCCGGAACACCGAGTCCATCTCGTCGAAGAACACGATGACCGGGGTGCCCTCGCTCGCCTTCTCACGGGCGCGCTGGAAGATCAGCCGGATGTGCCGCTCGGTCTCGCCGACATACTTGTTGAGCAGCTCGGGACCCTTGATGTTGAGGAAGTAGCTGGTCCTGCGCTCCTCGCCGCGTCGCTCGGCGATCTTCTTCGCCAGCGAGTTGGCGACCGCCTTGGCGATCAGCGTCTTGCCACAGCCGGGAGGGCCGTAGAGCAGGACGCCTTTCGGCGGACGCAACAGGTGCTCGCGGAACAGCTCCGCGTGCAGGAACGGCAGCTCCACGGCATCGCGGATCTGCTCGATCTGCGAGAAGAGGCCGCCGATGTCGGTGTAGTCGACGTCGGGCACCTCCTCCAGCACCAGCTCCTCAACCTCGCTCTTCGGGATCCGCTCGTAGGCATACGCCGAGCGGGGCTCGATCATGAGCGAGTCGCCGGCGCGCAACGGCGCTTCGGCGAGGGTGTCGGCCAGGTGGACGATCCGCTCCTCGTCGGCGTGCGAGATGACGAGAGCGCGGTCACCACCTTCCAGGATCTCCTTCAACATGACGACCTCGCCGGCCCGCTCGAACCCGAGCGCGTCGACGATGTTCAGGGCGTCGTTGAGCAGGACCTCCTGGCCTCGGCGCAGCTCCTCGACCTCGATGGCCGGGGAAACTGCCACGCGCAGCTTGCGCCCACCGGTGAAGACGTCAACGGAACCGTCTTCGTGGCGGGCGAGGAAGACGCCGTAACCGCTCGGCGGCTGTGCCAGGCGGTCAACTTCCTCCTTCAGCGTCACGATCTGGGCGCGGGCCTCCTTGAGGGTGGCCACGAGCCGCTCGTTGTTTTCGGTCAGCCGGGCAATCTGCGCCTGCGCTGCGGCAAGCCGCTCCTCGAGCTGTCGCACGTGTCGCGGGGTTTCCGTCAGCTTGCGCCGCACCAGGGCGAGTTCCTCCTGGAGGAAAGCGACCTGCGTGGAGAGATCGTGGGCGTCCTTCTCCCATCGTGCGGCGCGCGTCTCCGCGTCGTCGCTGCGTGCCACGTCCCACCTCCCCGGGGGCTTTGAACGTTGTGCTCTAACACTAACTGCTGTTCGCCGGTCTGGGCCCCTTCGAACCCGTGCGCCACAGGGCTTTTACAAATCGTGCGGCCTGGAGGCGCTTTCCACCAGCCCTGTAATGTTGCAGCGTGAGCGCTCTTGAGGTGTGGGTTGACCAGGACCTGTGCACCGGTGACGGCCTGTGTGTGCAGTACGCGCCTGAGGTATTCGAGTTCGACGTCGATGGTCTGGCCTATGTGAAGGGGACCGACGGCGAGCTTCAGCTGGCCCCCGGCACCCGCGTCGACGTGCCCGAACACCTCCGGCTCGAGGTCATCGACGCGGCCAAGGAGTGCCCCGGCGACTGCATCCACGTGCACCGGGCGGCCGACGACGTGCCCGTCGCCGGACCCAACGCCGACTGATTCCTCACAGCATCGGCTTGCCCACGAGAGAAGAGACCAGCCGGGCAAACTCCTCCAAACGGGCGATCTGTCCGGCGCCGCCGTCGTCGAGAGTTTTACCGAAGCGCAACGCGTCGTGGCGAATGACCGAGCCGGCCTCCTCGGCGGCGACGTTCGCCTCGTCGAGCGAGGTCAGCAGCAGGTAGACATCGACGCTGTCTACTCTCGCGTGCCCGTTGGGGTTGCGGCTGAGCCGGCGGCGGCAGCCGACCTCGGTCACCGCCGACAGCGCCACGACCCGCAGCGACGACGTCATCGAGCCCGGCGGCGCCTCCTCGGGCGGGATGTCCTCGCCGTGCCACAGGATGAGCCGGGTGCCGTCGCAGACGACGACCTCCTGCCAGACCCCGTTGACGTCGTTGACGAACCGCTCGAGCGTGAAACCGAGCACACTCTGCCCGCGCAGGACGCCGGCCATCGCGTCGAGCGCGATGTCCGGGTCCCGCAGGTATGCCCTGGCCGCCGACTCGAGGTCCGGATAGGGCGACCAGTCCGGAAATACGGCAGGTAGGTCACTGAAGCTCGGACGGCTCATCCTTTGCCTCCTCCTCCCGTGCGACCGCGGCGGCTGCCAACCGCCGCGCCGCATACGCTTCGGCGCCCTTGCTCGGCTTGCGGCGCCGCGGCGGCGCCGTCACCCCCGGCGCCAGCTTCCGGGCACTGACGAGGAACGCGGTGTGCGCGATCATCCTGTGATCGGGCCGCACCGCGAGACCCTCGACGTGCCAGTCACGCACCAGGCTCTCCCAAGCCCGGGGCTCCGTGTAGCCGCCGTCCTCGCGCAGCGCCTCCACCAGCTCGGACAGCTGCGGCGTGGTCGCCACATAGCCGATGAACACCCCGCCGGGGATCAGCGCCCGTGACACGAGCGGCAGGATCTCCCACGGGGTCAACATGTCTAGGATTATCCGATCAAAACCGACATCTTCGCAGCCCGCTACGTCACCTACCCGCAAGGTCCACCCCGCCTGGGGCCCGCCGAGGAAGGCCTCGACGTTGCGCCTGGCGATCGCTGCGAAGTCTTCGCGCATCTCGTACGACGTGACGCTGCCGCTCGGTCCGACCGCCCGCAGCAGTGAGCAGGTGAGGGCGCCGGAGCCGGCCCCGGCCTCCAGGACCCGGGCACCGGGGAAGATGTCGCCCATGGCGACGATCTGCGCGGCGTCCTTCGGGTAGATGACCTGGGCGCCGCGGGGCATGGACAGCACGTAGTCCGACAGCAGCGGCCGCAGCGCGAGATACGCCGTGCCGCCGGCGCTCGTCACGACGCTGCCGTCGGGCGCGCCGATCAGGTCGTCGTGCGGGAGGGCGCCGCGGTGGGTGTGGAACTCCTTGCCCGGTTCGAGCACGATCGTGTGCATCCGCCCCTTGGGGTCGGTCAACTGGACCCGGTCACCCGGCTGGAAGGGTCCCCGGCGGGTGGTGGGGAGGTCGAGGGACACAGTCACGTGCGATTCCTTCTGCTGGTGGGCCTGCTGGTGGATCTGCGTGTTTCGAGCAACGAGAGCAGCTCGGCGCCGCGCAGGACGCCGTGCACATCCTCACCCGAGACCACCAGGTAGTCGCCGCCCGGGTCGTCCCGGATGGCGTGCAGCAGGTCGGTGCCCCGCAGATCCCCTGCCAGGACGTGGTGCTCGTCGATCCGGCGGGTGACGTCGCCGATCGGCACCCACGGCCGGCGCTCCGCCGGGACCGCCCGTGCCGAGGCGCCGTGCACGAACCCGAGCATCGCCCCGGCCCCGTCCACGACGGCGAGTGGCTGGCCGCCGCTCTGCTGGGCGATCCGCTCCGCCTCCGCCAGCGGCGTGGCCGCGGCGACGGGGATCACCGGCCTGGCCAGCTCCCGCGCGTTGAACGGCGGCAGGCTCGACGCGACCCGCCCGTGCCGGATCGCCTGACCGGCGCCGACCCACATCGTGATGCTGACCAGCAGCGTGAAGAGCAGGCCGAAGATCCTGTCGAGGACGCCCTGGGAGTACAGCACGACCACGGTGGCGGCGGTGGCGACCGCGACCAGCCGCCCCGACCAGCCGGCGACCCGCCGGCCGAGATTCGGGTCACCGCTGATCTTCCAGACGAGGGCCTGCAGCGCCCGCCCACCGTCCAGCGGCAGGCCGGGCAGCGCGTTGAACACGGCCACCACGATGTTGCTCAGTGCCAGCTGGAACGCGAACGTCTCGGCCAGGCTGTGCGCCGGCAGCACCAGCGCGACGCCGCCCGCCAGCAGTCCCAGCAGCAGCGACACGGCCGGCCCGGCGAGCGACACGAACAGCTCCACGCCCGGCCGCGGCGCCTCCCGCTCCATCTCCGTGTAGCCGCCGAGCATCTCCAGCGTGATACCGCTCACACCGATCCCGCTGTGCCGGCTCGTCACCGCGTGGCCGAGCTCGTGCAGCAACACCGACAGCAGCAGGCACACCACGAACCCGAAGCCCAGCACGAACCCGGTCGTCATCGGCAGCGTCCGCTGCGCCGACAGGAACTGGCTATACGTCAGCGTGATCAGCGCGGCGAGCAGCAACCAGGACGGGGCGAGGAAGATCGGGACGCCGAACAGCCGCCCCAGCGGGATCCCGGAGCCGCGCTCCGGCGGCCGGGTCCGGGCAGCCGACGACGCCGGCGCGGGTGCCGAGCGGTAGTCGTCCATTGCCCATGATGCTACGTGTAGTCCGCGCCGAGGGGTCGGTCCGCGAAAACTGTCGTACCCGTGGCCTAACCTTCCACGCATGACGGAGACCATCACCACCCTGCCTACGTTGTCGCCGTCGCGCGCCGCGGACTTCAAGACGTGTCCGCTGCTGTACCGGTTCCGCAGCATCGACAGGCTTCCCGAGCGCCCGACGCCCGACCAGATGCGAGGCACGCTCGTGCACGCCGTGCTGGAGGCGCTGTTCGAGGAGCCGAGCGGCAGCCGCACTCCCGAGCGGGCCGCCGCCCTCGTCGCGCCGCAGTGGCAGCGCCTCGTGGAGACCGAGGAGGGCCTCGCCGACCTGTTCGCGGACACGGAGGCGTTCCTGGAGTCCAGCCGCGAGCTGCTCGGTGGCTACTTCGCCGTGGAGGACCCCAACCGGCTGGAGCCCGCGGAGCGGGAGGCGTTCGTCCAGGCCGAGGTCGACGGCAAGCTCGTCATCCGCGGCTACATCGACCGCCTCGACGTCTCCCCCGCCGGCGACCTCCGCGTCGTGGACTACAAGACCGGCGGCGCGCCCCGCGAGGCCTTCGAGGCGCGCGCCATGTTCCAGCTGAAGTTCTACGCGCTGGTCCTGTGGCGGACCCGCGGCGTGGTGCCCCGCGTGTTACGCCTCATGTACCTGAAGGACCGCGAGGTCTGCGACTTCTCCCCCGACGCCGACGAGCTGGCCAGGTTCGAGCGGACGCTGCTGGCCCTGTGGCAGGCGATCGAGCGGGCGACGGCCGAGCGCGATTTCAGGGCCCAGCCGAGCCGGCTGTGCGGCTGGTGCGCCCACCAGGCGCTGTGCCCGGCGTTCGGCGGGACGCCGCCGCCGTTCCCCGAGCCGGCGACGGCTGCCGCGCTGCCCTTGTCGACGGAGGAGGAGCCCGCCGCGGGCCGCGACGAGTGACCCTTGCCGCCACTCCCGGTTCGGCCCGGCGCGGTGTGTCGGTCGACCCGTTCGGGGCCGGCACGGCGCGGACGGCACGCCTCCGGATCGAACCCGGACGCGGTGCGGGGCGACAAGGTCGACGCGCACCGCTCAGGGCCCACGCCGTCAGGCCGGCGCGGCGAGTCCAGCGCCGTCCCGTGAGGGGTGCCACCCGGCACGGTGACTTGGTGCGTCGGCACAGCCCCCAAGTCCTCCCGCGGGCACGGCGCAGCACGACCCGGGCACCACGCGGTGCCGGGGCGGCGCCGGGTGCAGGCGGGCACGGGCGTGACATGGAGCGGGACGGGCGGTGTGTCGCTCGACTCGCCCGGAATCGGCACGGGCCGGATCGAGACCGGACGCGGTGCGGGGTGGCAGGGGCCGAGCGCCTCGCGATGCGCTGAAGGCTCACTCCGTCAGGCCGGTGCGGCGATCCCCGTGCCGCCCGGCGACGGGTGCCACCCGGCACGATGACCTAGCTCGTCCCGTGAGCCTGGCCGAAGTGCGGCACGCGCATTGCACGGGTGTGGCCACAGCGCGGACGCGGCACAGACACGGCCCGGGTCGACTGTGGGCCGGATGCGGGGGCCTACGCGGGTGCGGACGCGGCACTGCGCGGGTGCGGACACTGAGCAGGTGTGGGCACTGAGCGGGTGTGGGCACGGCACAGGCACGGGCACCGCGCGACGCTGGTGCGGCAGGGCGAGTTCGGACCGTCGCGATCGTGGGTCGGGCGCAGCCGGTGAATGCGGTGGGCAAACCGCAGCCCGGGCGTGGATCAGATGTGGGCGGTCCGGCCGGGCGCGGCGCAGGTGCGACCCGGCACCGCACGGCGCGGGCAGGGGCATGGCACGGGAGTGAGCATCGCACGCGTCTCGGCCAGCAGTCCGCCGCGGTCAGCCGGCCGGCTTCGGTCGTCTCGGCGAGCAGCCCGGCGACGCGTCCGAGTGGCCGGGGTCCGTATCCCAGCCCGGCCGCCCGGTCCGTGCTCGACGAGCCGCTGACCGTGCCACCGCGGCAGGCCGGGGCGGGCCCCGCTCCGGCGCCCAACCCGGGCCCGGCACCGGACCCGACGGCCGTCGACACGCGGATCAGCCTCGAGTTGCCCGAGCCGCCGTGTGCCAGCCGGTTGCCATGCCGCTGCGAGCCCCGCCTGATTGATCGAAGGACAGGCCCGGCCGCCAGCACGACCAGAACCGGCCTTCGATCTCCAATCACGAACCTCGCATCCGTCAGCGCTCGAGTTGCTGCAGGGGGGGGTCGGGTGCCAGTGCCGTGCCGCTGCGGGGCGCGGGCTGATTGATCGAAGGACGGTTCTGGCCGCCGGGACGACCGGATCCGGCCTTGGATCACGCGGGCGCGGACGTCGCGTCGCAGTAGGTGGGGGGACGGGCGTCTCATCCTCAAGCAGGAGGCGCGGGTCGGACGCGGCGACGAATCCAACCAGGGTTGGAGCCGATAGCGTACGAAGAGTGCTGAAGCGCGTGTTGAGCCGCCGAGCGGACCCGTTGGTGCAGGACATCGTGCTCGCGGTCGTGCTCGCTGTGGTCAGCGGGAGTTCGACGGCGCTCGCGGAGCAGGTGCTCGATGCCGGCAACCTGGCCCTGCAGGTGACGTTCGACACGGTCGGGTTGCTGGCGGTGGCGGTGCGGCGGCGGTGGCTGTGGGGGGCGGTGTGGTTCACGGCGGCGCACACCGTGGTGCCGTTCCTCGGGGTGCTGCCGGTGATGTACGGCGGGTTCGCCGTGATCGTCCTCACGTACACGGCGGCGGCGTATCTGCCGTTGCGGCGGGCGATCGCGGCCGGGCTGCTGATCTGGGCGCCGGGGATGGTGCTGGCGACGGTGCTGGGGCGCACCAATGACGAGCCGCTCGGGCTGACGCCCCAGGTCTTCCTGCTGTTCAACGCGATGAGCGCGGCGGTGTGCTTCACGGTCGGGCGGATGATGGCGACGCGGCGGGCGTATGTGGCGGCGCTGGAGGATCGGGCGAGGACGGCGGAGACGAGCCAGCGGGCGCTGACGGAGCAGGCGGTGGCCGACGAGCGGCGGCGGATCGCGCGGGAGCTGCACGACGTCGTGGCGCACCACGTGAGCGTGATGGGGGTCCTCGCGACCGGGTCGCGGCGGATGCTGCAGCGGGATCCGGGCGCCGCGGACGAAGCGCTCGCGACGATCGAGGAGACCGGCCGGACCGCGTTACGGGAGATGCGGCGGCTGCTGACGGTGCTGCGCACGGAGGCGGAGCCGGCCGGTGAGCTGGCGCCGCAGCCGGGGCTCGCCGGCGTGGAGGGGCTGGTGGAGCAGATCCGGGAGGCCGGTCTGCAGGCGGTGCTGCGGGTGGAGGGCGTGCCGGGACAGCTGGACCCGGGCATCGCGCTGACGATCTACCGGATCGTGCAGGAGGCGCTGACGAACGCGTTGAAGCACGCCGGCGCGGCGACGGTCGAGGTGAGGATGGTGTTCAGCCGCTCGGACGTGGTCGTGGAGGTGTGCGACACCGGACGCGGGCCGCAGCTGGGCACCGCCGCGATCGGGCACGGACTGCTGGGCATGCGGGAGCGGGTCATGTTGTACGGGGGGACGCTGCGCACCGGGCCGCGGCCCGGCGGGGGTTACCGTGTGCACGCGAGGATCCCCATCGAACAGCATGCGGACAGCGTGGAACGGCTGCCCGCATAGGAAAGGCGCAGAGCTTGAACGAGAGGCCTATCCGGCTCCTGCTCGTGGACGACCAGCCGCTGCTGCGCACCGGGTTCAGGATGGTGCTCGGCGGCGAGGCGGACCTCGACATCGTCGCGGAGGCGGGTGACGGCGTCGAGGCGATCGAGCTGGCCCGGCGGCTGCTGCCCGACGTGGTGCTGATGGACATCCGGATGCCCCGCATGGACGGCGTGGCGGCGACCCGGGCGATCGTCGAGGCGAAGCTGCCCGTGCGTGTGTTGATCCTGACCACGTTCGACCTCGACGAGTACGTGGTGGGCGCGCTGCGGGCCGGCGCGAGCGGGTTCCTGGCGAAGGACGTGCCCGCCGACGACCTGGTCACCGCGATCCGGACGGTGGCGGCCGGTGAGGCGGTCGTCGCGCCGCGGATCCTGAAGCGGCTGCTGGACAAGTTCGCCGACGCGCTGCCCGACCCGGACGCGGAGCCGCCGCGGGACCTGCGGGTGCTGACGGACCGGGAGCGGGAGGTCCTGGTGCAGCTGGCGCGGGGGCTGTCGAACTCGGAGATCGCGCGGGCGCTGTCGGTGAGCGAGACGACGGTGAAGACGCACGTCGGGCACGTGCTGACGAAACTCGGCCTCAGGGACCGCGTCCAGGCCGTCGTCCTCGCGTACGAGACGGGTCTGGTCCGACCGGGATCATAGGTCTCCTTCCCAAGGAGTACCCCCGACCGGCACCCCGGGAGGACGGCACACCCACGATCACCCCGTAGCGTGAGTGCATTCACGAAACCAGAGGGGGATCGAGCGTGACCACGACAGTCACGACCGGGCAGGCGGTCGCCGCCCGCGCGGTGGATGTGTGGAAGGTGTACGGCAGCGGCGAGGCCCAGGTCATCGCGCTGCACGGGGTGAGCGTCGAGTTGGAGCGCGGGCAGTTCACCGCGATCATGGGCCCGTCCGGGTCCGGCAAGTCGACGTTGATGCACACGCTCGCCGGGCTCGACTCGGTGACGCGCGGTGAGATCTTCGTCGGTGACACCCGGCTCACGGGGATGTCCGACGGGGACCTGACCAACCTGCGCAGGACCAAGGTCGGGTTCATCTTCCAGCAGTTCAACCTGCTGCCGACGCTGACGGCGGAGGAGAACATCCTGCTGCCGCTGTCGATCGCGGGTCGCAAGGCCGACCCGAAGTGGTATGACACGGTGATCGAGACGGTGGGGCTGCGGGACCGGCTGAAGCACCGGCCGAGCCAGCTGTCCGGCGGCCAGCAGCAGCGTGTCGCTTGCGCGCGGGCGCTGGTGGCGCGGCCGGAGGTCATCTTCGCCGACGAGCCGACGGGCAACCTCGACTCGCGGTCGGGGGCGGAGGTGCTGTCGTTCCTGCGCAACTCGGTGCGCGAGTTCGGGCAGACGATCGTCATGGTGACGCACGACCCGAATGCGGCCTCCTACGCCGACCGGGTCATCTTCCTGGCCGACGGCCGGGTCGTCGACGAGCTGCTGTCCCCGAGCGCCGACGCGGTGCTGGACAAGCTCAAGGGCCTGGACGCCCACCTGGAAAACAGGGTCGAGAGCGCCACCGACGCGCCGCAGGCGGGCTGAGCCGTGCTGCGCGCGACGCTCAAGAGCCTGCTGGCGCGCAAGCTCCGGCTGATCCTGTCGACCCTCGCCGTGGTGCTGTCGGTCATGTTCGTGTCGGGGTCGCTGGTGCTCACCGACACGTTGGGCCGCACGTTCGACAACGTGTTCTCCAACATCTACAGCTACACCGATGTGCAGGTGTCGGCGAAGTCGCAGACGGCCGACGAGGCGTCCGGCAACAGCCAGGCGATCCTGCCGATCCCGGCCGACGAGGTGGCGCGGGTCGAGAAGGTCGACGGGGTGCGCTCGGCGACCGGCCAGGTGTTCGTCACCGGCGCCCGCGTCGTCGGCAAGAACGGCAAGGTGGTCATCAGCCAGTCCGGGCAGTTCGGCGGCAGCTGGACCGGCGAGGACGAGCTGACGAAGCTGATCGCCGGGAAGGCGCCGGCGGCCGCGGACGAGATCGTCATCAACAACGGGCTGGCGAAGCTGGGGAAGTTCGCCGTCGGCGACTCCGTCGACATCATCGCCCGCGCCGAGGCCCGCAAGACCTACAAGATCACCGGCATCATGCAGTACGCGGGCGGCCGCGACTCGATGGCCGGCGAGACGACGGTGCTGTTCACCGAGGCGACCGCGCAGAAGGTGATGCTCGGCGAGCCGGGCGTGTTCAACGTCATCGACGTCAAGGGCAACTCGGGCGTCACCGACAACCAGCTGCGCGACAACATCAAGGCGGCGCTCGGCCCCACGTTCACCGTGCAGACCGGTGAGGAGCTGTCGAAGGCGTCCAGCGAGGCGATCCGGGGGCTGCTGAAGTACTTCAACTACTTCTTCCTCGGGTTCGGCACGATCGCGCTGCTCGTCGGCGTGTTCCTGATCCTCAACACGTTCTCGATCATCGTGTCGCAGCGGACGCGGGAGCTGGCGCTGCTGCGGGCGATGGGCGCGAGCCGCTGGCAGATCATCCGGTCGGTGCTGCTGGAGGCGCTGCTCATCGGCGTCGTCGGGTCGCTGTTCGGGTTCCTGGTCGGCATGGGGCTCGGCGCGGTCGGGGCGAGCGCGTTCACGGCCCTGGCCAACATGGAGTCCGCGGGCCTAGGGCTGCCGGTGGCCGCGATCGTGACGTCGTTCACGATCGGCATCCTGGTCACGATGATCTCGGCGGTGCTGCCTGCGATCAAGGCGGCCCGGGTCGCGCCGATCGCGGCGATGCGGGACGCGGCGACGACGGACAAGCCGCTGACCGGCATCACCATCGCCGGTGCCGTCGTCACCGCGGTCGGTGTCGGCTCGCTGTCGTGGGGCCTGGCCGGCGCCGGCGACGCGACGCTGCTGCTGGTGTTCGGCGGGGTGCTGCTGACGCTGATCGGCGTGGCGCTGCTCGCGCCGATGGTCAGCCGGCCGCTGGTCGCCGGGCTCGGCGCGGTGTTCTCCTTCTCGGTGCCGGGCAGGCTTGGGCGGCGTAACTCGTCGCGCAACCCGCGGCGCACCGCGATCACGGCCGGCGCGGTCATGATCGGCATCGCGATCATCACGATGATCTCGACGATCTTCTCGTCGCTGTCGACGGCGATCGGCGAGTCGGTGGAGAAGGACCTGCAGGCCGACCTCGTCGTCTACGGGCAGCAGACGTCCGACGTGCCGCCGGTCATCCAGCCCGACGAGCTCACGCAGATCAAGGCGCTGCCGCAGGCGCAGACGGTCGCCGCCGTGACCTACGACGGCGTGCAGGTCAACGGCAAGCAGGACTTCGTGTTCGCCTACGACGACTCGTCGGCCGCGATCACCGTCCTGAAGCTGCGGCCGGTCGCGGGCCGGATCGACCGCCTCGCCAGCGGCGAGTTCACCACCGACGAGAAGACCGCGAAGGACCGCAAGTACACGGTCGGCACCACCATCACGGTGACGTTCGCGAAGGGGCAGACGAAGACGCTGACGATGGTCGGGATCAGCAACTCGACCAGCAACGGCAACGGCGTCGTCATCTCCAACGCCGACGCGCAGACCGGGTTCGCGTTCCCGCAGCCGATCCAGGCCATGGTCAAGGTCAAGGACGGGGTCACGATCGCCGACGCGAAGGCCGCGGTCGAAGGGGTGCTGAAGAACAACCCCGAGGTCAGCGTCCAGACGAAGGACGAGCTCGTCGGCTCCAGCCGGCAGCAGTTCGACGTGGCGCTGGTCATCGTGCAGGTGCTGCTGTTCATCGCGCTGGGCATCTCGGTGCTCGGGGTCATCAACACGCTGCTGCTGTCGGTGATCGAGCGGACCAGGGAGCTGGGGATGCTGCGGGCGATCGGCCTGCGGCGCCGGCAGACGTGGTCGATGGTGACGATCGAGTCCGTGGTGATCACGCTGTTCGGCACGGTGCTCGGGCTCGTCGTCGGGGTCGGGCTCGGCGCGGCGACGGTCACCGCCCTCAAGTCGGTGATCGGCTTCGGCGCGGTCACGCTGCCCTGGGGGTACATGATCGCCTACATCATCGGGGCGCTCGTCGTCGGCGCGGTCGCCGGCCTGATCCCCGCGATCCGGGCGGTGCGCCTCAACGTGCTCAACGCCATCGCGTATGAATAGGCACCAGCGCTGACAAAAGCCGGTCGGGGGTCTCCCCCGACCGGCTTTTCCGCTTTTCCGGAGCCCTTTCTGTGAAGGCTGAGAAAGGCGGGCTAGGGGTTGACCCTGATTTCCGCTCCGGGCCAAACCCCCGCCCAAAACCGGTGGTCGGGTCGCCCTGCGGGCGGACGAGACGAGCCGGAACCGCCCCGAGGATGAAGGCACACCATTCACCAGGGGGAATCATGACTGCATCGGTTGCGACGCGCACCGAGGTGGCCGCGAAGGCGGTCGACGTCTGGAAGGTCTACGGCACGGGCGAGGCGCAGGTCAACGCGCTCGGCGGCGTTTCCGTGGAGCTCGAGAAGGGCCGGTTCACCGCGATCATGGGCCCGTCGGGCTCGGGCAAGTCGACGCTCATGCACTGCCTGGCCGGGCTGGACGCCGTGTCGCGCGGCGAGGTCTACATCGGCGACTCGAAGATCACCGGCCTGTCGGACCGGGGCCTGACGAACCTGCGCCGCACGAAGGTCGGGTTCATCTTCCAGCAGTTCAACCTGCTGCCGACGCTGACCGCCGAGGAGAACATCCTGCTGCCGCTGTCGATCTCGGGCAGGAAGCCGGACGCCGCCTGGTACAACACCGTGATCGAGACCGTCGGCCTGCGGGACCGGCTCAAGCACCGGCCGAGCCAGCTGTCCGGCGGCCAGCAGCAGCGGGTCGCGTGCGCGCGGGCGCTCGTGTCCCGGCCGGAGGTCATCTTCGCCGACGAGCCGACCGGCAACCTCGACTCGCGGTCCGGCGCCGAGGTCCTCGCGTTCCTGCGCAACTCGGTCCGCGACTTCGGCCAGACCATCGTCATGGTCACCCACGACCCGAACGCCGCCTCCTACGCCGACCGGGTCGTGTTCCTCGCCGACGGGCACATCGTCGACGAGCTGTACGCGCCGACCGCCGACGCCGTCCTCGACCGTCTCAAGCGTCTCGACAAGGCGGCCTGACGATGCTGCGCGCCACACTGAAGAGCCTGCTCTCCCGCAAGCTGCGGCTGGTCCTGTCCGGGCTGGCCGTCGTGCTGGGGGTGATGTTCGTGTCCGGGGCGTTCGTGCTCACCGACACGATGGGACGCTCGTTCGACAGCCTGTTCGCGTCGGTGTTCGAGGACACCGACGTCCAGGTGACCCAGAAGCCGAAGGTCGACGGCCAGGACATGGGGCCGTCGCAGGCGTCGAACATCCCGGCGGCGACGCTGGACAAGGTGAAGAACGTGCCCGGCGTCGCGAAGGTCGTCGGCGAGGCCAATTCCGACGGCGCCCGCGTCATCGGCAAGAACGGCAAGGTCGTCACCACGTTCGGCCCGCCGCGCCTCGGCGAGAACTGGGTCGGCACGTCCGACCTGATGCAGCTGCGGGAGGGCCGCGGCCCGCAGGCCGACGACGAGATCGTGGTCAACGCGACCACGGCGAAGGCCGCCGGCATCAAGGTCGGCGACGACGTCGGCGTACTGACGCTGCAGCCCGGCAAGAAGGTGTTCAAGCTCGTCGGCATCGTCGGCTACAGCGGCGACCGTGACTCCCTCGGCGGCTCGCTCGAGGTCTTCTTCACCACGCCGGTCGCGCAGGAGCTGATGCTCGGCGAGAAGGACGTGTACAGCTCGCTGAAGGTCACCGCGGCGCCCGGCGTCAGCCACGACCAGCTGCGCGCCGACGTCGCCGCCGCGCTCGGCGGCGAGAGCGGCCAGGCCGGCGGGTTCCAGGTCAAGACCGGCAAGCAGCTGCAGGACGAGACGACGAAGGACTTCCGGGAGGGGCTGTCGTTCTTCAACAACGTCCTGATCGGCTTCGCGGGTGTCGCCCTGTTCGTCGGCACGTTCCTCATCCTCAACACGTTCTCGATCATCGTCGCGCAGCGGACGCGTGAGCTGGCGCTGATGCGGGCCCTCGGCGGCAGCCGCGGCCAGACGCTCGGCTCGGTGATCATCGAGGCGGTCGCGATCGGGCTCATCGCCTCGGTCCTGGGCCTCGCCGCCGGCGTCGGCGTCGGTGTCCTGCTCGCCTGGGTGTTCGGCAACGTCAGCGGCGTCGCCCTCGCCAGCGTCGGCGTGCCCGCCGCCGCCGTGATCAGCGCGTTCGTCGTCGGTCTGCTGGTGACGGTCGTCGCCGCGGTCCTGCCGGCGCTGCGCGCCTCCCGCATCCCGCCGATCGCGGCGCTGCAGGAGGTCGCGACCCCGGACCGCCCGCTGACCAAGCTCACCGTCAGCGGCGCCCTCATCGGCGCGGCCGGCGGCACCATGCTCGGCCTCGGCCTCGCCGGTCAGGGCGACAACACGCTGTGGCTCATCCTCGGCGGCGTCCTGATCAGCTTCATCGGCGTCGCGCTGCTCACGCCGCTGCTGGCCCGGCCGGTGGTCGCGCTGCTCGGCCGGCTGTTCTCCTGGTCGGTGCCGGGCAAGCTGGGCCGGCTCAACTCGGGCCGCAACCCGCGGCGCACCGCGATCACCGCGGCCGCGCTCATGGTCGGCCTCGCCCTGATCACCGGCGTCAACGTCATCCTCGCCTCGGCGAAGCAGAGCCTGTCGTCGCAGGCCGCGACCCAGGTCACCGTCGACCTGATCATCTCCGGCGACGGCGACGACAACGGGCCGGCGAAGTTCGACCCGGCCGTGATGGACGCCGCGGCGAAGCTGCCCGGCGTGGCCAGCACCGCCAGCGAGTACTGGGACTTCGGGCAGCTGGAGGGCGGCGGCGGCACCGGCATCTCCGCGACATCCGACATGGCCGCCTACGCCGGCATGTTCAAGATGACCCCGACCGAGGGCACGCTCAACTGGACTGGCCCGAACCAGGCCGTCGTGGACACCGAGAACGCGCAGAAGCGCGGCCTGAAGCTCGGCTCGACGATGACGATCCAGTTCAGCCGCGGCGCGCCGCACACGGTCACCGTCGTCGGCCTGTACAAGCGCAGCGACGTCATGGGCGGCACCATCGTCTCCGGTGACGTGGTGAAGGACTTCCGCAGTCCCCAGCCGTCCTGGGGCTACATCAGGGTCACCGAGGGCACCGCGGTCGCCGACATCCAGCGGCAGGTCGACCAGCTGCTCGTCGACAACCCGGAGGTGTCGGTCGCGAACCGGGCCGAGTTCGTCGACGCGCAGTCCGCGCAGTTCGACCAGCTGCTCACCATGATCCAGATCCTGCTGGCGCTGGCGATCCTCATCGCGGTCCTCGGCATCGTCAACACCCTCGCCCTGTCGGTGCTGGAGCGGACCCGCGAGCTCGGGCTGCTCCGCGCCATCGGGATGCGCAGGGCGCAGACGATGCGGATGGTCACCGTCGAGGCGGTCGTCATCTCCACGTTCGGCGCGCTGCTCGGCCTCGCGGTCGGCACCGGCCTCGGCGCGGCCGTGGTCCGGGCGCTGAAGGACGACGGCTTCTCGAAGATGGCCTTCCCGTGGACGCAGATGGCGACGTACCTGCTGCTCGCCGCCCTGGTCGGGGTCCTCGCGGCGATCCTGCCGTCGATCCGGGCCTCGCGGGTCAACGTCCTGCAGGCGATTGCGCACGACTGACCACGTCGCACGGACCAAGGGGCGCCTGCTCGGGGAGGCGCCCCTTCTCCGTTTCCGGTTTCCGCGTCGGTACGGACACCCGCGGCGCGACCGGTCCGCACAGTGATCCGCGACCTCGCCAGGCGACCGAAGACCGGACGCCGTCCCGCCGCCGGCGCGCGCCGCTACGCGACCAGTTTGCGCAGGTAAGCGACGTCGACGTCGAGCAGGGACTCGACGAGGGTCACGCCGGTGGGGTCCAGGTCGACCTCGCACGGCACGGCGAGGACCGCGCAGCCGGCGGCCCGGGCGCTGCGCACGCCGTTCGGCGAGTCCTCCACCGCGACGCAGTCCATCGCGACCGCCCCGACGAGCCGCGCCGCCGTCAGGTACGGCATCGGGTGCGGCTTCGTCTGGTCCACCTCGTCGCCGGCGACGACCGCGTCGAAGTTGTCCGCCCCGATCGTCAGCAGGGCCACGTCCACCAGGTGCCGGTGCGTGGCGGTGACCAGCGCGAGCGGTACACCCTCCGCACGCAGCGCGGCGAGCAGCTCCTTCGCGCCGGGACGCCACTCGACGCCACCGTGGAAGAGCTCCTTCACCCGCGCCTCCAGCCACCGGACGCTCGCGTCGGTGCTGATGCTGGCCGGCAGGCCGAGGTCGGCGTGCAGCAGCCGCATCGAGTCGGTCATGTTGCTGCCGACCATCGCGTGCCTGGCCTGCGCGGACAGTTCACCGCCGTAGTGCGCGGCGAGCTCGGTCAGGCCGACGGACCACACCTTCTCGCTGTCGACGAGGGTGCCGTCCATGTCGAAGAGCACGGCCGCGAGCCGGTCGTCAGAAGCCACCTGACGGATCCTGCCTGAGCGGGGCGGTCACCGTCCGTCATTCGTGCTCAAGCTCACGGCGTGCAGAAACTCCGCCGGCGTCATCGAGCCCGGCCGTGCGCCCGACCGGGCCGCCCGCTGCACGAGCCGCCGCGCCGTCTCGTTCGCCGGGGTCGGCACCCCGTGCAGGCGGCCGAGCAGCACGATCTCGCCGTTGAGGTAGTCGGCCTCCACGGTGCCGGTGCCCCTGGCCAGGCTCTGCCACGACGACCCGCCGGCCCGCCCCACGCCCCCGGGCCAGCGCATGATGTCGCCGCGGCGCTCCCGGTCCTCCGCCGCGGACGCCACGTCGATCCCCGCGTGCCGCAGCACCGCCTCGCCCTCCGCCCGGACCGGCTCGGCCGCCTCGTCGACGCCGTCGACCCGGCCGCACAGCGCCTCCACGGCGTTGCCGAGGTTCATCAGCAGCTTGCGGTACTTCCAGCGCATGATGTCCGGCCGCGGCTGCGACACGAACCCGGCCGACTCCAGGTCACGGGCCAGGGCCTGCGCGGTCGCGTCGCTGCCGGACGGGAAGCGGCCGAGGTCGAGGATGCCGGGGACCGGGGCGCAGTGCGCGGTCACCACGCCGGGCTCCAGGTGGCTGCCGGGCAGGATCACGTGGACGCCGTACACGCGGGCGAAGTGCCGCAGGGCGGCGCGCTCGTTGGCGACCCCGTTCTGCAGGCACACGACCGGCCCGTCGAACCCTTCGAGGGCGACCAGCGCGGCGGCGGTGTCCATGCTCTTCATGCCGAGCACGACGACGTCCTTGTGCGTGTCCCCCGGGTGCTCGACCGCGTCGAGCTTGACGACCGTGTCACCCGACGGCTGGCGCAGCGTCAACCCGTCGCGGCGGATCGCCGCCAGGTGCGCGCCCCGCGCGACGACCGCCACGTCGTGCCCGGCCATCGCCAGCCGGCCCGCGACCACACCGCCGACCGCACCCGCCCCGTACATCAGCCATCGCATCGACCCAGGGTATTCGCCGCCGGCCGGACCGGACGTGATCTTGAAAATCGACACCCTGGGCGCGGCCGGCAAGCCATCCGGCGGTGTCCAACGTAGGCTGGGACCGTGACCGAGTTCGACGGCCTGCCCGTGCTGCGCTCCCCTGTCGCGATTGCCGCGTTCGAAGGGTGGAACGACGCTGCCGACGCGTCGACCGCCGTCGTCGAGCACCTCGAACAGGAATGGGGCGCCGAGCCCATCGCCTCGCTCGACCCGGAGGACTTCTACGACTTCCAGGTCAACCGGCCGACGGTGATGATGTCCGAGGGCGAGACCCGCCGCATCGAGTGGCCCACCACCCGCTTCTCGGTGGCCACGCCGCCCGATGCGGAGCGTGACATCGTCCTCATCCGCGGGATCGAGCCGAGCATGCGGTGGCGCACGTTCTGCGAGCAGGTCCTCGAGGTCTGCCACAGCCTCGAGGTGAGCCGGATCGTGCTGCTCGGCGCCCTGCTCGCCGACGTGCCATACACCCGCCCGCTGCCCGTCAGCGGCTCCGCGCCCCGCGGCGCCACCACCGGCGACGCCGGCGAGCGGCTCGGCCTGACGCCCACGCGGTACGAGGGACCGACCGGCATCGTGGGGGTCCTGCACGACGCGTGCGCCCGCGCCGACCTGGAGGCTGTGTCCTTCTGGGTGCACGTGCCGCACTACGCCAACAACCCGCCGTGCCCGAAGGCGACCCTCGCGCTGCTGCACCGCGTCGAGGAGGTCCTGGACCTGCCGGTGCCGACCGGCGACCTGGCGAAGGAGTCCTCGGAGTGGGAGGAGCGGCTCAAGCAGGCCGCCGAGCAGGACGCCGAGCTCGCCGAGTATGTCCGCGAGCTGGAGGAGCGCTCCGGCGACGCGGGCCTGCAGCCGCTGTCGGGCGACGAGATCGCGCAGGAGTTCGAGAAGTACCTGCGCCGCCGCGGGGGCCAGGCCGGCCCTTCCGCGACGGGCGCTTGGTAGCGGCTACGTTGGTCAGACCTGGCGGTACGTGCTGAGGAAGCGGCCGATCCGCCCGATCGCGTCCTCCAGGTCGGACACCCGCGGCAGCGTCACGATCCGGAAGTGGTCCGGATTGTGCCAGTTGAACCCGGTGCCCTGCACGACCATGAGCTTCTCCTTGCGGAGCAGGTCGAGCGCGAACTGCAGGTCGTCCTTGATCGGGTGCACCTCGGGGTCGATCCGCGGGAACATGTAGAGCGCGCCCTGCGGCTTCGTGCACGACACGCCCGGGATCTCGTTCAGCATCCGCCACGCGATGTCACGCTGGGCGAGCAGCCTGCCCCCGGGCAGGATGAGGTCGTTGATGCTCTGGTACCCGCCGAGCGCCGTCTGCACGGCGTGCTGCGTCGGCACGTTGGGGCACAGCCGCATGTTGGCGAGGATGTCCAGGCCCTCGATGTAGCTGGTCGCGTGCTGCTTCGGTCCCGACAGCACCAGCCAGCCGGTGCGGAAGCCCGCCACCCGGTACGCCTTGGAGAGCCCGTTGAACGTGAGCGTCAGCAGGTCCGGCGCGACTGCGGCCGTCGACACGTGCGTCGTGTCGTCGTAGAGGATCTTGTCGTAGATCTCGTCGGAGAAGACCAGCAGGTTGTGCCGGCGGGCGACCTCGGTGATCCGCTCGATCATCTCCCGCGAGTACACCGCGCCGGTCGGGTTGTTCGGGTTGATGACGACGATCGCCTTGGTGCGCGGCGTGACCTTCTTGGCGATGTCGTCGACGTCCGGCATCCAGTCGTTGGTCTCGTCGCAGATGTAGTGCACGGCCCGCCCGCCGCACAGGCTGACCGACGCGGTCCACAGCGGGTAGTCCGGCGAGGGGATCAGCACCTCGTCGCCGTTGTCCAGCAGCGCCTGCAGCGCCATCACGATGAGCTCGGAGACGCCGTTGCCGAGGTACACGTCCTCGATGTCGACGCCGTAGACCTGCTTCTGCTGGTAGTACTGCACGACCGCGCGCCGGGCCGACAGCAGGCCCTTGGAGTCGCCGTAGCCGTGGGCGGAGGGCAGGTTCAGGATGACGTCCTGGAGGATCTCCTCCGGCGCATCGAACCCGAACGGCGCCGGGTTGCCGATGTTGAGCTTCAGGATGTGGTGGCCTTCGGCCTCCATCTGCTTGGCGGCGGCCATGACCGGTCCGCGGATGTCGTAACAGACGTTGGCCAGCTTCGCGGACTGAGTCACCTGCATGCAGCCACAGTACGAGGCCCGCTCCCATGCCTCAGTAGCCACTTCCCATCATGTGGCGCATGACGTGTTCCGTGAACCACCTTGCCTCCAGCTTCCTAGGAGGCTAGTCTTCTATGTATGACCATCAACCCTGGGGCCGCGGAGTTCCCGCACCGGCAGATCGCCGCGCAGCTCCGGGCCCGGATCCACCGGGGCGACTGGGCCCCCGGTGAGCGACTGCCGTCGATCCCGTCGCTCGCCACCCAGTTCGGGGTCGCCAAGCAGACCGTCCAGCGCACCATCGACCAGCTGCGGATCGAGGGCCTGCTGATCACCCGTCCCGGTTCGGGGACGTTCGTCCGCGGCACGAAGCGCCGGATGAACCGGCTCTCCCGCGGGCGCTACGGCGCGGAGCGCGGCTACCACGCCGAGCTCGCCGCCCGCTACCGCCAGCACCTGATGCAGGTCGGCGCCATGCCCTGCCCCCCGGACGTCGCCGAGGCCTTCGGCATCGACGTCGGTGTCCACCTGCTCGTCCGCCGCCACCTCGTCCGCACCGGCGACGCCCCGGTCGAGGTCGGCGCCTCCTGGTTCCGCCCCGCCGACGTCCGCGGCACCTCCATCGAGCGCCCCGACGTGTTCGACCGCCCGCTGTACCAGGAGGTCGAGGCCGAGACGGGCCGCCGCTACACGAGCGCCCGCGACCAGGTCAGCGCCCGCCTCCCCACCCGCGAGGAGGCGGAGCTGCTGCAGATCCGCCCCGACACGCCCGTCCTGGTGCTGCTGCACATCGCGTACGACGCCGAGCACAAGCCGATCGAGGTCGCCCAGGCCGCCTGGCCGGGCCCGATGACCTCGCTGACCGAGGAGTACAAGATCCCCGGCGTCCGCCCCGGCCTCCCCACCGACGAGCCCGACCTGGCCCTCGGCTAGCCCCACCCGGACTCTCCGCCGGTCCCCCACCGCCGCAGGTCAGGCCGGTCCGGCACACTTGCGACCGCACATCCCGAGAAAAGTTCCGGCGGGCGTGCAGCGTTCGGGTGGGCGGGGACCGTTCTATCCGCGGCGGAGGGAGCGGCCCTTTGAAGGCAGAGGATCCGGACGGGTTCCGGGAGTTCGTGGCGGCGCGGATGGCGGCGCTGCGAAACCTGGCATACGTCACGTGCGGGGACTGGCACTCGGCGGAGGACGCCGTCGCCAACGCCCTGGCCAAGTTGTATCCGCGCTGGTCGCGGCTCGACCGACCGGACCTGTACGCGCAGACGATGGTCGTGCGTGCGGCGATCGACGAGACCCGGCGGCCGTGGTGGCGGCGGGAACGGTCCGCCGGCGACCAGGTGCCTGACGTCGCGCAGGCCGATCCCAGCGGTGTCGCCGACGAACGCCTGACCGTGCGCAGGGCGCTGCAGGCGGTGCCCGTCCGGCAGCGGGCGGTGCTGGTGCTGCGGTACTACCTGGGCATGACGGCCGAGGAGGCCGCGGAGGTGCTCGGGATCCGGGCCGCATCGGTCAGGAGCCAGACGACCAGAGGTCTGGCGAATCTCCGGGCGGCCCTCGCCGCCGGAGGCGTGGTCTTGGATGAACCGTCTGAACTCGGAGAGTGGACCAATGCAGATGCAGGACCTGGTGGAGCTGGCGACGTCAGAGCCACCGCCGCTGCGGCACGACGCTGACCAGATCCTGGCGGCGGGCCGGCGGGTCCAGCGCCGCCGCCGGGTGGCGACCGGTGCCGCCGCGGCCGCGGTACTGGGGGTGATCGCCGCCGCCGTCGCCGTGCCCGCCCTCGGACGGGGCGGCGAGGAGGCACAGCTCCAGATGGGTGCCCCGGAGAACAACCAGCCGGTGCCCGCGACGGCGGAGCCGTTCACGTTCACGTTCGGTGGTTACAAGGTCGGGAAGCTGCGGGTGGCGCAGCCGGTCGACGTGTCGACGGCGTACCAGCTCGCCTCCGTGTACGCGGACGGGCTGACCACCACCGACAAGGCCGCCGACCCGAACGCGCCGGCGCAGGACGGCAAGAAGCTGTACGCGTACCTGACCGTGTACCGGGCCGGCGCGTACGACCCGTCGAAGCTGACCGGCACGCAGCCGGTGACCGTCGGCGGGCGGCCCGGGCTGGAGGCCGGCGGCCCGTACCTCGGCTGGGCGACGCGGCGGACGTTGGCGTGGCAGTACAACACGGACGCGTGGGCGGTGATCCAGGCCAGCTCCGACGACGCCGCGTACCCGTCGGCGAAGGACCTGCGCGACCTCGCCGCCGGGCTGCGCGGCCAGACGCCGGTGCCGGCGAAGGCACCGGTGAAGCTGGGCTACGTGCCGGCCGGATACCGCCTGCAGGAAGCGTCGATGCACGCCATGACGGGGCTCAACGGGATCGCCGCCGCCCGCGACGGCGACTACGCGGGCCTGCTGTTCAGCAACCCGGCCCTGCCGACGACCGGGCTGACCGCGCCGTTCGGCGGTGAGGACGGCGCCGACCCGAAGGGCAGCTTCGTGGTGTACGTCGTGCCGGCCGCCAACTCCAACCAGCAGCCGTCGCCAGGCGTGACCTGCGGCAACGGCTTCTGCAACCGGTGGGTCGGCGGCGTGAACATCCAGGTCAGCAGCGGCGGACGGCTGACCGACACGGAGATGACGAAGGTCCTCGACGGCGCCACCCTCGCCGACGTGAAGAACGAGCGCACCTGGACGCCCGTCCCGGCCTGACGTCCCTGACGACGGCGACGGCCACCCACCGGTCGGTGGGTGGCCGTCATCGTTTCCGGGCGTTGTTCAGGTGATCGGTCAGGTGATCGGGTCGGGGGCGACCTCCGGCTTGGTGGCCGGGCGGGCCGTGTCGACGCGCGGGTCGCCCTCGTCGGCGAAGTAGTCCGCCGCGCTGGTGTCGTCGCCGCCGTCGGTGACCGACGCGGCCCGCAGGATCAGCGTGAGCAGCGCCGCGACGATCAGGTTGACCGCGACCGCGACGAAACCGACGTAGATCGTCTTCGCCGAGTCGAAACCGAACTCCTTCAACGGGAACGCCGAGCCGCCGAAGTGGGCGCGCTTCGTGGCGGCGTTCGGGATCTGGTACAGCATCCACACGCCGAGGCCCATCCCGGCGACCCACCCGCCGATCAGCGCGCCGCGGTGGAACCACCTGGTGAACAGGCCCAGCGCGACCGCCGGCAGGGTCTGCAGGATGATGACGCCGCCGATGAGCTGCAGGTCGATGGAGAACTGCGGGTCGACGAAGACGACGAAGACCAGCGCGCCGACCTTGACCAGCAGCGACGTCACCTTCGACACGGTCGCCTCCTGGTGCGGGGTGGCGTCGCGCTTCAGGTATTCGCGGTACACGTTGCGGGTGAACAGGTTCGCGGCGGCGATCGACATGATGGCGGCGGGGACGAGCGCGCCGATGCCGATCGCGGCGTACGCGATGCCCGCGAACCAGTCGGGGAAGAGCTTGTCGAACAGCATCGGCACGACGGTGTTGTTGTCGTTGGTGCCGTTCGGGTTCTTCAGCGGGGTGACACCGGCGGCGATCGCGGCGTACCCGAGCAGCGCGATGAGGCCCAGCAGCAGCGAGTACGCCGGCAGCGCCGACATGTTCCGCTTGATCACGTCGCGGTTCCTGCTCGCCAGTACACCCGTGATGCTGTGCGGGTAGAGGAACAGCGCGAGCGCGGAGCCGAGGGCGAGGGTGATGTACTGCAGCTGGTTGTTGGCGTTGAGGAGGATGCCGTCGGTCGCCGCCGGGGTTTTGTCGAACTTCGCGTCGGCGGCGTCGAAGATCGCGCCCCAGCCGCCGAGCTTGTACGGCAGGTAGAACACCGCGACGAGGATGACGACGTAGATCAGGGTGTCCTTGACGAACGCGATGAGCGCCGGCGCCCGCAGGCCGCTGGAGTAGGTGTAGGCGGCGAGGATCGCGAACGCGACGATGATCGGCAGGTGCCGGGCGATCGCGCCCTCACCGGTCACCCCCATCGTCTTGAGCACGGACTCGATGCCGACGAGCTGCAGCGCGATGTACGGCATGGTCGCCACGATTCCGGTGACCGCGATCAGCAGCGCGAGCGTCGGTGACTGGAACCGGGCCCGCACGAAGTCGGCCGGCGTCACGAACCCGTGCCGGTGCGACACGGACCACATCCGCACCAGGACCAGGAACACGAGCGGATAGATGATGACGGTGTACGGCACGGCGAAGAAGCCGGCCGCGCCGGCCGCGAACAGCAGCGCCGGGACGGCGACGAACGTGTAGGCGGTGTACAGGTCACCGCCGACGAGGAACCAGGTGATCCAGCCGCCGAAGTTCCGGCCGCCGAGTCCCCACTCGTCGAGGTGGTTGAGGTTGTCCGGGCGGCGCCAGCGGGCGGCGACGAAGCCGACCACGCTCACCCCGACGAACAGGATGACGAAGATCGCGATCTCGACCTGATGGTCACGCCACATCGCCGGTCACCGCCGCTTCGTCATCTGGTAGACCAGCGTCGTGGTGCCGACGCCGACGGCGATGATGGCCAGTTGCATCCAGTAGAACCGGGGGAAGCCGAGCAGGCGGGGACTGTCGGCGTTGTACCAGACGGTGACCAGCGGCAGCACGATCGGGATGAACAACAGCCAGTTCCACGGGCTCTTGTCCGCGGCCCGGGGGGTGTCGGGGCGTTCGGGACCGGTCACGGCCAACCTCCTTCACGAGGGTTGTGCGCGCCTGGCGGGCGGCCAGGTAGATCGACGTAACCTGATCGGCGTCCCGGCCGCTGACCGGTGGGGTCACGGATCGGCGAACGGTCGGTTCCGCGCGCCGGACGGTGTCCTGGATCACACCAACGGGGTCCCGTTCTGTCCCTGCGGCCCTTCCGCGGCCCCTTTCCGTGTGCCTCTCGCGGGCCCCTTCCGCGGGCCTTTTCTGTGTGCCCGGCGCGGGCGGGCGGTCATCGCGACAGTTCGGCGGGCGTGGCGTTGCCGCCGGTCAGGATCACCGCGACCCGCTCCCCCATCAGGTCGGGCCGGGCGAGGACCGCGGCCAGAGCGGCGGCGCCGGCGCCTTCCGCCTGGGTGTGCGCGCTGCCGGACAGCACCTGCCGGGCGTCGTCGATCGCGTCGTCGTCGACGAGCACGAAGTCGGCGAGCAGGTCCCGCAGGATCTTCTGCGGCAGCTCGAACCCGCGCCCCGTCGCCAGCCCGTCGACCCTGGTCCGGTTGTCCCGCCGCACACAGGCACCGGACCGCCACGAGTCGTGCGCGGCCGGCGCGGCGCTGGACTGCACGCCGACGACCCGGCAGCCGGGCGCGACGGCGGCGGCGACCACGCAGGCGGCGGCCGCCCCTGTACCGCTGCCGACCGGCACCACCACCGTGTCGAGGTCCGGGTGCCGTTCGAACAGCTCCAGGTAGGCGGTCCCAACGCCCGCGATCACGGCCGGCTCGTCGCCCGGGCTGACCAGCCGGCCGCCGACCGTCCTGGCGTGCGCCTCGGCGTGCGCCTCCGCCTCGGCCATGTTCGCCCCGTGCAGCGTCACGGTCGCGCCGAGCGCCCGCACCGCACGGATCTTGAACTCCGCGGCCCCGGCCGGCATCACGACGTGCGCCGGGACGCCGAACGCGCGGGCGGCGTATGCGATCGACCGGGCGTGGTTGCCGGTCGAGTACGTGACGACGGTTTCCCCCGCGTCCAGGCCGGCCATGAGGTTGAGCGCACCGCGGACCTTGAACGCGCCGGTCGGCTGCGCGTTCTCGTGCTTGACCACCACCCGGCGGCCCGCGACCTCGTCCAGCAACGGATACGACCAGGACGGTGTCGCCGGAAGGTGCGGGTCGAGCACCCGCCGGGCACGCAGCACATCGTTGAGACTCACCATGCGCTCCAGCTTGGTGCCGGTACCATATATAAATCCAATGCCGAGTTTCTTGGAAACTCATAGGTGGGATCTATGCTTGACGTGACGCGCCTGCGGGTGCTCGCCGCGGTCGCCCGGCACGGCTCGGTCACCGCCGCCGCCGAGGCGCTGCACTACGCCCAGCCGTCGGTCAGCCACCACCTGTCGCGCCTCGAGGCCGAGACGGGCGCGTGTCTCGTGCAGCGCGTCGGCCGCGGCGTGCGCCTCACTCCCGCCGGCCGGCTCCTCGCCGAGCGCGCCGAGGAGATCCTGGGCCGGCTCGACGCCGCCGAGGCCGAGCTCGAGTCGCTGACCGGCCTGACGTCCGGCCGGGTGCGGCTCGCCGCGTTCCCGTCGGCGCTGGGGTCGTTCGTGCCGCTCGCCGCCGCCCGCTTCGCCGCGTCGCACCCGGGCGTCGCGCTGAGCCTGGTGGAGGCCGAGCCGCCGGAGGCCCTGCGGCTGCTCAAGGCCGGCGAGGTCGACCTGGCGGTCGTCTTCGACTACGCCGCCGGCGACCCGGGCCCGGACGACGGCGTCCGGCTGACCCCGCTGTTCGACGAGCCGCTGCACCTCGTCACCGGCCTCGCCGAGACCCGCGACCTGGCCGGCCTCGCCGGCGCCCGCTGGATCGGCGGCTGCGAACGCTGCCGGACGAGCCTCGTGCGGCGGTGCGCGGCGGCCGGGTTCACGCCGGAGATCGCCTTCACCACCGACGACTACGTCGCCGTGCAGGCCCTGGTCGCCGCCGGCCTGGGCGTCACGATCCTGCCGGACCTGGCGCTGCGCGCACACCGCTCGGCGGGCGTCCGGACGCAGCCACTCCCCGGCCCGGGCCGCCGCGTGACCGCCGCCCTCTACGGCACGCCCCCGGACCCGCCCGCCCCCGCCGCCCTGCTCGCCGCCCTCCTGGCCACCGGGCCGCCCGCATAGCCGTCCGGGCCTCCGGGTGGCACGCCTGCCGTACAACGGAAGCCGTCGGCAAGTTCTTCGGACCGGTCGTGGACCTTGGTGCTGGTCACCGCACGGCGCTGTTCACGGTCTGCAACGTCCGCCGCGCAGACCTCGAACACCTGCCGCACCTCGACGACTCCGAAACCGGTCTGCTCTGGCTCCCCCGTCGTTTGGCGCTCAGAGGCCACAGACCGGCCCGTTACCTGCGGCGATGAGAGGGGACCGGCAGACCCGGTGGCCCGCCACGCCCCCGCACCGTTCCGGCAGGCAGGCAGGCAGGCAACGACCGACCATGCGCCCTCGCGACCGTTCATGACGTAGCCCGGCCGGGGCACGGAGGTGAAGCAGCGCGGGCGGGGGCCTCCGCCGGGCGGCGACCCGGGGCGTCCGACGGACCCGGGCGCGGCGATCAGGCCTGCCCGCCCGCGCAATTCCTTCAACGGTTCAACGACGCGGGCCCGGGCTTGATGCCCGGCGGCGCGCCGGCGGTGGGAACCGCTTACAACTTGATGCCCAGCAGGGCGTCGACGGCGAGGCGCAGCACGGCGGGGGCGTCACGGTCGTCGCCGGCGTCGGCCAGAGTGGCGTCGACCCAGGCGTCGACGGCGGCCAGGGCGCCCGGCGTGTCGAGGTCGTCGGCGAGGCGGTCGCGGAGCTGGTCGAGCAGCTCGATGCCGGACGGGCCGATGGAGGCCTTGGCGGCGGAGCGCCAGCGGGAGAGGCGCTGCTGGCCGGTCTTGAGGACGTCGTCGGTCCACTGGCGGTCGTTGCGGTAGTGGTCGGCGAGGAGGGCGAGGCGGACCGCCATCGGGTCGACGCCGTCGCCGCGGAGGCGGGAGACGAAGACGAGGTTGCCCTGGCTCTTGGACATCTTGTCGCCGTCGAGGCCGATCATGCCGGCGTGCACGTAGTGCGTGGCGAAGGGGGTCTTGCCGCTGAGGGCCTCGGCGTGGGCCGCGGAGCACTCGTGGTGCGGGAAGAGCAGGTCGTTGCCGCCGCCCTGGACGTCGATGGTGTCGCCGAGGAGGCTCTGGGCGATGACGGCGCACTCGATGTGCCAGCCGGGGCGGCCGGGGCCGAGGTCGCCGCCGTCCCACGCGGGCTCGCCCTCGCGCAGGCCGCGCCAGAGCAGCGGGTCGAGCGGGTCGCGCTTGCCGGGGCGCTGCGGGTCGCCGCCGCGCTCGGCGGCGAGGCGGAGCATCTCGGTGCGGGACAGGTTGGACTCGCTGCCGAAGCCGGGGGCGGTCGCGACGCTGAAGTAGACGTCGCCGGTGCCGTCCTCCAGCGCATACGCGTGGCCGCTCGCGATCAGCCCGGACACCTTGCGCGCGATCTGCGGGATGGACTCGACGGCGCCGACGTAGCGCTTCGGCGGGATGATCCGCAGCGCCTCCATGTCCTCGCGGAAGAGGGCGGTCTCGCGCATCGCGAGCACGACCCAGTCCTCGCCGTCGCGGGCGGCGCGCTCCAGCAGCGGGTCGTCGATGTCGGTGACGTTCTGGACATAGTCGACCTCGTGGCCGGCGTCGCGCCAGACCCGGTTGGCCAGGTCGAACGCGAGCATCGTGGCGGCGTGGCCGAGGTGGGTGGCGTCATAGGGGGTGATGCCGCAGACATACATGGTGGCGGGCCTGCCCTCGATCCGCACCGGCGCGATCTCGCGGCGGGCGGAGTCGAACAGGGCGAGGGTGGTCGCACCGGCAGCGGTGCGGGGCAGCGTGGGCACCGCCGGTGCCGACCATGAGTCCATCCGCCAAGACTATCCGCGGGGTACGACCGAAACATCGGGGAAACCGGTGTGACGAACCTAGCGTAGACAGGGCCTTACATCGGCGGCCACGGAATGGCGTGGCGGTCCTCGTCGGGGGCCGGATACCGCTTCTCCTGCAGCAGCTGGGTGATCCGCAGCGCGACGGTGCCGACCTCGGCCGCGGTCAGGTGGTCCGAGAGCGACTCGGCGAGCCCGGCCGTGTACTGGGCGCGCAGCTTCTCCAGCACCTCGATCGCCTCGTCGGGCAGCGGCTCGCCGGCCCAGCCCCACAGGATGGTGCGCAGCTTGTCCTCGGCGTGGAAGCAGATGCCGTGGTCGACGCCGTACACGCGGCCGTCGACGGTGTCGATGATGTGCCCGCCCTTGCGGTCGGCGTTGTTGGCGACGGCGTCGAAGACCGCCATCCGCGCGAGCCGGGGGTCGTCGTCGTGGGCGAGGACGAACGGGCGCCCGCGCTCGTCGCGCGCGCTGAGGATGCGTTTCCACGTACGTGGGACCTTGGCGGCGGGCACGAAGCCGAGGATCGCGTCGTCGGTCTGCAGCTCGTCGTCGATCCACAGCTGGACCATGCCGGTGCCGAGAGGCCCGTCGCGCAGGACGGTCGGCGGGACCACGGACCAGCCGGTGGCCTCGGACAGCAGCCAGGCCGCGTACTCACGGTCGGCGAGGGTGCCGTCGGGGAAGTCCCACAGCGGCCGCTCGCCGCTGACGGGTTTGTACACGCACCGGGCGACGGTCGACCCGTGCGTGATGACGGCCCGCAGGGTCGCGTTGGACGCGTCCATCAGCCGGCCTTCGATCTCCATGGTGCCGTGGCGGAGCAGCTCCAGCGCCTCGTCCTGGGGCAATGCCGGCACGGCGTCTACCGGCGGTAGCCGTTGTGACGCGGGCAGAGGTGCCCGCGGGCGTCGAGGGGCTGGCCGCACAGCGGGCAGGGCGGCCGTCCGGACGCGACAACCCGCTTGGCCCGGTCGATGAACGCGCGGGTCGCCTGCGGCGTCAGCCGGACCCGCAGCCGGTCCCGGTCGGCGCTGCTGAGCTCGTCGTCGTCCTCGTCCTCGGCTTCCTCGGCCTCCTCCTCGCCGACCGCGATGGCCTCGATGACCACGGTCGCGGTGTCGACGTCGAAGGCGAGGCCGAGCGTGCCGACCCGGAACTCCTCGTCGAGGGGCGTGTCGAGCGGCTCGTTGTCGCTGGTGTCGACGGCCGCGGTCTCGGGCAGGTCGACGCCGAAGCGGCGCTGCGCCTCCAGCAGGAGCTCCTCGAGCTTCTCGGCCAGGAGGGTCACCTGCACCTTCTCGAGGGCGACGCTGACCAGCCGCCCCCCGCCGCGCGCCTGCAGGAAGAAGGTCCGCTCCCCCGGCGCGCCCACGGTCCCCGCGACGAACCGCTCGGGCGGCTCAAATGCATACACCTGGTGGCTCACACCGTCACCTCCGCTGCGCTCCGGCGCCGGCGTGAGCGCAACCTGAGCCGCTGATTCACGGCTCCTCCGCTACGCTCCGGACCGCTCATGCCCGTCACCTCCGCTGCGCTCCGGCGCTCCACCTGAACTGCCGATTCACGGCTCGTCCGCGACGCTCCGGACCGCTCATGCTAGAACTCTATCCGCATGCTTCGGTCAGCGCTCACGCCAGGCAGCAAGATCACACAGAACCGCCCGAACCGCCCCCTACGGCAGCATCCGACGTCGGCTCCTCGTCGATCTTGGGGACGAACGGCGACAGGTCTCCACCGGTGTCGTTCAGCCGCAGGACGAAGGACCGCAGCGGGGTGTACCGGATCACCGTGACCGACGCGGGCTCGACGGCGATGCGCTGGAACAGGTCCAGGTGCATGCCGAGCGCGTCGGCGACGATCGCCTTGATGATGTCGCCGTGGCTGCACGCGAGCCAGACCGCGTCCGCGCCGTGCGACTCGGTGAGCTTGGCGTCCCACGTACGGATGGCGGCGATCGCACGGGCCGACATCACGGCCATCGACTCGCCGTCGGGTCCGGGGAACACCGCCGCGGACGGGTGCGCCTGCACCGTCGCCCACAGCGGCTCCTTGGCAAGCTCCTTGAGCGGCCGGCCGGTCCAGTCACCGTACCGGCACTCAACGATCCCCTCATCCACCGAAATGTCGGAAAAGTCGGGAAGAGCCAGCGACAGCGTCTCCCGGCAGCGCGGCAACGGGCTGGACACCACCGCCGCCAGGGGCAGCTTCGCCGCGGCGAGCCGCTCCCCGACCGCCAGCGCCTGCGCCTGCCCGACCTCGTCGAGCCCGACGGGCTGGTGGCCGGCGAGCACCCCGCTGGCGTTGGTGTTGGTCCGGCCGTGCCGGAGCAGGAGCAGTGTCGTCACGCGGACAAGCCTGCCATCTCGTACGCGCGCATCAGCTGCCGCATGGTCTGCGTGCCGTGCTCGTGGTCGCCGAAGAGCAGCGCCGCCAGCTCGGTGACACCGGCCTCCTTGTAGGCCTTGAGCCGCTCCGCGATCCGCTCGACGGGCCCGATCAGCGACGTGCGGTCGATGAACTCGAACGGGATCGCCGCGGCCGCCTCGCGGTGCTTCTTCGCCAGGTACAGGTCCTGCACCTCGCGGGCCGCGTCGCCGTACCCCATCCGCGTGGCGAGCGCGTTGTAGAAGTTCTGCTCGCGGCTGCCCATCCCGCCCACGTACAGCGCCGCGTACTGCCGCACCAGCTCCGCGCACATCTGCGGGTCGTCGCCGACGACCACCGGTACACCGGCGCAGATCTCGAAACCGTCGAGCGTCTTGCCGGCCTTGACCCGGCCCGCCTCGATCGGCTTCAGCGACTCCGCGGCGAACTCGGGCGAGAAGAAGATCGCCAGCCACCCGTCGGCGACCTCGCCGGCGAGCTCCAGGTTCTTCGGCCCGACCGCGGCGAGGTACACCGGGACGTGGTCGCGGGTCGGGTGCAGGGTCAGCTTGAGCGCCTTGCCGGGGCCGTCGGGCAGCGGCAGCTGGTAGTGCTGCCCGTCGTAGGCGACCGTCTTGCGGGTCAGCGCGAGGTTGACGATGTCGATGTACTCGCGGGTGCGCTGCAGCGGCCTGCCGAACCGGACGCCGTGCCACCCCTCGGACACCTGCGGGCCCGACACGCCGAGACCGAGCCGGAACCGGCCGCCGGACAGCTTGTCGATCGTCGCCGCGGTCATCGCCGCCATCGCCGGCGTCCGGGCCGGGATCTGGAACACCGCGGAGCCCAGCTCGATGCGCTCTGTCTGGCCCGCGAACCACGCGAGCATCGACGGGGCGTCCGACCCGTACGCCTCCGCCACCCATACGCAGGAGAAACCGAGGCGGTCGGCCTCCTGCGCGAGGGCCAGGTGCCCGGCCGGTTCATTCCACGCCGCGAGATATCCGAGGTTCAACGCGAGCCGCACAACTGCCTCCCAGGGTCCCCCGCGCGACCCTGCACGGGCGGCACCAAGGGTAGCGGGGTGCCCACCTACCCGCCTTCGGTGGGATCCGGCCGTATCGTTCCACCTATGCAGCAGCGACCGCTCGGCCGTAGCGGGCTGGCGGTATCCCGGCTGGCCCTCGGCACCATGACCTGGGGCCGTGACACCGACGCCGACGATGCGGCCGCCCAGCTCAAGACGTTCCGCGACGCGGGCGGCACGCTGCTGGACACCGCCGACGTCTACGCCGACGGCGAGGCGGAGTCGGTGATCGGCGCCCTGGTCGGCCGGCTCGTGCCCCGCGAAGAGCTGGTCATCGCCACGAAGGCCGGCCTGCGACCCGGCATGGCGCGCCGCCGCGACGGCTCCCGCAGCCACCTGCTGCGCGCCCTCGACACCTCCCTCGAACGCCTCGGCACCGACCACGTCGACCTGTGGCAGGTCCACGGGTACGACCCCGACACGCCCCTCGAGGAGACCCTCAGCGCGCTCGACACCGCCGTGCAGACCGGCCGCGCGCGCTACGCGGGTGTGTCCAACTTCTCCGGCTGGCAGACCGCCCGCGCCGCCACCTGGCAGGCCGCCTGGCCCGGCCGCGCCCCGCTGGTCTCCACGCAGGTCGAGTACTCGCTGCTCGAGCGCGGCATCGAGCGCGAGGTGATCCCCGCCTGCTCCGCGCTCGGCATCGGCCTGCTGCCCTGGTCGCCCCTCGGCCGCGGCGTCCTCACCGGCAAGTACCGCGGCGGCGTCCCCGCCGACTCGCGCGCCGCGTCGCCGCACTTCGAGCGGTTCGTCGCCCCGTACCTCGACGACCGCTGCGCCGGCATCGTCGAGGCGGTCGCCACCGCCGCCGGCGGCCTCGGCGTGTCACCCCTCGAGGTCGCGCTCGCGTGGGTGCGCGACCGGCCGGGCGTCGTCGCCCCCGTCCTCGGCGCCCGCACCGTCGGCCAGCTCCTCGGCGCGCTGCAGACCGAGGAGATCGAACTGCCCCGCGAGATCCGCGCCGCCCTCGACGACGTGTCGGCTCCGACGTCGGGCTATCCCGAGCGGCAGACATAATCAGCAGATCATGATCCGATCCGCGTTGTCGTCCCTGGTACTGGTAGCGCTCCTCGCCGCGTGCGACTCCGGGGCCCCGGTCAGCCACCCGGACGCGACGGTCCCGACCCCCACCTGGGCGCCGGCACCGTCCGTCTCACCCGCCGGGACCGTCGCCCCGGCCGGCGGACCCGCCTCCGCCGTCGCCGTCTCCGGGTCACGGACAGCCGTCGGGCTGCAGTCCGGCCTCGCCGTTCTGGACACCTCAGGCACTACGCTGTTGCCCACGTCGGCTCCTGTACGAGCCGTGGTGGCCCTTCCGTCCGGCGGCTTCCGCGCCGTGGCGGGCAGCACCGTGGTGACCGTCGGCGGCGGTGGCGGCACCACGGACCGCTGGGAGCTCCCGGCCCCCGGCACCGCCCTCGCCGTGCACCCGTCCGGCTGGACCGCGGTCACCGTCCCCACCCTCGGCGACGTGATCATCCTCTCCCCCACCGGCGCCGTCACCCACACCATCCACACCGGCGGCCGCCCCGGCAGCGTGGCCCTCACCGGCGACCTCATCGGCGTCCTGGACCCCGCCGAGACGTCACTCACCGTGTACGACGCCACCTCCGGCACCCGCCGCGAAGGCCTCCGCGCCGGCGACGGCGCCGTCACCGTCACCACCGACGACACCGGCAGGTTCGTGGTCCTCGACGCCCGCGACGGCGAACTCCTGGTCTTCGAGACCGGCCCGCTCCTCCTGCGCCAGCGCTACCCCGTCCCCGGCGGCCCGTACGCACTCACCTTCGCCCGCTCCACGTTGTGGGTCACAGTCACCCAACGTAACGAGCTGGTCGGCTACGACCTGAGCGGCGGCACCCCCCGCGAGGTCGCGCGCCACCCTACCGTCCGCCTCCCGATCGCCGTCGCCGCCGACCCCTCCACCGGCACGATCGCCGTCGCCGGGTCGGCTGAAGGGCTGGTGCAGCGCATTTCGCCGTAGCAATATCGGTTCATGGACTACGAATACGTGCCGTTGCGGCTGCCGTCGAACGTCGACCGGCTCACCGCCAACGCACAGCTGACGATCCAGGCCGAATACGGCGGCTGGGAGCTGGCCAGGGTCCGCCTCTACGCGGACGGCACCCGCCAGGTCATGCTCCGCCGCAAACTCACCAGCGACGCCATGCCCGGCCTCAGCACGTAGGCCCACGGTCCCACCGATCCACCCTCATCGTGCGCGCCCCAGCCGCACGCCGACCACCCACGGCCGGTGAACAACGGGCGCCTAACCGATGACGGCCAGCACCGCCGCAAGGATGTCCGCCCGCTCAGGATGCGCCCCGCGATACCTGGCCGCGACCCCGTCCCGCCACTCCGGCACCTCAAGCACGGCCAGCACGGCCGCGTTCTCCCGGACGCCCCGCAGCCGGACCTCCCCGTCCAGCCACTCGCCGATCTCCAGCCCCCGCTCCCGGCGCTCCCGCACCGCCCGCCGCGCCTCCCCCAGCGCCGAGACCATCACCGCTCTCGACGGCGGCACAGCCATCCCCGCCCCGAGCATCCCAGTGACCGCCTCACTCCGCCGATCCCACTCAGCCACCACCCGTCAATCCTCGCAGCCCCAGACCCACCCAACGACCGACAGCGCCCCACCCCCATGATCGAAGGCCACCTCCGGCCGCCAGGACGGCCACCACCCGACTTCGATCACAAGCCCCACCTGCACAACCACCGCCGACACCGGCGATCGACCGGATGCGCACTGGTCACCGGCACGCAGCATCGAGCGACACCCTCAACAGCGCCCGACCATCCGAGAACAGCCGCGGCGAACATCACCGCAACCCCGGCACGGACGCGCAACCACCCGCCACCATGATCGAAGGACGCCCCGGGCCGCCCGGACGACCACCACCCGACTTCGATCACACGCCCCGGCTGCGCAACCACCGCCCGGCAACACCGGCGCCAGCGATCGAACTGATGCGCACTGGTCACCGGCGCGCAGCATCGAGCAACAGCCTCAACAGCGCCCGACCATCCAAGAACGGCCGCCGGGAAACATCACCGCAACCACGGCACGGACGGTGACCACGCCACCTGGCGCCCGGTCCCCAGCCGGGCGGAAGAACCCCACCTCCGTGCTGGCCTGACCTGTTACCCACATGGATCGGCGAACCCGCACGCCGACAGCACCCAACTCCGCCTACCGAGGACGGTGAGTGCCGACCAGATTCGCCCGCGGCCCCACCGCCGGACCCGCACCGCCCCGGTCGAAGGCCGGGCGGCCATGAGCAGCGGAGCGGGTCGTGGTCAGCGGCGGGCTTGGTGGTCCGGCTCGGAGGCGTCGCCGCCGGACCCGTTACGTGGTCTGGAGCGACGGCACCAGCGACGAGATGCGGCCGACGGCCGCGGGCTGACGGCCGCGGCCGGGCCGGCACGGCAGGTGCGGGGCCCGGCTGCGGCGGTCGGTCAGCGGTCGGCCGACTCGGCGTTCTTGTCGGAGGCCTCGCCCGTGGCGGGCTCGTCCTCGTCGAGGTCCTCGTCCAGCTCGACGAACGCGTGCTCGTCGAGGCGGTCGACGACGCGGTCCTCGGCGCCGACGGCGAAGGGGCCGGTGCCGTCGTTGTCCTCATACGCCTCGGGGTCGAGCGGGGTGGCCACCTCGGCGACGACGACCACGCCGTCGAGGGACTCCAGCTCGGGGATGTCGAGGGCGCCGAGCGAGCCGTCGCCGGCCTGCATCAGCTCGAGGACAGCCTCGCCGACCGTCTCGACGGAGGCGGTGTCGCCGTCGCCGGGGTTGGTGCGGCGGGCGGCGTCGGCGAGGCGGAGCAGGGCCGCGACACTGGGGACGCGGTAGTCGCGGCGCTGGCGGACGGAGATGATCTGCGGGTGCGGGTCTTCGGCCTCGGTGCCGTCGACGCCGCCGATGCCGACGCCGAACTGGCGGTCCGCCTCGTCGGGGTCGATGGCCTCGACGTCCCACGGGGTGACCTCGCCGAAGGCGTCGAGCAGGAGCTCGTCGTAGCCGTTGGAGGCGTTGTTGAGCTCGACATAGGCGCGCCACACCTCGTCGTCGTCGGCCCGCCCGTCGGCGGCCTTGACCGCGGCAAGGTGGTCGCGGGCCGCCGTGATCACGCGCTCGAGCGCGGCGTCAAGCTCCGCGTGCCGGTCGGTCATGATGGGACTCCCCCTGATATCGGTGGTGGGACGGTCGGGTTGATCAGGATTGCTGCAGGAACCTGTCGAGGACTCGCACGCCGAACTGTAGTCCCTCCAGGGGAATGCGCTCGTCAATGCCGTGGAACAACGCGCCGAAGTTCAGGTCGGCGGGCAGCCGCACGGGTGAGAACCCGAAGCAGCGGATGCCGAGCTTGTCGAACTGCTTGGCGTCCGTGCCGCCGCTGAGCATGTACGGCACGGGCAACGCGCCGGGGTCCTCCGCCTTGAGCGCAGCCGTCATCGCGTCGACGAGGGCGCCGTCGAAGGTGGTCTCCAGCGCGGCCTGGCGGTGAATGTACTCCAGCTCGATGTCGGGGCCGACGAGCTCGCGCAGCTGCTGCTCGAACAGCTCCGACTGCCCGGGCAGGGTGCGGCAGTCGATGGTGGCGGACGCGCGGCCGGGGATCACGTTGTCCTTGTACCCGGCGGCGAGGCGGGTCGGGTTGGCCGTGTTGCGCAGGGTCGCGCCGATGATCATCGCGATCGGCCCGATCTTCTCCACGGCCCGCTCGGGGTCGTCGAGGTCGAGCTCGATGCCGAGGATCTCCGACACCTGCTCCAGGAACGCCCGCACGGTCGGCGTCATGATCACCGGGAAGCGGTGCCGGCCGACCCGCGCGACGGCCTCGGCGACCGCGGTCACCGCGTTGTCGTCGTTGATCATCGAGCCGTGCCCGGGGCGCCCCTTGGCGTGCAGCCGCAGCCAGTCGATGCCCTTCTGCGCGGTCTCGATCAGGTAGAGGCGCTGGTCGCCGCCGACGCTGACGGAGAAGCCGCCGACCTCGCCGACCGCCTCGGTCACCCCGTCGAAGTAGTGCGGGTGCTTCTCGACGAGATACTGCGCGCCATAGGTGCTGCCGGCCTCCTCGTCGGCGACGAAGGCGAGCACCACGTCCCGCGGTGGCTTGCGGCCCTCGCGGCGCATCTGCCGTACAAGAGCCAGGACCATCGCGTCGAAGTCCTTCATGTCGACGGCGCCCCGCCCCCACAGGTAGCCGTCCTTGATCTCACCGCCGAACGGGTCGACGGACCACTCGGAGGCGTCGGCGGGCACGACGTCGAGATGTCCGTGGATCAGCAGCGCGTCACGCGTCGGGTCGCTGCCCTCGAAGCGGGCGACGACGCTGGCCCGGCCGGGCGCGCTCTCGTGGATCTGCGGATCGAGGCCGACCTCGGCGAGCTTCTCGGCGACATACTCCGCGGCGAGCCGCTCCCCGGCGCTCGTCTCCAGGTCGCCCGTGTTGGTGGTGTCGATGCGCAGCAGGTCGCGGCAGAGCTCGATGACCTCGTCGGTGGCGTCCATGAAGAAGTCATACCAGGCGCCTGTGACAATTTCGGCGGGTGGTCCGGTGGGCTACCACGAAGCGTCACCGGACCACACGGACTTCACCAGCCGAAACCGGCCGCGTAGCTCACCGAAGCGAGCACCGCCTGCCCCGACGCGTTGGGGTGGAAATAGTCCCAGGTCGAGATCTGCGACAGCTGGAACGGGTAGCCGAAGACGGCGCCGCCGTCGTACTTGCAGCTGGCGCCGTACGCCGCGCAGGCCGACGCCAACTGGCCGTTGAAGTCGGCGACCCGCTGCCGGACGCGGTCGCGCCGCGCAGCGTCGGCCGACGCGGTCGACGTCGGGTTGGCCAGCATCGACTGACAGATGCCGAACAGGCCCCAGGCCGTGCGCGCGCCGGAGGTGTCCTTGCCGACCTGCCAGAGCCGCTTCAGGTCAGGCACGCTGATGAGCAGCACCTTCGCGTCGGGCAGACCGGCCTTCAGCGTGCCGAGGGCCGCGTCCAGCGACGCCCGGAACGCGGCCACGCTGGTCATCGTCGACTCCGACGAGGTGCAGGCGTCGTTGGCGCCGATGAGGATCGTGACGTAGGCGACACGCTGCGAGACGGCGGTCTGGGCCTGACCTGGCATGTCAGCGGCTTTCGCCCCGCTTTTGCCGTCATTGTACGAGTGGCCGTCGATCGCCGGGTTCACCGTGCGGATCCGCAGGAAGTGGCTGTTGACGGAGGCTGTGCTGCCCGTGCTGAACGAGCGGGACGGGCAGTCGGCGAACCATCCGCACGCGTTGAACCCGCGGGTGATGGAGTCGCCCATGCTGGCGATCGATCCGGGTGGCGGCCCGGCTGCGGCGTACGCGGGAGCGGTGGCTCCCAGCAGCACGACCAGGGTGGCGGCGAGGACGGTCAGTCCCCGCCTGGCGAGGGACATGGCGGCCCCTTTCCGTAGCAGGTGGCGGCCGGCTTCCATCGAAGGCGGTACATGGGAGCGTACTGGCCGGTAACCACTCGTTTCAAGAAGTCGCGCCTCGGGTACCGACGCGGCAACGACAACAAACGATCGAGGAGGCGCACGTGAGTGCCGCACCGCTGCCGCCGCTACCGCCGGTGCCGGGCATCGAGGACGACGAGGTCGTCTTCGGCGGACCGAGCATGCTCGACCTCCTCGACGAGGACCACCAGCAGCTCGCCCAGCTCTGCGACCGGCTCGCGACCCCCGACGAGCAGGAGAAGGCCAGGCCGCAGGACATCGAGGACGTCCTGGTGGCGACGCTTGCGCGGCACCTGTCCGCCGAGGAGCAGTACCTCTACCCGACGGTCAAGGCCGTCCTGCCCGACGGCGACCCGATCGCCTCACAGGAGGTCGCCGCGGACGCGGAGCTGCTCCTCGCCCTGCAGCGGCTGCACGCGACCCCCGCCGCCGCAGGTACCGCGTACCACGACGCGCTGGAAGCGGTCGCCACCCACGTCCGCTCACACGCGGACCGCACCGGCAAGGGGGTGTTCCCCCGTCTCCGCGAACAGTGCAGCGACACCGAGCTCGTCCGGCTCGGCAACCGCGTCCTGATCGCCCGCGGCGCCGCACCCACCCGGCCCCACCCCAACACCCCGGCCAAACCACCGCTCAACAAGCTCGTCGACCCGGCCGTCGCCGTCGTCGACAAGGTCCGCGACGTCCTCACCCGCCGCACCACCTGGCCCGAGGACCTGGCTGGCTGACCGGCCGGCTGAATACGTTTATCGATCTCTCCCCGGAGGTACCAGACCATCATGGCTACTGTTCTGTGGATCATCGCGGTGCTCATCGGCATCGCCGGCGTCGTCGCCCTTCTCCGCCGGCAGATCCTGTGGGGCATCATCCTCATCGTGGTCGCCCTGCTCGTAGGCCCGGGCGGCGTGAGCATCTTCAACGTTTGACGTCGGGGGGCCGGCACCCCCCACCGGCCACCCAGGCGAAAAAGGCCCCGGCGGTTCCCCCTCCGCCGGGGCCTTTCGCGTGTCGCACCCCCCGATTCGCCAAGATCCGCGTAGACCGTGTAACGTCTCCGTCGGCCATCCGGGCGGCGAGAAAGCGACCGGGTAGGATGGTCGGAGCAAGTCGAAGTGGCGGAATGGCAGACGCGCTAGCTTGAGGTGCTAGTGCCCGCAAGGGCGTGGGGGTTCAAGTCCCCCCTTCGACACAGATCTTGGTGGAAACTCACCAACGTAGCATCCCTGCAGCATCACCGGCGGGCACGCCGGCCGACCCGAGCGGGTGACAACCCGGTCGGCTATCTGCACGTCAAGGCCCTGATCGGGTCTCGACGATGACCGGCCCGAGGCGCAGCAGCCCGGCCACGACAGAGCAGATGATCGCGGCGCTGATACCCGCTCCACTCCCCCGCCCCAGGCCGCAACCTCCGCCGCTGCCAAGCCTGCCGGACCCGCGCACCTCGCCCACGCAGGCGCTCCCGGCACTCGACATCGCCCGGCTGGACCGTTCCGGACGGGTGTCGGCCCGGCTGCTCCTCGAACGGCTCGGCTGGGGTCCCTGCCAGCAGCTGCGCACCGACGTCGCCGAGCGCACAATCCTGATCTGGCCGGACGACGCAGGTGCCGTGCTGGTCGGCGCCCGCGGCGACCTGACCCTGCCGGCCGCGGTCCGGCAGATGTGCGCCATCGAGACCGGCGACCTCGTCGTCCTCGCCGCTGACCTCCACCGCGGTCTACTCGCCGTCCATCCCGCGGAGACTGTGGCGCGGCTGCTCGCCGACCTGCACGTCCGGCTGATCACAGACGGCCATGGCCGCTGACCCGGCGAGACTCGCCGCCGCCTGGGCCTGTCTGACCGAGCTCGGGATCACCCTCGCCGACCTGCAGCACGACGCCCGGCCAGCATCACCGACGTTCGACGACTACCTCCCCCAGGTCCTCGCCGGGGCCGGTCCCGGCGCGTTACGCGCCTACCGGAGCTACTGGCAGCGCATGACCAAAGCCTGGGGAAACCAGGCAATCGACACCGTCACTGCCAGCGACCTACAAGCGATGCGACAACACGTCACCAACAGCGCCCGAGTCCGGCGCAACAGCCGCAGCGGACGCCACGCCGGCGAACTGTTCATCGCCGCCGCCCGCGCCTTCTACAACCGAGCCATCGCCGACGGCCTCATCCAGCCCGCCGATAGCCCGGCCCACCGGGTCGGCAAGCCACGACGGCTGCCCAGCACACGCAGAGCCCTGACCCCCGAGGAACTTACCGAGATCAACCTGGTCGCCCGCACCACCGGCAACGACACTCTCCTCGACGCACTCCTGCTGCGCCTCCACACCGAAACCGCCTGCCGGCGAGGCGGCGCCCTCGGGTTGCGGCTGCAAGATCTCGACGCTGAACGCGGCCTCCTGCTGCTCCGAGAAAAGGGCGGCACGGTCCGCTGGCAGCCGATCAGCCCCGACCTCGCCACCGGCCTTGCCCAGCATGCCGCAGTCCGCGGCGCGGTCCTGCCTACCGACTCCCTGCTGCGGTACCGCAACGGCTCCGTCCTGACCAGCCGCCGCTACGACCAACTCTGGCACCGCATCGGCCAACACCTGCCCTGGGTCGCCGCCCACGGCATCACCATGCACTGGCTGCGGCACACCACCCTGACCTGGGTCGAACGGCACTTCGGGTACGGCACCGCCCGCGCCTACGCCGGTCACACCGACACCACCGGACCAGCCACCACCACCTACATCCGCGCCGACCTCCAAGCCGTCGCCACCGCGCTCGCCGCGATGACAGGCCAGCCACACCCGCTCGCACAGCCCATCGACAACGGTCCGGGTGGTCTAGCGCGGCTTTGAACACACCTGCATCGCAGCGCTGCGGTACGGCGTCGCCGAAGCATCCGGACCCAGCGTGGACACGACCTGCACACCAAGGGCTGGTTCCTCGTCGAGGACGAGGTGTCCGATACGCCCGTGGTCGTCTGCGACACCACCTTCCGCCACGAAGGCCGGGTTTACCTGGGCGAGCCGCGCGCCGGCGACGACCTGGTGACCGTGCCGGCCCTGGGCAGGATCTGGGCGGGGCTGGGTTCCGATCCCGCAGATGTTCGGTCCGGGGACGGACACCGCGGACCGGGCTGGCATCGCGCCGCCCGAGAACAGCGAGCCGAGGTGTGCCTCTGATCGGACCCGGCCCTGAAGCGTCGCGCGACTCCGGCCCCGTCTCGGTCACAGTGAACGATGAACGCTCAACCTTCGCACGCGTTCCTGCTGGGGCGGGTTCACCGGGTTTCACCGGCTCGGCAGCTTCCAACGGCTGGTGCTGTGCTGGCGGGTCTTCGGCCGTGACCGCGTGGACGGTGAACTCGGCCAGCTCCGCCGGGTTCTGGGCGGCTGGGGCTACCAGCTCGGCCCGGGCCGACGACCCACTGCTGCCGTTGACCGTCGCGCAGCTGATGCTGGTCAACGGCAGCCCGCACCTGCAGGACATGACCACCGACCTGTTCGACCGGGTCCGCGAGCAGCGGCTGCTCGAGGGCGCCCGGCTCAACACCATGCACGCGGTGCAGCGAGCGGTCGCCGAGCGCGGGTTCTGCGCGGCACCGCTCGGTCGCACCGGCCAGCACGCGAGGGCCACCGGCGTCGCCGAGACCTGTCAGCAGGCCGCCGACCGTTGGTATGACACGTCCACGCTCACCCGGCGGGTCCGCGGCAGTGTCCGCGCGAACCTACTCAAGGTCGGCCGGTGGCTGGCTGCGGAACACCCCGAGGTCGCCGACCCGGCGGCGTGGACGCGGCAGACCTGCGCGACGTGGATCGCCGCCCTGGACCGCATGCGGGTCGGGGACTTCGTCCAGCGCACCGCCGGCCTCGGGGACCGGCTGGGCCAGCCGTTGACCGCGGCGACCATGGCCGGGCAGATCAGCGCGATGCGCAGGTTCTTCGGGGACTACCAGGAATGGGAATGGCTGCCCCGCCGGTTCGACCCGCAACGCGCACTGGCCGTCCCGCGCAGCATCGCCGCCCTGCTCGGCCCGGACCCGCGCGTGATCGCCGATGCCATCTGGGCGAAGCTGCTCTGGGCCGGGCTCAACCTGACCGCCGACGACGAACGTAGGCGAGCCGGGTGCTTCCGTTCGATTCTGACATTTCGGTGGCCATCTGATCACGGTACTTCCTGTGTTGATGTGAGCCGGCACGTCGGCACCGACGACGGTGAGCTCGGCCGGCTACGCCGTTCCCGCTCAAGGCGCGCCTCGGTAACCGGTATCGGCGCAGATTCCCGACCACACCATCCGCAAACGCCACGCCACCGTTTGGCGACAGGCCACGATCCGAGCGAGCGCGCTGCGAGTAGTCGGGGTGCACGGCGGCGAGGCGCGCATACGACGAGGCGTCGACCATCGCCGTCTTCATGCCACCGAGGGAGACGGCAACCACGGCGACCAGTCCCCCTCTGGGTCGGTGGTTTGCCCCACCTCGATCAGATAACCGTCGGGATCGCGGATGTAGCAACGCATCTCGTACTGGTGCTGCTTCGGCGGCGTCAGGAACTGAGCACCCCGGGCGCTCCATTCGGCGTACACGGCCTGGATGTCCGCGACCCGAATATTGAGGAAGCTGCTGACCCGGTCGGGGTCGCGTGGCGTCTCCAGGGTGACCGCGGGCTTGTCGTCGGTCGGGCCGCCACCAACATTGATGACGATCCAGCTGTTGGCTAGCGCGACATAGGTCGGCTCTCCGGAGAAGACCACCCTGCCGCCGAGTACTTCGGTGTAGAAGCGCCGAGAGCGCTCGACATCGTCCGAGACGATGAAATGGGCCAGCACAATTCCCCTTGCGGGCGGTGTGACCTCGGCCATCTAGCACCTCCACTGGTTGGGACTCATGCCCCGCTTACGGTCTGCAGGCGATGTTGCGGTGATCGGGGGTCGGCGCCGGTGATGGCGCGCCATCGAAGTCGCACGTCATTCACCCGGCATCACACTCCAGGTACAAGTGCCGGCCGCCGCAGGTCACCGAGCAGCAGCACCCCTGCGTCCAGTCCGCCGCGCACAGCGCGGCTTGCTGCCGGCCCGGCGCAGGCCCACCCGGGCGACGGCGACCCGCGGTCCGGGCCGCGATCCAAGCGACGGTCGCGGTGGCGGCGGTCAGCACGTCCAGCCGGGCCAGCGCGGGGGTAGGCGACGGCGATCTCCCGGGTAATGGGCGGCCCACCGGAGGTGCTGCTGGTGGTTCTTCGGGCAGGACGCGCCGCGCGAGAGCACGAGGATCATCGGGTTGATCTCTTGCAGCTCGCTGAATCGGCGCCTGGTCTTCGGTGTGGCCGGTGGTCGGCCCGTAGTCGGGGAAGGTCCCGCCGGGTGCGATGTCCCGCGCGCATGGCGTGCTCCTGACTGAATGTGACCGGCGAGGGCACTGTCCTTGGCGTTCCCCGCGTAATCGGCGGATGTCATAGCGATCCCTCCGTGGCCGGCTCGCGGGCGGCCGTGATCTGGCCGCGGAGCCTTCAGCGCGGCGACGTAGATCTCTGAGAAGGTGGGGAAGGGCTGGATGACGTCCCGCAGCACTGGCAGCGGCACACGTGCGCGGATGGCCAGGGTGGCCTGCTGCAGCCACTCTCCGGCCTCGGGCCCGAGCGCGTAGGCGCCCGTCAGCCGGTCGCCGTCCGACAGCAAGGTCAGGAAGCCGTTGGAGGTGGCGTAGGCGTGGGTGTAGGTGGCCGTCTTGGCCACCTCGGACACCGGGACGGTGGCGCTGAAAGCGGCCTCGGTGGCGCCGACTGCGGCCGCTTGCGGGTCGGTGTAGACGACGTCCGGTATGGCCTCGTAGTGGGCCTCGCGGGGCTCGCCCAGGATGTTCGCGGCGACGACCTCGCCCTGGTATTTGCCGACATGGGTGAGCAGCCGTATACCGGTGACATCCCCGATGGCCCACAGCCGCTCGCCGGCGCGCAGGTGCGCGTCGACTCCGATGCCGTGCGGGCCAGCGGTGACGCCCACCGAGTCCAGGCCGGCGGGCATCCGCGGACGCCTGCCCGTGGCCAGGAGCAGGTGGTCGCCGCGCAGCTCGCGACCGTCATCGAGGGTCAGGACGTAGTCCGCGCCGTCGCGCCGCGCGGCGGTCGCGCGCATGCCCAGGAATAGCTCGGCGCCGTCGGCCCGCAGGACCTCGCCGAGCGCCCGACCCAGCGGCTCGGGCTCGCGGGCCAGCACATGCCCGGCGCCCTCGGCCAGGGCCACCTCGCCGCCCAGGCGGCGGACGGCCTGGGCCATCTCGGCGCCGACCGGCCCGCCGCCGAGGATGAGCAGGCGACGCGGGACAGCCTTCATGCCGGTCACCTCGCGGCTGGTCCAGATACCGTCCAGCTCGCGCAGGCCCGCGACGGGCGGTATGACCGGGTCCGAGCCGGTGGCCACCACCACGTGCCGGGCGGTGTGGGGCACGCCGTCGACCTCGACCACACCCGGCCCGGCCAGCCGGCCGGTGCCCCGGATCAGGTCGATGCCCTTGCCCGCCAGATATTGCTGCTGCCCGGCATCGGAGTAGTCCGAGACCATGACGTCACGGTAGGCCAGCGCCTCCTGCACGTCGACGCGCGCCGTGGCCGCCGCCTCACGAGCGCCGTGCACCGCCTCGCCGGGCCGCAGCAGCGTCTTGGACGGGATACACGCCCAGTACGAGCACTCGCCCCCGACCAGATCCCGCTCGACCACGGCCACGCGCAGGCCGCCGTCGGCCAGCTCGCCGGCGCAGTGCTCGCCCGGCGAGCCGCCGCCCAGGACGATCACGTCGTGGTCGCTCATCGCTCGGGTAGCTCCTCTCCGGCCTGCTCCCGGACCACGTACTCGGCGTACCAGTCCGGCCGGTCCGGGTCCGGCTGGCCGATCCGGCCCTCGAGCTGGTCATCTACTGGGTGGTACTGGGATCACGGCCGGTCTGCGGACTGGCCGCGCAGTGTTTCCTTCCCCGCGCCCGACCGACTACTGCTCCAGGTCGGGATGGTGCGGCGGGTGGCTGCCGAGCAGCAGCCATCACGGGCCGGGCCGGTCCGCGGCCTCGGCCAGGAGCACGTCGGCGCCAAGGTCCAGGCTGACCATCGGGAGCAGGACCGGACGAGCCCGCATCTCAGCTCAGGCGCTGCCCACGCTCGCGTGCCGGACCGGCCTCGCCGTGTCCGCGCCGCGGGAACGCCGTTGGCCCCGGGGTATGAGGGGGTCGGTGTGCTGGGGGCGGTCTGTTGCCCGGTCAGGGCGGGCGCCCACCCTGGCCGTGTCTCGCGGGCGCGGAAGGTCGAACATGTTCCTGTCGGATTGGGGCAACCGCACCAGTGTGGTTCGACAACTCCCACGCACTGCACTGCTAGCGGTGCTGATGCTGACGATGCGCGGAAATGTCCCGTCGAGCCCGCTACTAACCAACCTCGCCAGCATGAACAGAGAGCGAAGACGGACAGACTGGGATGGAGGCGGACTGAGATGACCGAACGTTCCGGGACGGTCGCCCTGGTCGCCGGAGGTAGCCGCGGCATCGGTGCGGCTACCTCGCGGCTGCTGGCATCGCTGGGCATGCGGGTAGTGGTGAACTACCGGTCCAGCGACGCGGACGCGGACGCGCTGGTCGAGGCGATCCGCGCCGCCGGCGGCGAGGCCATAGCGTTACGAGCCGATGTGCGCGACCCCCGCGAGGTAGACGAGTTGGTCAAGGCGGTGTCCGCGCGGTGGGGCGCGGTCGAGGTGCTGGTCAACACTGTCAGAATCCCGTTTGCCATCAAGTCCTTCCAGGACATGAGCTGGGAGGAATTCGGCGGCAAGCTTCACGACGAGATGCTGGCCGCCTTCACGCTCACCAAGGCCGTCGCACCGGCAATGATCGACCAGGGCTACGGCCGGATCGTTCACATCGCGACCGGCCTGGCTCGGCAGCCACGGACGGAGATGATCGCGCTCGGCACGTCCAAGGCAGCACTGGTGCAGTTCGCCCGCTACGTGGCCCAGGAGCTGGGCCCCTTCGGCATCACCGTCAACGTGGTCTCCCCGGGCATGGTAGAAACCGACGTCGCCGGGAAGGTGTCCCCGCAGGTCAGGGCTCGGTTGGTCGCGGCGACCCCGCTGGGGCGGATCGCCCGGCCGGAGGACGTGGCTGGGGTCGTCGCCTTCTACGCAAGCGACGAGAGCGGCTTCATGACCGGTACGTACGCACCGGTCAATGGCGGCCTCGCGATGGACTGACGACGCCGGACCGATCGACAGCAACGCAGTCCCAACCGCTGCACCGGGGTGGCACCCGCCATGCAAACACTCGACCTCGCCTATGTCGGGCGGGGGATCCACGAGGAACTGGTCGCCTATGTCGCCGACCAAGAGGACTACTACGCCGACGAGGGTGTACACGTCGCGCTGCGCGACGGCTGCGGCTGGGATATCGAGCGGTTGCGCCGAGGCGCGACGATCGGCCTGGGCCGCGCGATGTTCTCCCGGCTGACCGACCACATCCCGTGGACGGCGCTGAGTGTGAACACCCACCGGCCGCTGTTCTGGTTCCTCGGCCGCGGCGACCTGACCTCCCTGCAGGACTTGCAGGGCCGCCGGCTCGCGGTGCACCACCCGCTCACGCCACCCGGCTGCTTCGCACGCATCGTGCTGCGCCGCAACGGCCTCGACCCCGACCGCGACGTCAAATGTGTCGCCCGCAAGCCCGGTGACTACGGACTGGACCTCCGCGGGCTGCGCAAAGGCTCGATCGACGCCGCACTCGTCGGCAGCACCATGGCACCCGAGCAGGTGGCCGCCGAGGAAGGATTCCAGGTCCTGGCCTTCGTCGGGGACCACTTCCAGATCCCGACCGTCGGGGTGGCCGTGGACCCGACCCACGTCCCGCTCGACACCCCGGCGCTGCACGCCGCGGTCCGGGCCAACCGTCGCGCTCTGCGCACCATCCGGGAACACCCCGAGATCGCCGTGACGCACATGCAGGCGTTCCTGGGCCGACACACCCCGGACGAGGTCCGCCACCACTACGACCAGTTCATCGCGCCGTACTACACCGATGACGGCCAGGCCGACCTCAAGATCGGCGACGCCGCTATCAACACGGTCGCAGCAGAACTGGGCGTCACCGCCGAATTCCGTGCGGCCGAGGTGTACCGAACCGACCTCGTGGCCGCGGACGGCGACGCACCAGTGCCATGACTCGGGCCGGCTGGCACCCATCAACTGGTGATCGGCGTTCGGCTGCTGGAACAGTTACGCCAGTTGCAGGCGGAGACCCATCTGGTGTTCACAGGTGAATGCCGGCCGCGATCGGGCTGGAGTTCCGTCGCCGTGATCACCGCCAGCGGAGTCGAACGCTGCGGTGAACTTCGTGTCTCGGTCTCGTAGCAGGAAGCGCAGCCTGCTGGCGTGCTGGTCGAGGTTCATGAGCAGATTCCGGGCCTGTTGTGTGACCCAGGCGCCGGTCGGGTGGGCGGTGACGCCGGCGATGTGGACCTGTCGGGTGGCGGGTTCGATGAAGAACAGTACATAGATCCGTTTGAGCAGCACGGTGTCGACGGTGAAGAAGTCGCAGGCCAGGATTGTGTGGGCCTGTGCGGTGAGGAACTGCTGCCAGGTCGGTCCGGTCCGGCGGGGTGCCGGGTCGACGCCGGCCCGGTGCAGGATCTTCCAGACCGTGCTGGCCGCGATCCGGTGGCCCAGCCGAGCCAATTCACCTTGTACGCGGCGATGGCCCCAGGTCGGGTTCTCAGCGGCCAGACGCAGCACCAGGTCGCGGACCTCCCGGTCCACGGGTGGCCGGCCGGGAGGCGCATGCGGATACGTCCAGTGCCGAGCGATCAGCTGCCGGTGCCGGCGCAGCTCGCAGCAGCCGCAGCCGAGCAGCAGCGGCACCACCAGAGCGGTGACAACCAGGTTGGCAAGGCGGGACCGGTGGGGCATCGGCATCTACACATCACGATCGATGGTTCGAATCCGCCGGGGGCACTCTCACCGGGCGGTCAGCTCGGCTGGGTCTCCTGTTTGTTGCGGAGCGCCTGCTCGACGGCCTCCTGCACGCGGGCGTCCTCGCGGAGCTTGCGCCGTGCGCGGCTGCGGCGGACGAGAACGGGGGTCACGACGATGACAGCGATCAGTACGACGACCAGCAGCACCAGCATCCACGGGAGGGCCCAGCTGTGCGTCGTGGCCTGGACCTGCTTGCGCGAGGTGGTGGAGCCCGACGCGTCGGTGAGCCGGGGTGTGAGAGTTGCGGTCGCAGCCAGCCTGAGTGCGGGCGACACGCCGTGGACGGTCGCCGTCACGTTCCAGCTCTCACCGGGGAGAAGCTCCGGCGACGCCGCGATCCCGCTCGCTTCGGTCCGCAGCCACCCGAACGGGCCGGATACCGACACCGTCTGCTGGGCCGAAAGGATGGCGTTGCCGGTGTTGTGGATCGTGTACGTGACGGTCGCGGTGCCCTTCGCGAACGGGTTGAGCGAGCCGGCGTAGTCGACGTGGAGGTCCTCGATCGCAAGGTTCGGCTTGATCTCGCCGCTGACCCGCAGCTTGACCCGGATACCCAGGCGACGCTCGACGTTGATGCCCTCAGCGTCGTTGGGCTGCGTCAGGGAGGTGACGATGCCGCCCACATAGTCGCCGGGCGTGGCGTTGTCCGGAACGGTGACCGTGAAGGGCACGTCGGCGGACTCCCCGGGCTTGATCGCGATGGTGCCGGGGTTCGCGTGGACCCAGACGCCGATCCCGATGGACTTCTTGTCCTTGGTGATCAGGTCGAGCTGGCCCGTGCCGGTCGTGAAGCCGTCGGCGGCGTAGACGGCCAGGTTGAGCGGAGCCGTGCCACGGTTGGCGACGACCATGGTGTCCTCGACCCGCCCACCGGGGTTGACGGAATAGCTGAAGCTGGACCGATCGGCGCCGTAGCTGTTCGAGGCCGTTCTGACCGTCCAGGCGACGTCGCCCTCCTCGGCCAGGGCAGTGCCCGCACCCAACCCGACGACCGCGAAGGCGGCGAGCAGGGCCAGGACGGCGATACGGACGAGGGCGGCGACGGTTGGCTTCCGACGCGGTGCGGGCGCATGCATCTGGGGGTCCTCGAGCAATCTGGAGCAGGTCTGGAACAGGTCTGGAACGAGGGGGCGGGGCGGGCACCCGAAGGTGCCTGCCCCGCCTTGTCAAACGTGTCCGGTCAGCTGCTCAGCGCAGTGATCGTGAGGGTGGCACGGTAGCCACCCTTCTCGACGCTGCCCGGGATCTTCAGATCCAGGTCAGCGCCCAACCGGGCGGTGCCCTTGGCGTGGCCCTGGTTGGCCCAGCCGAGACCGCGTGAGACGGACAGGCCCTGGCCGTGGTCGTCGTAGCCGGAGGCCACCGACCCGCTCGCCTGAGCACCAGCGCCGGCCTCGATCACCTGCGGCGTCCAGCCGAGGTAGGCGCCGGAGAAGGTCTTGTCGCCGTCCCGGAAGTCACTCACGCTGGCCGAGATCGACCACGGCGCGAGCGAACGCCGGTTGTCCGACACGACGATCGGGTTGATGTGGCCCGCCGCCGCGAAGTAGTCGCCGTTGTGGTCCTCCGCGGTGCCGAGGTTCACGAGGCCGTTGTAGCCGTCGATCGTCCAGCCGAACTCGCCGGGAGCGGCGTTCGGCACGTTGACCTGGATGGCCTGGCCGTCGCCCTGGTACGGGTGGACGGTGACCGAGTCGACGATCGAACCGACCGGCTGGTTGGCCGGCGAGTTGTTGCACCAGGCGCCACGCTCGACGGCCGCGTTCGGCGCAGCACAGGTGCCGCTGCGGACGTTCTCGACGACGAGCTTGTCGCTGCGAACCTGGACCTTGACGTAGGTCCGGACGTGCTCCTGGTTCTGGACCGAGTTGTACCAGTAGCTGTTCGGGTTGAGCGGGTCCGCACCGTTGCCGGCGCCGCTCGTGCCGCTGTTGTCCGGAGCGGTGATGTCGTAGTACTTCGAACCCGAAGCCGAGTTACCCGTAACGTAGATCACACCACCGGGACCGGGGAACACATCAGCGGCGCCGGGCTGCTCGGCCGGGTTCGCCTTCGCGCCGTTCTTGATCTCGTAGCTGCGGGAGTAGCTGTGGTCATGCCCCTGCAGCACCACGTCGACGCCCAGGTTCGAGAAGGCGGTCGGGAAGTCGACCCGACGCACCTTGTTGTCCGAGTCCTTGGCGTGGTCAGCCGGCGAGTAGATCGCGTGGTGGTAGACGAGCACCGTCCACTTGGCCTCAGCGCCGTGCTGGTTGATGACGTCGGTCACGTAGGCGATGTGCGCCTCGTCACCGCCGCCACCCGAAGCGGTGCGGTAGCTGTTGCTGTTCAGGTCGATGAACAGGACATCCTTGTAGATGTACCAGTAGTCACCGCCCGAGGTGTTGGACGCCGGGTTCCCGTTGGAGTACAGCCGGGCCGAGCGGTCCGTGTTCGGCGTGAACAGGTGCTGCTCGTACGCCTTGCTACCCACATCGTGGTTACCGATGGTGGCAGCCCAGGGGTACTGACGCAGCTTGTCAGGTGCGAGGAACGCGGTCCACTGGGACTCGGTGCCCGCCGTCTCGACCTGGTCACCACCCGACACCAGCAGTTCGGCGTTCGGGTTCGCGGCGAGCGAGACGTCCAGGGTGTCCTGCCAACCGGCCTGGTCCTTCGCCACGTCACCCGACGCACCGATCTGCGGGTCGCCGTAGAACAGGAAGTCGTAGTCGCCTTCGAAATCCTGCGTCTTGAAGGAGTACGTCGGAGACCAGTTGCCCTCGGCACCGACCCGGTAGGAGTACGCCGTCTGCTCCTGCAGGCTGGCGAGCGTCGCGTGACGGTTGAAGCCGCCACTGGTCGCGATGTTCGCCCCGCCGATGGCGTCGAAGGTGGCAGCACCGGCCGGGAACTCGCCGTTGGCGAGCGCGGCGGTCGGGGCGAGCTGGACCTTCTGTGCGGTGTCGGCCGACGAGTACCAGGTCACGATGCGCTGGGTCTCGTTCGCGCCGACGCCGAGGATGATGCCGCTGAGCGTGACGGGGTCCGCAGCGCTGGCGGGGGTCGCCAGACCGCCGCCGATGGCCACAGCCAGGCCCAGGAACGCCGCGGTGGTCCCAGCGACCACGCGACGCCGCGCAGGCCCGGAGGCCTGCTTGGAGGTGCTTACTTTCACGGTTTTCTTCCCTTTTCCGATGGAGGTACGGGAAAGCGACCTCAACGTTTCGCCATTCGATGAATCGACCGTGAATTCGATCTTGCGGCCAGTTGCATGTCCATGAAGACCTGCGGCTATTTCAGAGCCCGAACACCCGTTGTGTGAACCAGATCAACCCCATAACGGACACGCCCGCAGAAATTGCGCCGGTCGTCCACAGGCCGGTTTTCGGCGCGCGATGGCGCAGCACGATCAGCAGCGGAAATACGACAGCGATGATCGTCAGTTGCACAACCTCGATGCCGACGTTGAACACGAGCAAAGACCACAGCAGGGTCCACGACCACGCCTCGTCGATCCCCAGCGCACCGGCGAAGCCCAGGCCGTGCACGAGGCCGAAGCAGAACACGACCCCGAGGCGGGTCCAGCCCGAACGATCCAGGCTGAAGTGACCGCGTCCCACCGCCTCGAGGTCGGTGGCATGGTCGCCGCACCGCCAGATCCGCCACAGGTACCAGCCGGCGACCACGGCGATCGACAGCGCGATGACGGGCTCCACGACCCGCGCAGGTACGTCGACCAGACCGAGGGCGGCAAGCATGAACGTCACCGAGTGCGCCAGGGTGAAGCTCGTGGCCGCGAGCACGATCTCACGCAGGCGTCGTGACCCGGCGATGAGCGCCAGCAGGAACAGGACGTGGTCGACCCCGGTCAGCAGGTGCTCGGCGCCCAGGCGGAAGAACTCCCAGAACCGTTCGTACCACGTCTGACCGGTCGAGAAGGACGGCTGATCGGCGTCGAGCGCGGCACTGCCCGTATGACCGTCGATCTCGTAGGTGACGATCGTCTTTGTGCCGGTGACATAGCCCTCGGCGTCGGGGAACAGCTTGCTGCGCACCTCGTGCTCGTCGCCCTGCTCAGGACAGGCCCAGTCGAGCAGCAGTTTGGCGTACGGCACACCCTCCTGCTCGCCGATCGTGACGTCGCCGACCTTTGTCGGCGCGCAGATCTTGCCGTCCGCGGTGACCGAGAAACGCTCCGTGACGTAACCGACGACCGACTTCGCATGAGTGTTGAGCGCCGCGGCCTGTCCGTCGGTGTCGCGGGCGTCGAATGCGGCGGTTCCCGTCCGGAAGAGGGGATCGTCGTCCTCGAAGTCAGCGGCGGACACGACGAGCAGGTCGTACTCGAGCTGCAGCATCGTCCGGACGTGACCCTCGTCGCCGGCGGTGACGTCGACGTACACAGTCGACGAAAACCCGTGGGCGAGCGCCGGCGCGGCGCTCAGGAAGGCGATCACCGTCGCGAGGATCCCGATGACGGTGAGGCGGGCGCGTTGGGACATGCGGCTCCTTCGGTTGGCCAGTGCACGTTGCACGTCACGGGCGAACACGAGCCGGACCGCCGACGAACCGCTGGCGAACAAACTGCCAGGACGACTTCCGGCGGACTGAATGAGGCAGGAACTGAGATAGGAAGAAGCACGCACGCTCCCCCACCCGAAGGACGATCGCCTTGCGCCCCATGCTTCGGGCCGTTGCCATGCTGGCCACGGCCTCCGCACTGGTCACCGGATGCGGCTCCGGCGACGACTGGTCACAGCCGCGCCCTAAGCCCGCCCCCGTCGGGACGCTCGGCCCAGGGTTCGTCGACCCCTCCGCCTCGCCCACCCCGGAGGCGACCATCACGCCACGGCCCGGTTCCTGGACCGGGGTCCACCCACCGAAGAACTACCGCGTGGTACTGCTCACCGTGGGTGACGACGGCCCGACCAGAGCCCTTGTGACGGCGGTCAAGGACTGGGCCGAGGACGAGCACGTCGATCTCAGAACGGTGGTCGCCGGCGACCCGCACAACCTCGTTCCCAGCATCACCAAGGCCCTCGAGATGGGCCCGGACCTCATCGTCACCGCGGGCAACGACCTCATCGACCCACTCGCGCTGGTCACCGCGAGCCACCTGTCACAGCAGTTCCTCGTGGTGGGCGCGGAGCTGGCCGAGCCTACCCACAACGTCACGGCGGTCGACTGGTCCGGCGCGTCGTTCCGTGGCGAAGGGCTCGGCATGTCCTCGACGTACGACCCCGAATCGTTCACCGCCGAGCGCTGCGCGGCCTCCATCAGAGCGGGCGTCGCGGCCGTGCTCAACGACCTGACCGGGATCGTGATCTGGCTCGATCAGCTCTAGACCCGTCTTTCGCACATCGTTGTGAGTGGCGGCGTTTTGGAAAGGTCCTGGTGGGATAGGCGGTCGGGGTAGAGGCGGCAACGGGGACGTCCTGGTGGAGGTCACGATGTGTTCGTCGCGTGCTGCGTACCCGACTGATCTGTCCGATGCCGAGTGGCAGTTGCTGGCGCCGTTGATCCCTGTGGTGAAGCCGGGTGGGCGCCCGGCGGTGCATGAGCGGCGGGAGATCGTGAACGCCTTGGCGTACTGGCTGCGTGCGGGTTGTGCGTGGCGGTTGCTGCCGCACGATCTACCACCGTGGCAGACGGTCTACTACTACTGGCGGACCTGGCGACGGGAGGGCCGGTGGGAGCAGATCCTGGCCCGGTTGCGGGAGGGTGAACGCACCCGGCTGGGGCACCCGACGCCCAGCGCTGGGGTGCTGGACAGTCAGAGCGTCAAGGGCACCGACCGGGGCGGGCTGCACGGCTACGACGGCGGTAAGAAGGGCACCGTTGCGTTGTTCGATCGGGTGACGCGGTGAGTCCGATTCCCTGTCGGCTCAGATGGCCGCGGCGAGCTCGGCGAACGCTGCGGCGACGCGGAGTCCGTGTGTTGCATTGAGCCCGAGTTCGTAGTGGCCGCGGCGGAGATTCTGCATGAACGCGTGTCCGGCGATGATCGTCTGCGCGGTGCGGTCGGTGCGGAGTCCGCGCATCGGTCTGAGCCGGTGCTTGAGTTGGCTGTGGTCGGCTTCCACCCGGTTGTTGGCGTGGCGTTCGACGTGGTGCCACGCGGATGGGACCAGCTCATCAAGGACCGCTGGGTACACCGGTGCAGCGTCGGTGATCACCTCGGTGGGTCGCACCTTCAACGTGGCCATCGCCCTGCGGAAGAACCGTCGTGCCGCCGCGGCGTCACGGCGGGCCGAGACGAGCACGTCGATGACCTGGCCGTGCTGGTCGACGGCGCGGTACACGTACCGCCAGACGCCGCTGACCTTGACATAGGTCTCATCGGTGAACCACCTGTCGCCAGGCGCTACCGCAGGTAGAGCCGGACGGTGACCATGATGACGTCGGGTGGAAACCGGAACCCGGCGAACGCCGACCGTGCTGGCTGGGCTGGACGCCGCCGGTTCGAGTGCTTCACCGTTCAAGCCTGCCTGACCAGGCCATCGATCAATGAAACAGACCCCGCTCCCCAGTAAGAGGCCGACGATTGGCGGCGAGCCACCCTCTCGGCGCAACCCGAACTCCGTGAGCAGGTCCGCAGTGCGCCAGGTGGTGGCGCGGTGCAGCACCAGCCGAACTCGGCGACGCGGCCCTCCGGTTCGCGGAGGCCGGCCGTTGCGCTCAGTCGGCGGGGGCTGCGCTCCTGCGGGCGCCGACAGCGACCGCGGCGGCGGCCTGCCGGACGGCCACCGCGCCGATCGTCAGCACGGTCCGGGCCAGCGACCACGACAGCATCGGCACGAAACGCCACAGCGGCGGCCGGACCAGCGACGTGCGGCCGACCGAATGCCACGCCGCGTCGCCGCCGGTGTCCCGCATCCCCTCCTGCGTCCTGGCGATCACCTCGGGGTCGAAGCTGTAGCCGGCCTTCTTCACGACGACGGCCCGGCCGGTGAACCGGTGCATCGTGTACCGGTAGTTCGAGCACGTCTCATTCTTCGTGTACTTGGTCAGGGTCAGCCCGACGATCGCGTTCGCACCCAGCCGCTCGGCCTGCTGCCGGAGGATGTCCTTGGCCTCGTTCGGATCGTTGGACTCGCCCCAGGCGTCGTGCGACAGCACCCGCACGATGATGAACCCGCGGACCTCGGGCGCCCGGGTCATGATGAAGTGGTCAGGATCGATGTAGACCGGCCGGCCCTGCGGAGTGCGGCCCGACACGGCCACCGAGCGGGCTCGCAAACCCTTGGCCGTCCGACCGGGGGTGAAGGACACCGCCTGACCCGTCGACGGCGCCCCGTGCCCAGTGACGTCGTCGAGGTGGAAGAAGTAGTCCTGCCCGTCGTCACCGGTGATGAAGCCGAAGCCGCGGGCGACAACGAAGTTCCGTACCCAGCCGTGCATGCACCACCCTCCCGCCTGATATTTACCACAGCGGATGTAGTCCACCAAGTACGGCATGTGCATACTGCAGCCTTGCGCCTGCCCGCCACGGGCCGGCCGGCGATGCTGCCGCCAGGAGCCGATCCACGGTGACGGCGAGGTGGGCCGCCCGGTCGGCGGTGGCTGCGTGTACCCGGATGACGGTGGCCAGCGTGTGGAGAAGACGGAGCAGTTCGACGTGGCTCGCCGGTGCTTCATCCGCGTCGAAACGAATGACGGTGTCGTGTTCGACGGCGGCAGCAGTTGCCTGCGCGGCGGCCTGGATCGCTTCGGCTGTCGACGCACCGATGCCGGGAATCTGCTGCAGTGAAGCGGCGGACGTCCCCTGAACGGCCAGGACGCTGTCGAAGCCGTACTGGGGGAGCTTCGCGATGTTGCGGATCGCTTTGCCGGATGGTGTTCGCAGGGTGTCGGCGCGCATCCCGGCAAGCTGTTCTGCGATCAGTCGCGAGCGGAGCCGCTCGTGTTCGACGCGGACGTCGCGTTGTAGCTCAGCGACTGCGTCACGGAGTGTGTCGGCCTGCTGGAGGAGTACCTGGCCGTCGTCGAGCAGCCGCCGGGTGGCGCCGAGCGCCATCGACTCGGCAGATGCCGAGGTGCCGGTCGTCATCGAGGGGCGCTGCCGCGATCGGCCGTCTGCTACGCCCATTGTGCCGCACACGTCGGCCGGTGCGAGCTCGCTTCAGCTTCCACCCACACCCCCAGCGCTCTACGTGGTGAGGATATTACCGAGTGCAGTACCGCCGAGGAAGGCCGTCGTCGATGCGAGGGACGCTCCCCTGGCGCATATATCGCGGGCCTTGGCCGATTCATTCACGACGACAGGTTGCGATCGTCCAGCTACTCAGGGAGATAATCGCGTAGGCTATCGAGCGTCGTCGAACGATGCGGTGGAGGGTGGAGGTGTCATGGACATCGGACCCGTTCTACGACACCTTGCCAGTCCAGCTCGCCTGCCCGTCCGGTCGGACATCGAACTCGCCGAGTCGGTCTCGATCCTCGCCAAGCAGGCAAAGACGGAAACCGTTGGAACCCCCTACCTGAAGACACCCAGCCCGGTGGCGGTCGCCTCGATCCTGCAAACCAGGCCGGCCGACATCCTCCGGGAACTCGGCGTCGCGACAACCTTCCTGACCCGATCGCCGTTCCTCTCCGTCTCCCAGCATTGGGCGCACGTCCGCTACTGCGCCACGCTCGAGGCCGGTCGAGAGCAGCTCATGCGCCTCACCTCGTACGCGTCCAAGGATGTGGTGCATCACCACAAGGTGACCCAGTCCGAGCAGCTCGGTATCGGTCTCGCGCTCGTCGTCGCCCGCGCTGTCCTCGAACGACGCCACCCTGGCTGGCTCTTCCACGTCGTCGACGCCGACGTCGCCCTGCGGCACGGCTACGTCAACGACGTCACCGGCAGAGTGGGCAACAAGCCCGGCACGAACAAGCGGCCCGACTACTTCCTCATCGGGTGGCGTCGCGCCGGCTCGACGACCAAGGTGCGCATCGCGGTGCTCGAATGCAAGGGAACACACGGCGACGAGAGTCACGTCTACAGGCAACTCGCCAAAGCATGTCTGCAGGTCGGCACCGTCGCAATCGGCGATCACCCGATGTACGGCCTGATGGTCGCATCCCGGCTGCTCCGCAGCGGCGTCAGTTCCTATGTCCTCGACCCGCCCGGCGACGACGAACTGTGGACCGGGCCCACGAGCGACTACGACGAGCTGCTGGCAGAGCAACCGGACGAGCTCGAGTGGCGAGCTCGACAGCAAGCGCCACAGCCCGACGCAGCCGACCCAGCGGGCGGCACTGCGCCGTCAACCCCGACGACGGCCGCCGCTACGCCAACCCCGCCGTACGTCATTCCTGCCAGCCACCGGTCCTGGCTGGCTCAGGTGATGAACCGCACCGTCGCCGCATCGGTACTGCTGTTCGCTGGCGACAGCACCACCGCTGTGGACTACACCAGCCCACGCCAGCGCGGCTACAGCAGCGCCATGCTGCCCCTGGAAGACACGTGGCCGGACACCATCAGCGCACAGGTACGCATGCCGTCGGGCCCGGTCCTCACCGGCACATCGCACCTGATGCCCCTCAATGACGGCCGAACCCTCGAAGTCTTCCGCGGCATCGACCGACGCCTCCACCGCGATCTCAAAGAAGGGAACCTCAGCCGATACGCCCGAAACGCCGGATGGCTCCGCCGCTGGTGGAACGCAGCCCGCAGCCGATCGCGCGACACCGTGTCCGTCGGCGCCGACGGCACGGCGCTCATCATCAGAGTGCTCGACCGGCGCGAACGACCATCACGCCGGCGCTACCGATGAAGTTCACCGCATGGCCAAGGGATTGACCGCAGCCAAACACGGCTGATCATCGCTCGACCAAGAGCACTGTCGACCGGTGGCATGACGACGAAGCATGCGCTGGCCGTTCCTGTGGCGACGACAGCGCAATCCATGGCCGTGGCTCCCCGTATCGCACCCGACCAGCTCGCTGCATCGCGCCGCTGCCCGGTCGATGGGCGACTCAGCCTTCCGGCCACCCCCGAGCGTGATCGTCGACGCAGGTAGCGACGTTGTACTCAGTTCATCCAGGCAGCGCCACCTTGTGCACAACAACGCCAACGCTGAACGGCGCCGGGATGTCCCGCGCTTGCGCGGTCAGGCTTTCGATCAGTGTTTGCGTGGTGTGGCGCGCGACCTTCGAGCGCTTGTCTCCTTCCTCAACCTGCTCGGGCGGGAAACACGCCACGAGGTAAACGCCGTGCGTGTGGCCGGCGGGTTCCAGGTACTGCCCGACGAGCTGCTTGGTCATGGCGGTCATGGTGGAGTCGTTCCAGCAGCCTTTGACCTCGATGACGACGCAGATCGTGTTGCCGGTGCTGTCGGCCGCATCGACTCGGATGTCGTGGCGCTCCCCAATGCCCGCCCCGGCTTACGGCGAACCTCCACCTCGCGGTTGACGACAATGCCGGAGAATTTGAGCAGCAGGCGCAGGCCGTGGCAGTACCAGTCGGAGATGCTGTTCTCGTCCTTGGGCTCGCCCGGCACGTGGGTTACATTCCACAACGCGAATGCCTGCGGTGTCTCTCCGGTGAGCCACCCGCCAATAGTGCCCAAGGCTTCCAGGACTGCCGACTGCAGGTCGGCCGCGTCGGTTACGAGTCGGCGCCGACGATCCTGTAGGAGCTGGTGCAGATGGGCGAGCGTCGGCGGTAACCATGTCCGTTGGCGGGTGACCTCCCGCGCGAGGAGGACAGCCCGTTCGAGCGGCAGTTGCGGTTGACGGCGCTGCAGCTGCTCAAGCGCCGTGAGGCTTTCCTCGGTGCCCCGTTCAACCAGGCCCTGGAGAAGTTCGTCGCGCCACATACCGAGCTGCTCGCGCGGTGACACAAAATGCGCCTGCCGTTCATCCGGGTCTTCCTGCGGAGGGAACTGCTCTGCAAGCCACTCGTAGAGTTCGGCGACTGCGTCGTGGTGGTCGATCATCGCTAACGGTCGGTGGCGCATGCGTTGACCGAGCGCGAGCGCGATTTGCCTCCCGGCGACGGGTACTCGGCGGACGGCCGCTACGAGCAGTGGTAGGCCTTGCTCGGGTGCATGGTTCATCAGGACTGTCGCTGCGGTGACGCCGGCATCGACATCAGGTACGCCCTGCAATTGGCGGGCGCACCAGTCGATGCCTCGTTGGTCGTTGCTGCGCAGCAGCAGATCGAGAATGTCGGCGCGGTTGACGGTGGATGGCCCATCGAGATGGCCGGCGACTGCATCCGCCAGTTGATCGTTCATGACGGGGGCAAGATCGCGAAGCCACCACAGTGGCTGGTCCTTGGCGTTGAAGATGGCTAGCAAGTGATTGACAGCGTCGGCGAGCACAGCGGGCGCGCGTGACGCGACTTCGGCGAGGAGGCCGGCTTTGGTCTGGGTGTCCGCGTCGCGGTTCACTACATGGGCGGGGTAAGTGAAGATCGCCTCTGCGCATGCGGCCCACTGGTTCGCTGGCAGTTGAGCGAGCCGCTGCGGATCGAGGCGGTGCCAGCGGGCGAGCGCCCGGTACGCCGCAACAAGCTTGTGGTAGACCGTCGTGGTGTTCTGATGCGTCGGCAGCTGCATTGATTCGGCCGCCGAGATGTACTGCCAGGCTGCCTCATCGATCCGGCGCTGGTCCAGCTCGCTCAAGAGCGGATAGCCGGGGAGTTTGCTGAGGTCGTCGGAGAGGCGGTCGCGGTAGACGCCGCGGGCGACGTCGACGTCTAACAGCCGGTCGATGATCCAGTAGCGCTCAGGTTCAATCTCTACCTGCGCAAGCCGGGACTGCACCTGCTGGACGTACTCGTCACGGGCCGTCGCCGGTACCTGTTCCTCCTTGCCTCGACGGCGGGCGTGTGTTTGCCGCAGCATCTCGGCCAGGGGTGAATCAAGGTGGACGTAGAAGTAGCCTTCGAGGCCGGTCCACAGCGGGCTGTGCTCGTATTGCCATGCGATGTCGTCATGCGTTGACGCTGCCGGGTTGTACAACCTGCGGTCGCCGGATCACCGGGACGGCGACGGCGACACCCCGCTGCCGCCCGCGCAGGGCTCGGGGCACTTCGTGAACACGATGGCCCGGAACTGCAGCATGGTCTGGGAGCCCCGCCCATGCACCTCCAGCCCGACACCGCCACGGTTCTGGATGAACCCTCCGGGCTCGAAGGTGAGGCTGACCGTGTTGCGGACCAGAGCAGGGGCGGAAGGCTTGCCGCCCGGCAGGGTCCAGCTGCCGGCCGCGTCGATCCGGTCCCGGTTCCTGTCGAAATCGGGGGTCAGTGCGTACTGGAAATCGAGGAAGAACTCCGGCGGCACATGCAGCGCCTGCATCGAGCCGTCGGCGGCGAACACGAAGGTGGCGTCACGCCCCGCGTTGCGCCAGGTGCCGACGACCATCTCCGGGGTGACGTCCACGATCGCTTCCGGCCGCGAGTCGACGGTCCGCAGCCCGCAGGCCATCAGCATCAGCGCTACCAGCGCGAACGCTACCTTTCGCATCCACTGTCCTTCCGCACAGGGTACTGGCGTGCCTGGAACGTCGGTGACGGCCGCACGGCCACCGCCGCGTCAGCGGGGTGACGTCGAGGGCAGACCGCTGCCGATGCCGCAGGGCTCGGCACACTTCAGGAACCCGATTCTGCCGGTCAGCAGGATCGGCTGCGACCCCTGCCACCACGCCTCGAACCCGCTCACCCCACTCGCCGGGACGAAGCCGCCCGGCTCGTACCTGATGGTGAGCAGGTTACGGCGCCGGTCGAGGGGTGACGGGCTCCGCCCCGAAACCGCCCAGGTGCCGTGCGTGTCGATCCGGTCCCGGGCCGGGTCGAACCCGGGTGCGATCGCGTCGGCGAAGGACGGGAAGAACTCGCGGGGCACGTTCAGCGCCTGAAACGTGTTGTCGGCCGCGAACATGAACGTGGCGTCCCGCTCGGCGTTGCGCCACGTGCCGACGACCGTGGCCGACGTCAGGTCGACGGTCTCGTCCGGGCCCGGATCGACGCCGGCGCCGAACCCGCAGGCCATCAACGCCAGTGCCACCAGCGCCAGCGCGACCTTCCGCATGGGCCGTCCTTCCGGCCCGGGAGCATGCTCCCGGGCTGGAACCACAACGTCCTACAACAGTTCCTTCAGCAGGTTGAGCGTGCCGTAGAGTACCGAGGACCCGTTGGGGTCCCGCTCGCAGGATTGCCCCAGGGCTCCTTGCTGGGAGCCGAGAAGAACGGCTTGGTGACGATCCGGGTCCCGGTCTGCATAGGGCAGGGTCCGCCGCCAGGTGATGGCACCGGTCGCCGCGTCGATCGCGCAGCTGTTGGTGTTGTGCGGATCGGAGACCGTCCAGCTCAACGCCGACGGTGTCCGGGTGGCGACGGTACGCCCGGCGAAGGAGTAGTACCGCGTGCCGGTGACAACTCGGGTGGCCAGGTTCGTCACCCGGTACAGGTTGTCGCGCTGCGGATAGGTGATCGTGTACGCGGCACTGCCGACGCACCGGACCGTCCCCGCGACCTGTCCCTTGTAGAAGGTGTCGTAGACGGTCGCGGTCTGCTTGACGGATCCGGTGACGCCGATCTTGCCGAGCCAGGTCTCCGTCAGGCGGCCCAGCTTGTCGTAGACGTTCGAGGTCAGGACGTGCCGGGCGTCAGCAGACCGACCGCCATGGACAGGGTGGCGGTCTTCGCCGTTCTGCCCGACGAGCTCGTAGAACGACCCCCGCGGCACTGCGAGGTCGATGGCGTCCACGGCCACCTTGTCCCCGAACCGCTTGGTCAGGCCCGAATCTCCAACGCTGTGTGCATGCCGTCGACGGCACGGACGGATCGAGCCGGACGGATTGACCCTGACTCCCCGGTGGGGTGGGGCCAGCTCCACCCCACTGAGCCACACCTGACTCCACTCGCTCCCGGCGACCCCGACCTTTCTCCCGGTCGCAAAAAAAGGCCGTTCGCAGGGCGTCAGTGAACGACCCCGGCCGGTAAGGTGCTCGGCGAGCGCGATCGACGGCGGGCGATGGGGGAACGCATGCTGCTGCTGGTGCTTGATGCCTTGCGCCGCCGTCCGGCACAGTGGCTGGCGGTTGCGGCGCTGACCGCGTTGCTCTACGCGATCGCCGCCGCCGGGCCGCAGTTCGCCGCCGCCGCGACCGCCCGGGCCGCCGCGGCCGATGTCGCCGCAGCGCCCGCGGCGCAGCGCATCCTCACCGTGCACCGGGGCACGCCCGTCGGCCGGGACCCACAGGGGGCGCTCGCCGAGTTCCGGGCGGACGTCGAGCGGCTCCTGGACAGCAGCACCGCGCCGGTGCTCGGGTTGACCCGGCCGCTCACCAGCGTCACCGGCGGGTTCAAGCGGGTCGCGCCGGTGGCGTACCGCGACGGCGTCTGCGAGCACGTGCGCGTCAGCGGCGCCTGCCCGGCCGCGGCGGGAGAGGCGATGCTGAGCCGGCGGGCGGCGGACACGCTCGGGCTGCGCGCCGGGGACCAGGTGAAACTGCGGACCCAGTCGGCGACGGAGGTGACGCTGCGGGTCACCGGCACGTACGAGCGGACCGACCCGTCCGGCGCGTACTGGGCCGAGCCGCTGTTCGGGCCCGGGCAGATCACCGCCGGCGAGGAGGCGCTCGACCCGGCGTTCGTGTCGCTGGCGACGTTCGGCGACGAGGGGTTCGACGAGCCGACCGCCGTCTACACCACATCGCTGCCGGCCAGAATAGTGAGCGGCGCCGGGCGGGACGAGCTGCGCGACACGCAGGAGGCACTGGAGAAGGCCGGGTTCACCTTCGTACCGCCGGACCAGAGCCTCCTCGACGCGGTCGACGCGGACCGGGCGGCGGTGCGCAAGGGCATGCTGGTCGCGTGGGTGCAGGCGCTTGTGCTGTGCTGGCTGGCGCTGGCGATCGCTGGGCGGCACACCGCGCAGGACCGGCGGCCCGACATCGCCCTGCTGAAGCTGCGCGGCAGCACCCGGCTGCGGATGCTGCGGCTCACCGCCGGTCAACATCTGCTCCCGATGCTGCTGGCGCTGCCGGTCGGGCTGCTGCTCGGGGTGTTCGGGGCACGGGAAGCCGCGGACGCGGACGTGCCGGCGGCGCAGTTGTGGCCGGCCGCCCAGCTGACCGGGGCGGCGGTGGTCGCGGCGTTCGTGGTCGGGCTGACGGTGCTGGTCCTCGGCGAGGTGGCCACGTTCCGCGCGCCGGTCGCGACCCTGCTGCGGCGGGTGCCGTCGCAACGACGCGGCTGGCAGCGGCGCACCCTCGACGTGGTGGTCCTGGTTGCCGCGGCCGCGGCCCTGTACCAGGCGCACGCCGGCGGGACGACAACCGGCTTGGGGGTGGCCGCCCCCGCGTTGACCGCGCTCGCCGGTGCGGTGCTGATGGCGCGGCTGCTCGCCGCCGGCAGCGACCGGTTGGGGCGCGGGGCGCTGCGCTTCGGCCAGATCAAACTCGCGCTGACCGCGCTGCGGTTCTCCCGGCAGCCGGGCGCCGACCGGATCCTGGTGCTGATGGCGGTCGCGGTGGCGCTGCTCGGGCTGGCCGCGCAGGGCTTCACCATCGGGCGCACCGCCCGCGCCGACCGGGCGAGCGTCGAGCTCGGCGCCGCGCGGGTGCTCACCGTGCAGGCGGCGAACCACACGGCGCTGCTGGCCGCGGTGCGCCGCGCCGACCCGGGCGGCCGCACGGCGATGGCGGTCGTCGCCGACCTCGGCGCGTCCCCACCGGTGCTCGCGGTCGACTCCGCAAGGCTCGCGGCGGTCGCCGACTGGCGGCCCGAGTACGGTCCGCGCAGCGCGCTGGACCCGACCGCGGCACGGGCCGAGCCGCTGCCCCTCATCAGCGGCACGGGCCTCACCCTTGACGCCCGCAACGACTCCGCCGAGCCGGTCAGGCTGGTGTTGACGCTCCGGCACGGGGTGACCGGCGCGGACGTGTCCGTGCCGATCGGGCCGGTCCCGCCGGGCGAGCACCAGGCGGCGGCGTCGGTGCGCGGATGCGAGAGCGGCTGCCGGATCGTCGGGCTCGTCCTCGCCGGACCGTCCGATGTGGACAAAAGGCCGGTGAGCGCCCCGGCGAACTCGGCGCTGGTCGTGCGGGAGCTGCGCCAGCAGGGGCCGGACGCCGTCATCCTCAGCGGCGCGAGCCTCGGCGACCAGCGCCGGTGGCGCGGCGCCGACACCGGACCGGCGATGAGCGTCGGGGCCCGGCAGGGCGCGCTGACGCTGCGAATCCCGAAACCCGTGGTGGACAACGCGGCCGTCGGCGACAACCACGCATACGTGGTGGATGTCGTCGCGGCGGTACCGGTGATCCTGGCCGGACCGGCGCCGAAGGCGTGGCTGGCCGGAGACCCCGCGCTGCCGCTGTTCGGCGGCTCGTCCGTGCCGGTGCGGGTCGCCGCGACCACGGCGGTGCTGCCGGTGCTGGGCCGGGCGGGCACCGTCATCGACCTCGACGCGGCGGTGCACGCCGCGGCCGACGCGGGCACCGCGGGTGTGCCACAGGTGTGGATCGCCGCCGGTACGCCCCAGGCCACCGTCGACGCGCTCACCGCCGAGCTGGCCGCCGCCGGGGTGACCGTGCTCGCCGCCGACAGCGTCGAGCGCCGCATCGAACGGCTCGACCAGGACGGCTCGGCCCTCGCCACCCGCTTCCAGCTGCTGGTCGCGCTGTGCGCGCTGCTGCTCGCCGCGGTCGCCGCGACCGTGGCGGTGACCGTCCAGGAGGCGGCGCGGGCCCGCGAGTGGCGGGCGCTGCGCGCGCAGGGGCTGCCGATGCGCGCCGCGGTCGGCGTCGAGACCGGCGGGCAGGCTGCGCTGGTCGCGTTCGGGGTGCTGGGCGGGCTGGTCGTGGCCGGGGCCGCGGCCCGGGTCACCGACGTCCCGGCCGTGTTCCTCGACGACTGGCGGCTACTACCACCACCGGAGACGTTGCAGTTGTCCGTACTCGGCGGGACCGGGCTCCTGGCGCTGACGGTGCTCGGGGCGGCATCGGGCGCGGTGATGCTTGCCTGGATCCGGAACCTGCGCAACAGCGATGGAGGCCGCCGGTGATCTCCCTGGTGCTCGCCATGCTGCGCACCCGCCGCGGCCAGGCCACGACCCTGCTCCTGCTGACCCTCGTCGTCGTCGGCGCGACCGTCGCCGTCCCCGCCTACCTGCGCGCCGTCGACCTCGCCGTGGTCCGCAGCGAGGTCGACGGCGCCGCCCCCGGCGAACGCACCATCGCCCTCAGCGCCACCGTCGACAACAGCGACACGAGCACGATCGACTTCACCGACGTCACCAGCGCACTGCTCACCGTGCCCGGCTTCACCCAGGTGTACTCAGCGGAATTCCCGGCCGCCGGCATCGAGCCCGAGCCGCGCGACGCGTCCCGCCTCACCTACCGGCAGGAGGCCTGCGCCCACCTGACCATGCTCGCCGGGCGCTGCTACATCGGCTCCGGCGAGATCGTGATCGGCGAGCGCACCGCCGAACGGCTCGAGCTCGGCGTCGGTGACCCGGTCGCCCTCGCGTTCGCCGTCAGCAAGGGCTCCCCGACCGGACCGGTCTACGCGGCGTTCACCGAGCCCACCCCGTTGACCGTCGTCGGGGTGTACCGGCCGGCCGCCCCGCAGGAGGAGTACTGGGGCTCCCACGACTACTTCGCCGTCGACGTCACCGGCCGCACCGGCGAGCCCGTGTTCACCGGCCAGGCCACCCTCGCCCTGATGCGGCGCACCTCGACCCTCGTCGGCGTCGACGCGACCGCCGCCCCGGCGACGTTCGACGCGGCCCGCCTCGGCCAGCTGCGCGGCCAGCTCGACGAGCTGAAGGACCGCACCGCCAAGCTCAGCCAGGCGTTCAGCGTCACCACCGACATCCCCGACCTGATCGGCCGGGTGGAGCGCAGCCGGGCGCTGGCCCGCCAGACGGTGCCGGTCGGCGCGGTGCCGTTGCTGCTGCTGGCGTACCTGGTGCTGTATCTCGCCGTCGACTACGGCGTGGAGGGCCGCCGCCCGGAGCTGGCGGTCGTCGCGCTGCACGGCGGGACGTGGTGGCACCGGTGGCTGCTGGCGCTCGGGGAGGACATCGCCGCGATCCTCGCCGGCGCGGTCGCCGGGTGCGTCGCGGGGCAGCTCGTCGTGGGCGCGATCGCCGCCTGGCGGTTCCCGGGCATCGGGGTGCCGCTGTTCACCGCCGGCGCGCTCGGCAACGCGCCGTTCGCCGCGCTCGGCGCCCTCGTCGTCGCGCTGCTCGCGCAGCGCCGGCACCTGCTCAGCCCGGTCGGTGAGCTGCTGCGCCGGGTCCGGTCCCGGCGCACTGGGCGGCGGCTGCCGGTCGGTGAGGTGCTCGTCGGGGTCCTCGCCGCCACCGCGGTGGTGCAGCTGTTCCTCACCGGCGGCGGGCTGTCCGGGGTCGGGATGCTCGCCCCGGCGCTGTCCATGCTGGCCTTCGCCCTCGTGGGCGCCCGGCTGTTCGCGCCCCTCGCCGGGCTGCTCGGCAAGCGGGCGCTGCGCCGGGGCCGGCTCAGCGTCGCCCTGGCCTCGCTGCAGCTGGCCCGCCGGCCGGGGCCGCAGCGGCTGATGCTGCTGCTGGTCGCGTCGGTGGCGGTGCTCGGGTACGCGGTCGCCTCCGCCGACGTCGCCGCGCAGGACCGCGACCTGGCCGCGCGGATCGACACCGGCGCGCCGCGGGTCGTGTCGGTGGCGCCGGTCACCCGCGACCACCTGCTGCACGCGGTGCGGGCCGTCGACCCGGACGGCGCCTACGCGATGGCCGCCGCGCAACTGTCCGAGGACGGGTCCGCGCTCGCCGTGGACACCACCCGGCTGGCCACGGTCGTCGACTGGCGCCCCGAGTACGGCGACCTCGACGCGGCCCGGGTCGCGGCGCTGCTGCGCCCGCCGGCCCGCGAGCCGGTCACCGTTCGCGGGCCGGACGTCGCGCTGGACGTCGACGTGTCCGACGTGAAGATGTCGGTACCGGTGGAGCTCACCGTCGTGCTGTCGTCCCTCACCGGCCGCGGTACCGCCACCGTGCCGTTCAAGTTCATCAACGACGGCACCTACGCGTTCCGGGAACGCACCCCGCTGTGTGTCGACGGCTGCCGGCTGGTCGGGCTGCACGTGCGGGCGCAGAGCACGTCGCCGACCAGCACCCGGTTCGTGCTCACCGTGCGGAAGCTCGGCGGCGCCGACCTCACCGACGTGACCCGGTGGCGGCCGACCGGCGGCCGGCTCGACACGGTGCGGGACGGGCTGCGGCTCGCCATCGACGCGCCCGGCGGGCTGCCCGACGGCGCCTGGATCCAGCCGGTCGACGCGCCGTACCCGCTGCCGGTGCTGACCGCCGGCCCGCCGCCGCGCGACGGCACCCTCGCCGGGCTGGACAAGCGGCCGACCGAGGTGCGGGTCACCGGCCGGGCCGGCGCGCTGCCCAGGCTCGGCACCGCGGGCACGCTGGTCGACCTGGAGTACGCCAACCGTGTCGCCACCGACGCCGGCAGCGCCCACCGCTCGGAGGTGTGGCTCACCGGCACCGCGCCGCCCGACCTGCTGACCCGGCTCGCCCGGCAGGGGCTGATCGTGACCGGTGACGTGACCGCCGAGCAGACCCGCCGCCGCCTCGCCTCGCAGGGCCCGGCCCTGGCCACCTGGTTCCACCTGCTGGCCGGCGCGCTGGCGGTGCTGCTCGCCGCGGGCGGGCTCGGGCTGATCGCCGCCGTCGACCGCACCGGCCGCGCCGCGGACGAGGCGGCGCTGCGCGCGCAGGGGTTGAGCCGGGCCGCGATGCGGCGGGCGAAGCTGTGGACGTACCCGGCGCTGGTCGTCGTCGCGGGGCTGCTCGGGCTGGGCAGCGCGCTGGCGGTGTGGCGGCTCACCGGGTGGGCGCTGCCCGTCTTCGGTGAGGACCTGCCGGCGCTGCCGCTGCCGCACTGGCCCGACCCGGTCGCGGTGCCGGCGACCTGGCTGGCCTGCGTCGCGCTGCTGCTCGCCGTCGCGTTGCGCGACGGCGCCTCGAACCCGCCCGGCGCATCGCGGCGCCGCAGCCGGATCGGAGCGCCATAGCCACAGATCGCCGTCACTCGGGGGAGATGGAGATGGGTCAGGAAACAAGTCCGTACCGGATCCTGGGCCGCGTCTGCTGCGGCGGGTTCGGCCGGGCCACGGAGCTCGCCGGGGTCAAGGTCCGGGCGCTGGTGGTCACCCTGCTGTTACAGGCCAACCGCGCGGTGTCGCTCGACCGCATCGGGCAGGCGCTGTGGGAAGGGGAACCGCCGCGGTCGGCCACCGCCAACATCCGCTCGTTCGTGCACCGGCTGCGCGCCGACCTGCACGACCCGGCGCACCCGGTCAGCCGCGCCGGCGGGTACGAGCTGATGGTGCCCCCGGACGGCTCGGACCACCTGCGGTTCGAGCGGCTCGTCGGCGCCGGCCGGGCCACGCTGCGCGCCGGCGACGCGGCCGGGGCGGCGGACCTGCTGAGTAATGATCTTGAGGCATCACCGCCCCTCAACGGGCGGATGGCAGCGAATCATGCAGGTAAATTTCGCATGAATCAAGGGGCGAACAGGACGATTGCGAAGAAAGAACACGGAAACGCCTCACTACCGGGCCGACAGGAACATCGACCCGGCAACGAGGGATCAAACTATCCGAAAGATCTTTCGGGCTAATTGAAAACCTGAAGCACGTCCGGATTGTCGGTCCAAATCTTGATGTACGGGAGCGACATCTTCGTCAGTTCGTACCAGATGGCACAGTAGAAGATATCGGTGGTCCCGTCAGTCAACCACTGGGTCCACCGCCCACTGGCCGGGCCGACGGGTCGCACCGAGCCGACCCGGCCCATGATGTCGGCCGGCCCGGCCAGCCGCTTGTTCGCATAGACCTCCCGGTACGCGGATCGGTGGACCGCAGCTTCGAACATCGCATCGCTTTCGATCAGGGCGTCGACGGACCCGAATTCGATGGTGCTGGCGGTATCTTCCGACACCACCAGTTCACCTGTCCGGGTCGCCGACGCGCCGCAGTTTCTATCCGTTTCCACGACATAGGAGATCTCGTCCTCGCCCTCGTACGGGTCGGGTTCACAGACCGGCGCGAAGGTGACTACCGAGTCGAAGAACCGACTGGGATACGTGAGGCCGGCGTATCGAGCTTGAAGACCCTCCAGCCTGTGTATCAGGACTTCGTCCACCGCTCCGCGGACGCTTTCCAGTGCAGTTCGAAGCGCGTCGCCCGTCAACCCGGGATCAACTTCCACACGAGCGGCATGCTGTGCCAGGAAAGCGGTGGCCCGATGGGACAACCCCTGCGGCGAATCCATCACGAAATCCGATGGCACAGCAACCTCCAGAAATCCGCTAGCTACCCATGCGTCATGTTCAGATGACCCAACAACCGCCCACAGAGCCCGCACGGATTCACGATCGTCCTGTGCCGCACCATGCCTATGCTACGGCTTTGGAGCGCCATAGCCGTTGTATGTAGTGGCACGGCACCCAGCTCCCTGATCCTGCGGATGCCCTCGATCTCACTGCACCTCCCATGATGCCCGCACATGAGCAACTCCCTCTGGAGCCGTCTGGGCATTGGACTGGTCGTCCGTACTGCCTGGGTCTGCACGACCACCAGCAAGCCTGATGGCCTGATGCCGATCGTCTCGCCGACTGTGCCTGGGCGGTCGTGTCTGCTGGGAGTGTTGGCCGTAATCTCGTCGACCCGTTCTCCCAGGCGACCGGCGGTGCCGTCATCGACGTTGCCGCCGGGTAACGGGCAGGCCGCACCGTTGTTGTTGTGCACCAGGACCGGCGTTTTGTCGGCGACCACGTAGTACGTGTGCACCTCGGCCACCGTGAGGTCCTGCATGACCTGGCTGTCCTGAAGGTTCCGGACCTCCACGACGACCACGTCCGAGCCGTCGAGTGCGCGCACCACTTCGCCGGGTTGCAGGGTGACGGCATCCACCCACCGCTGCCGGGTCTTGGACCAGAACGGGTGGTGCTGCGTGGTGTGCAGCGTGACGAGGCCGTCTTCGTCCAGCAGGCTGACATCGGTGAGGTCGGAGTCGAGGTTGACATGCTTCCGGGTGACCGGCCGGACCGTCGTCTCACCGGTTTCCGGATCCGTGGCGACGACCTGGTCGCCCTCCGCGACCTCCTGGATCGCCTTCGTGGAACCGTCCGCCATCAGCACCGGCGTGCCGGGGTCGAAGCTGTGGTTACAGCTGCCCGCCAGGTCGTCTGCCCTGTTCGACCCGGCGCCTGCCGCGTCGTCGGCGAGGCCGCCGGGTGCGTCGTCGGCCTTCTTGGCGCCCGCGCCGACCTTCTGCGCGAGTTCGTCGGCCTTCTTTCTGGCTGCGGCGATGAGGTCGTCGGTGCGCCGGATGACGTCATCGGCGATCTTGATGGCGTGCTGCCACGACTGATAGGCGTCGAAGGCTCTGGTGATGCCCTTGACGATGGCCTTGCCGGCCTTGAAGACCTTGCCCCACGGGATCATCCCGATGAGGGTGTTCACGCAGGCCCCGACGTCGCCCTTGGTGATGCAGTTGACGATGTCGGTGATGCCGAGGAAGTCGAGCAGGAAGGACAGGCCCTGTTCGACCAGCATGTCCATCATCGACTTCTTCTTCAGCGCCTCGGCCTCCAGGCGCGCCTTCTGGTCCTCGTCGGACAGCCCGCCGGGGTTGCCGGTCGGGTTGCCCGGCGGCGGCGGCGGGGCCGGCGGCGGCGGGAACGCGTCCGGGTCGGCGGGGAACGCCTCACCGGACGGGTCCGCGTTGGTGACCGGCGCGTTGTTGCCGTACGCGTACCCGTTGAGCCGCTGCGGATCCTCAGGGATCGTCAGCGGATCGACGGAGATGAACCGGCCGAGCTTCGGGTCGTACTCCCGCGCACCGAGATGCGTGAGCCCCGTCGACTGGTCCTTCGTACCGCCGACAAAGCCCTTGTCACCGGGCCAGCCGACGACCGCCGTGCCGCGCTCCTCACCGAACGGCGTCGAGCGACGCTTTTGCACCGTGCCGGTGACGGAGTCCATCGCCACCGTCGCCGTGCCCTGCGGATCCGAGGCCAGGTAGGTCAGCGTGCCGTCGTTCGTGCGAACGGCGACCGTCATCCCGCCGTGGCTGTAGTACCGCGTCGCGGACTTCACGTTGGCGGTGCTGAGGTGCAGTTCCTGACCGGGCAGGTACAGCGTGGTCCCGGTGTCGTCGCGCCGGATCAGCCGGTTGCCGGAGGCGTCGTTGAGGAACCGGGTGATCTTCGAACCCTCGGTGACCTTGCTGAGCTTGCCTTCGGCGTCCCACTGCAGGTCCTGCGTGGCGCCGCCGACGACCCGCTGCGTGGTGTTGCCGCTCGCGTCGTACTGGTACGAGGTGAGCGTGCTGCCCCCGACGCTGGTGGTGTCGAGGCGGTGCCCGGCGGTGGCGTAGTTGTAGGTGGTGGTCGGCTCACCGGGCAGCTCGTGGCGCTGCTCGGTGGTTCGGTTGCCGGTCTTGTCGTAGGTGTAGCTGCTCCAGTACTTCGCCGGGCCGCCCAGGTTCGCGACCGTGCGACCGCTGGCGGCGCAGCTCGCCGTCGCCGGCGTCCACGCCTCGGTCATCCGCCGCAGGTGGTCGTGGCTGAAGCACTGGTAGTCGGCCGCCTGCCCCGACGCGGTCGGCTGGTCGAAGACCGAGACCACGTTGCCGGCGGCGTCGTAGGTGTAGGTGGCGTTGTAGACGCTCGCGCCGCCGTTGGGCCTCGCGCTCGCCGTGATCAGCCGCCTGGTGGCCTCCTCGTAGGTGAACTGCAGCAGCAGCGACTTCTTCCCGGACCCGGTCGCACCGACCGTCACGCTCAGCGGCTCGGCGAACGAGTTGTACGCCGTCGCCTGCACGTAGCTGGACGCACCCACGGTGGAGATCGGCAGACCCCACGCGTTGTACCGGGTGGTCAGTGTCTCCGCCGGCAGCGAGGCGAGCTCCGGCATCGTGGTGGTGTCGGGGGTGCCGTCGAAGTTGTACGTGGACGAATAGTCGTAGCTGCCGGCCAGCCCACCCTCGATCATCGGGATCGAGACCCGGGTCTTCGTGGGCCGCTGGAGCATGTCGTACTCGACCACCGAGGTGCGGTACTCGTCGGAGCCGACCCACCGCGACGACGACGTCGGCAGGCCGAGCTTCAGGGTGTCGTACACCCAGCTCGTCAGCTTCTTCTCCGGCGTGGTCGTGATGTCCTTGACCTCGGTCGGCCGGCCGATCGCGTCATACGACATGCCGAGCTTGTCGCCGCGGGCGTCGGTGGTGGTCGCGACCTCGCCGTACTGGTTGTAGGTGAGCGTCGACTCGCCACGGTCCGGTTCCTTCACCCGGTTCGGCCGGTGCAGGTCGTCGTAGAAGTACTCCCACTTGTTGCCGGCGGAGTCCTCGACGACGCTCTGCTGGCCGTCCTTGGCGTAGCTGAACTTCGTCTCGTCGTAGACCCCGGGCGCCTTGTACTGCCACAGCTTCGAGACCCGGCCCCGCGCGTCGTAGGTCGCCGCGGTGGTCGTGCCGCCCGCCGGCGGGGTCACGGTCACCCGGTCCCCGTCATACGCGGTGGTGGTGCGCCACTTCTCGGCCAGCCCGGAGGCGGTGTGCCCGTACAGGATCTCCGCCGTGGTGCGGCCGGCCGCGTCGTATTCGGTGCGGACCTGGTTGGGCAGCGACGCCTCATTGACCGGCAGGAACGTGAAGCCGGGCGGGGCGTCGTTGGTCATCGGACCCGACCGCTTCACGATCCGGTTCTGCGTGTCGTACTCGATGGTGCTGACCGAACGACCACCGGTGGGGCTGGCGATCTGGGTCTGCCGCAGCCGCAGCAGGCCGTCGTACAGCTCGTACTTCGAGGAGTACTGCGGCGCGAGCGTGCCCACCGGCTGCCCCGGCACCTGCGACGGCGACTGGAGCGTCGACGTCATGACAACGGAGTAGCCGGTCTGGCTGATCACGTACGTATACGTGCTGTCCGGCGAGTCGACGCCGCGCTTGCGGGTCGGCCCCCACACGTTGATGACCCGGCCCAGCGCGTCGAGCTCCGCCTCGGTCGTCACGTCGTCGTTCGTGTCGTCGACCATCTTCACCGGCGCACCCCACGCCGGGTCGTTGTCGGTGTAGGTCACGTGCCCGATCGGGTCGGTGGTGATCACCCGCGTGATCGGGCCGTTGCCGGTCCGCACGTAGTCGCTGTGGGTGAGGTTGCCCTTGACGTCGGTCGAGTCCGTGACCCGGCCCGTCGCGTCGTAAACCGCCGTCGACTTCGTCTGGTAGGTCGCCGTGCTCGCCGCCGCGCCCGTGTAGCCGTTGACCTCCTCCACCTTGGTGACCAGCCCGCGGTCACCGATGACGCCGAGGGTCGCGGACTGGTAGTAGTTGCGCGAGTCGGTGAGGACGTCGCCCTTGGCCGGGTTGGTCACCGAGCAGAGCACCGACAGCTGCTGCACCCGGATCGGCAGGTTGATCAGGTACTTGGCGGTGTTGGACGCGAACGTGTACTTCGTGCACTGGTCGTCGCTGCCGTCGCCGACCACACCCTGGTTCTCGATCTGGGTGACGGTGCCGTCCGCGGCGAAGCTCTTGACGACCTTCGTCTCCCGGACCGTGGTCGGCGTCAGGTACGTGTAGCCGTGGCTGACCTCGATGTCGGCCTTCGTGGCGTTGGTGGTGCCCCACGGCTTCGTCTGCGTCGCCTGCGCCGCCGACACCCACGGATCGTCGATGGTGGTCGACAGTTTCGTGGTCTCACCGAGGAAGCTGGTCGTCTCCCGGGTCATGCCGGCGAACCGGTCGTCGTCGGGGATCGTCCCGCCGCGCGAGTCGGTGACGTTCACCGTCTTCGTGCCGCCGGAGCCGTTGCGGTCCCCGTTCATACCCCGGAAGAACCGGGTCTCCGTCTTGCGGCGCAGGCCGTCGAGGCCGTCGCCGGTGCGGGTGATCACCGTGCCGTAGCCGCGCCACTGCGACCAGGTCTTGTCCTCGATGGGGATGATCCCGTCGATCTCGTCGAAGTGCCACGCGGCGTCGCCGACGTACTCGTAATCCGTCACCACCGGCTGCATGCCGCTGTACGCGTCAGCCTGCGTCACGCGGTCCACGACGTACTTGTGGAACCAGTCGATCCGGTTCGGGTACGCCTCGTCCACGCCCTTCACGGGCATGCACCGCAAGGTGTTCGCCTGCGGCGAGACCGGCAGGCTGGTCGTCGAGCAGTTCGTCGGCATGTACCGCACCGCGAGCTTGCCACCGGACTCGCTGGTGATCCCGATGATCCGGCGCCACTTCAACGGCGGGATGTTCGCGCTGAGATTGTCGACCCGGTTGTCCATCGGCGCACCGTCGAAGGTGACCTCGTTCGCGGTGATCGGCGTCGCGGCAGCCAGACCCTTGTGCGTGATTCCCTCCAGCCACATCGCGTAGCCGGTCGATGCATCTTCACGGATGTACGACTGGCGCAACGTCCACTCGTCGACCGGACGGAACCCGACACCGTTGTTGTTCAACACCTCGGTGCGGATCTTGTTCAGCCGCTTCTTCGTGAAGAACGCCGGCGAGAACGTCTGATTGCACGGCGCCGCGTCACAGGTGAGGTCGGTCGGCGTGTCCTGGAAATCCGTCGGCGCCGAGCAGCCGCCCACGCACCGGTTCTCCGTGTCGAAGAACACCTTCGCCAAGGGGGGCGTGCTGTAGATGGCGTCGCTGCGCTGCCCGTAGTCGATCCGCTTCAGGTTGCCCGCGCGGACGTACCAGTCGGGGTGATCGGCGTCGCCGTAGCGGGCGTAGTTGTTCGTCTCCCGCTCGTAGAAGTACGACATCGTGTTGCCGTGCACGTCCACGGCGTAGTCGACGTTCCACTTGTACGCCTGCCGACAACCCGACGCCTGGAAATTCGCACCGTTGCACGGCTCACCAGGGTGATTGCCGTACACCGGCACCGTGAAGACCGACTGGGTCTCCTCGCCGCTCGTCCAGCCCGGCAAGCGGTTCTGGCCGAAGAAGAACTGGGTGCCGTCGGGTGAGGTGAACTTCCAGTACTCACCGTTGTCGTCACCGTTGTTGAGCCCGGTGTTGAACAACTGCTCGACCTTCGAGCCGTCGTCGTTCTTCAGCTTCCACGTGTTGCTCGTGCCGACCCGCACGAGCTCGGAGGCCCTACCGTTGAGGGTGATCGAGGCGTTGTCCGAATACCAGCACTGGTCCCCCGTCGGCCGCGTCTTGTTGTTCGCGTCGCCCTCGACGTCCGTCGCACACGGCTTGTAGCGCCGCTCGATCTGCCCGGGCGCGAACTCGAAGCCCATCCCGATCCACGACGCCTGGTTGTTTGCCCCGACCGTCCGGCCGTCAACGCCGCTGGACGCGTAGGCCAGGGAGATCGTCGGCGACGGACCGCCGTTGGCGGGCGGCACGCTCAGCGGGTAGGACCAGGTGAAGTCACCCGTCGAACCGCCGCCGCCCCAGGCCGCGGACTCGCTGAGCGAGGTCGCCCCGAAGTTGCCCGCGCCACCGGAACCGGCCGCCTGCAACGCCAGCATCTTCGACGCACCGCCGGCGAGGGTCAGGTCGCTGCTGACCACTCCGGTGCCGGTGTTGTTCACCGACTGCAGCGGCTTGCCCACCTGGCACTCGCTGCGCTCCGGTGTCGTGGCCGCGCACTCGGGCAGCTCGACCAGGCGCAGCCGGGAGCTCCACGCACCGCCGTACGCGTCGCGGAACGAGCCGTAGTTCACCTCGACCGAGATCCGGTTGTTGCTCAACGTGGAGTCCGGACGGGCCACCTTCAGCAGCAGACCGTCCACTTTGGACTTCGCCGTGCGCGCACGGTCGAACACCTCGACGCGGACCGCCGCCGGCCCGGCCAGCGGGACCTTCCGCAGATCCTCCTGCACCGCATCACGGGCGTCACCGATGAACACCGGGCTCGCACCCGCCCGCGTCGGACCCGCCTTCGCGGCCCGCACGACATCCGCGTTGGTGCGGGCGGGCTCGGCGGCGAGCCGCCGCGCGGCCAGGTCGACGGTCGCGGACTCGGCCTTCGGCCAGCTCACGGCGGGCGCCGCGGTCAGCCCCAGGCCCTGCTCGGCATCCGCGAACCTTGCCGGTTTCACCCGCTTCGAGGTGTCCTCCGGCACCTTCCGGTCCACCTGATTCGGATTCGCCACCAGCGGATCGACCGGCGCCGCCACCGCGGGCAGCGTCGCCAGCCCTGAGGCCAGCAACGACAACGTGATCGTCAGGACCGTCGCACCGACCGCCCGGCGGCGCCAGCTGCGCCATCGTCGGTGGTCCGGCAATCGTTCTTGAACAGCGTGCAGCATGGACCGCACCGCGGCGTCCTCCCCGTATCGGCAACCGTAGATCCGCCCACAGGCGGATGGCAGACGAATCATGCATGTAAATGCATTGTCGGACAAGGGATTGAGTTCCCTGGCTCCCTTCCATAAGCTGCGGCCGCTGCCATCGACCAGACGGGGAGGACCATGGTGGGCGAGAGCATCCCGCTGCGCCGTGCCCAGAAGTGGGCCATCGCACTCACAGTGACCGGATTAGCCGCTTCGGCGCTTGTCGTCACGCAGTTCGGGCCGAACGGCCGTCACGCTCAGCAGTCAACCGACACCACCGCGTACGCCGCCGGCGCTGCCGGGAGCGGCTCGGAGGCGAACGGTTCGGGCACCGCTCAGGACCCGGTAGATACCACGGAGAACGTCTCGCCCGCTGCCCTGCTGAACGAGGCAAAGCTCACCAACAAACCCGTCGAGGTGGCGCAACGTCGCACCGCGACGGCGCAGACCTTCATCAACCCGTCCGGCACCTACACCACCAAGCAGTTCGCCGCTCCGGTGCGCGTCAAGCAGGACGGCAAGTGGGCCGACATCGACACCACGCTGGTCCGCGACGCGAAGGGCGTGGTGCGGCCGAAGGCCACCACCGTCGATGTCAGCTTCTCCGGCGGCGGCAAGGGTGACCTGCTGACGATCAAGGGCATCGGCGGCACGTTCGCGCTGACCTGGCCGACCGAGCTGCCGAAGCCGACGCTCGACGGGCCCAACGCCACCTATGCCGACCTGCTGCCCGGCGTCGACCTGCGGCTCACCGCGCAGCGCGAAGGGTTCAGCAAGGTCTTCGTGGTCAAGAACCGGGCCGCGGCCGACAGCCAGGCGCTGCGCAAGCTCACCTTCGGGGTGCGCACCGCCGACCTGAGGATCGCCTCGGCGGCGGACGGCGGCTTCAACCTCGTCGACCGCAACGGCACGTCGGTGCTCATCAGCGACGCACCGATCATGTGGGACGAGCCGGTCATCCCGGCCGGGCTGAGCAAGTGGGAGGCGGAGCTCGTCGAGCCGGCCCACCACGCCACGATGCGCTCGGTGATCGGCAAGGACCAGCTGTCGGTCGAGCCCGACCAGGCGATGTTGGCCCGTACCGACCTCAACTTCCCGGTGTACATCGACCCGTCCGGCAACGTCACCAACAACGGCAACTGGACGCACATCAACCAGGCCAACGGCAACACGTCGTACTGGACGACCGACCGCGACCGGGCCAAGGTCGGCTACTCCGGCTACGCCACCACGAAGACGCCGTGGCGCTCCTACTTCCTCTTCGTCGTGGACAACCTCGCCGGCAAGCAGCTCACCAACGCGGCGTTCTCGATCACCCTTGACCACTCCGCCAGCTGCGGCGACACCCAGGTGATGCTGTACGGGACCAACAACGTCAGCTCGACCACGGCAGTCACCTGGAACAACTCCAGCGGCGGCAACATCTGGGCGACGCACGTCGCCAACGGCTGGGGCCACGCCAACGAGGACACCGGCTGCGGCGGCCAGGCGGCCCCCGACATGACGATGTGGATGGGCGGCTACGACTACCCGCTGGTCCGCCAGCACATGCAGCGCGCCGCCAACGGCGAGTTCGGCGGCCAGATCACCTTCGGCATCAAAGCCGTCGACGAGGGCCAGAAGCTGCAGTGGAAGCAGTTCCACCCGTGGAGCGCGGCGATGACCTTCGAGTACAACACCACCCCCGACGTGCCGCAGGAGCTCAACACCGTCCCGGCGACCACGTGCGGCTCGGAGAGCAGGCCGACCCGGCTGCCTGCGGCGATGCAGAACACGAAGTTCAGCGCGCTGCTGCTGGACAGTGACGCCAACACGGTCCACGGTGACCTGCAGGTGCTGCTGGGCAACACCGAGACCGTGAAGCACAGCACCAGCACCGTCGGCGTGGCCAACGGCTCCGCGGTGTCGTGGCCGGCCACCCCGGCCGGGGTCCTGGCGGCCAACACGGTGTATTCCTACCGGGCCCGCACCGGCGACGGGGTCGGCAACAGCCCGTGGAGCAACCGCTGCTACTTCGTCGTGGACACCACCGGGCCGTCGGTGCCGACGATCAGCAGCACCGACTTCCCCGACGGCAACCCGGTGAAGGACGTCGGCCAGACGGGCAGCGTGCTGCTCAAGCACGCACCCGCCGACACCGACATCGCCGGCTACGCCTACGGGTTCGCCGCGGACAAGCTGACCGGGTGGGTGCCCGCCGACAGCACCGGCGACGCCACCATCCCGATCACGCTGTGGACCGACCCTGACACCGGCTACGCGAGCAGCGACCTGTACGTGCGCTCGGAGGACTTCGCCGGCAACCAGAGCATCACCACCATCAACCCGTACCAGCTGATGGCGAACGACAACGGTGCCGTGCCGCCGAAGAAACGCGGCGACGTCAACGGCGACGGCAAGGGTGACATCTCGGCGATCATCGACGCCGGTGGCGACCGGTTGCGGGCCTGGACGCTGACCTCCAACGGCCTCGACGTCGACAACAACCTCGCCTTCTCCACCCAGACCGTCGGTTGGGACACCGGCCGGGACGGCTCCTCGTTCGTCACGATGCGCTTCGTCACCGGCGACTTCACCGGCCCCGCGGGGTTGCCGGACGGGCTGTCCGACCACGCGCTGTTCCGGCAGGACCCGGACGGCCTGATCCGCATGTTCCTGCTGACCGCCCGGGGCAACCGCTTCGACGTCCTGCAGGACCCGGTCTGGACCAGCCCGGCCGCGCCGGTCGATCCACTGTGGAACATCGCCAACCTGCGGTTCATGCCGGGCGACTTCGACGGCGACGGCAAGGCCGACGTCGCGGCGGTCCGCGGCGACGTGACCGGCACCGGCTCGACCATCTGGGTGTGGCGGCAGAGCTCCGGTTCGACCCAGTACACCGCGACGCAGTGGGCGAGCACGCCGACGATCAACATCACCACCTCCACCCCGGTCGGCGCCGACCTCGACGCCGACGGTGACACCGACGTCACGTTCATGAAGGCCGACGCGGTCGACACCATGTCGGCGCTGGTCTACAAGTCCAACGGGGCCGCGCAGACGTTCCAGACGCCCAGCGGGTCGGCCTGGTCGTCGGGAGCGGGCAACTTCGAGTACCGCCGGGCACGGTTCGTCACCGGCAACTTCGACGGCGACACCACCAACGGCAAGGGCAAGATCGATATCGCGGTCCTGTACGACTACGGCACCAGCAGCAACTTGGCCGTGTGGGGCTGGAACGGCACCGCGATCACCTCGCTGAGCGTGTCGCCGACGTGGACCTCGTTCGACGTGCGCAAGGTGAAGGAGCTCCAGGCCTCGGACTTCGACGGGGACGGCAAGGACGACCTGGCGATCTTCCGCGACAGCTCGATCGTCGGCACCACCGAGCTGCACACGGTGCGCAACTCCGGCACCGGCTTCACCGCGGCGCCGCTGATGGTGCGCAGCTGGACGGTGTCGGAGAAGCCCGAGCGGCGGGCCGCGTGGCGCTTCGACGACACGGGCAGCGGCACCGCCGTCTTCGACGAGTATGGCGACTACCCGGCGAAGGTCTTCGCCGGTGGGACCCGGGTCAACGGTCGCAAGTTCTCCACCGACCCGTCCGACCGGGCGCTGTCGCTCAACGGCACCAACCAGTGGGCGGCCACCAGCGGCGCGGTCGTGCGGACCGACCGCAGCTTCACCGTCGCGGTGTGGGTGCGGATCACCGCGACCAACAGTTGGCAGACGGTGCTCGGCTCGCAGGGCACCTGGCAGTCCGGCTTCTACCTGCAGTGCACCATCGGCGGCCAGTGGCGCATGGTGTTCTCCAACGACGACGTGCAGTACCCGGCGGGGTACTTCTATGCGGAGGCGAAGACGCCGGCACAGGCCAACACCTGGACCCACCTCGCGGGCGTCTACGACGGGGACACCGGCACGATCAAGCTCTACCTCAACGGCGTGCTGGAGGGCACCGGCGTCCGGGCGACCCCGTGGAACGCCTGGGGCCCGATCCAGATCGGCCGGGGCGAAGGGCGCGTGACCGGCGGCTTCAACTACGTGGGCGGCATGATCGACAACGTCGACATCTTCGACCACGCGGCGTCCTCCTACGAGATCGCCCAGCTCGCGACGCCGTAACCCGTACAGCGGTGGGCTGTCCCTTCAGGGGCGGCCCACCGCCGTTTCCACAGCAGCCGGGCGTCGCGGATGCGCGGGACCATCCACTGCCAAGGTTTTCGACCAGGCGAAGCGCACCGGGCAGGAGGCCGCTCAAGGAGTACGGGGTCCGCTGAGGCGGTTGAGCAGGCCCGCACACCGGGCCTGCTCAACCCCGATCTTTACCGACCCGGGCGGATCGCGGCGGCGCTCACTGGCCCTGTCCCTGGTCGTGCGGAACGGTGACCGTGACGGTGCAGCCGGCCGCGCGGCCGATCTCGTCGTGACCGCGGTAGGTCAGCGTGTAGACCCGGTCGCCGCCGTTGCCGGCGCGCTCGGCGCGCAGCTGCCCGGTCAGCGACGGCTGCCCCGGGGCGAACCCCGTGACGTCCGAAGCGTCGCCACCGGTGACGTCGGCGAGCTGGAACCCGCGCGGCCCGAGGACGCCGTCCGGGAGGTCGACGCTCACGTTGACGTCAACCATGCGGTGGTTCGGTGGCCACAGCCGCGGCCGGTCGACCGTGCAGTTCAGCTGCCGCTCGGGCAGCGGTTCGTCCAGCGTGGCGACCGCGTGCCCGATGGTGGCGGTGAGCCGGGCACCGGCCTCGTAGTACATGTGGACGGTGGTGCCGTCGAAGTAGAAGGTCGGTGCCGCGGAGCGGCCCAGATCCGGCGCGGCTGCCATCGAGTCGTGCACCACGCCCAGGTGAACCTCCTGGTCGAAGTTCTCGCCGACGTCCACCGCGTGCATGTCCCCGTCGGCCGCGTGGAAGATCACCAGGTTGCGGCCCTGCCAACGCAGGTAGAACGGGCCGGAGGCGTTGGGGGCTTCGACGCCCTGCGGGGTGACGATCGGCTGCGGCTGGATCGTCCAGTTCCGGGCGTCGGTGGAGACCGCCCAGCGGATGCGCCGCGCTACCGGACCGGTCGGGCCGGGGAGCGCGTTGATCGGGTTGTCCATGAACAGCATCAGGTACCGGCTGCCGAGCCGCGGAATCGACTGTTCGAAGACCCGGGCGTACGAGGTCTCGCCGCCGGTGCTGTCGTCGCGCTGGACTGCTGCGCCGCCGTATTCGAAGTGGATGCCGTCGTCGGACGTGGCGTACCGGGTGATCGAGTTCTCGCCGTGGAAGTAGAGGAAGAGCTTCTGCTCGCCTTCGATCCAGATGGCGTGCGGCGAGGAGATGTGGCTGACCGTGTTGTAGTACGGCAGCCAGGTGTTGGAGACCAGCGGGTTGCTCTGATATTCGGTCCAGGGGCCGTTGATGGAGTCGGAGTAGGCCAGGGAGATGCCGCCCGGCTTCTCGTGCGGCGCGTAGTACAGGTAGTAGGCGCCGAGCGGGTGCGCGAAGTAGTCGGCCGCCCGGATGACGCTGGGGAAGATGAACTCGTTCGTCGGGTTGTACTTCAGCTTCGTCTTGTCGAACGCCGTGCCGACGTAGGTGAAGCTGGGAAAGCTGAACGGGGTGTCGGCCGACGCTGCCGTGGCCGGTGTCGCGGCGAGGGCGGCGGTGACGAGTCCGGTCGCCGCAGCGCAGGCGGTACGGCGGACGAGGCGCTGAGATGTCACAGAATTTCTCCCTTGGTGGACGGCGGTCGACGTCGCGCGGCGGGCGAACCGGCGCCGGCGGCGGTCGTTCGACAGGCACGACCGACCGTCCGGGTGATGAACGGTGAACGGTGGAGATCGAGCAGGGGTTCGACATCGGAACCGGGGGTTCCACAATGGACGGTCACGCCGCTGACGGTGGCGGTGGCGGGTGCCGGCTGGTCGTAGCAATACGCCATGTGGCCCTCCTGCCGCTGAGTGTTACCGGCGTGTTTCTCGAATGGTGGTAGGCGCACTCCGGGCAGTCAAGACGATAATACGTATTATCTAGGTACGCTGATGCCCTCGACGTCGGCCGGCGGCACCGTAAGGTGCCCATCGTGACCACCCGGAGCCGCCACAACGACCCCGCCGACCGGTCCGGTGAGCCGTCGGCCGAGCAGCTGCGTCACGAGGCCAGCTCGGCCTCGACCCGGGCTCCCGCACCGCCTGAGCCCTGTCCTGCCGATCATGGAGTAGTTGATCGATGATGTGTCGGTGGGATCGACGAGGTCGGGACGTTCGACAGCGACTGCCTGCTCAAGCGCGTCGACTGGCTGACGCACTGACCGGTGTGGTGTGCGGTGGCCGCCTCGCCGCCACCGCACGCCGACCCAGTCATACGATCACTTCGGCCACGGCATTTCCCGCGCCTGCTGGTCCAGCCACTTGAGCATCGCCTGGGTTGTTTCTTCCGGCCTTTCCTGCTGGATCCAGTGGCCGCAGTCGAGATTGGCCACTTCCGCGTTCGGCACGAAGTCGGTCAGTCGTTCCGACTTCGCGACCGCGTCGCGGTCGCCGTAGATCATGAGGGTGGGCTGGCAGATGATCGGGTCCACGTCGGCCAGCAGGTGCCAGTTGCGGTCGAGGTTCCTGTACCAGTTGATGCCGCCCGTGAACCCCGACGACTCGAACGCGGAGATGAAGACGGCCAGTTCGCGGTCGCCCATCAAGGGATCACCGAGCGGAGTCTCCGCTCTGGCGAGATTGATCAACGACATGCCCGGCTGAGGCTCCGCGGGGGGCTCGTTCTTCCGGTACAGGTTGCGAAGGAACTGGAACGTGTGCGCCTCGAGAACGGCGTCCGCGACGCCCGGCTGCCGATTGAAGTGGACGAAGTAGAAGTCGCCGCCGAACACCTCTTCCATGAACTCGATCCAGGGCCTTGCTCCGCGCTCCTGGTACGGCAGGCTCAGGTTGATCACCTTGTTGACCCGGTTCGGGTGCAGCAAGGTCAGGCCCCAGACGACGAACGCACCCCAGTCGTGGCCGACGAAGGTGGCATCGTCATAGCCGTAGTGGTCAAGCAGCGCGACGAGGTCACCCGCCAGGTGTTCGATGTCGTAGGCGGTCACTTCGGCCGGACGGGACGAGTTTCCGTAGCCCCGTTGGTTCGGGACGATGACGTGGTAGCCCGCTGCGGCCAGGGCCGGCATCTGATGACGCCAGGAATAGGCGAGCTCCGGCCAGCCGTGACAGAGCACGACGGGTCGCCCTGCATTGTGCCTGCCGGCCTCGAAGACTTCGAGCTCCACGCCGTTGACCGCGATCATGGTGGGTTCGGGGAAATCGGTGATCATGCGGCCATCCTGCCGACCGAAACCGGTCACCTCATGACCGGTTTCTGTGGAAGTGTTGCCGGGGTGCGAGCCGACCGGCTGATGGCCATCCTCCTGTTGCTGCAACAGCGTGAGCAGGTGACAGCGGCAGAGGTCTCCCGGGAGCTGGAGGTCTCCGAGCGCACCGCCCGCCGCGACCTCGACGCCCTGGCCATGGCCGGGGTGCCCGTGTACTCCATGCAGGGCCGGGGCGGCGGCTGGCGCCTCGTGGGCGGCGCCCGCACCGACCTGTCCGGGTTGACCGCGAGTGAGGCCCGCGCCCTGTTCCTGGTCGCCGGCCCGGCCTCGGCTGCGACGCCGGCCGTGAAGGCGGCGCTGCGCAAGCTCGTCCGAGCCCTGCCGGAGCCCTTCCGGGTGCAGGCCGAGGCAGCGGCGGCGTCGCTGGTCACGGACCCGCAACGATGGGGTTCGAGCCGGATCGAGCGCCGGGCACCCCGATTCCTCGACGAACTCCAGGACGCGGTGATCCGCGGCGTCCAGGTGCGGCTCGGCTACGTCGACGGCAACGGCACCGAAACCGAGCGAACCGTCCACCCGCTGGGCATCGTCGCCAAAGGTCCGTCGTGGTACCTCGTCGCCCACACCGAGGCCGGCCGGCGGACCTTCCGCATCGACCGCGTGTCGTCCGCCGACCCGACCGGCGATCCCGTGCACCGGCCCGGGGACTTCGACCTCGCCGCGAGCTGGCGCGAGATCGCCGACGAGGTCGAACGCAGGCGGACACCCCTCGAGATCCAGGCGGTGTGCACACCCAGCGGGATAGGCCGGCTCCGGATGATGCTCGGCGACCGGCTCGAGGTGGGAGGCTCCACGGCCGACGGCCGCATCGAGGTCGTGATCCGCGGCTACAACGAGTACGCGCTCGCCGGCGAGCTCGCCGGGATGGTCGAATGGCTCGAGGTGACCGGCCCTCCCGGCGTACGGGACCACCTGGCCGCGATCGGCAACGCCCTCGTCGAGCGGTACGGCTGAGACCGGGCGCGCGGGCAACACAGGACGTGGGCCCTGGGAGAGTTCACCCAGGGCCCACGCCGTCATTGCCGCCCTACGGGCGCGGTGTGCTTACCGGCGACCCGCGTACAGCTGCGTCACGTGCTCGGCGCTGAGCTCGTAACCGTACAGGCGGAAGTCGTCGATCAATCCGTCGAACCTCGGGTCACCCCAGCTCGTCCCGCCGATGTAGTTGGCGGTGGTGTTGCCGCCCACGCCGACGTTGCCGATGTTGATGGTGAAGTCGGTACGGGTGGCCTTCAGGACGCCGTTGAAGTAGATCTTCCCGACCGAGCCGTTCTGCGTGAACACGACGTGTGTCCACGCGTTGAGCGGCAGGTCGTTGCCGGCGCCGAGCAGGAGCCGTTCCTGGGTGGCCACGCCCGGTGCCTTGAACGTGGCACCGAACCCGGTGGTGTTGCCGTTGGTGGCGGACTGGAGCAGGAAAAACGTGTCCGTGCTGCTGCCGATCTGCACCAGCGGCACCCAGTTGGGCAGGGTGTCCGGCCGGGCCCAGAAGGACACCGTGAACTGCGTGTCCAGGCCGGCCTCGATGTTGTCGGGCAGCCGGACCTGGTTGCCCGAGGCCGCGTCGCCACCCGGCAGGTTCACCGCGGGGCCGTACTTGCCGGACGCGCTCCACGACGTCGTGCCCGTCAGGGTCGCGGCGCCGATCGAGGACTTCGCGCCCGTGTTCGCGGCGGCGGTGCCCGTGTTCTCGTCGAAGGTGTACCGGACCGAGACACCCTCGTTGTACATCGCGGCCACGTCCGCCGAGGTCAGCGCGGACGTGTAGATCCGGACGTCGTCCATCAGGCCGTCGTACGCCGCGTCGCCGTAGCCGTTGCGGCCCAGCCAGTTGTTGGTCGTCGGACCGATCTCCGTCATACCGATGGTCAGGTCGGTACGGGTGGCGATCACCTGGCCGTTGAGGTACAGCGTGCCGATCGAGCCCTGGCGGGTGAAGGCCACGTGGTTCCACTGGCCGGCGACCACGTCCTGGGCCGGACTGGCGTAGACCCGCTCCTCGGGGCCGGTCTTGGCCTTGAAGGTGACCGCGAGCCCGGTGCTCCCGCTGGCCTGGGTCTGCATCTGGATCTGGTAGTAGCTGCCGGCGGAGCCGAGCCCGTCACCGATGTGGAACAGGCCGGTCCAGTTGCTCTTCGTGTCGGGGCGCACCCAGAACCCGGTGGAGAAGTTCGCCGCGCCCTGGAGCAGGTTGTCCGGCAGGTCGACGGCGTTCGCGGTGCTGACACCGGGGAAGTTGATCGCCTTGCCGAGCACGCCGTTGGTGGACCAGCCGGTGGTCCCGGTCAGGACCGCGGCCCCCACCGAGCCGACGGAGCCGGTGTTGGCGGCGGTGGTACCCGTGCCCTCCTCGAACTCGTACCGGATCGGGATGCCGGTGGCCGGCGGCGGCGGGTTGTCGCCCACGATCACCAGGTCGTCGATCATGAGACCGGCGCCGGTCCCCGTGGCCGCCTTCAGGGTGAGCACCTGCGAGGCGGTCGCGGCCGTGAAGGTGCCGACGTACGAGCCGTAGGCGGCCGTCGAGGGCAGTGCGGTCGTGGCCGTGAGCGTGGCGTTGAGGTTGCCGATCGTCAGCGTTCCCGTCGCCGCGGCGGTCCCGGACGACCGGGCGTCGCGGGCGTAGCGCAGCGAGATCCGGTACGTGTTGCCGGGGGTGAGGTCGCTGACGGTGCGGGTGATGTTGCCCGTGGTGCCCAGGCTGAGCTGGTACCCGGTGAAGCCGAGGCCGCCCTGACCCGCGGCGTTGCCGCGCACCAGCTGGACCTGGCTCGCGACGTTCCACGGCGACATCCGGCTGTTGCCGGCGGCGACGTCGACGGTCGCGGGAGCGACGTTGGTGCGCCACTCGGCGGGCAGGCGCGGGTACTCGAACTGGTCGACGACCCGCGGGTTCAGCTGCGTCATGACCACCGCGGGGTCGATCTGCAGGATCTTCGCGACCGACGGGGTGCCGGTGTTGTCCCAGATGTACAGCATGTACGACCCGGGCGGGGCGTAGTTGCCGTTGAGCGGCGAGGTGATGTTCACCGTGCCACCCGACTGGCTGAACGCCAGGTCCTGGAAGTTCTGGTCGTTGTTGAACCCGTGCGTCACGGAGCCGTTGCGGACCAGCGTGACCCGGGAGACCGTGCCGGTCGCGCCGATCTGGAAGTTGCCGTTGTAACCGATCTTCTGCGGCGCGGTGTTGATCACCGGGCGCGGGGCGAGCGCGTCGCCGTTGAACAGGTACCCCGGCGAGTAGTACTCCACGTCCGTGTAGTTGCGCGGACCGGGAGCGCCGCCGCCGCCGACCATGACCCGGCCGTCGGGCAGGAGCAGGGCCGTGGAGTGGTAGAGCCGGGCGTGCTCGTGCGGGATGACGACCTCGGACCAGGTGTTGGTGGTCGGGTCCCAGATCTCGGGGTTGGTGACGTACCCGCCGTTGCCGTTGTTCTCCCGGCTGCCGCCGGTGATCAGGACCCGGCCGTCGGGCAGGAGCGTCGAGGTCAGCCAGTGGCGCTGGTACTTCATCGGCGGGATCGCCGTGACGACCGGGTTGGCGGTGCCGCCGGTGATGTCGACGGTGAAGCCGGCGCGGGCGCCGTCCGGGCCACCGCCGTTGCCCCACCAGCCGCCGCCGACCTGCATGATCTTGCCCGGGCGGTACATGACCGCGGTGGACGTGGCGCCGACCGGGTTACCGTTGCCGCCCTGGTTGGAGATGTTGGTGGGCAGCGTGCCCCGCAGCGTGATCTGACCGGTGCCGTTGTTGCCGGCCGGGTTCAGCTCGTACATCTGGGTGCCGGTGATGTTGAACAGCGTGCCGGTGGTCGGCGCGACGAACGCGCGGGGGTACCACCAGCGGTTCTCGTCGTTGCCGGGGTGGTCCGTGCCGCCGTCACCGTAGGCTGCCGAGCTGGTGGCGCCGGTGAGCAGCTTCCAGCCCGTGCCAGACTCCGGGGTGTAGATCTCCGGGGTGAGGACACCGCGCCCGCCGGGGCCACCGGTGAGGCTGCCGCCCTGCACGACGACGGAGCCGTTGGGCATGGTCGTGCCCGTCGGGTACCACCGCGGGTAGTTCAGCGGCGCCTCGGTCTGCAGCCCGTTGTTCGTGGAGTAGCTGGTGACGCCGATCCCGCCGTCGTTGGGGGCGTTGCCGCCCATGCCGTCGTCACCGCCGACCGTCATGATGGAGTGGTCGTGCGGGCTCTGCACCTGCATGGAGCAGAACAGGTCGGTGTACGTGGTGTTGGGGATGATGCCGGCGCGGAGGTTCGCCAGGGTGCGTGGCGTGGAGGGGTTCCAGATGTCGACCTCCATCTGGCCGCCCTGGGTGACCCCGTCGTTGCCGGTCCAGTCGTAGGGCGTGGTGTCGTTGGCCCAGCCGCCGACGCTGCCGAAGGACTGCACCCGGCCGTCGGAGGTCAGGGCCATGTTGATCGGGACCAGCGGCCACGGCGTGACGCCGCTCCAGGCGCCGGCCAGGTCCTTCCTCGGCGGCGAGCAGTCCGCCGCGAGGAGCTTCGCGGCGTAGGCGAGGCCGTTCTTCATCTGGGCTCGCATGTACGTCTCGGAGTACGCGGTGCCCTCGTGGCCCATGGAGGTGTACCAGGACCGGCCGGAGTCGATCGTCTGACACCAGGTGAGCGGGTGCTTGGAGCCCTGCCGGCCCATGCCGTAGGAGGCCTCGTCGGCCTCGACCAGGGTCCGCACGTTGGGCGCCGGGTTGACGACCCAGTCGTACCATTCGTCGCTGCGGGTGATGCTCGTCGTCACGCCCGCGACGAGCGGGTGCGTGGCGTCCGAGACGAACACCCGGCCGGGCCGCACGCCGGGGTTCTCCGGGTGTCCCTCGGAGGCGGCACCGACGAGACGGGCGTAGAACGGGTTGACGTCGTGCTCGCTCTCACCGACCGACCAGCCGGTGTAGTGCATGCCCATGAACCCGCCGCCACCGCGGATGTAGGCCTCGAGCGCGGAGCGCTGGGCCGCGTTGAACAGCACGCCACCGGTCTGCGCGAAGACCACCGTGTCGCGGATGGCGAGGTTCGCGGTCGTGAACGCCGCCGGGTCGTCGGTCTCCTGGATGTCCACCGGCTGGTTGTACTGGGCGCCGAGCTGGGTCGCCAGGTCACGCACGGCCTGCCGGGCCTCCACGTTGGAGGCGTGGAAGTTGGCCTTGTAGAACAACAGCACGCTGAGCCGGCCGTCGTCGGCGGGGGCCGCATGCGCCACGGCGGGAAGCGCGACGGTGGCGGCCGAGCTGGCGATCAGCGCCAGGGCGGCGAACGCCGCGGCGGCCCGGCCGGACAAATACGTTGAGAGGCGGAAGTGGGCTGACCTGCGGGGCACTTTCATAAGAGATCCCTTGAGGTTCGGCGGACGTGGCGGTATGGCGGACACCAACCACGGAGAGCCTGAACGTAGGGCAACATGAATACGTCGTCAAGAACTGCGTCTACGTACGTGAACCGAGTTTTTCAATGATTCTCATATGCGAACCAAATCTGGACATGGCGCAGGCCCCCGGAAAAGTTCCGGGGGCCTGCGCCGGCGGTGCCTATCGCAGCTCGGCGATGACGGTCTTGAGCTCCGTGTAGTCGTCCAGGCCGAACGACCCGAGCTCACGGCCCCAGCCCGACTGCTTGAAGCCGCCGCGCGGCAGGGTGACGTCGTCGGCGTGCCACGTGTTGAGCCACACCGTGCCGGCCCGCAGGCGGGCACCGACCCGGTGCGCCGTGCCGATGTTCTGCGACCACACGCCCGCGGCGAGCCCGTACACCGTGTTGTTCGCGGCGGCGACCACCTCGTCCTCGGTGTCGAACGGAATGGCGGTCACGACGGGACCGAAGATCTCGTCGGTCTGCACGGCCATCTGCTCGTTCACGGAGGTGATGAGCGTCGGCGCCACGAAGTAGCCGCGGTCGCCGACCGCGTCGGCACTCCCCGCGTTCAGCACGGCGCCGTCCTGTACCGCCCCGCGGATGTAGCCGAGCACCTTCTCGTGCTGCTCCTGCGACACGAGGGGACCCATCTGCGACGCCGGGTCGAAGCCGTCGCCGACCTTGATCGCCCGAGCGGCCGCGGCGACGCCCTCGACGACCTGGTCGAAGACGCCGCGCTGGACGTAGAGGCGCGAGCCGTTGACGCAGCACTGCCCCTCGTTGAAGTAGCCGCCCAGGACCGCGCCGGCGATGGCCGCCTCGATGTCGGCGTCGTTGAAGACGATGTTGGGCGCCTTGCCGCCGAGCTCGAGGGAGACCTTCTTGAGGTTGCCCGACGCCGCGGCGGCGATCTTCTTGCCGACCTCGGTGCTGCCGGTGAACGCGACCTTGTCCACACCGTGGTGGTCGACCAGCGCGGCACCGGTGTCACCGAAGCCGGGCACGACGTTCACCACGCCCGCGGGCAGGCCGGCCTCGAGCAGCAGCTCGCCGAGGCGCAGCGCGGTCAGCGGGGTCTGCTCGGCCGGCTTGAGCACGACGGTGTTGCCCGCCGTGATCGCCGGAACGATCTTGAAGCAGGCCATGAGCAGCGGGAAGTTCCACGGCACGATGCCCGCGACGACGCCGACCGGCTCGCGGCGGGTGTAGGCGTGAAACTCGCGGCCCGGCACGGACATCGGGATGGAGGTGCCCTCCATCTTGGTCGCCCAGCCCGCGAAGTACCGGAAGAGCTCGGCGGCGATCGCCACGTCACCGTCGCGGGCCGCCTCGACCCGCTTGCCGTTGTCGAGGGCCTCCAGCTGGGCGAACTCGTCGGCGTGGGCGTCGATGAGGTCGCCGATGCGCCACAGCAGGTGGGAGCGTTCGCGCGGGGTCATCCTCGACCACGGGGAGCGGTGCTCGAACGCCGTGCGGGCCGCCACGACCGCGCGGTCCACGTCGACGGCGGACCCGTACGCGACCTGTACCAGCACCTCCTCGGTCGACGGGTTGACGGTCTCGAACGTTCTGCCGTCCTTCGCGTCCACCCACTCGCCGCCGATGAGCAGCTGCTTCGGTGAGGACAGGAACGACCGGACGGCGGGCAGGAGCGCTGGGTTCTCGTGGGGCATGATGGCCTTCCGTAGGTGCCGGGTTCGGCTATTTGATGATCGAGATCTTTGAATAGTCGAGGGTGAGCGCGACGGCGACGACGATGATGACGCCGTAGAGGATCTGCTCGTAGGCCGACGGCACGCCGACGATCGGCAGGCCGACGCGCAGCAGCGTCACGACGAGCGCGCCGGCGAGGCTGCGCCACACGCTGCCGTGACCACCGGTGATCGCGGTGCCGCCGACGACGATCGCCGCGACCGCCGGCAGCAGCAGGTTGTCGGCCATGGTGGGGCCGCCGCTGTACTGGCGGGAGACCAGCATGACCGCGGCGAACCCGGCGCAGGCGCCGGAGGCGCAGAACACGCCGATCTTGACGAGGTCGACGGGTGTGCCGGCGAGCCGCGCGGCCGACTCGGAGTAGCCGGTGGCGGAGATCCAGCTCTGCAGCGGGGTCACCTTGAGGACCAGCGCGATCACGGCGACGACGACGATCGCCATCGCGGCCGACATCGGCACGTAGCCGGCGACGTACAGCTCGAGCCACTTGACCGTCGAGTCGTCCACGACCCGCACCGTGCCGGCGCCGGAGACGACGAGCGCGACCGCGGACAGGATGCTCATCCCGCCGAGGGTGACGACGAACGACGGGATCCGCAGCAGCACGTGCGCCGCGCCCTGCACCGCACCGATCGCCGCCGCGACCAGGATGACCATCGGCGTGGTGAGGCCCCCGAGGTCCGGCAGCCACAGGGCCAGCAGGACCGTCGTCAGCGACGCCAGGGCCGCGATGGACAGGTCGATGCCGCCGCAGAGGACGACGAGGGTCGCCCCGGCGGCGAGCACGATGAGCGGCGCGGCGGTCCGCAACACCGCCGTCAGGCTCCGGGTGGTCAGGAAGTCGGGGTCGGCGATGGTCAGGGCGGCCACCAGCGCCACCAGGGCGATGAGCGGCATGAACCCGGTGATCCGCCTGGCCGGGCGGGGCGCCGCGGTGCCGGTCGCGGGTTCGGCGACTGGCTGCATGGCAGCAGAAGTGCTCATACCATCTCTTTCACGAGGTCGAGCGGGCTCGGCTTGCCGCCGCTCGGGCAGGCGACCTCGGCCGCGACCCGCCCGTCGTTCATGACGAGGATCCGGTCGGCCATGCCGATCGCCTCCTCGAGGCTGTCGGCCAGCAGCACCGTGGCGACCCCGGTCGCGGCGAGCTCCCGCATCAGCCGGTACACCTCGGAGCGGGCGCCGATGTCCAGCCCTCGCGTCGGGTGGTCCAGCAGGAGCAGGCGGATGTCGCCGCCGACCAGCCACCGGGCCAGCACGACCTTCTGCTGGTTGCCGCCGGACAGCCGCTGGATGGCGGTGTCGCGGCCCGGCGTACGGATGGACAGCCGCTCGATCCAGCGGTCCACCAGGCCGGCCTGCTTCTTCGGCGCCACGAACGGGCCGGCGCAGCGGGCCTGCTGCTTGGCCAGGGTCATGTTCTCGGCCACCGACATCGGGCCGACCATGCCCTCGATCTTGCGTTCGGCCGGCACGTAGCCGATGCCGGCGGCGCACGCGGCGCGGGTGCTGCGCAGGTCGATCTTCGTGCCGTCCATCCGGATCTCGCCCGCGGTCGTCGGCTCGGCGCCGAACAGCGCGCGGCAGACGTCCTCGCGGCCCGATCCGTGGACCCCGACGATCGCCACGATCTCGCCGACCCCGACGTCGAGGTCGACGTCGCGGAACGTCTTGCCCGACAGCCCGCGGACCGACAGCCGGGGCTGCTCGGCCGTGACCGGCGCGGCGGCGTTCTCGTGGTAGTGGTCGTCGGACCCGGTCGACCCGATCATCATCCGGTGCAGCTCGCGCGGGACGGCACCCGCCGTGGCGACCTCGCCGACCGACTGGCCGCCGCGCAGCACGGCGACGCGGTCGCAGACGTCCAGCACCTCGTCGAGACGGTGCGAGACGAAGACGACCGAGGCGAACTCGCGCAGCCGGCGGATCTGCGCGAACAGGGTGTCGATCTCCTTGGACTCCAGCACCGAGGTCGGCTCGTCCAGGATGATGACCGGCGGGTGCTGGCTGCGCTCCTCGATGCGCAGCACCTTCGCGATCTCCACCATCTGCCGGTCGGCGAAGGACAGCGAGTCGGTCCGGGCGAGCGGGTCGATGTGCGAGCCGATCTTGTCCAGCTGTTCCTGGGCGAGGCGGCGCATGACGTCCCAGCGGTAGACGCCGCGACGGACCGCGACGCCTTCGCTGCCGAGGAGGATGTTCTCCGCGGCGGTCAGGTTGGGCACCAGCGACTGCTCCTGGAACACCATCCCGATGCCGTGGTTGGCGGCGTCCACGACGCTGCGCAGCTTGACGGCCTCGCCGCGCACGTAGATCTCGCCGGCGTCCGGGGTGACGAGGCCTACGAGGGCCTTGAGCAGCGTGGACTTGCCCGCGCCGTTCTCCCCGGCCAGGCCGAGGACCTCGTGCTGGTTGACCACGAAGTCGACGCCGTCGAGCGCCTTCACCCCGGGGTAGTGCTTGACGAGCCCACGGACCTCCAGCGCGGCGGCACTCATTTGGTCACCTGGTTTCTGCGACGCTGGGGGATGACGGCGGCGGCGACCGCGGTCACGACGATGAGGCCCTCGACGCCGCCCTGCCAGTACGGGCTGACCCCGACCTGCACGAGACCGTTGGTGAGCACCACGACGAGCAGGACACCCACGGCGGAGTGCAGGATGCCGCCGCGGCCCCCGGTGAGCAGGGTGCCGCCGACGACCGCGGCGGTGATGGCCGAGAAGTCGTAGCCGTTGCCGGCCTGGACGAGGCCGGCGCCGAGCTGGCTGGTCACCATCACCCCGCCGAGGCCGTAGAAGGCCCCGGCGAGCGCGAAGACCGCCACTTTGTACGGCTTCACCCGGACACCGGAGAGCGCGAGCACCTCCTCGGCGCCGCCGATGGCGAAGGCGTACCGGCCGAGTCGGGTGTAGCGCTGGATGAGCCAGCCCACCAGGACGCACGCGGCGGCGATCCAGGTGAGATAGGACAGGCCCAGGAAGCGCTCGATCGCCCAGCCCTTGAGCATGGCGTCGGAGATGTTGGGCTGGACGCCGGCGAACATGAGGGTCGCGACGCCGAGCCCGACGGCCGAGACCCCCAGCGTCGCCATGAACGACGGCACCTTCAGCAGTACCAGCGCCAGGCCGCTCAGGCAGCCGAACGCACAGCCCAGCACGACGGCGACCAGGATGCCGAACAGTCCGAAGTCGTTGTCGTTGCGATTGTTGGCCACCAGCAGCGACACGGTCAGGGCGGCGGCGCCCATGACGCCCGCTGAGGACAGGTCGATGGACCCCATCATCAGCACGAACGTGATACCGCAGGTGACGACCGCGAGCACCGCGGCGGCGTCCATGATGTTCTGGGCGTTGCCGATGCTGCGGAACTGCGGGCTCAGCGCGGCGAACACCAGCCAGATGACGACCAGCGCGACCGGTGGGCCGGCGTCTCGGAACGACGCGCCTCGCCGAGAGCTACGGCGAGGCGCTGTGACGACCTCGGCTGTCATGGTCACTTCAGGGGCCCGGCCACACGCTTGAAGACGTTGCCGCACTCGAAGTCCGACGGGTCCGTCTTCGGCGCGGCGAAGTCGGCGGCGTTGGCCTTCGTGATGAGGAACTGCTTGGCGAAGAACGCCCGGTTGTCGGCCGTGATGTCCTTGACGGCCAGCTTGCCGGTGGCCACGCAGTAGCCGATCGCCAGGCCGATGCCGCCCTGCCAGGCGCCGTCGCTGGAGACCGTGGCGGTCATCGTCCCGCCCTGGACGGCCTTGACGGCGTCCGGGACGGCGTCGATGCCGACGACGGCCACCTTGCCGGAGAGGCCTGCCTGCTGGAGTGCCTCCAGGGCGCCGAGCGCCATGTCATCGTTGGCAGCCCAGATACCCTTGACCTTGTCGCCGTGCTTGGTGAGCAGGGTCTTGGTCACCGTGAGCGCCTCGGCGCGGGAGAAGTTGGCGGCCTGCTGGTCCAGCAGCTGGACGCCCGGGTTCTTCTTCAGCGACGCCTGGAGGCCGGCGAAGCGGTCCTTGGCGGCGGCGGTGTCCAGGATGCCCTGCAGCGCGATGATGCCGCCCGAGCCGCCGATCGCCGTGGCGAGCGCGTCGCCGATCTGCTGGCCGGACTCGACGCCGTCGTAGGTGATGTGGCTGACCCACGTCTTGTAGTCGGCCGGCTTCAGGTCGGCCGGCTTGTTCCACTGCGTGACGAGGTAGGCACCGACCTTGTCGGCACCCTTGACGATCGGCGCGGTGTCCGAGTCGCCGTTGGGCAGCACGTTCATGACCAGGCACTTGGTGTTACCGGCCAGCAGCTGGCTGATCTGCTCCTGCTGCTTGGTGGAGTCACCGCCGTACGTGAGCCGCTCCTGGGTCAGGCCGACCGACTTGGCGAAGGCGTCGCCGCCGCCCAGCCACGCGGCCTCGTAGGGGTTGGACTCGTTACGGACCTGACCCACCAGCTTCACGTCGGCCGGCTTGCAGCCGCCCGCGTCGGCGGCCTTGTTGTCGCCGGCCGCCTCCTCGCTGCAGCCGGCCAGTACGGCGGCTGCCAGTGTCAGGGTCAGTAACGCTGCGGCGGGACGAGGGGTGATCGTCATGGTTGATCCTCAATCTCTTCAGTGCCGGTGGGAGCCGGCGGGGTGGCACAACAGAGAGGAGTCGTCTGATCTTGCTGGTTCGGTGCGCTGAAGGCCAGGGTCAGCGGGCCATCCAGCCTCCGTCGACGACCAGGACGTGGCCGTTGACGTAGTCGGCGGCGGCGGAGCTCAGGAAGACGGCCGCGCCTGCGATGTCGGCGGCCTCTCCCCAGCGGCCGGCGGGGATGCGTTCGAGGATGGACCGGGAGCGGTCCGGGTCGGCACGCAGCGCGGTCGTGTTGTCGGTGGTCATGTAGCCGGGCGCGATGGCGTTGATCTGCACGCCGAGCCGCGCCCACTCGTTCGCCAGGGCCTTGGTGACGCCGGCGACGGCGTGCTTGCTGGCGGCGTACGACGCCACCCGGAGCCCGCCCTGGAAGGACAGCAGGCTGGCGACGTTGACGATCTTTCCGTGCCCACGCTCGGTCATCGGCCGCCCGAACGCCTGGCAGAGGAAGAACAGGCCGCTCAGGTTGGTGTCCACCACGCGGTCCCACGACTGCCGGCTCACGTCCACCGAGTCCTGGCGGTCGATGATGCCGGCGTTGTTGACCAGAATGTCCACCTGACGGCGGCCGTTGACCTCGGCCGCGACCCGGACGACCGCGTCGTGGTCGCTGACGTCGAGGTCGACGACCTCCACGTCCCGGCCGAGGCCGGCCACCTGCTCCCGGGTGGCCGACTGGCTGCCCGGCCGGCCCAGCAGGACCAGGTCGGCGCCCGCCTGGGCGAGCCCGAGCGCGATCGCCTGCCCCAGGCCGCGACCGGCGCCGGTCACGACGGCGCAGCGGCCGGTCAGGTCGAACGGCGAGGTCACAGATCCTCCAGCGGCACCGGGGTCAGATCGGTGTAGTCGTTGTTCTCGCCGCCCATCGCCCAGATGAAGGCGTACGAGCCGGTGCCGACGCCGGAGTGGATCGACCACGGCGGCGAGATGACGGCCTCGCGGTCGCGCACGACGAGGTGGCGGGCGGCGCCGGGCTGACCCATCAGGTGGAAGACCCGGTCCTTCTCGTCCAGGTCGACGTACATGTAGACCTCGGTGCGCCGGTCGTGCAGGTGCGGCGGGAACGTGTTCCACACCGAGCCGTCGGCGATGACGGTCACGCCGAACTGCAGCACCGAGGTCTGCAGCTCCTCGCCCCAGGCGTACTTGTAGAGGTTGCGCTCGCTCGCGCCCTGCGCCGTGCCCAGCTTGATCGGCTCGATCGCCGAGTGGCTCAGCAGGGCCGTCGGGTACGCCGCGTGCGCCGGGGCGGAGACGAAGTAGAACGCGGCTTCGGGGCCGGTGAAGACGACCTCGTTGCCGCGGCCGACGAACAGTCCGTCGAGGTGGCGGAGCTCGAACTTCTCGTTGTTGACCAGCACGTGACCGGACTGGCCGACGTTGACGATGCCGAGCTCGCGGCGCGCCAGGTGCGACGGCGTGCCGAGCACGTCCCAGGCCGGCAGCTCGAGCTGGCCGTCACCGGGAACCGCGCCGCCGACGACCAGCCGGTCGTCGTGGGTGTACACCCCGTGCACCTCGCCGGTACGGAACAGGCGCTCCACGAGGAAGTTCTTTCGCAACTCCGCAGTCGTTGCCGTCTCAACCGTGGACGGCGATGCGGAGTACCTCACTTCGATCAAAACTTTCTCCTCGTTTGTGAACCGCGTTCCGCTACGTGAACTGAGGCGACGATACCTATGGCTCCGATCACAGGTCAAGGGGCTGAAGTCTGTTCTTCTATGTGAACTGTGGTTTAGTGTTGGACGCCGGGCGCACACGCACCGTTGATGAGGAGGCCTCGGGTGGACACGGACAAAACGGCTGCAACCTCGCAGGTGAAGTCGGCTGCACGGGTCCTCGACGTCCTGGACGACATCGCCGCCCACGGCCCGGGCACCCAACTGCAGCTGGCCACCCGCCTGGGCATCCCGAAGAGCAGCCTGCACGCGCTCCTGCGCACCATGTGCGCCCGCGGATGGCTGGACACCGACCAGACCGGCAGCGTCTACCGGCTCGGCGTGCACACACTCACGGTGAGCTCCGCGTACATCGACGGCGACCCGGTCCTGTCGCGCGCCAGTGCCGTGATGGACGAGATCGCGGCCGCCACCGAGGAGACCGTGCACCTGGGCCGCCTGGAAGGCGCCGAGGTCATCTACACCGCCAAGCGCGAGTCCAAGCATCCGTTGCGCATGTACTCGGCGGTCGGCCGGCGCCTTCCCGCCTACAGCACGGCCCTCGGCCGGGCGATGCTGGCCGAGATGCCCGAGGACGTCCGCGAGCCGCTCGTCCCCCACCAGATCAAGGCCATAACCACCCAGACGACCACGGACCGGGACGCCCTGCTGGCGATCATCGACAAGGCCGCCCAGGTCGGCTACGCAGAGGAGAGCGAGGAGTCCTGCCTGGGCGTGCGCTGCTTCGGTGTCGCGCTGCCCTTCTCCCGCCGGTCGGTCGACGCGCTGAGCGTCGCGGTCCCGATCAGCCGGCTCAAGCACGGCCGGGAGGACTTCATCATCGAGACCCTGCTGAGCGTGAAGGCCCGCCTGTCGGCGATGCGCGACAACAGGCTGGTGCGCTGACGCACTCCCACGCACGACGATGGGGCCGACCCGGCTGCGGGTCGGCCCCATCGTGTATGAGCAGCGGCCTCAGCGACCTCGGCGATCTCAGCGCTTCTCGAGCGCGGCGACCACGCCGGCGCGGGAGGCGTCCTCGCTGGCCAGGACACCCCCGTTGGCCACGTCGTCCGCGGTGATCTCGGTGAACACCATGCGGACGTCCTGCAGACGGGCCCCGAGGATCTCGACGGCGTTGTCGGCCACAGCGCGGGCGAAGGCCCTGCGCTGCTCCATGGATCGGCCCGCGAGCAGCTCGACGGTGATGTTCGGCATGGTGCCCCTCTCCTACCAGCTGTCCATCATGTGGACTTGAGTTCACTAGTGTGAACGCACACTACCGTGCTGCCTGGATCACCACAATGCGATGCCCGTATCAGTTCACATACTTGACATCGGTTCGGCATGTTGGTCGAATCTCTGCAACCCACACTCGTCCTGAGGCGCGAGGATGCGACATGCGGCGCAATGAGATCGGACCTGCCCGGACCCCGGCTCGACCGTGGTCGCGGCGCGCCGCGCGGGCCGGCGCCGCCGCGGTGGTCGTCGGCCTGGTGGGGATCGCGTCCCCGGCGGGCGCGCACGTCACGGTGACGCCTTCCACGACCGCGGCCGGCGCCCACGCCCTCCTCCAGTTCGCCGTCGGGCACGGCTGCGGGGACTCGCCGACCACCAGGATCACCATCCAGATCCCGGCGCAGATCACCTCGGTCACCCCCACCCGGACCGCGCTGTGGAAGGTCACGAAGCAGACGGAGACCGTCGACCCGCCCGCGGTGGACGCCCACGGCAACAAGGTCGTGCAACGGGTCGCCTCGGTCACGTTCAGCACGGACACCCCGCTGCCGGACGGCTACCGCGAGGTCTTCGAGCTCACGGTCCAGCTGCCCGAGGCCAAGGGAACCAGGCTCGTCTTCCCGACCATCCAGACCTGCGAGCGGGGCGAATCCGCCTGGACGGAGGTTCCGCAGGACGGGAAGGACGTCGGGGAGCTCCAGCTGCCCGCCCCGAGCTTCGTCGTCGCCGCGCCCCTGAACGGCACGGGGGGCACTGACGGCACGGGGGGTACGGGGGGCACGGGGGGTACGGACGGCACGCACCACCACACGCTCGCCGGCAACTCGGCCGCCACGCCCGCGCCGGCCAGGGACGACACCCTGACGCTCGCCGCGCTGGCGGCCGGCATCCTCGGCTCGCTCCTCGGCGGCGCGGCGCTCGTCCGACAGCGCCGCCGGACATGACCGGCCGAGGGCCGCGCCGGGTCGGGGCGACGGCACTGCTGATCCTGGTCTTCGTGCCGGCGATGCTGCTCGGGCTCGCCCAACCGGCGCACGCGCACGCGCACCTCACCCGCAGCGACCCGGCCGAGGGCGCGGTGCTGCAGACCGCGCCCGACCGGATCCTGTTCACGTTCGACGAGGCCGTCCGCGGCGTCCCGGGCGGCGTGCAGGTCTTCGACGCCCAGGGTGCGCTGGTCGAGGCGAGACCGGCCGTCAAGGGCACCGAGCTCGAGGTCGGGCTGCCGGGACGCCTGGGCAACGGCACGACCGTGATCACCTGGCGGGTCGTCTCCGAGGACGGGCACCCCATCAGCGGCGCCCTCACGTTCTCCGTCGGCGCGCCCACCCCCGTCACCACCCCGGCTCCGGACGGCTCGGACAGCGTCCCGGCAGCCCCCTGGACGCTGACCCTGGCCCGCGGGGTGGGCTACGCCGGTCTCCTGATCGCGGCCGGGCTCGTCGTGTTCGCCGCCGTGTTCCTGCCCACCGGCCCCGGCGTCGACCGCCCGCGCCGCCGCCTGGTCGTCACCGCGCGCACCGCCGCGGCCGTCGCGGCCGTCGCGTGGCTCGCCGCGTTGCCGATCACCGCGGTCTACCTGCTCGGCGGCGGGCCGGCGCTGCTCACCGAGGGCTCGACGTGGACGTCGCTGCCGCCGGTCGAGTACGCCGTCGCCGCGGCCGTCGCCGGCGGACTGGCGCTCGCCGTGGTCCTGCTGGGCCCCGGGCCGGCAGCGCGGCGGCGACGCGTCGCGGCGGTGACGGCCGCCGCGGTCGCGGTCGCGGCCCCCGCGCTGGTCGGGCACACCCGCGCGGCGAGCCCCGCGCTCCTCGCCGTCGGTGCGGACGTGCTGCACCTCCTCGCGGGCGGCGTCTGGCTCGGCGGACTCGCCGGCCTGGCGCTGACCCTGCCGGCCCTCTCCGGCCGGGACGCCACCGCCGCCGGGGTGCTCGCCCGCTTCTCCACCGCCGCCGCCGGCGTCCTCGCGGCCCTCGTCGCCACCGGCTCGCTGCTCGTGTGGCGGATCCTCGGGTCCTGGACGGCGCTCGTCGACACCACCTACGGCCGGCTGGTCCTGGCCAAGATCGCCATCGTGCTGGTCACCGTCGCCATCGCGGCGTGGAACAGGTGGTCGCTCCTCCCCCGGCTCCAGCGGGCGGCGAACAGGAACAGCCGGGAGGCGCGCTCCCGCCCCGTCGTGCGCGCCACCGCGGTCGAGGGCGCGCTCCTCGTCGCCGCCCTGATCGTCACCGGCTTCCTCGTCGACACGAGCCCCGAGGGCGGCTCCCGGCCCGCGAGCGTGTCGGCCGAGGCCGCTTCCGACACCCACACGACCACCCTGGGCGACATCACGGTGCGGGCCTCCCTCACCCCGCTCACCCGCGGCCCCAACACCGTCACCCTCCGGCTGAGCTCCGCGGCCGGCGAACCCGCCGAGGGCGTCGCCCCGCCGGTGGTGCGCCTGTCGACCGACGGGACGACGCTCGGCGACATCCCGCTGACGCAGGTGTCGGCGGGTCTCTACACGGCGCAGGTCGTGCTCCCGGTGTCCGGGACGTGGCGGATGCAGGTGTCCCTGCGGGTCACCCAGTTCGCCAACCCCGTGGGCGAGCTGGAGTTCCTCGTCAGAGGATGACCGCGCCGGTCTTCTTCACCATGCGGTCCGCCCGCGCCTGGCTGCCGCCCTGGACGTAGATGTCCTCGGCCTGGCGTAGCAGCGACGCCTCGTCGCCGCACCGAGCCCGGGCACAGGCAACCAGCGCGTCCGCTTCGAGCATCCGGTACCCGCCCCGGCGGGCCAGCCGCAACGCCTCTCGTGCGGCGTCCATCGCCGTCGCGATCGCCCCCTCGTGCAGGTGCACGGCCACCAGCCCGATCAGGGCGCGGCACTGCAAGTAGGGCGCGGCGACCGCCGTCGCGAGCTCGTGACCCTCCCTGATGCACGCCGCCGCCTCATCGGGCGATCCGGCCTCGAACAGGAGAGCGCCGATGCTCACCAGAACATCCGCCTCCGAGGGCCGGTCCTGGTTGGCCCGGGTCAGCTCCAGGGCGGTGCGAGCCATCTCGATCACCGGGCCGTCCGTCGGGCCGACGGCCGACTCCAGCAACGCGAGCTGCACGAGCATCGCACCCTTCCCGTACCGTGAACCGATCTGCTCGTAGATCTCGGCGCTGCGCTCCAGCTGGATCCGCGCCTCGGCGTATCGGCCCATCTCCCGCAGCACCAGGCCGAGATTGAGCCGGTTGACTCCTTCGCCGTCCACGTTGCCACCGTGCTCGTTGAGCCGCAGCGCATCGGTGAGGTACTCGGCCGCCAGTGCCAGCTGACCCAGCTCCCAGCACATCATGCCGAGGTCGTTGACTGTCACCGCCTCCACATACTGGTGACGATGCTCCCGGCAGACGGTGAGCGCGTCGAGGTACGCCGCGCGGGCCGCCTCCGGCTCGCCCAGCGCCAAGTGGACCAGGCCGATGTTGTGATTCAGGTAGCCGACGGCCTCCGACCAGCCGACCGACTCGGCCAGCGTCAGCCCGAGGCGGTACTGCCGCAGCGCCTCCTGGAAGTCGCCGATGGACCACGCCGCCTGGCCCAGCGTCTGGTGCATGGCAGCCTGCGCCTGGTGATCGTCGCACGCGCGGGCCGCGTCGAGCCCGGCCTGGCCGGTCGCGAACCAGGGCGCGGCGAGTCGCGTACTGAAGAAGTAGCCCCGCAGCTGATCGGCCAGCATCCACGCGAGTGGGCGTGGACCCCGCTTCGCCACGTGTTCGACGATCGCGACGATCTGCGGCATCTCCACCTCGATCCAGGCCATCACGGCGGCCGGATCGGCGAACCGGTCGGCGATACGGTCCGGACCCGGCAGACGCACCATGTTGGGATGCTGGCGCTGGGCCGCTTCGGCCACCCGGTCGGCGTAGTGGGCGTACAGCCGGTCGATCGCGCCGGCCTGGGCGGTCGGCCCGTCGTCGGCCGCCGAGAGGTTGCGGGCATAGAGCCGCAGCAGGTCGTGCAGGACATACCTACCCGGCGACGGCGTCTGGAGCAGGCTGCTGTCGACCAGGTCGTCGAGGAGATCTTCGGTGTCCCGCTCGGTCCGGCCGAGCAGCGCCGCGGCCGCCGGCACGGACCAGGAATTGATCGGGTCCAGCGCCAGCAACCGGAACGCCTGTGCGGCGGGCTCCGAGAGGTCCTGATAGCTGAGCCGCAGGCTGGCGGCTACCTGCAGATCCCCTGCCCGCAGCTCGTCGAGCCGGCGCACCTCGTCGTCGAGGCGGCGGGCCAGGGTGTCGACCGTCCAGTTGGGACGGCTGGCGAGCCGGGCGCCGGCGATGCGGATGGCGAGAGGCAGCCGTCCGCACAGCCGGACCACCGTCGCCGCCGCGGCGGGGTCCGCCAGCACCCGGGACGGGCCTGCGATCTTGGCGAACAGGTCGACCGCGTCCTCGACGGGCATGGTCTCCAGATCGACGGCGGTCGCGGCCTCCAGGTCCACCATCCGGCGACGGCTGGTGACGATCACGCCGCAACCACCCCAGCCCGGCAACAACGGCCGGACCTGCCGGGCGTCGCGGGCGTTGTCCAGCACGATCAGCAGACGCCGCACCGAGACCGTGGTCCGGAACAACGCCGAGCACTCCGCCTCGTCGGTCGGGATCGACGCCGCCTCCACGCCCAGTCCGCGCAACGCCTGGCTGAGCACGTCGACGGGGCGCGCCGGATCGGCTCCGTCGCCGCGCAGATCCGCGTAGAGGTGACCGTCCGGGAAGTCGGCCCGCATGAGATGCGCGGCCTGCAGGGCGAGGCTGGTCTTGCCCACTCCACCCGGGCCGGCGATCGTGCAGATCCTCACCGGGATCGGGACCGGCGCCGCCACGTCATTGCGCATCAACTCGCACAACAGCCGTAGCTGCGCCGTTCGACCGGTGAAGTCACCGACCGGTGCCGGGACCTGGAACGGCCGGACTCGATCGGCCGCCGGTCCGGTCACGTCCGTCGCCGGTGGCGGTGGCGGTGGCGGCTGGGGCGGGACCGACGGGGGCAGGACCGATGGGGGCGGTGGCGGCTGGGGCGGGATCGACGGCGGCGGCGGGGGCGGCGGGGGTGATGGCTGCGGGGGTACGGCAGGTGCCTGCTCGCGGGCCGGCGACGCCCGCCAGTCGTCGATGGCCTGCCGTGGTTCGCTGCGCCAGTGCTGGCGCAGCACCCGGCGGTGGAATTCGGCAAGCTCCGGCCCGGGGTCGATGCCCAGGTCGTCGGCGAGCCGCGCACAGATCTGCGCGTAGGCCGCCAGGGCTGTCGCCTGCAGGCCGCCGGCCGCCAGTGCGAGGATCATCCGCCCCCACAGCGGCTCGTGCAGCGGATGCGCGTCGCTCAGCGCCCGCAACATCGCCAAGGACCGTTCGTGCCGGCCGACCTGGTCGGCGAGGTCGGCATGTCGCAGCACGGCCATGATGCGCTCGTCGGTCAGGGCCACCGCCCGCGGATGCGTGGCCAGCGCGGCGACGTCGCAAACCGCCTCGGCGCGCCACAATGCGAGGGCCTCGTCGAGGAGATCCAGGGCGGCCGCGGGTTCCGCGGCACGGGCCCGCTCGACCAGCTCGCGAAAGTGCAACAGATCCAGCTGATCGGCACCGGCGCGCAACATGTACCCGCCGGGCACGGAGCGGAGCATGGACGTCTGGGCCGAGTCTGCCGCGACCGGTCCGAGGAGGTGACGCAGTCGCGTCACGTACGTCTGGATGAGGTTGACGGCCGATTCCGGTGGCGCGGAGGGCCACAGCAGGTCGATCAGCTCGGTGCGCGGCACCGCCTCGTTCGGGGTCAGGGCCAGGCGGCCCAGCAGACTTCGCTGCCGGTCGGCGCCGAACCGCCGGTCGGCGCCGCCGCGACGCACCACCAGCGGGCCGAGGATGAGCACACGGACCGAAGCATCGGGCATCTCGCCGGCCGGGCTGCCCGGAGACGCCGGCCGCACCGCCGCCCGCTGGAACGCCGCGGCGTCCTCCCCGGTCAACCTCAACGCCTCGCACAGCCGGCGCACCGAGCCCGGGTGCGGATGCGAGGTGCGTCGCTGCTCGAGGTCGCGAACCGTCGCCACGCTCACCCCGGACAGCAGTGCGAGCTCACGCTGGGTGAGCGCCGCCATTTCCCGCGACATTCGGAGCAAATCGCCGAAGGGCACGGCCCCGGCATCGCCCATGCGCTTCACGCCCGCCCCCGTGGTCATCGTCGCAAGTGGATTCATCGTAGTACGGGTCTGGTACGGGTGGTGCCCCGCAAGTTCCGCGGTCCGCACCCGTCCTGGCATGCGCGAACGCGATACGAGACCGGTACGGGCACCGCCGGGTACAGCCGGCGTCCAGCACCGAGCCGAATGCTGTGAGCACCGCCGGCGAAGGGCACCGGCGGGGACGGCCACAACTTCGGAAGGGCTCGACATGACCATTGGAATTCGCGACCGCACCCGCCACGCATTGCTGTTTGCCGGCGGCCTTGCCTTCGCGCTCGCCGCCTCGCTCGTCGTCGGTGCGGGTGCGGCCCGTGCCGCGCCCAGCCCACCGGCGCCCGACCAGGTGCCGCCTGCGCTCGCTGCCGTCACCTGCGGATACAACGGTGCCGAAAACAAGTGGATGCCCCGATCCATGGCGGTGACCCGGGCGCGGAGTTGGATCGGCAAGACGCCGTACAGCCAGACCAGGTGCTACCGCAACAGCTACGGCGACTACCGCACCGACTGCTCCGGCATGGTCGCGATGGCCTGGGGCCTCGGCGGACAGGGCAGCGACTGGTGGACCGGCAACCTCGACGATGTCAGCACCCCGATCCCGGCGTCGCAGCTGGCCGCCGGCGACGCCCTGCTCTACCACGACGGCACCTCGAACGGCAGCCACGTGGCGCTGTTCGTGTCGTGGAAGGACAGCGCGCACACCCAGCCGATCGTGGTGCAGGAGAACGGCTCCACCGACAACACCATCGAGGGTGTCCCGACCAACTTCAACTGGCGCAACTACACCCCGGTGCGCTACGACCGCATCGTCGAGGATCAGCCGCCGGCGGTGTCGCGTCCGCGGCCGGGTTCGGGTCTGGTCCGTTGGGGCGACCAGCTGCAGGGCTTCGAACGTCGTGCGGACAACACCCTGCAGCACGTCTGGTGGAACGGCACCGCATGGACCAGCGAGACGTTGTTCCCGACGATGAGTCTGGCCGGACGGCCGGTGGCACTGATCGACTCGGCGAACTGGATCCAGGTGTTCGCCCGCGGCACCGACAACACCCTCCAGCACGTCTGGTGGAACGGCACCGCGTGGAACCGCGAAACGCTCCCCGGCGGCGCCGGACTCGCCGGCGACCCTGCCATCTCCATCGACTCGGCGAACTGGATCCAGACCGTCATCCGCGGCACTGACGGCAGCCTCCAGCATGTCTGGTGGAACGGCACCGCATGGAACCGGGAAACCCTCCCGGGCGGCGCCGGACTCGCCGGAGATCCCGCGATCTCCATCGATTCACTCAACTACATCCAGACCGTCATCCGCGGCACTGACGGCACCCTGCAGCACATCTGGTGGAACGGCACCACCTGGAACCGCGAAACCCTCCCGGGCGGCGCCGGACTGGCCGGCGACCCCGCCATCTCCATCGACTCGGCGAACTGGATCCAGACCGTCACCCGCGGCACTGACGGCACCCTCCAACACATCTGGTGGAACGGCACCACCTGGAACCGCGAAACCCTCCCGGGTGGCGCCGGACTCGCCGGAGATCCCGCGATCTCCATCGACTCGCTCAATTTCGTCCAGACCGTCATCCGCGGCACTGACGGCACCCTCCAGCACATCTGGTGGAACGGCACCGCGTGGAACCGCGAGACGCTTCCCGGCGGCGCAGGACTCGCCGGCGACCCGACCATCACTCTCGACTCGATCAACTTCATCCAGACCGTCACCCGCGGTACTGACGGCACCCTGCAGCACATCTGGTGGAACGGGTCCACCTGGAACCGGGAAACCCTGCCCTCCTGACCCACACCGCCCGGCGTCCCGCACCACGGGACGCCGGGCCTCCGTCATCCGGGCCACCGAACCTCAGCAACTGTTAGGAGTTCCTCATGACCGACCAATTCACGGGAAGCCGGCGACGATCGCTGCGGACCTTGCTTGTGCCGCTCGCCGCGTCACTCGCGATCGCCACGATGGCGGCCACGCCGGCCGCAGCCGCCGAACCCAACGGTCACGCCGCCGCCGGTCGCGTTCCCGGCACCGCCGCTCCCCCGTCGCTGAGTGCGGCTGCCGTGCCGCCGGGCTACCCGATCACCGGCGTCGACGTCTCAAACCACCAAGGCGGCATCAACTGGTCGAGCGTCGCCGGCTCGGGGCAGCGGTTCATGTATGCCAAGGCCAGTGAGGGCCTGACGTTCACCGACTCGTACTTTGCCGCCAACTACGCCAATGCCAAGGCCAACGGCCTGTACGCCGGCGCGTACCACTTCGCGCGTCCGGACCGTGGTGGTGGAACCGCCCAGGCTGACTACTTCCTGGATCGGGCCCGGTATGCGGCCGACGGGCGGACCTTGCCGCCGATGCTCGACATCGAGTGGCCCTGGGAGGGTTCCGGCAGCACCTACCCCTGCTACGGCATGAACCCCGGCCAGATGGTCGCCTGGGTCAACGACTTCGTCACCCGGGTCCGCGAGCGCACCGGCCGGCCGACCATGATCTACACCAGTGCCAGCTGGTGGAATCCGTGCACCGGCAACAGCGGCGCGTTCGCGGATCAGCCGCTGTTCGTCGCGCGCTACGCCAGCGCGCCCGGCACGCTGCCGGCCGGCTGGAGCCGGTGGGCGCTGTGGCAGTACACCGACCAGGCGAGCGTGCCCGGCGTCAGCGGCAATGTCGATCACAATGTCTTCAACGGCTCGACCGCCGATCTGGCCGACTTGGCGGGCGGCACAGCGGCGGTGTCGCGTCCGCGGCCGGGTTCGGGTCTGGTCCGTTGGGGCGACCAGCTGCAGGGCTTCGAACGTCGTGCCGACAACACGCTGCAGCACGTCTGGTGGAACGGCACCGCATGGACCAGCGAGACGTTGTTCCCAACGATGAGTCTGGCCGGGCGGCCGGTGGCGCTGATCGACTCGGCGAACTGGATCCAGGTGTTCGCCCGCGGCACTGACAACACCCTGCAGCACATCTGGTGGAACGGCACCACCTGGAACCGCGAAACCCTCCCCGGCGGCGCAGGACTCGCCGGCGACCCCGCCATCTCCATCGACTCGGCGAACTGGATCCAGACCGTCACCCGCGGCACTGACGGCACCCTGCAACACATCTGGTGGAACGGCACCGCATGGAACCGGGAAACCCTCCCGGGTGGCGCCGGACTCGCCGGGGATCCCGCCATCTCCATCGACTCACTCAACTACATCCAGACCGTCACCCGCGGCACCGACAACACCCTCCAACACATCTGGTGGAACGGCACCACCTGGAACCGCGAAACCCTCCCGGGCGGCGCCGGACTGGCCGGCGACCCCGCCATCTCCATCGACTCGGCGAACTGGATCCAGACCGTCACCCGCGGCACTGACGGCACCCTCCAACACATCTGGTGGAACGGCACCACCTGGAACCGCGAAACGCTCCCCGGCGGCGCCGGACTCGCCGGCGACCCGACCATCACTCTCGACTCACTCAACTACATCCAGACCGTCACCCGCGCCACCGACAACACCCTCCAACACATCTGGTGGAACGGCACCACCTGGAACCGCGAAACGCTCCCCGGCGGCGCCGGACTCGCCGGCGACCCGACCATCACTCTCGACTCACTCAACTACATCCAGACCGTCACCCGC